>JACUTU010000005.1 GCA_014859685.1 Sulfurospirillum sp. | reverse complement strand
TACTTTCCCTTACTGGGATGGAAATGTAGGTCGCTGCCGGATTTGTGTGTATTCTCACTCCTTGTGAAAGGACTTTTCTTGCATAAAATTTTATTTTTTACTTTATTTTTTCCGTTCTGTATTTTATTTTCTAAAGATATTTTTTTTACTGAACAGCAACAGGTATGGATTGATACTCATAAAACTATTTTTCTTTCAAACGAACTTGACTGGTATCCTTATGATTTTAATGACAAGAATGAACCTAAAGGTTATATTGTTGATTTTATGGATTTGGTTTTCAAAAAAATTGGTATAAAAAGAGTATATAAAACTGCTCCTTGGCCTGAATTGCAAAAACAATTTGAAAATAACTCTATTGAACTTTTACTGCCAGTTTCTAAAACAAAACAACGAAAACAGAAATATATTTTAAGTCTTCCTGTATTGGATATAAATTATGTGTTGATAAGACGCATTAATGAGCCAAATATAGAAAAACTATCCGATCTGGCTGGAAAAAAACTTGCATTATTAGAAGGATGGGTTATTTCTGATTACTTAAAAACTCACTTTCCTGATATTGATTTTATTTCATATGATAATTCACAAGATGCTCTTGAAGCGGTTGCTTTTGGATTGGTTGATGGTGTTGTTGATGATAGACTTGTAGCACTTTCTCTTATCAATAATAAAATGCTTTCTAATTTGCAAATAGCTTCGAAAGTGCATTTTGATGATCTTGAAACTAGTTTACATGTGATGGCATCAATAGAAAATAAAATACTTATTGATATCATTAATCAAACTATTAATTCATTAGATAAAAATGAAGTAAGAGTTTGCAAAAAATAGAAAATGTGATATTTTTTCACTCGCTATGGCTATACCAGAACGAAGAACTTATATGAATTTTACTAAACCCTACTTACAAATTCCTCTTGTACTCGTAACTCGCCCTAATGAGCTTTTTTTCTCAGATATTGGATCGATTAATGATAAGAAAATAGCGGTTATTAAAGGATATGCGTATGGTGAGATATTGCGTGTGAAGTATCCACGAATGCAACTTGTAGAAGTTTCAAATGCAAAAGAAGGTATGAAAAAAGTGCTTTATGGTGAAATATTTGGTTTTATAGATACACTCGCAACAAGTGCATATCAAATTCAAAAAAACTATACGACACAACTCAAAATAGCTGGTAAATTTGATGAGCACTGGGATCTTGGCATCGGCGTACGCAATGATGAGCCACTTTTATTTTCTATCTTTGAAAAAGCCATCGAATCAATTGATAAATTAGAACATCAAAAAATACTCAACAAATGGATTGCTCTCAATTATGCAGACAATTATCGATATAAAGAATTTTTTTGGAAATTGGTTGCTTTGGTAATTTTTCTAGGACTTTTAATCGCTTATAGACAATATGCATTAAATAAATACAATAAAAAACTTGAAATACTTTCCAGTACAGATAAGCTTACTGGAGTGTATAACAGGTTAAAATTGGATGAGATTATGGTTTATGAATTGCAAAAATTTAATCGCTATAAACAACCACTTTCTATAATTTTACTTGATATTGATAATTTTAAATTGATTAATGATACTTATGGACACCATAAAGGAGATATTTTTTTACAAGAATTATCATATTTGATACAACAAAATATCCGAAATACTGATTGTTTAGGCAGATGGGGAGGCGAAGAGTTTTTGATAATTCTGCCACACACTGATATAGAAGATGCACACAAAGTGGCACAAAATTTACAAAAACTTATATGCGAACATCAATTTAGTTTTATATCTAAGCAAAGTGCTAGTTTTGGTGTTGTTAGTGTGCATTTAGATGAAAGTATTGATACATTTTTTGAACGGGTTGATAAGGCATTGTATACTTCCAAAAAACTTGGTAAAAATAGAGTAACGATAGATTTGTGAAAGATAAACTTATTTTAATCGGTGCTTCTACTGGTGGACCTGGACATCTTAAAAAAATTCTCTCAGCTTTGGGCAATGATTTTGAAACTCCTATCATCATCGCACAACATATGAATGAAATATTTTTGCAAAGTTTTGCAAAGCAATTTGATAGTGAATTATTCCAAAAAGTTGTTCTTGTGGATGGTACATGTAAGATTCAAAAGCGACATATCTATATCTGTGCAAAAAGTTGTGTACTTGAAAGTCAGTATGGTGCATCAAGTCTTGCATGTAAGCTCGATTATGAATCGTATTATAATCCAAGTATTGAGTGTATTTTTGGCTCTGCACTTGGGATGCTTGAGAAATTTACATTCTTAGCAGTACTTTTGACGGGCATTGGTCAAGATGGTGCGGTGAATATTGATTTGTTGCAAAAAAATGGTGTACGATGCATTGCTGAGAGCGAGGAGACAGCAATAGTTTTTGGTATGCCAAAACAAGCAGCATTACTCAATAAAAATATAGAAGTTTTGCCGCTTTATTCAATAATAAGTGTAATTAAGCAATTTGGAGCATAAATGTTTTTCAGAAAAAAAAAGCAAATCAATACACAAGACAAGCAAGAACCAAAGCAAGAAGAGTTTAATTTTTATGGAATTGCAGATATTTTACACCTTATCAAGCGAGAGATTGGCGTTGATCTTTTTGGTAAAAAAAGTATTCTTGAGACAAGATTTTCTCTTTTTTGTAAAGAAAGAGGTTTTTATAGCTTCAAATCTTTTTTTGATGCTTTGCAAATTGATAAAAAACTTAAACAAGAGTTTATTAACCTTGTAACTGTAAATGAAACTTATTTTTTGCGAGAAATTGCTCAATTGCAAGAAGCAATCAATTTTGCACAATCAAAAACACATCAGTGCGTTAAAATTCTCTGTGCACCGTGTGCAAGTGGCGAAGAAGTATATAGTTTGGCCATGCTTATAGAATCACAAAATATGGGTTACAACTATGAAATTATTGGTATAGATATAAATTCAGAGGTGATAGAAAAAGCGAAAAAAGGCATCTATTCTCCTAGATCCTTGCATCGGGTAGATGAGCAAAGCAAAAGCAGATTTTTTCGATTCTATGGCGATAAATATGAGATTAATCATTCACTTTTCTTATATGTAAGCTTCAAACAGCTCAATATCTTTGATCCAGCATTTTTAGATTTGGGTAAATTTGATATCATCTTTTCTCGCAATATGCTTATATATTTTGATGATCTATTTCGTGTTGCGGCTATGAAGAGATTTTATGAGATTTTAAAACCAGACGGAAGAGTGTATCTCGGACATGCTGATATTGTGCCTGAAAATGAATTTTTTATAAAATATGGCTATGGAACTAATTGCTACTACACAAAGCATTTATAATTGTAATTTTTACTCAGAGTCTGGGCGTATTTTTAAGTTTGACATACATCATAGCTGTCATGATTGCATCATTGATTGCATCATGTTTGCCAAAGATTGGCAAGCCTAAATCATTCATAATTGTATCAAACCGTAAATCAATAGTACCATCTGGAATGAATTTTATCTTTTTGTCATGATAGATTCCCGAAACTTCTATCTGTTTGTTTGGAAGTTTAATGCCAAGATGGGGTTTGAGGTATTTGTTTATCATGGCAACATCAAATTCTAGATAATACCCAACAAGTACACGAGATCCTATAAAATGCAAAAATTTATCAAGTGCATCAAGTGGATCGCAACCATTTTGTAAATCAATATTTCGTATCTGATGAATTTTTATACTTGTCTCACTAATTTCACATGTAGGTTTCACAAAAATTTCAAATTTCTCCGATGTGATAATCTTGTTTGCTTTGATTTTTACAGCACCAATGGAGAGAATTTCATCCTTTTTTGGATTGAGACCTGTTGTTTCTGTATCATATACTACAAATTCATCTGCTGGTGCATCCTCATATAAAAAAGCATATTTTTCATCACTTAAATGTGATCTATACCATCTATTTTTTAAAGTTTGTATCATTATCCGACCATATTGAGTTTAAAATGATGTGTGAGAAAACTTTTAAATTTATTGACTATTTTCAAACTATCTTTCAGTAATTCTAATTCTAATTGGTTTAGATTGCTAATATTTATACTATTTTGAAATTTCCTATTCTTTTCAAGCGAATGCAATCTTTCTTTGAGCCTGAGATTTAGGAGTGTATCAAAAGCCTCGATGAGTGCACCTGAAAAATCTTCTTCAAAAATTTTCATCTTCTTGAGTTGGCGGATTCTTCCAACGGTGGTTGTTTCTGTGATATTATGCTCTAATGCTAAACTTCTTATGCCCTGCACGATAGGAAAAATGCCACCCTTTTTAACATCTACCATATTGTCATGTACGATGAGATTTGTAAACATACCAATAGGAGTTTCAAAAAGCAGAGCAGATTTTGCAAAATTTGCCATAAAAATACTACGATTTTTTGTGCCCTCATAAATCATCGTTTTTAACTCTAGCAATAACAAACTATCACCAGCCACACAGATAGAATCGTAAAATATTGCAAGATGCATATAGTCATCTCCACTCGGAGCTTCGAGCCATCTTGCTATTTCGCTTTTATATTGAGAAGTATTTTTTCTCCAATATGGATTGCAAACCATGATATTGCCATCACATTTAGGAAAACCAAAATCTATAAGTATACTTGTAAATTGCTCCATCACTTCTTGAAACAGCGCAACATCACAAGCATCTTGGATTATGAGTGCATTGTCTTGATCAGTTTTAAGCATCTGTTCTTTGCGGCCCTCACTTCCCATGACAATCAAACAAGCTTTTTGTGCTAACTCTGCTGGAACAAGCATTGAATAAAGTTTTTCATAGATTTTCTCATTGAGTTCGCTGATGAGTTTTGCAATGTACTCAACTTTTGTACCTTTTGCATGCAGTTTTTTGATGATATTGATAAAATCTCGGCTTGCTTGTTTGAGTTCTTCTATGCTTGACGCTTTTTTGATTTGCACAGCAACAAGATAGGTATGATTTGCAAAATAGCTTAAAAGATCAAGTTGCTCTAAGATGCCAATAACTTCATCATCTTTTTTGACGATAATTCTCTTGATGGAGTTTTTTGTAAAAGATAAAAGAGCATTAAATAAAAAATCATCACTTTGTATAGAAATAATAGGCTTGAGTGCTATAGGCCCGATTGCTGCGTATTTATCATAGTTTTCATACAAAATGTGCTTTCTTAGGACGCTATCTGTAACGATTCCTAGCTCATCTCCTTCTTGTACTAAAATGCAGTTTGTTTTTATCTCTTCCATCTTTTTTAAGGCATCCATAATGGGTGTAGAGAAATCTACGATACACACCTTGTGCAAATAGGTATCCGCAACCCTTGCTATCATAAAGCCTGACATTTGGGTTGTGTATTCTTTTTGTTTAGCAGATTGAATCTTGCTTGCAAGATCTTTGATATAAAAATTTTTAAAGTCATTACTTGCATCAAGTAATTTTTTAAAATCTTTTTTTGTCATCTCAAAACAGATTAATTCTTCAAGAACAATAAAAGTATTTTCACATTTTTCATAAATAAGGGCATCCGCATCAAAAGTACTTGATTTGCTATAAACTTTCAAGAGATCTTTTTCAAAATACTCGCCAACTTCACCTTTAATAACAATATATAAAAATTCAGCAGATTTTTGAGGTCCTATAAGAAGTGTATCTTTTTTGTAGTAGGCGATATTCATCGAAGCAACAGCATTTTGCAAATCTTTTGCGCCTAAGAGTTCGAAGGGATGGATGGATCTGAGAAAACTTTCTTGGTCGTGTAAGCTCACGAATGCTCCTTATGTGGAATAGATACACCACTTTTGCGTGGTGTATCTATTGGTTTTAGTGTGCAGATGCAGCACCAGCACCTCGCGGAACTCTTATGCGTTCTACAAGATCTTGGATCTCTGCTGGAGGCGGTGGTGTCATATTGCTTACTATAAAAGCTACGATAAAGTGAAGGATCATACCCACTGTACCGATACCTGTTGGAGCAATACCAAAAAGATAATCTGCTTTGTTTCCGCCCAAGAAAACAAAGTAAATGATATAAGAAAATGTAAAGATAAGCCCAGTAAGCATACCAGCAATTGCACCTTCTTTATTCATTCTTTTATAAAATATTCCCATAATGATCGCTGGAAAGAATGAAGCTGCCGCCAAACCGAAGGCAAAAGCAACAACTTGTGCAACGAAACCTGGAGGATAGATACCGAGATATCCTGCAATTAAAATAGCTACAACAGCAGCCAACCGTGCTGCGCGTAATTCAGCTTTTTCACTCATAGTAGATCTTCCTGTTACTGGATCTTTGAAGATAACATTTCCCAAAAGATCATGTGAGATAGATGTTGAAATGGCAAGCAATAAACCAGCTGCAGTAGAAAGTGCTGCTGCCAAACCACCAGCGGCTATAAAGGCTATAACCCAGTTTGGAAGTCCTGCTATTTCAGGGTTTGCTAATACGATGATATCTCTATCGACATAAATTTCATTGACTATTTTGCCACTTGCTCGCATCTCTTCAGCACTTTGTGTATGAGCAGATGCAGGATTAGATGTCAATCTTTGACCGCTAGGACCGAATTCACCTGTAAACTTTGGTTTGCCTACAAAAGCATCACCTTTTGCGTATTGGATCTTTCCATCGCCATTTCTATCATTCCAAGCTAACAAACCTGAACTTTCCCAAGTTTTAAACCATGTACCATTGTTCATAGTGCCATCTAAATGTTTTGACTCGCCACTTACGAACTCTTTATAATCAACATTTTGAAGATTTTTGATCATATTGATTCTCGCAAAACCCGCAACGGCTGGAATAGTTGTATACATGATAGCGATACAAACCAAAGCCCAACCAGCTGAAATTCTAGCACCCTTTACAGTTGGAGTTGTAAAAAATCTTACGATTACATGTGGAAGTCCCGCAGTTCCTAACATCAATGCAGCAGTAAGCATAAAGACATTAAATGAACCAGTAGCACTCACTGTGTAAGCACCAAATCCAAGATCAGTTATGGATTGATCAAGTGCATGCAAAAGATAAGTACCTTGATCGATCATTTTTACACCATCATCAAATTGAAAAGCTATTTTTGAGCCAAAGCCGATTTGTGGAACAAAAGTATCTGTTACTTGAAGTGACAAAAATATCGCAGGAACAGTAAAAGCGAAGATCATAACAACATATTGTGCAACTTGTGTATAAGTTATCCCTTTCATACCGCCCAAAACAGCATATACAAAAACGATAGCCATACCAATGATAACACCAGTATTGATATCAACTTGCAAAAATCTTGAAAAAACGATACCAACGCCTCTCATTTGACCAGCAACATAAGTAAACGAGATAAAGACAACGCAGATAACTGCAACCGTTCTTGCTACGCTTGAATAGTATCGATCGCCGATAAAATCAGGAACTGTAAATTTACCAAATTTTCTAAGGTAAGGAGCCAAAAGCATGGCAAGTAATACATAGCCGCCAGTCCATCCCATCAAATAAGCTCCACCATCATTTCCGATAAATGAAACAATACCTGCGAGTGAGATAAAAGAAGCAGCGCTCATCCAATCAGCACCTGTTGCCATACCGTTTAAGATAGGATGAACCCCACCACCTGCTACATAAAACTCTTTTGTAGAACCAGCTCTTGCCCATATCGCTATACTGATATAAAGTGCAAATGAAAGCCCAACAAATAGATAAATTAATGATTGTAATTCCATATTTAAACCCCTTTCTTATTCGTGAACATCATATTTTTCTTCGATTCGCTCCATCATCTTTGCATAAACAAAAATTAATACAACAAATGTGTACATAGCACCTTGTTGCGCGAACCAAAATCCAAGTTTAAAGCCTGCAAATTCTATGGCATTGAGTTCATCAACAAAGATGATGCCACAACCATAGGACACAACAAACCAAATCACCAGCAATTTAAGAATTGTTGCGATATTTTCTTTCCAGTAAGCTTCAGCCGCATTACTATTCATAGGGTCTCCTTTTTTAAATTTCAAATACATCATAAATAATCTAAGTAGCATTAACATAGCATAAATGAAAATATCACGGAAGAGTAACAAAAAAAGTATTATATGTGTAAAAATGAAACATTATGATAAATTGAATATTTTAATTTACATGTAAGTGCGATAATTTGAATACAAATGTAACGAAAATAAACAATTTTTAATAGTGTGGCGTGTAAGTATTGGTGATAAGTGTAGCAATTTTTTTGGCAAGAATATCGTAACCTTGTGCATTTGGATGGATTTTGTCGATTTTGAGTTTGTCATCATCGAGGATTTGTTCAAGCGCTTTATCTTCGAGTTCCACGCTATATTCACTTGCAAGTTCTTTGTAAAATGACGCAGTTGAAAGTGTTAGAATGTCAAGCGTTGGGATACCAACAAGAATTACATGTATGTTTTTTTCTTGTGCTAATGCTATCATTTTGCCAATATTTTCTTTGGTTTTGGCAAGGTTATGTCGTCTGAGGATATCATTGCCACCATGACACACGATAAGAATATCAGGTTTGTAATGATCAAGCAAACTTGGCAACCGTCGCAATCCCTCGGCGCTTGCTTCACCAGAGATTCCTTCGTTATAAATCGTACCACCTATGAGAGATTGCAATAAGGTTGGATAATTTTCCTCACTAGCAACGCGATATCCATAAGTTATACTATCGCCAAAAGCGAGTATTTTTGTATCTGTACTGAGCATAATACCTCCATCAAACTCTTGCGAATCTGTATTTATAAATTGCACCACAAAAACAAATGCTATAAGCAAAATGATGTTTCTTATATTAAAGATACCCATAAATTATCCCTTTGTTTGCGAATGATTAGTTTATGTGTAAATTATATCAATTTTTAATTAAGATCTGATGTTACGCACTAAAACGAACGCATCAGTTTGAGAGGTATTTACGAACTTTTTTACAAAAATGCGTAAAGTCAGTTAAGATACACTCTTGATTTTTTAAATAACAAATCTAAATTTACGGACTTCTTGGCATCTGCTTTTTTAAGTCAATAATGCTAGAATTTCGAACTATTTATATCAGAGAGAGAAGCATGAAAAAACAAGGTATTGATTGGATTGCAGTTTTTGCTTTGTGTACTGCTATGCTAGTATGGGCAAGTTCTTTTATAGCTTTGAAATCTGCTATCGGTCCATTGGGCCCGATGAGCGTTATATTTGGACGCATGGTGATAGCTAGTATCTGTTTTTTGTACTTTATAAAGCAGTTTTCTAAACTCTCTTTTGAGAAAAAAGATGTCAAATACATAGCTTTGATGGTATTTTTTGAGCCATGTTTGTACTTTATTTTTGAAGCTAAAGCCTTGCAATATACAACAGCAGCACAAGCTGGGATGATCACCTCTATGATGCCACTTATTACCGCGATAATTGCTGGAATTGTGCTTAAAGAGCTTATCACAAAAAAAATGCTTTTAGGCTATTTTGTGGCATTAGTCGGTGCTATTTTGCTGAGTCTAAACGCAACAAGTGATGCAAATGCAAGTAATCCGTTGCTTGGCAACACGCTTGAATTTTTGGCTATGGTGTGTGGCTCTGGTTATGCTATCTCCATTCGATACCTCAGTGCTAAATTTTCAGCACTTTTTTTAACTGCCATTCAATCTTTTGTTGGAGTATTCTTTTTTATGCCATTTGCCATCTGGGAATATTTTAATGTACCGATGCAGATAACAACTGACGCCTTGTTGTGGGTTCTGTATCTAGGGATTGTGGTTACACTTTGTGGCTATGGGATGTTTAATTTTGCGCTAAGTCGCATTGAAGCTTCAAAGGCCTTAGCTTATGTCAATCTCACACCTGTTTTTACAGTTATCTTGGCGTTTTTTATATTGGGAGAGAGGCTAAAATTTATCGAAATCATAGCCTCAGGAATTATTTTAACAGGTGTTTTTATCTCTCAGATGCCAATATTTTTGCGAAAAAGACGATCACACAAATAGCACACAAGCATCAGTTGGACCATGTGCTCCGATAACAAGTGCTTGTTCTATATCAGCTGTTTTTGATGGACCGCTGATAAAAGTTCCATAACCACTTGTATTAAATTTTACTCTCTCATATGCCTCATGCATAGTATCTACAAGCGCTCCTTTTGGTACGATGATAAGAAGTCTTTGTGCTATAAAATAAAGAACTCTGTGTTTGTTTTTTGGGTTTTTGACCCAAACAGCTCCATTTTCAGCAACGCCAAATTCACCCTCAACGATGGCAAGATCTACATCTTCTAAGAAGTGCGGAGTATCTTGTTCGTTTGCATCTTTATTCTTACATGTAAGCCCATCTATGGTGCTTGTGATCACTTTAGCATCAGGATAATGTTTTGCTACAAACGCATCGATGCTCTCATGGCTTAGCGTTATTGCATTGCCACCCACTGAAGCGAGCGCAGCTTCAAATTTTTCCTCTTTGTTTTCAAAATGTACATGTGCGATGTTTGTTTGTGGCATAGGTTCTTTGATTGCTGGGACATTATTTTTTATGTTGGCAAGTATTTTTTCTTTTGCGTTCACTTTCTGTCTCCTTTTTTTGCTTGATATGCTTCTTTAAAACTCTGTTTAGGAAATGGTGGCAATTCTCGTTGTTTACCCCATAGATTTGCTTTTGAATATACAATACTTCGAGGAAGTTTTGGTACTATCGCTCTTGCCATTTTACCGCTAAAATCAAGAATTTTTGGATGTTTCATTACCCAAGTAGCTACTTTCAAGATAGTGTGTTTTTTAAAGCCTAAAAGATTTTGTGCCACCACAGTTTGTCTGTGTTTGTAGAGTTGCTGATCAAGATCTATCTTCACAGGACAAACATTGGAGCATGAACCACAGAGTGAACACGCGAATGGAAGTGTTTTGTAAAGACTTATATTTCGATTTGCACCCAATGTTGAACCTATAGGTCCTGGAATTGTGTAGCCATAACTATAGCCACCACTGCGACGATAAACAGGACAAGTGTTGATGCAGGCTCCACAGCGGATGCACTGCAAAGATTGTCTAAAATCTTTATCTTTAATGATATCAGATCTACCATTATCAACGATGATTACATGTAACTCTCCGCCAACAACTGGCGCATGGTAGTGTGAAGTGTAAGAAGTTACAGGCTGACCTGTGGCACTGCGTGCAAGTAATCTTGTGAAGATAGCAAGATCGCTGAGTTTTGGAATGATTTTTTCTATTCCCATGCTAGCGATATGTAATTTTGGTAGGCCAGCACCTAAATCAGCGTTGCCCTCATTGGTGCAGACTACAAAACCACCTGTTTCAGCGATACCAAAATTTACGCCTGTCATAGCAGCATCAGCGTTGAGAAATTTTTCTCTTAAGTGTACTCTTGCGGCTCTTGTGAGATAAGTTGGATCACTATTTCCTTTTTGGGTATGTAAAAACTCTTCAAAAGTTGTTCCAACATCCTCTTTTTTGAGATGAATTGCGGGCAATACGATGTGCGATGGAGGCTCTTTTCGAAATTGTACTATTCGCTCCCCTAGATCTGTATCCACAACTTCAATGCCAGCTGCTTCCAAGTAAGGATTGAGATGGCATTCTTCTGTGAGCATGGATTTACTTTTGACTAGTTTTTGTACTTTTTTTTCTTGCAAAAGTTTCAATACAATCTCGTTGTGTTCTTGCGCATCATACGCCCAATGAATATGAATCCCTTTTGCTAGTGCATTTTTTTCAAATTCAAGCAGATAGCTATCGAGATGATCAATCGTGTGCATTTTGATCTTAGCAGCACAGTCTCGCAAATCTTCCCACTCCGCAACACCTTTTGAAGCGTTATCTCTTTTTGCACGCACAAACCAAAGTGCTTTGTCATGCCAATGCATTCGCTCATCATTGGCTATAAATTTTTCTGCAAGTTCTGGGTGTCCTTGGCTCATACTATGCCTCCTGCTAAAATTTGTCCTACATACATTGTTTTTATGGGTAGTTTGTCGCGATCAATAATGCCTTGCATATGCATAAGACAAGACATATCAACACCTGTAATGATCTGTACTCCTGCTTTGAGATGATCTTGCACCCGATCTTTTCCCATAGCAACGCTCATCGCTTCTTCACTGACGCAAAATGTACCTCCGAAGCCACAGCATTCATCAACTCTTGTAAGTTCAACAAACTCAATGCCCTCTGCTTTTTCAAGCAATGCTTTGATTTTTGAAAATGGTGCTTCATTTCGTTCACTCATACTCGCAAGTCGTAAGTGTCGGTGTGCATGGCAAGAGTTGTGAATGCCAACTTTAAAAGGAAATTTCACATGTAAGTTATCTGGCTTGATGATGTCGTGTAAAAATTCCACTAATTCATAAGTGTGTGTTCTTAAGTGTTCAAAACCATCTTTTCCCTCAAGAAATTGAGCATAATTTTGTCTAACCATGCTCACACAGCTACCACTTGGAGCCACTATATAATCGTATTTTTTAAAGATCTCTAAAAATCTATACGCTAACACACTTGCCTCTTTAGCACAACCAGTGTTTGCCATCGGTTGACCACAGCAAGTTTGCTCAAATGGATACTCAACATCTAACCCTAAATGTTCAAGAATTCTTAGCGTGTCCATGGATGCCTCTGGATAGAGTTCATTCATAAAACATGGTATAAAAAGTCCTATTCTCATTTTTATATGCTCCTGTGTATTTGTTTTTATATTAGAGAGTATTTATGATAATTTTATGACAACCACTTTTTAACCTAGAGCGAACTGTAAAAAGTATTCGATAAGTAACACTCCGGCGGTAAGTGAAATGATGATCAGTAGAAAATGAACGATTTTCATCTGTTTGCAAAAGCCAATTTTAAAGCAAGTGCTGCAAAGATTGTGCCAGCACATTTGTTGAGGATAGATTCTGCTTTTGGTGATTGTTCAAACCATCGTCCAAGTTTTCCAGCCCCAAGAGCTATAGAGCTAAAAACTATTAGAGTAGTTAGCATAAAAATTGTGCCAAGGATGAAGATTTGCACGGTGATATTGCCCGTTTGTGGATTTGTAAATTGTGGCAAAAATGCTAAAAAAAAGATAGAAACTTTTGGATTGGTGATATTCATAAAGATTCCTCTTTTGTAAAGTTTTTGTGGTGTGAGATTGTCATTTTTAGCTTTGAATGAAGAGCTGCTTGATGATTGAAATGAAAGATATGCAAGGTATAAAAGATAGCCAGCACCGATGAACTTTAAGATGCTAAAAGCTAATGCGGAAGTTTGAAAAATAGCAGCAATACCAAGGGCAACGGCACTTGTGTGAAATATAAGTCCACTACAAAGTCCAAAAGTCACAAACACACCTGCTTTCGCACCTTTAAGCATAGATTGGGTTAGTACAAAGATATTGTCAGGTCCTGGAGCAATTGCGAGCATAAATGATGCTGCTATGAAGAGCAAAATGGTATCGATTGTGAGCATAATTTTCCTGATATGTAAGCATTTAAAGGAAATATTATGCCATATTTTTCTTTTGTTTAAAGTAGTTCTTGTATAATATCGCTATTTCAAAAGAGGATAAAAAATGTCGCGAATGACAAACCAAGAGGCACTTGAACTCATTCAAAATGCACCTTTGCATGAATTAGGAAAAAGAGCCTTAGAGCGAAAAAGAGAGCTTCATCCTGAAAAAATAACAACTTTTGTGGTGGATAGAAATATAAATTATACAAATATTTGTTGGGTGGATTGTAAATTTTGTGCTTTTTATCGACATGTAAAAGAGGAAGATGCATATATTTTAAGCTTCGATGAAATCGGCGAAAAGATAGAAGAATTGTTAGAAATTGGCGGTACGCAGATACTTTTTCAAGGTGGTGTGCATCCGAAATTGAAGATAGAATGGTACGAAGATCTCGTAGAATGGATCTCAAAAACTTACCCGCAGATTACCATCCACGGTTTTTCTGCAATCGAGATAGATTATATCGCGAAGGTATCTAAAATCAGTTGCGAAGAAGTGTTGCGAAGACTCAAAGCAAAAGGGCTTTTTTCTATCCCTGGAGCTGGAGCTGAAATATTGAATGATCGTGTTCGAGATATTATTGCACCGAAAAAACTCTCCGCAAAAGATTGGATAGCGATACATAGGGCAGCGCATAAAATCGATATAAAATCAACAGCCACTATGATGTTTGGCACCGTAGAAACAGATGAAGAAATTATTGAACATTGGGAGATGATACGCAATTTGCAAGATGAAACGGGTGGTTTTCGAGCGTACATCATGTGGAGTTTTCAAAGCGACCATACACAGCTCAAACTTGAAATTCCAGATCTGAAAAAACAATCATCAAATAGATACTTAAGACTCCTCGCGGTAAGCCGTTTGTATCTTGATAATTTTAAAAATATCCAAAGTTCATGGGTTACACAAGGTAGCTATATCGGACAGTTAGCCTTGCAATTTGGAGCAAATGATTTAGGCAGCACGATGATGGAAGAAAATGTTGTGGCAGCCGCTGGAACTGCAAATAAAATGAACACTGAGCAGATGATAGCGCTGATTCGAGATATTGATGAATATCCAGCAAAAAGAGATACAGCGTACAATATATTGCAAAGATTTTAGGAGCAATGTATGAAAAGAATTTTAGCTTTAATTATGATTATTCAAGGAGTTCTAGTGAGTAGTGTTTTGGTTCGTGATGTAAATGTTAATGGCGTTTTAGTTCCTGTGATTTATGAAAAAAATAGTGCTTTACCTATAGTTTCTTTTCAGCTTATTGTGCAAAATGCCGGCAGTATGTACGATGGATCACTCGCAGGACTTGCGAAGTTTAGCGCTGCTATGCTTGGAGAAGGAACTTTAAGCAAAGGCTCTATTGCTTTTGCAACTGCACTTGAAAACAGAGCTATTGACTTACATGTAAGTGCCGGAAGTGAAACTTTTGTTTTTGAGATATTGTCTTTAAAAGAAGATTTTTCTTTTGCTTTGTCGATGCTCAAAGAGCTTTTAAGCGAGCCAAATTTTAGTGATGAAAGTTTCGCAAAGATAAAACAACTTACTCTTGGCAATCTCTCATCCAAACAGAGCGATTTTGATTATGTGGCGAGTCTTAACCTGAAAAAAGAGATTTTCAAAGCAACACCTTTTGGACACGCATTTGGTGGTGAAGAGGAGAGTATCGGAGAGTTGAAGCTTGCTGATATTCAAAAGTTTTATAAAGATTATATTGATTTGGACAATGCACTTGTGGTTATTGGCGGCGACATAGAAGAGGCTGAAATTGTATCTGCACTGCAAAAATTACTCAACACAATGCAAAGAGGTAGCAAGCGAGAGTTGCGAAGCTATAATGTAAGTGGTGATGCAAAAGATATGTTGGTTTATAAAGATACACAGCAAGCTTATATCTATTTTGGTGCGCCCTATGATTTGAGTGCTACAGATAAAAATACACACATCTCAAAAGTAGCTGGTTTTATCCTCGGTGAAAGTGGTTTTGGTAGCAGATTGATGGAAGAGATTAGAGTGAAAAGAGGCTTGGCGTATTCTGCATATTCGAGGTTTCATCTCAACCGCTCACACTCTTATCTTTCAGGTTATCTGCAAACAAAACTTGAGAGTTTAGATGAAGCCAAAGCGATAGTAAAATCAGAAATTGCACGATTTGTGAAAGATGGTGTGACACAAGATGAACTTGATCAGGCTAAAAGATTTTTATTGGGTAGTGAACCTTTGCGAAATGAAACACTTTCACAAAGACTTACGCGAGCTTTTAGCGAATATTATAGGGGATATGAGCTTGGATTTTCACTCAAACAACTTGAACTTATAGAAAAACTTACGCTTAAAGAACTCAATAATTTTATCGCCGCACACGCTGAGATCCAAAATCTTACTTTCTCGGTAGTTACAAAAAAAATTGACTAAACTCAAAAAACTAGGGGTAACAAATCTGATTGATTTGGCATTGTTGCTCCCAAAATCTTATGAAAATACTTTTTTAACTCAAACGCCTGTGGTAGGCGAAAAAAACACCGTTCTTGTTACTGTTTCACGAGTCAATTGGACGCCAAAGGCACTAAGCCTTTGGTTCTTTGTAGATACTTGGGGTGAATATATGAGTGGTGTGGTTTTCCAAGCCAAAGCGTATCATCGTGCTATTTTTAGAGTAGGCGAGCAGATGTATATCAGTGCTATTTTACAATCACAAAATGCCAAACTCTCCCTTATGCAACCGATAGTCGTGCAAGAAATAAACAAAATCACACCAAAATACAAAACATCTTTGCAAAATAAAACAGTTGTTGCACTTATGCATGAATATCTGAGTATCGATAAACTCATGGCTGAGGGACTAAATGGGCATGAAGCAGAACTTTTATGTTCACTACATTTTCCAACGCCACAAGTTGCTCAAAAATATAGTCGTACGCTAGAAGGTGAAGCGTTACGAATAGTAAAATTTGTTGAAATTTTTAATTACCTGAAAATTTTGCAAAAGAAAAAACGATTTTTTGCACCAAAGCATATGCTCACAGGAGATGCGGAGCCGTTTGTGAATTCCTTGCCATTTAAGCTTACAAGTGATCAAAAAAATGCTATAGCAGATATCAAAAAAGATTTTTCTTCAAAAAAAGCAGCCAGACGCATCATTATGGGTGATGTTGGAAGTGGAAAAACGATGGTAATACTAGCAAGTGTGCTACTTTGCTACCCTCAAAGATCGATTTTAATGGCACCAACAACCATTCTTGCAAATCAAATTTTCAGCGAAGCAAAGCGATTTTTACCCTTACATGTAAGGGTTGCACTGGTTACAAATAGCACTTCAAATAAGCTAGATTTGAATGATTTTGATTTTATCATAGGCACGCATGCGCTTTTATATCGATCTTTGCCCCAACTTGATCTCATCATGATTGATGAGCAGCATCGTTTTGGCATAGCACAAAGAGAACTCATCAACCAGCTTTCAATCAAGGAGGATCATTATTCTCACTTTTTACAATTTACAGCAACACCGATTCCACGGACCATGAGTATGATTCAATCTGAATTGATTGATTTTTCTTTTATCAAACAAACACCATTTGAAAAAGATATCGATACACGCATCATTCACAAACAAGATTTTAAAAATCTGATAGATCATATCAAAGCAGAATTAAGTCTTCACAGGCAAACCATTGTGATCTATCCACTCGTAAATGAAAGTGAAAATATAGCGTATCAATCCATAGAAGAGGGCAGAGGTTTTTGGGAAAAAAATTTTGAAAAAGTATTTGTGACATATGGTGCAGATAAAAACAAAGAGGAGATTCTTGAGCGTTTTAGAGAAGAGGGCAATATCCTCATAGCAACTACACTTGTTGAGGTTGGCATCTCACTCCCTCGTTTGAGTACACTTGTTATCGTGGGGGCTGAGCGGTTAGGGCTTGCGAGTTTGCACCAGCTTAGAGGCAGAGTGAGCCGAAATGGGCTTAAGGGGTATTGCTTTTTATATACTAATCAAAAAGAGCCTAAAAGACTTGAAGATTTTTCTACATGTAAAGATGGTTTTGAAATTGCTGAACTTGATTTGCGTTGTCGAAAAAGTGGTGATGTGCTAGGTGGGAGCAAGCAAAGTGGTGAGAAATTTGTGTATTATGGGTTAGAAGAGGATATTTTAACGCAGGCAAAGCAACGCTTGGAGGGACTAGCCCTCCGTGATTGTTAGTAAAGACCGAATTTATTTTCACTTTTTTTATAAATGACACGCATTTTATCTTCCATGTCTGTGAAGACTAAAAATTGTAGCGGACTTTCTTTGAGCTGGTTGAGCGCTTCTTCAACTTCGATCGGCTTGTAGCTATCAAGACGCATTGGAATAATCTCTTCTATATCATCAGCTACTGCTGATATAGAAGTGTCCGTTTCTTCTTCTTTGACTTTGTAGCTTGTTGCTTTGTCGTGATGACGACGAAGAACTTTTTTGGCTCTTTCGATAGCTAGATCGATAGCTGCATATACATCTTTATCTTTTTGTTTAATGACGATTGTATTTTTATGAGCCAAGTTGATAGCAAATTCAACACTGAAGCCTTTTTTACCATTTTTTTCATCGGCTGAGAGTACACATCTAGTGGAAATAATATCTAGATTGTATTTTGTGAGAGAGTCTTTCGCGGTTTCTACATAACCTTTGAGGGCATCTGTAAGTTCTAATTGTTTACCTACAATACTTAAATTCATCTTGTCTCCTTTGTCGCCCTATCGCTAGGGTTTAGTGGTTAAAGTATAACAAGTCTTAGCTTAAAAATGGAGATAATTTTAAGGTTTTTGTAGCGTGCGTCTGTGGACTCGTATAAGTTCTGTGGAGATGTCACTACGAGAAGTAACGATGGTATCTATCATAACTGTGAGGTTTGATTCGTTTGTGTCTATATTGTTTGCATTTATGATACCGCTTGGCGTTGGACAATTGGCAGGAAGTCCATTGCCAAAATACCGCATAGAGATGTTGATATCAAAAAGTACAGTTGTGCCATCTGGTGTATAAGTGGCATTTATATTTTCCAAACACTGAATGCTGTGATCGTGTGCTGAGAGAGCAAGCAGTGCATATTCTGTTCCACTTTGTACGAGAAGTTCCGCTTGTTGTTGTAAAAAAATATCGCTAGTTTGTTTTGCACTTTGGGCTGCAAGTGAAATAGCAAGTGCGCCAAGTGTGGCAACGAGAATCATAAAAAGCAAAGCCGTGAGTAAACTAAATCCTTTACGCATTAGTAAACCACCTTTTCTTTACAAACTACAATTATATCGCCAATGCCTGTTTGGTTCGCATCATGCAAACAAAGTTTAAATCGTAAGAGTGTTTGATCTTGGCGAAACCTAAAAAGGCTTGCATGTTCTGTTAAAATAGAAGAATTTCCATCTGTATAGTTTTTATTTAGCCATGGTTGGTAGTTGTAGTGTAAAGTGAGGTTAAAATCTGTTGAATTTGTATCGCTTGGTACTATGGCAAAAGCACTATGTGCTAAATGGTATTGTTCGTAAATTTCGCTTAAATTTGTATCATTGCTTACTTGTAAAGTATCAAGTGATGTGCCAAAAATTTTGACTTTGATAGTTGCACTGCCATCTGTATTGTTGGCTACACCCCATCCAAAATCTGTATAGTTGTATGGTCTCCCTTTAAATACAAGTGCCGCTTCATTTTCATCACTCAAGTTTATATCTGTATTTGTAAGAGCACTCATGATAGTACTTGCTAAGGTTAAGTTGCTCTCAGAAGTTTTGAGTGTTTGGTTTGTTTTGTTTGTGTCACTATGATCAAGATCTATAAAACCACTCCAACCTGGACGAGGAGCGCCTAGCAAGCTTTCATTGCTATAGCCTATCCATTCGATGATAGGGAAGGTATCATCAACAATAGTGCTTGCTATAGGAACTATTTGATTTGATTTTCTAGCTATTGTACTGTCTTTTATTCTGTATTGAAGGCGTTTTGCTATCTGTTCAAGTGTTATCTCTGTCTTTGCTTCAAGTGCGTTGATCGTGCGAGTTCTCACATAATTAGCATACAAAGAAGCAATGATATCAGCGCCGATGCTTGCCACAATTCCCATAATGATGATAACCATAACAAGCTCAAATAGGGTAAATCCTTTTTTCATTACCACTCTCTCTTTGCTAATTTATTTTGCCCGATATTTGAAGCAAATGCTCGAAGCGTGATGTTCACATAATCACCACCGCTTGCTGTGTCTATGGTTGAGACTGTGATCATTTTTATGTTTGATTGATTTGAAAGATTTTGATCATTTGTTGCATCAAAATTAAAAGAGATATTTGCATCATTATAATTTCCACCACTCAGGCTATCTTGCAAATACGCTACACTCGGTCTTAGCGTAATGTTAAACATAAAGTCCATATCTTCTGAAGTTATGCTCATATTTTCATCAACACCATGAAAATCATCGATATCATTAAGTCCAGCAGATTCATTAAGAGGCGCTCGTTTGCTATGTCCTACATCCCAAAGTCGTCTTCGTTTATCAGCATTTACATGACCTGCGCGTCTTATGTCTGTTGTGACATTGACATCAAAGGCATTATCAGCACCTCCTAGTCCTGTTGTATCTAAAACTCTTGCTAAACTTGCATTTGCATCATAAGAATTTGCGTCCCAGTCATATGATAAAAGGTAGCCCAACTTTGTTTTTGTAGCAAGTATTGCTTCTTGCTGTAAAGCTAAAGCATTGCTATTTTGACTTTGTGAAAGAACCAGAGGCAAACTCATAATTGCTATACCCATAACAACAATAGCAATGATCAGCTCTATCAAAGACGAACCTGTTCTGCTCACCAATCTAACCTTTTGTTTACTCTATTTGGAACCGTGTTATGTGTGTGACCACCTGAAACATTAGTGTCCGAAACACTTCCAGCACCAGCCCAATCGCCTTTTCCTAAAAACTCAACAGTAAAATTCGTAGGATAATGCTCTAGCCAAGAAGGTGGATTGAGCATGATTTGATCTATAAACGGTCTTGCGGTTGTGTTTTTCAGACTGAGCAATTGATTTAAAAATGGATCGATTGTTGTTGTTGCAAAAGATTGAAATTTGGCAACTTGATTTGGAATGGGATTTGCCACACCAGCCGCACTTACATGTAAAAGATTTTGATACCAATTAATACTATCGATGCTTTCAGCGTTGCTGATGTTAAAATTACTCTTATTGCAATCTTTACAGTACACTTCATAATAGATCCGAGCCGTACCACTATCACCAGCAAATGTATAATCAGGAGCATGCGCGCGACCATAGTAGAAAGTAGCTGTGCCTAAGGCACTTTGATTTGATTCTCCATAAACATGGTCAGTATCAATAGCTGTCACATTCAGTTCAGTTCCATTGACATCGAAAGGCTCAATTGTTTGTGTAAGACTTCTCTCAAAGTTAAATTTTAAAACATTCGCATCATTCCATGCTAGTGTGCTGTTGCCATCTGTAAAATCAAGATTTATATTTATTGGTGAGCTTATATTTGCATCTTTATTGATTGCTGTTGCGTGGATAAAAGCATTCAGTGAGATATTTTTTTCAAAAAGTCCATCTGAATAATTTTTTGTATTATTGCCTTGCTTGTTTTGTGCTCTCAATAGCAATGGAATTTTTGCAGACATATTTAAATCACTTGAAAGATATGTAAAATTACCGTTTAATTCATTTGTAATATTTATATTTGTAATATTAAAGTCGTGTGGTATAAATGTTACATTTGCTTCACCTGTGATTGTTCTGTCTGCTAAAGGAGTATCATCTGAATCAACAGCAGCCCAATCAATATCGCTTACCTTGATACTAATTATTCCAACATCATCGTAAGTTATGCCCATGTCGGAAGTTGTACCGTTTGAAAAAGTGAAGTTTGATGCAGCAAAAGAGATAGTTCCATGCAGTGTGTTGTCTATGGTTATGCCATCAGGAAGTCTTTTATCTACAGATATTTGAAGATTTGCTTTTGTTTGATTGTAATCTGGAGTAGGGTTGTTATTTCCAAATTGTATCGCATCAACACTAAGATTATAGTCCTCACCAGCTTTCAAGAGGTTTGGATTTGGTAAAACAGAAGTGTCGATTTCATAACTATTTGGTTTTATAGCAAAGTCATCACTAGAGCATTGAAATTTTCCCAATTGATCCGCTAAGCATGCTATGCATCCATAATCATGGTTATATTTTTCAGGCTCAATAAAACCTTTTGTTCCCGAATTATCATAGCTGTTAGAGTCGCAAGCTCTATTTGTTCCGCTTATACATATTGCAATATCTTTGCCGATAGGTGCAAAAACAGATTCAATTTTTGAACTAGAGTTGAGACACTGAGGAACACCATTTAAATTTGCTTGCATGTTTGAATTATGACAGTTAAAAGAAGCAGCTGTAAAAAGATCATCCCAAGAAAAAAAGCTCATCACAAAAAATTGACGCTTACTTGCCTTTTGAACTTTTGATGCATCAATACTGAGAGTTTTAAAACTTTCACCTTGAGCAAAACTTTCACCACCTATAAAAATACCACTTCCAACTTCGCATGTATCTGACATTTCAACAGATATAGGAGTTGGCACCGAAACACTCACGGGTGATACTGCGCTAGCTGAACTATTTAGGTGTATCAGATCAACATTAAATGTTTGATTTGCTATTTTTGTTTTTATAATTCCTAAATTAGCTTGAGAATCTACGACATCGAATTCACCATCAAAAGGATTATACTTTATTCTAAATGTAGAGTTAAAGTCTTCACATTTTGGCATAGTTGTTGGAGGTATAGTTACTCCTAGAACATCATTTCTATAACTAACATAATAAATCATTTCTGTTTCGTTGTTTTCAGGTAAACCAATAGGGTGCCCTGTATATTCAAAAGAAATACTCTCGTTGTGTCCTAGAGTTCCACCAGATGGAGCGCTAGCATTAACATCATGACCTATAAAAAGTTGGAGCCTAGCTTCAGTATCATTGTAATCTGCAAAATCATCAAGTGTGTCATCTGTTTGATGGATAAAATCTGTAGCATTCACATCATTGTATGTTGTCGTATTTTCATCATATGCAACTTGTAAGATAAAAGGATTTTGCACAAACAGTCCTTTTGCATCTTCAACCCCTCTATTTTTCACTTGTACGACAAAATTAAGTTTTTCACCTATATTGACATAATTATCACCTACTAGAAGTTTTGTATTATCAAAATAAATTTCTTCAAAATAACATACTTCAGGCTCGTAAAGTTCTGTAGAAAAAGCAAAAACACCCGGATGATAGCTATCTCCAACAGTGTTGAGCTTAACGGTTGTTGCGGATTGGTTATTGCCTATAATATTACTAACATTAAAAGTATCGATATCAATACCCAAAAAATTGCTACCATAATAAGGATTAAAATTTGCCCCATCAACAGCAACTCCATCTGTTGATATAGAGGCATTAAATATGTCATCCTCAGGATTTGCTCCATTTGAAACATTTATAGCAGTATTTGAAGAATCTGTTAAAGATAATTTATCACCAGTACTACCAAGATCCCCTTCTCCAGCAAACATCAAAAGTGTGGAAGCTACAGTTCCAGATTGAGGTGTTAAAAAGCCACTAAGTGGAATACTGACTTCACTTCCAACCCCAGAAGAAGCACAATTGTTATCATTTGCATAATTGGTTGCATTTGTATAGTCGTCACCTGTTACAACACCCACAAAGCCATCATAAACAGTAAGGTTTTTCAAGCTAGCAGTCGTATCACGATAAACAATAACAATAGACCAAGCTCCATAACTGCCACCGTTTGGCTGTCCTGTATTTGTTGTAAGATTTGCAATAGTATACCATCCAGATCCGGATGTCTTCACCTCTTCTGTGATATCTATATTTGCTTGATAATAAAATCTTTCAGATGTATAATAAACCCAATTAAAACTATAAGACGAATCAGAAGTATTTACATCAATATAACTATCTGCAGGCATATTTGGTGTAGCGAATTTTACTTTCCCTGCATTTTCTTTTGAAGCATCTGTTCCACTTTTTAACATTCCTTGCCAGTATAATCCAGCCCATAAAACTTGTGCATTTTCCGGTAAAGTAAGCTTGGATGAGGAAGAGTTAAATGTATCTGCATTAGTGTCTATATCGCTATTTATCATATAGATATCATTATTTCGTTTTGTACCTGGATCTGTGCAAATACCATTTTTATCATTATCAGCACACAAAATAGAATTACCAAAAATCTTAATATTTCCATTTACATTATATTTGACTTTTTTATTTTCTTTGGAGGTTGCAACATCAAATGTTTTCGGATTGGCACATGTAAAGTCTATAGCCCCAAGATGTGAATACATAAAAAACAAAGCAATAAACAAAAATGGGGACAGGCTACTTTTTTTATTTGTTCTTGATCGGTTTCGTAAAATATACATGTAAATCTCCTTGTGTGTGCTTTAGTACAATTCTACATCTTTATGCGTTAAAAATATCTTTAAATTATTTATTTTTTTTCCAAATAATTACTAATATTTTCCATGATCCCAAAATTGGTGTATTTGTTTGTATCTAGTAGTACTTGTGCTGCTATTTTTTTATCTATATTGAACATAAATGGAGCGATAAAGTTTATGGTTGATGATTCAATGGGCGTGGCAATTATCATGATATTGTAAACAAGTGTCTTTGTGTCTTCCTCAAGGTCTAAGATATTTTTAAAATACTCAGGAACTTCAAAGTCATAAGTTCGTAGCAAAAAAGGATTTATGAGCATAAAGCTTGTATTGTCATCGCAAGAAATGAGGCGTGTAAAAAAATCATCTATTTTCTCTAATTTTACTATTTTTATATTGTCAAATCCCGGAATTGGACTCTTGAGTTGAAACTGCATGCGCTTCCTTTTTTGGTAGTAATTGTACCATTTTCAAGTTAATTTTATGCCATTAAATCGGCAATTATGAAAAAAATTCAACTTTTATCTTTTAATAACAAAAAAAGAGATAGAATATTTTTTTAAAATTCATAGAAGGAATTTGATGATGAGAGTATCTTTGTTTGTTTTGGCATTAATAGGTGTACTTTTTTTTGGTGGCTGTGCAAGTAAAAAAGAGGTACAAATCTACAATAAACCAGCAAGTTATTGGTATGAGCAAATCATCAAAAACATCAAAAATCTTGAATTAGAAAAAGCAGATGATGCCTACACATCCTTAGTGAGTGAACATATAGCCTCGCCACTTTTACCAGAGGCAATGCTTATCCTGTCACAAGCACATATGAGTGAAGAGGAATACTTGCTTGCTAATTTTTACCTTGATGAGTATATCAAGCGATTTGGCAATGAAAAAAGAAGTGAATATGCCAGATTTATGAAGATCAAAGCAAATTTTGAATCCTTCCCAAACCCAAATCGCAATCAGCAATTGCTCATAGATACGATAGCCCAAACCAAAGCTTTTATAGCACAGTATCCAACCTCACAATATAAGGCTATGGTTGAGACAATGCTTGTGAAACTTGAGCTTGGCAATTACTATCTTGATGAAAATATCGCTAGTCTTTATAAACGAATTGACAAACCACAAGCCGCAGAACTTTATCGTGAAAAACTCAAAAATTCTCCACTAGGTGAGGCAAAAATGATCGAACCAGATATCCCATGGTATCGCTCTATGTTTGAATAAATCTCAAATTATTTTTAACACAATCTTAATACAAAGGAGACGATATGAAACTCAGTGATTATGGTGCATTTCCATCAAATCTACCGATCATAATCGAAGATGATCTATTTTTATATCCATTTATGATTTCACCTATTTTTTTAAATGATGACGAAAATATCCTAGCTGCAAACAAAGCACTTGAGGAAAACACCCTTATCATGGTGGTCTCTTCCAAGCAAACGCATGAAGGCAGACGAAACTTTGAAGCGTGCTATGAGTATGGTGTAATTGGTTCCATTATGCGAAAAGTTTCTTTTCCAGATGGTAGAGTGAAAATCCTTTTTCAAGGACTTAGTAAGGGTAAAATTGTCCAACATGTGAGTACAAATCCACTCGTGGGACTTGTTGATAGTGTCAAAATAGATACAAACAGAAGCGTAAAAACAGATGCACTTCTTTCAGTACTGAAAGAAAAAGTACATACCCTCTCACATGTAAGTAGCTATTTTCCACCAGATTTACTAAAAACTATCGAAGAAAATATCGAACTTAACCGTGTTTGTGACCTCATAGCAAGTGCAATTCATCTTAAAAAAGAGCAAGCATATGCACTTTTTTGCGAAGAGGATACAGAATCGCGCGTGTTGATGCTTGTTGAATTTTTGATAGATATCATCGAAGCCAATAAGTTGCAAAAAGAGATTAAAACAAAAGTGCATTCACGCATAGAAAAAGTCAATAAAGAGTATTTTCTCAAAGAACAACTCAAGCAGATCCAGCAAGAATTGGGTAGCGACAATCAAAGAGAAGAAGAGATCCAAGAGTACCGCGATAAGCTTGAGATAAAAAAAGATACTATGGATGAAGATGCTTACAAGGAGATCAAGAAGCAGATAGACAAGCTTTCTCGAATGCATCCAGACTCAAGCGATGCAAATATGATCCAAAGCTATCTAGATTGGGTTATCGAGATCCCCTTTGATCAGCTTGCAAAAAAAGATCTTGACATCTTGGAAGTCAAAGCCCAACTTGATCGTGATCACTACTCGCTTGAAAAACCAAAAGAGCGTATAGAAGAGTATTTTGCTGTTCGTGAATTGCTTGCAAGAAGGGGCATCAAAGACAAAACAGGTCGAGGTGCGATACTTTGTTTTGCAGGACCTCCGGGTGTTGGTAAAACTTCACTAGCAAATTCCATCGCAAAAGCACTTAAACGAGAACTTGTTCGCATAGCTTTAGGTGGTTTAGAAGATGTAAATGAACTCAGGGGTCATCGTCGAACTTATATCGGAGCGATGCCTGGACGCATTGTGCAAGGGCTGATCGAAGCTAAGCAAATGAATCCTGTTATGGTGCTTGATGAAATAGACAAAGTAGCAAAAAACTATAGAGGTGATCCAACTGCGGCGCTTTTAGAAATTTTAGATCCTGAACAAAATAATCGATTTAGGGATTATTATCTCAATTTCAATCTTGATTTGAGCAAGGTAGTTTTTATTGCAACTGCAAATGATGTCGGTTCTATTCCTGCGCCTTTGCGTGATAGGATGGAGTTTATATTTTTAAGTTCTTATACGCCTCAGGAAAAACTTGAAATTTTGAAAAAATATCTTATACCGCAAGAATTAAAAAAACATGGGTTAAAAAACTCTGAAATAACTTTTAGCAAAACCGCGCTTGAGATAATTATCGCAAACTATACGCGAGAGGCAGGTGTGAGAAATCTTCGCAGAAGAGTTGCTGAGATACTGAGAAAAGTTGCAAAACAGTTGTTGATTGATCCTTCCATCAAAAAAATTTCAATTTCACTTGCAAATTTGGAACAATTTTTAGAGAAAAAAGTTTTTGAAATAGAAGAGAGAGACAGAAAAGATACAATTGGTCAAGTCAATGGTCTAGCATGGACGAGTGTTGGCGGAGATGTTTTGCGTGTTGAAGCACTTAAAATCAAAGGCAAAGGTGCAATGCAAATCACTGGCTCTTTAGGGGAAGTGATGAAAGAGTCTGCAAAGATAGCCTTGAGTGTTGTGAAAGTTTTGATTGATGAGAAAAAGCTTACCATAAAGCCATCGCTTATACCACTAAGCCAAAAAGAGATAGATGAAAAGGTTAGTAATCTTGAGGCAAGCGAGATTTATAGGCGTTTTGATTTGCACTTACATGTACCAGAAGGGGCAACACCAAAAGATGGTCCAAGTGCGGGTATCACTATGGCATGTGCGATCGCTTCTATTCTCGGTGAATATAAAGTAAGAAGTGATGTAGCAATGACTGGCGAACTTACTTTAAGTGGAAAAGTATTGCCAATAGGTGGACTCAAAGAAAAACTGATCGCAGCTTTTAAAGCCAAAATTAACTTAGCGCTTATACCAAAGAAAAATTTTGAGAGAGATCTTAAAGATATTCCAGATGAAGTGAAAGCAAAAATGCAGATACTTCCGATAACGCACATAGAAGAAGTTTTGGAACACACACTAGTGCGGGCATAAAAAAAGGGAGTGACACGATAATCGTGTCACTCCCTTTGAAGCTTACATGTAAGTCTTATTGGAGTTGATCAAATGGATGTGCAACAACATTTCTTGTATCAACTACATAAGGAATGAGTGCTGTATGTCTTGCTCGTTTGATAGCAAGTTCAGCCATCTCTTGATGTCTTTTACAAGTACCTGTTAGACGACGAGGCATAATTTTATAACGCTCAGAGAGTGCATGTTTTAAAATTTTTGTATCTTTATAGTCAATAAACTCTATTTTTGCTTCGCAATATTTGCAATATTTGCGAGCATATTTTCTTCTTTCTGGTGCCATTTGTAAAATCCTTTATATGCTAAAATGGTATTTCATCTGCATCGATGTCGATGTCAGGTATATCATTGCCATCATGTTTGTTTGTATAAGTCGGTGTTTGTGGCTTGCTTGTTGGATTTTGATATCCTCCATTGCTTGGTGCTGAAGTATTACCATCATTTTTGCCATCAAGCATTTGCAGTGATTCTACTTGAACACTATGCTTGCTGCGTTTGGCTCCACTTTGGTCTGTCCACTGATCAAGTTTGAGACGACCCTCAATAAGAACTTTTTTCCCACGACCGAGATATTGATTTGCAATCTCTGCTGTGCGACCAAAAAAGGTAATATCCACAAAACAAACTTCTTCTTTTTGCTCGCCCATCTGGTTTTTGTATTTTCTATTTGTTGCAATTGCTGTGCTACAAACAGCACTACCACTTGGTGCGTAACGCAATTCACAATCTCTTGTTAGATTTCCAACTAAAATAACTTTATTAAACATGGTGGCTCCTTTGGTTAGGCTTCTGGGCTTGCCTCTGTTTCTTGGACTGGTGCATCAACTGGTTGTGTAGTTGTAACTTGCTTGTTGCATTTTTCAACTATTTTATTCCAGTGTCTGAGCTCTTTCTGATTTTCGTATTTGACACTCATAAATTTGATAAAATCTTCATTGATACGGATATTTCGTTCAACTTCGCCGATAGCGAGACTTGGGGCTGTAAAGTAGAAAACTCCATAATAGCCTCTTTCAAATTTTTCAATTTTATAGGCTAATTTTCTTGTTCCCATATTTTGGAAAGCAGATATCTCTGCACCATTCTTTTCTAAAGTTTCTTTTAGAAAAGTAATCCTTGCTTGTACTTCTTCATCAACAAGTGTTGGTTTAAGCACAAAAAGCAACTCATAATGTCGCGTCATTGTTTCTCCTTTTGGATTTCACCCTACAAGTAGAGTAAGGATATTTAAGAATAGGTGCGGATTTTACTATAACTTTCTTTTAAGATAACTTAATTTAAAACAAGATATTGCTAATTTTAAGCATTTGTTGCTCAAGCCTGTCAAAATAATCATTGATTGTTTTGAGTGTATAACTACTTTTTAGAAAAATTGTTTTCATTGTAAATCTCCATAAAATTTTCAATATTGTAATATAAATTGAAAATATGCTACAATAATATTTCAATTTGCAATAAAAAGGATAAAAAATGGCAAATTTCAATGAAATAGTTGATAAGATTAAAGATATTCTTTGTGCTGAATTGGGTGAGCGTAAGATTTATGATAAGGATGTTGCAAGCTCTTTGGGCATCAATCAAATCAGCTTGGCAACTATGAAAAATCGTAACAAGATACCCTATAAAGAGATACTAGAATTTTGTGCAAAAAGGAAGATATCTATCAATTGGTTGTTGTTTGATCAAATCATTGAGAGTCTTTATAATGAAACAAAGAAGTTCTCACGAATTAGTTATTTTCGTGATATCTATGCTTCTGCAGGCGGTGGGGCTTTGAATTATGAGGATGCAAGCACACAGATTACACTTGATGAGGAGTTTGTTGCACATTTAGGTGGTGCTGGTGTGATGAAAAATGTTGAAGCGATCAATGTTATCGGCGATTCTATGGAGCCAACACTCACAGATGGCGATATCGTTTTCTTCGACAGATCAAGCACGAACCCATGTCGAACAGGTATCTACATACTCACAACACCCGCTGGACTTTTCATTAAAAGATTGCAGTTGCAAGCCAATGGTAAAGTAGCTTTGGTATCTGATAATAAAAACTATAGTGATGAGATAATTAATGCAAACGATGTGCGGATATTAGGAAAAGTTTTAGGAACGCTTTCTTGCGAGGTGTAGCACCTTTATCAGACGATAAGAAGTGCTACATGTAAGACTACAGGGATTCTTTGATCTGTATTTTGATTATTTTATCATTTTGCTTAATGTCATCTAAGACTTTGAGGCTTTGTGTGTCTTTTGGATCTATCGCTCCAAAAACAGTGTGCAAACCATCCAAATGTGGGAGATTTGCAAAGCAGATGAAAAATTGACTACCACCAGTGTTTGTACCAGCGTGTGCCATGGAGAGAATACCTTTTGCATGTTTTGTTGTATTTGTTTTTGTTTCACATGCGATGTGCCAACCTGGACCACCTGAACCTGTACCATTTGGGCAACCGCCTTGCGCTACAAATCCTGCTATAACTCGATGAAAAGAAAGTCCATCATAAAATCCGTCATTAACAAGTGTTGCAAAGTTTGCTACTGTATTTGGGGCTTCGTTTATCAAAAGTTTGATATTCATAGTGCCATTTTTTGTTTCGATAGTGGCATATTGGAATTTGTTTAACTCCTCTTGTGTGTATTCGTAAACTTTTAAATTTTTCATGCAGTTTCCTTGTAAAAATTTTTCGCACGCATTGTAGCATATGAAAACTTTTTTTAGACTTCTTTGAGTTTTTTTGCTTCTTTAAGATCTTCTAAAAAAACCAACCATTTGCCTATCTTTTTATCCTCTTGCACGATATGCTGCACAAGTCCTACATCTACAAACTCGATAAGTTTCTCTTCAAGTGCTTGCATATTTGCTTCTTGGCAATGTAAAACAAGCGTATTGAGTGTATTTAAAATGTGTTGGTGTGCGGATTTTTGCTCATCTAAATTATTGTAGTTTATGGTTTTCATAAATTGCTCTTCATAAGCAAAATGTTCTTGCGTATATGTGAAAAGTTTATGGATGATTTCTTTGATTTTTTCTTTTTTATCTTCTGCTTGTACGACAGCAAATGCTTCATTAGCTATCTCAAAAAGTTCTTGATGTTGCGCATCTATTGTGGCTTCGCCAATGGTATATTCGCTCTTCCAAGTTGCATTTTTATAGCTTAGATTTGCTGATTTTAACCAAATATGAACTTTTTTATCTTCATAAATAATATGATGGATAAACCAAATTTCAATAAAATGTGCTAAATCCTTTTCGATTTCGTAGAGTGTTTTTGCATTGATAGTTTTTAAAAATTGATTCATAGATTTGATGATTGCAAGGTGTAATTTTTTATGTTCTTCGAGTTTTGGAAAGCTTGCTTTTTGCATAAACTCCTCTTCGTGGTAAAAATGTATCTTTGTGTAGTCCATCAGTTCATGCACAATGGTTTTGATTTTTTGCATCTTTTGATCGCTTCCAACTACAGAAAAAGCTTTTTGCGCTATGATAAAAAGTTGCTTATGTTCATAATCAATTCTTTTTTCTCCAACTGCATAGTTTTCTTTCCAGTTCAAATCTTGCAAGCTGACTCCTTAAAGTAGTTTTTGCAACCCGATGAGTGTTGCGAGTAAAAAACTATTTTTATCAAGATTTTTTACTTTTTTAAGTTTGAGATCATTAACAAATAGATATTCAAGAAGATTTTTATAGGTTATCAGATCTATCTTCATACACGCTTGCGCTCTTTGTGCTGCTATCTGTGGTGGCAAGGGATAGCCTAAAATTTCTCGTGCATCAAAAGTTCCATGGATTTTGATATACATGTGAAATTGTAAAAGTGAAACGATGGAGAATTCAAGTGCTCTAATAATGTCGTTTTCATCGTTCACGCCACTTTCACAAAGCGTAGCAAAATCTGTTCGTATATCCTCTTTTTTGAGTAATTTTGCGATAAAATCTTCCATACTAACACTCCCAAGCCCATAAACAAATCTATCTATATCATTTGTATCAATCTCTTTATCAAGCAAAGAAAGTTTTTCAAATTCATTAGCACAAAGAGAAAGATTTTCATGGTGCTGCATATAAAGATATGAAAGTGCATAACCTTGAATCTCTAATCCAACCTCTTTGGCTCTTACATGTAAGAGCGCCATTGCTTCAGATATATTTGGCTTAAAAAATCTCACAAAATCTGCTTTATTTTTTTTAGAAAAGTTATCGGCTATTTTTTTGGCTTTTTGGCTTTCTCCAAAATACTGGTATAAGAAAAAATTATCACTATTTTTATGACATAATTGAATCAACTCCTTAGCATCTTTGCTAAGATCTTTGTCTGTTTTGATAAGCAGAACATTTTTTCCACCAAAGAGAGAAGATTGACTAAGGTGCATAATGGCACTTTTTGTATCATATTCATCAAAATAAAGTGAAAGTTTTTCATCTTCAGTAACGCCCCAATATGCGAGAGTTTTTTGTGCAAAATAGTTATTTTGATAGTCACATTCTCCATAAAGAAAGATAATCTGCGGGAGTGTTTTGGTTTGCAAAGCACGCTCAAGATCTCTTTTATACATCACAATCTCCGTACAATTTTTGCAAAGATTTTTGTTGTAGCGATATCTGCTTCAACGAGTTTGATAAGTACGCGTTCAAAAAGATCAACATCCTCATCTAACAAAAATATACGAGCCCCTTTAAGTTTATCATCAAGTTTTGCTACGGGTGTTTTATTGATATCTATGATGATTGCTTCTACATTTTCACCGATATTGTCCCGCGCCCATCTTGCGTATTTTCGATCCATATAGTCCCATGCAACTTTGTCGCTTTCTCGCTCAAGATTGCTGATTTGTTCACAAAGCGATTCGATTCCTTTGAGTAAAAAAGCCTTTCTTTTTGTATTGTGAGTCAAATCTGCTTTGAGCAGTCTATGCAATGTAAGATCACTGTAACGCCTAATAGGTGAAGTAAAATGTGTATAACTTGAAAATCCAAGCCCAAAATGTCCCTTATTTTCTGGCTCATATACAGCTTTTTGTTGCGATTTGATAATGAGTTTATCAACCTCTTGCCTGATATCAAAGGCATCGGCTTTTTCTTGTATGGTTTTTATGAGAACTGGAAGATTTGGGTGAAAAGGTACGCTGATGCCAACAAGTACAAGGTCGTCTAGTAGTTGTATCATCTTTTCATAAGTTGGTTCAGCGTGTGTGCGAAAAATGCCATAAGAGATCCGTTTTGCAGCAGCTTTATTGGCAAGCAACATACAATCTTCTATGAGTGAGTGTGAGGCTGTTTGCGTTTCGATATTGGTTGTAAGGAGGTTTTGATTGGCATCTACTTGCATACGAATTTCACTTGAGCAAAATTCAAAAGAATCTTTAAGTCGCTTTGTGCGAACTCTTTGCATGAGTGTATCAAGAGGTAAAAGATAGCTTAGTATTGCATCATCTACGCTTGTGGCTTGTGAGAAATCTTTTTGCAAAAAAAGATCTATCTCATCGTAGTTATAGCGTCTTTTGGAGTGGATAATGCTCTCAAATAGCTCTTCACTTTGTGGTTCTAGTGAATTTGGATCAAGTTTGATTTTAAAAGTAAAAGCAAGTCTATCGGTATTTGGCTTAAGTGAGCAGATATTTTCACTAAGACTTCGTGGAAGCATTGGGATGGATTTGTGTGGAAAATAGATTGAAAAGCCTCTTGTTTTCGCTTCTTTATCACACGCTCCCATATCAAAAAGATATTCACTCACATCGGCGATAGCAACATAAAGTGTGTTTTCTTGCACATCAAAATAGATGGCGTCATCAAAATCCTTTGCATCCACAGGGTCAATGGTGCAAAAAGGAAGATGCGTGAGATCAACTCTATTGCTATAGAGCGATCGCTCTACAAAATCTCCATGGCTACTTGCCTCAAGCTCTGCTTCTTTTGAAAAATACTCCACTTTTTCATAGAGTGCAAGTGAAATTTTTTCATCTACAAGCGGATCGCTCATAACACCCAAAACCTCTTCTATAACGCCACCATCATTGCTGATTTTAAGTACCGTTGCATCGGGAAGTTGCTTGAGTGATTTTTGTGTCGCCGCGAGTTGTTGTGCTAAACCTGTTTTAATGTTGATGCCAAGGATTTGTTTGGCTTGCATTTTAGTATAGACAAGACTTGAAGCATGGGCTCTTTTGATGATGTAAATTACTTTGGCTTTTGCTCTGCTGTCGCTTACATGTAGGCGTTTGACTAAGACTATATCACCTCGCATTGCACCATGTGTATCTCGGGGTTCAATGAGAAGATCTTTGAAATGTTGCTGTGAGAAGGTTTGTACAAATCCCGTACCACTAAAAGCAATGTCTATGATGCCAAAACGGTAATGATTGTCTAATTCGTAAATATTTTTTACTTTTTTAAGTACTTTCAGACCTTGAAGTTCAAGAAAAAGAGGGCGGAATTCGGGTGTGATTTCCTCCTCGCTCATTCCTTGAGTGAGGGCGAGGAGAAATTGATTCATTGATTGACTTTTTCGATCGCAGCTAAAAAGATTTCTTGATCAAGTTCATTTTGTGCTAGCAAACTAAGCGTTGCGGCAATAGAATCGTTGGTGAATGCTCCAAAGATGTTAATGCAAGTTTTGATAGCTAACAATGCAGTGCTATATGCTTTGATATGCTCAGGTGCGTTTTGCGGATCATTACAATATCGGATAGATTCTACGAGTTCTAATTCTAAATTCCATGTTTCAAAGATTTTTGCAGTGATTTCTTCGTTTGAAAAACCAACAAACTCTTTTTCTATATTGGAAAGTTCAAGTGGTGTTTTAAGAGATTTCACTTGCAAGAAAAATTCCTCTTTTTTGCCAAGTTCAGTGATCTCGTGTGAGATGATTATCTTGCCAACTTCCATCAAAAACGAAGCAGGAATCAAGATGTCGAGTAATGATTTGTTTATTTTTGAGTACCAATTGAACATGAGCGCACTTTGTTGCGTGCTAATTGTTAAAAATTGTTGGTTTGATATGCCATAAGGGCTAAGATCTATTTTTAAATTTTGTTTGATGGCGCTTGAGAGTGCGAAACCGCGGATAGTTGCCATTCCAAAAAGTGATATAGCGTGGGATATATTTTTGATCTCGCGACTAAATCCGTATAAAGGTGAATTGGAAGATTTGAGAATATTGGCAGTAAGCATTGGATCCGTTTCAACAATTTTAACAAGTTCGTTTAAGGAACTATTTTTATCATTGCAAACTTGTTGAATTTTTAGGATGGTATCATCCAGCGGAGGGAGGGACTTAATCTTCTTAATAATGCTGCTTTCCATTTTTGATTCCAATTAGTGGTTTTAAGTTTTAAAATGATAGCTAAAAGCACTTTATAAAATCCTTTTAGAGGTTACTAAGTAAAATTTCTATAAAATGACACAATTATTCACATTTATAAAGGAAAAAAGTATGGCAATTACTGTGTTTTATGACAAAGATTGTGATTTAAGTATCATTCAATCTAAAAAAGTGGCGATGATAGGATTTGGTTCTCAAGGACATGCACACGCTGAAAATTTGCGAGATAGTGGCGTTGAGGTTGTTGTGGGTTTGAGAAAAGATGGTGGCTCATGGGCAAAAGCAGAAGCAAAAGGCTTTAGTGTAAAAACTGTAGCAGAAGCAACAAAAGAAGCAGATGTTGTGATGATTCTTTTACCAGATGAAATGCAAGCGGAAGTTTATGAAGAAGAGATTAAAGCAAATCTTTCTGCTGGCAATGCTATTGCTTTTGGACACGGATTTAATGTGCATTATGGACAAATCAAGGCTCCACAGGGTGTTGATTGTATAATGATTGCTCCAAAAGCTCCAGGGCATACTGTGAGAAGCGAATTTGTCAATGGTGGTGGTATTCCTGATCTTATTGCAGTTGATCAAGACGCAAGTGGCAATGCAAAAGCACTTGCACTGAGCTATGCAAGTGGGATTGGCGGAGGACGCACAGGTATCATTGAAACTACATTTAAGGATGAGACCGAAACTGATCTTTTTGGTGAGCAAGCCGTTCTTTGTGGCGGTGCTGTTTCTTTGGTGCAAGCTGGTTTTGAAACGCTTGTAGAAGCTGGTTATGAGCCTGAAATGGCGTATTTTGAATGTTTGCATGAGCTTAAATTGATCGTGGATTTGATGTATCAAGGCGGTATCGCCGATATGCGATACTCTATCTCAAATACTGCTGAATATGGCGATTATGTGAGCGGTAAAAGAGTAATCAATGATGAGAGCAAAAAAGCAATGAAACTTATCCTTAAAGAGATTCAAGATGGTTCATTTGCAAAAGATTTTATTCTTGAGAGAAAAGCTGGTTATACTCGCATGAATGCTGAGAGGGCAAAAGCTCAAAGAAGCTTGATCGAACAAACAGGAAATAAGCTTCGTTCAATGATGCCATGGATTACTTCTAAAAAAATTATCAATAAAGACAAAAACTAACTAACTCTTACATGTAAGCGATATATAATCGCTTACATGTACACAAAATAATCTATAAAGGTTACATTTCTCATGGGTACAATTATCACGGTAACTTCTGGAAAAGGTGGTGTGGGCAAATCCACAACCACAGCAAATCTAGCAGTAGGTTTGGCAAATCTCGGACAAAAAGTAGTTGCAATAGATTTTGATATAGGTTTGCGAAATCTCGATATGATTTTGGGTTTAGAAAATCGAATCGTTTATGATGTTGTTGATGTGATGGAGGGTAGATGCAATTTATCACAAGCATTGATTAATGATAAAAAAGCGAAAAATCTCTACTTTTTACCCGCAAGCCAAACAAAAGATAAAGATATTTTACAAAGAGACAAAGTTAAAGAGTTACTAACGGCACTCAAGGAAAGTTTTGATATTGTTTTGATCGACTCACCAGCTGGCATCGAGAGCGGATTTGAGCATTCTATCTTTTTGGCAGACCGTGCTTTAATCGTTTCAACACCTGATGTAAGTTCGGTTAGAGACGCCGATCGCGTTATAGGTATCATTGATGCAAAAAGTGAAAAAGCAAAAAATGGTGAAGAGGTAGAAAAACACATCATCATCAACCGTATCAAACCAGAAATGGTAGAAGCGGGCAATATGCTCAGTATCGATGATGTTTTAAATATTTTAGCTTTACCACTTATCGGCGTGGTTCCTGATGATGAACATATTATAACCGCTACAAATACAGGCGTTCCTGTCATTTACAAAGAAAATGTCCAAGCAGCTGAAAGTTATCGCAGGATCGCACGAAGAATTCTTGGAGAAGAGATCGAATTTGTAAATATAAAAGCAAAAAAAGGTCTTTTTGGTGCACTTAAAGGAATTTTTAGATGAGTTTTTTTGAGCGAATTTTTGGAAAAAAACAGAGTAGTGCAGGAATAGCTAAGGATCGTTTGACCATCATGCTAGCACATGAGAGAGTAGATTGTAAGTTGCCTTATTTGGATGATTTACGCAATGATCTCATCGCTGTTATTAAAAAATATACAAGCGTCGATGATGTGAAGATAACTTCACATTCAAACAAAAGCATCGATATGCTTGAAGTTGAAATTGTTTTAGGAAAGCAATAAATCTAAAATGTCCCATAAAAATAAAAAATCATCAAAGCAATTTTTTTCTAAAAAAAAGCTTGCAATTACACTTTTTGTGTTTGTAGTGCCACTTTTGCTCCTTTTTGGTATTAGCTATTTAGATACTTTTCAAACATACAATCAAAAACAATCTAGTGACAAATCAACGCAAGAACTTATGGACAAGATGAAAAAAATGCTTGATGCAGAAAAAAATCGTCTCGCATCAAAACCTCTCATTTCATCAGAAATTCCCAAGGTGCCATACGCAAAATTACCCCCAAAAAAAGAGGTACAAAAGCTTGATATAAAAGTTCAAAATGATGATCATCTCTCCGAAATTAAAGATTATAAAAACAGCCTATCTTCTGAAGAAAAAAAAAGTAAACCGCTGATACCAAAGAAAGAAAAAAAGTTTTATCCAAGTACTGGTAAACCAAAACTTGCAATCATTATCGATGATGTAGCGTTTGAGCATCAAACAAGAGCTATCAAAAAAATTCCATTTAAAGTTACGCCGAGTTTTTTTCCGCCAACCACAAGGCACCCAGACACAAAAGAGTTATCAAAAAGCTTTTCCTTTGCGATGGTACATCTTCCGCTTGAAGCTAGCAATTATGCAACACCCGAACCAAATACTCTCTTGCGGAATAATTCAAGCATAAATATAGAGCAAAGAATCTTGCAAATCAAAAAAGATTTTCCACATGTAAGCTTTTACAATAACCATACGGGAAGCACCTACACAGAAGATTTTGATGCGATGGATAGACTTATCTCGATTTTGAGAGTACAAAATATCACCTTCATAGATAGTAGAACAACTGCCAAGACAAAAGTGCCAGAAGTGTTTGAAAAATACGGCATGAAACTGTATTCGCGAGATATTTTTTTAGACAATGACATCGATAAATCACTCATTCAAGAACAACTTTTAAAAGCGGTAAAACTTGCAAAGAAAAACGGTTACGCCATTGCCATTGGTCATCCACATACAAATACACTCGAAGTATTGCAAAAAGCAAAGCCGATACTTGAGGGAATAACGCTCGTATATGTAAAAGATCTCTAAAATGATACAAGAGATAAGTTTTGATATCCCGCAATTGCACTCTATGCGTAAATACCCGCCACATCTTTTTTATAAAGGTAATCTTGAACTACTGCAAAAACGAAAAATCTCCATCGTGGGGAGTCGCAAACTCAACCCTTATGCAAAAGAGCTTACATGTAAGCTCGCGAGTAAACTCTCTAACGCTGGTGTTTGCGTCGTAAGCGGTGGTGCTATTGGTGCAGATACGATCGCACATTTACATGCAGGCACGCACAATACCATCATGGTAGCAGGCACAGGACTTGATAAAAGGTATCCAGCTATCAATGCGCGTATGATCCAATCTATCGAGGAAAACGGTTTAGTGCTGAGCCAATTTGCGATAGGAACACCATCTGCGAAATATAATTTTCCTCTTCGAAATGAGCTTATTGTAGCACTTGGAGAGGTGATTGTGGTGGCGTATGCCGACATTGGTTCGGGAAGTATGCGAAGTGTGGAGTATGCCTTAAAAATGCAAAAAGAGATCTTTGTATTTCCGCATAGACTTGGTGAAAGTCAAGCTACAAATGATCTTTTGTCGCAAGGTTTCGCAAAGTGTATCTATGACATAGATGCTTTTGTTGCTCTACATAGTGATGCAATAATAACGCAGAGTGCTGCTGATCCTTTTTTGGTTTTTTGCGATTTGCAACCGAGTTTATTTGAGGCTCTTGGCACATTTGGGGAGCTTGTATATGAATATGAATTGCAAGGTCTTATCAAAATTATCAATGGCAAAATAGTGAGACTAAGTTGAAAAAGATCGCTGCTTTAGATATCGGCTTGAAACGCATTGGAGTTGCTTTGTGCTTGATGGAGGGTGTAATTATCCCTCAAGAAGCGATCTTGCGTAAAAATCGTGTGCAAGCAGCAAGAGAAGTAGATCAGTTTTTACAAAATTGGCAAATTGAGCTTTTAGTTGTAGGTATCCCAAAAGGTGGAGCAAGCGAAGAGGAGATGGATAGACGAATCAAACATTTTATCTCTTTGCTTGATTTTTCAAAAGAGGTTTTTTTTGTAGATGAATACGGCTCAAGCATAGAAGCAAAAACCGCAATGCGAGGCATAAATCGACAAAAAAGAGATGGTAAAATAGACTCGATGGCTGCAAAAATTATCCTTGAGCGTTATATTGCAATGAAAAACTGATGTTCACATTAAAACGAATTCATCAGTTCTTGTAGTAAAAAGAGATATTTCTACAACCTCTTAGAGTTACGAAAAAAGTATTTTTTTTGAGCATTACAAACTTTTTTTCAAGAGCGTAGAAGGTCAGTTTGAAAAACAGTGGTAGAATTATCCAATAAATAGAGAAAGGATTTCTGATGCAGATCAATGCAAATTCTATGCAAGCTTACAATAACTGGATGTCAAATAATGCAAACAATGTGGCAAATCTCAATACACAAGATTATCAAGCAACCAATACAACAATGCAAAGTGCAGGTGCAAATAGCGTTGTAGCAAGCTCTTCTAAAAGTAACAATGCAACAGACCTAGCCAAAGAGATGAGTGAGCAGATAAATATCCAAGGCGGTTTCGAAGCAAATGCAACTGCTATAAAAACAAAAGATCAAATGTTAGGCTCACTGCTAGATCTCAACGCATAATCAGCATCGCATCACCGTAAGAAAAAAATCTGTATTTTTGATCGATAGCTTCTTGGTAAATGCGAAGTGTTTCGTTGAGTCCAATAAATGAAGCAACAAGCATTATGAGTGTTGATTTTGGCAAGTGAAAATTTGTCAAAAGGTGGTCAACCCTTTGTGGCTGGTTGTTTGGATGTAAAAAGAGGTTGCTAAAACCACTTTGTTTTTGGGTTCGCACAAAATACTCAACGCTTCTTGTTACCGTTGTTCCCACAGCAAGTATCTTTTTTTCCGAATTTAAGAGCTTACATGTAGCCTCGCTAAGTGCGTAAAACTCACTGTGCATTACATGGTCATTTATATTTTCAGCTTCTACAGGTTTGAATGTTCCAGCACCTACATGTAAGGTAAGAAAACCATGTGCATACCGTTTTTGAAGCTCGCTAAACATTGATTGACTAAAATGCAATGAAGCAGTTGGTGCTGCCACCGCACCTTGAATCTTACTGAAAACAGTTTGATATTCACTTGCATCTTGTAGGGTGTCAGGGCGTTTTATATAAGGAGGCAGAGGAATATGTCCGATAGATTCTAAAATATCAAAAAGTTTTTTTGTGTCGATTTGTTTACTGTTTTGAAAAAAAGCTACAACTCTAGTACCATCATCTTGAAGTTTTTGTACAATCGCTTTGAGGTTATTTTCAAAAAAAAGTTCACTGCCGATGTTTACTTTTCCGCGTATATAAACGCTGTATAAATTGTCTTGCAATGGAGAATTTAAGAGCAGTTCTATCTTTCCGCCACTTTGTTTTACTCCAAAAATTCTTGCTTTGATCACTTTTGTATCATTCAAAATCACGGCCGTATCTTGCGGTAAAAATGAAAAGAGTTCTTTAAAAATAGTATGCGTGATTTTTTTGGTTTTGCAATCATACACGAGGAGTTTGGCACTCTGTCTTGGGTTTGCTGGAAAGTCCGCTATAAGCTCTTGTGGTAAGTCATAGTTGTAACTATCTCTGAAAAAAAGCGGATCTATGCTTCTTCCTTTTCACTATTTTCTGTGCCTGTTTCTTCATCGATTGGTTGCGCTGGATTGACTGCTTTTGCTATCAAAATAGAGACGCCGTATAAAATAATCAGCGGCCCTGCCATTAAAAATTGTGTAAGAATATCAGGAGGTGTGAGGAGTGCTGCTAGCAAGAAGATAATTACGATAGCATAACGAAAAAAATCTTTCATAGCTCGATCATCCACAAGTCCAATTTTTGCAAGAAAAAATGTAACTACAGGCAACTCAAAAGCGAGTCCAAAACCAAAAAGAAGTTTCGTGAAAAAGCCTACATATTCACCGATTTTTGGTAAGGCAGTAAAAAGATCTCCACCAAAATTGACTAAAAATTCAAATCCTAAAGGAATGACTACGAAGTAACAAAAAGCTGAACCCATGATAAACATTGTAGTTGCAAAAGCTACAAAAGGGATAACGAGTCTTTTTTCATTTTCATAAAGTCCTGGAGCTATAAAAAGCCATAATTGCCAAAAAATAATTGGTAAAGAAATGATGAATGAAGCAAAAAATGAAACTTTGAGTGCCACAAAAAAAGGCTCTTGTAAAGCTGTAAAAATTACTTTTGAGTCATCTTGCAATACTTCTTTGAGCGGTGCTAGCATCCAAGCTAGGAGCGGTTGCCAAAATGTAAAGCAAACAAAAAACATCACTAGCAAAGCAGCGACAGAAATACCCAATCTTTTTCGCAATTCCACAAGATGTGGTTTTAACTCTTCAAACATTACTTCTCACTTTGTGTATTTTCAGCAGGTTTTAGGATCTCATCGCTGAGCAATTTCGAAGGATTGCTTAGTGTAGTTTGTGCTTTGGAAATATTGTCTTTAATCTCTCGTATAGTATCGGTTGCATTTTGCGTTGTTTTTTTTATCTCGTTGAGTTCATCAAATGTGACCGTTTTGCGTACGCTTGTTTGCGCTTCTTCTAGTCTTTTTTTGTATGCTTGTGTTTGTGTTTTTAACTCTTCGAGCTTAATTTCTTGTTCAAAAGAGTTTTTTGCGTCATTTATACTACTTTTAAATTGTTTGAAAAATTTAGCTATTTGCACCATGGCGGAGGGAAGTTTGTCAGGCCCTAAAAATAAAATAGCAATAACTGCTATGAGTAAAATCTCTGTAAAACCCATTCCAAACATATCGTTGTAACCTTTTTAGCTTCTTTGAAAAGAAATGAATATTAGCCAAGTTATACTAAATAATCGATAAAACTATGAGATTATGTATAATGCTATCTCATCGGCTAGAAGATAATCTGCATTATAGTAGCGATTATTTGATAAAAAGACTTTTTTTTCTTGCAGTAAAATAGCTACTTTTTGCTCCTCACAAACTAAAATATCCTTTTTTGCAATGCCAACTTTACAACGCAAACCTAAAAATATTTTCTCTACATGTAAGGCTTCTTTGTTCAGATTTTCAACCGTTTTTTCAAGTGGATTTTTGATGTAGCATTCTCTATCTTTTGTAGGATAGTATCTTTGATTTTTTAAAAATCCAACCGCCCCAGCACCCAGCCCTATATAATCTTCACCCGACCAATAGCCAAGATTGTGCCTGCTTTTATAGGTACCAAAATTAGAGATTTCGTATTGGGGGAAGCCTTGTTTTTTTATAGACTCAATAAAGAATCGTGCAAGTTGTGGTGTGTCATGACTGTAGTGGTTTTTGCCCGCAAAAACAGTGCCTTGTTCTATACTCAACGCATAGGAACTGAGGTGATTGATAGGAAGAGCAAATGCTTGATCTATGTCACATGTAAGTAGTTTTTTACTATCTAAACTTGTGGCATATATCAAATCAATTGAGATGTTTTGGATACCAATTTTGTGGGCGTTTTCCACAGCTTTGATAGCTGCTTGTGGCGTATGGTTTCTGCCCAAAAATGCAAGTTTTTTTGCATCAAAACTCTGCACGCCAAGACTCAATCTTGTGATGCCAAGTTCTTGCATGCCACGCAACCAAGTAAGTGTAGCAGAATTTGGATTGGCTTCAGTTGTGATTTCACAATCATCACTTAAGTATGGTTTGAGTGTGGTAAAAAGGTCTTTGTAGAGTTCTGGTTTGATAGTTGAGGGCGTCCCGCCTCCTATAAAAACAGATGTTATCGAGTGCTTTGTAGCTTGAAAATGCACCAATTCATCCAAAAGTTGCCTGTGCAAAGCTTCCATGTAAGTGGTTTTGAGCTCGAATTTATCTACAAAAGAGTTGAAAGCACAGTAATGGCATTTGGAATCACAAAAAGGAATGTGGATATAGAGTATCAAGCGTAGCCTTTGGCAAAATTTAATCACTTTTTTGGTAACATTCTATCTAAAAAAAGCATTAAAGAAAATATGAAACCCATAAGCCTAGCAAAAAAGGAGACAATGAAATGAAACGATACAGACCAAATGTTGCAGCTGTCATAGTTTCGTCAAAATATCCCTTTGCATGTGAGCTTTTTTTGGCATTGCGTGTAGATATAGAAGATGCGTGGCAATTTCCACAAGGCGGTATCGATACAGGTGAGAAGCCAAAACAAGCTCTTTTGCGAGAATTAGAAGAGGAGATAGGCACACGAGATGTGGAAATTCTTGCTGAATATCCTGAATGGTTGAGCTATGATTTTCCGCAAACTATTGCAAAAAAAATGTATCCATTTGATGGGCAAACACAAAAATATTTTCTTGTACGATTGAAGCCAGATGCAAAGATAAATCTCAAAACAAAAGAACCAGAATTTCGTGAGTATCAATTTTTAGCTTTTGATGAGGCGATAAAAAAAATTACTTATTTTAAAAAACCTGTGTATAGAAAAGTGTTGCAATATTTTAAAAAAGAAGGATATCTATAAAGATGTTGGTTGTACAAAAATACGGCGGTACAAGCGTCGGAACGCTTGAGCGCATTAACGAAGTTGCAAAACGAGTAGCAAAAACAAGGCGTAATGGCAATGATGTTGTCGTGGTTGTTTCTGCTATGAGCGGTGAGACAAACAAACTCATCGAGTATGCAGAATATTTTACAAATAATCCGCAACAAAGAGAGATGGATATGTTGCTTAGTTCAGGAGAGCGTGTCACAAGCGCACTGTTGGCTATCGCACTCGCAAGCATGGGTTACCCAGCGGTTGCTATGAGTGGACGACAAGCTGGCATTGAGACAGATTTATGTCATACAAAAGCCCGCATTGAAAGTATTGATAGAACGAAGATCGAGCAAAAAATAAAAGAGGGCAATATCGTGGTTGTTGCAGGATTTCAAGGCATCAATCGAAGCGGTGAAGTTTCTACTTTAGGTCGTGGCGGCAGTGATCTTTCGGCAGTTGCGATCGCAGGCGCGCTTGAGGCTGATCTTTGTGAAATTTATACAGATGTTGATGGGGTTTATACCACAGATCCAAGAATCGAGCCAAAAGCCAAAAAACTTGATAAGATAAGCTATGATGAGATGCTTGAACTTGCAAGTTTAGGTGCAAAAGTTTTACAAACCCGTTCAGTTGAAATGGCAAAAAAACTCAATGTCAATCTTGTTACAAGAAGTAGTTTTAATGACAACGAGGGAACTCTTATAACAAAGGAAGAAAATATCATGGAACAACCAATAGTAAGCGGTGTAGCACTCGATAAAAATCAAGCAAGAGTAACACTAAGAGGTGTAAGTGACAAACCAGGAATTGCAGCAGAGATTTTTAGAAAACTTGCTAATGAAAACATCAATGTTGATATGATAATCCAAAATGTTGGTTACGACGGTACTACAAATCTAGGATTTACTGTTCCTCAAAATGAAGTTGAAATGACAAAACAAGCGATGGCGCAAATTAAAGCTTCTGAGCTTGTAGAATATGATAGCGAAATAGTCAAAGTTTCCATCGTAGGTGTTGGAATGAAATCACACAGTGGTGTTGCATGCAAAGCTTTTGAAACACTTGCAAAAGAGGGTATCAATATAGAGATGATTAGCACAAGTGAGATCAAAGTTTCCATGGTGGTTGCACAAAAATATGGTGAACTTGCAGTGCGTGCTTTGCATAGTGCTTATGATTTGGACGCATAATAGATGCAAGATTTTTTAAAATGGACGCTTGATACCATTCGCAAAGATGATTCTATGATGAGTTGGATGGAAGAGAAGCGATTTGAATGGGTTCCACTTGCTAGTGCAATGCTTAAAAAAATTATGCAAGCACAAAGTGTTATCCTTGTCACAGACATGCAAAGAGAATGGTTTTGTGAGTATATATTGAAGAGTATCAACAAGTCTAACAACAATCGTCCATTGCTTCCTTTTCTTTCTTTGAAGTCCTTATTTCCAAATTTTGAGAGCATTAAAACAAAAGAAGATATAGAGCTTTTAGAAAATATGTTGGCACACGCATTTCCAAATGGTTACAACTTTTTTTATATCGGTAAAGGCAATGATAGCCGTATGCAAATAGCTAAAAGAAGTGACGATAGTTTCATGTGGGTTCTTGATGAGCAGTTGCAAAATAGTTTTTATCTTTCAAGCAATGATGATCTTTTGGATATCAAACTCATTCAGCTTTTTAGACTTTTAGATAAAAGTATCGATGCTGTATTGTTTGCTGAGGTCAGTTTGGGTAATGCCTAGTCCAAATCCTAAGAGCTGTATCTTTGTTTGCAAAAATCAAGAGATTGCTAAAGAACATATTTTAAATCGTTATGCGCATTTACGCATTGTGCCATTTGTGAGTGAAAAAGAGTTTTCGATTGAGGATGCAAAAGCTGTTCTTAAAGAAGCATATATTGCTGAGGAACAAACAAAGATTTTGATGCTTTGTGCAAACGCGTACAATATCTACTCGCAAAATGCTCTGCTTAAAATACTCGAAGAACCACCACACAATATTGTTTTTGTACTCATCACTACTTCAAAAATGGGACTTTTACCAACAATCCGCTCAAGAATGACTACTGTTGAGTTACATGTAGAAGAAGAGTTGCAAAAAAGTGGTTTATGTCTTGATAGGTTGGATGTAGGTATGATTTATACTTTCACCAAAGAAAATGCCAAACTTTCAAAGCAAGAACTCAAATCAATGATCCAATGTATTGTGCAAGAAGCGATCAAAGAGTTTGAGCTCTCTTTTAGTCATAAAGAACTCGAGTATTTTGGAAAACTTGTCGAGTTGTGTGAACTCAATGTGCGACCGCAAAATCTCCTTACTTCACTTTTGATGAGTATTATGTTGAGAAAAAACAGATGAATTATCTAAAAAATAAAGTAAAAATTATGGGCGTGCTCAATGCTAATGAGGATAGTTTTTATGCTAGTAGTAGATTTAATGCAAACAATGCCATAGCCAAAATAGAACAAATGATTGCAGATGGAGCAGATATCATCGATATAGGCGGTGTTTCGTCGCGTCCAGGAAGTGTTGGTGTGCGTTGTGAAGAAGAATTGGAGAGAATCAAGCCTATTGTGGAAAGTATTTATGAGCATAGATTGTTTGAAAAAGTAGATTTTTCTCTCGATACTTACTCGCCATTGTGTGCGCAGTTTGGGCTTGATAGAGGATTTACAATCATTAATGACATCACAGCCCTAAACAACGATGCACTGGCAAAAATTATCAAAAGTTATGATGCTAGCGTTGTTTTGATGCATATGCAAGGCAAACCATCGTATATGCAGAGTAATCCGCATTATGAAAATATTCTCACCGAATTAGATGCTTTTTTTGATGAACGCATCGCAAAAGCGAAACGATTTGGAATAGAAAAAATTATTCTTGATGTGGGGATTGGTTTTGGTAAAACACTTGAACACAATCTTGCATTGCTCAAATACCAAGCACATTTTTTGCATTTTGGTTATGAACTTTTAGTGGGTGCAAGTAGAAAATCAATGATAGATGCCATCATTCCAACACCAATCGAGCAAAGACTTGCAGGTACACTTGCCATTCATCTAGTAGCCGTAAAAGAGGGTGCTAGCATCGTTAGAGTGCATGATGTCAAAGAACATGTACAAGCTCTAAGCGTGCAAGAAGCCATAGGGCGGGTAAGTTTATCATGAATATGGCATTAGCATATTTGCAAAGTTTAGCAACTGCGTACAATCTTCCTTTTGTATTGGTTCTGCTAGCGCCAATTTTTCTTTTAATTGTGTTAATTTTTCTGCTCTATTTTGTGTGGAAGATATTTGAGCCTCGTTATAAACTTTATGTGAGTGATCTGTTCTATGGCGTGATTTGGCGATGGAGTTGGCAGGGTGACAGTGTAGTTGATTTGTGGTGTTTTTGCTCTACATGTAAGCAAATGCTTTTTGTTGATGATGAAAATTGCAAAACAACAACAAAACTCCATGAAAAAAATACTTTTTTTGTTTGTAAAACTTGTGGACAAAAGGAAGTAGGACGAATCAAAGGCGGCGATCGCAGGTATGCGCTAAATATGATCAAACGAGATATAGCAGCCAAGGTGCGTCATAAAACTTTTGATATTTATACAAAAAGATAATAGATGAATGATTTAGAATACAAAAAAAAAGTGGCTCTTTTACAACAATATGCTCAAGCGTATTATGTGTATGATAACCCTATAGCAAGTGATGCTGAATATGACAATTTGTACAAAGAGGTACAAGCGTATGAGCGTCAATATCCCTTGCTTGTGGATAGATTTTCACCAACACAACGGGTTGGGGGTCATATCTTAGAGGGTTTTTCAAAGGCAAAACATGGTGCGCGGATGTGGAGTATGGAAGATGTTTTTGATGCCAATGGTTTGCGAGCATGGCTTCATCGTGTTGCAAAAAATAGCGATGGAGCAACATTTTTCTGCGAGCCAAAATTTGATGGTGCGAGTTTAAATCTCATATATGACAAGGGTGAATTGATTCAAGCAATAACAAGAGGCGATGGTGTGATAGGTGAGGATGTAAGTGAAAATGCAAAAACTATTCGCTCAATTCCTTTGCGTATATCGTACTTTGAAAGATTGGAAGTCCGTGGTGAGGTGGTCATCAAAACTGCTGATTTTGAAGCTATCAACGAGGAGCGATTGCAAAATGGTGAAGCACTTTTTGCAAATCCAAGAAATGCAGCTGCTGGAAGTTTGCGGCAACTAAACTCAAAGATAACTGCCAAGAGAAGGCTTGTTTTTCAGCCATGGGGTGTTGGAGAAAATGTATTGGTGCAAAAAAACTTGAGTGAAAAAATGGCATTTGTTTATAGTTTGGGATTTTTAAAGCCACCCTTAAGCTTTGCTTGCAAAAATATATATGATATAGAAACTTTTTATCATCAGCTACTTGCAAAGAGAGAAGATGTAGAAATGATGATGGATGGTATGGTGGTAAAAGTGGATGCTATCGATTTGCAAGAAGAGTTGGGCTATACAGTGAAATATCCAAAATGGATGTGTGCTTATAAATTTCCAGCTGTTGAAAAAGTGACTCGTATCAAAGATGTTTTCTTGCAAGTTGGCAGAACGGGTGTGATCACGCCTGTGGCAGAACTTGAGCCTGTCGACATCGATGGTGCTGTCGTTGAGCGTGCTACTTTGCATAATTTTGATGAGGTTGCTAGAAAAGATATACAAATTGGTGATTTTGTGATTATCATTCGTAGTGGCGATGTAATTCCAAAGATTATCAAAGTAATCACACAGCGACGCAATGGAGAGCAAAAACCTATCCAAAAACCGACACACTGCCCTACATGTAAGGGTGAGCTTTTGGACGAGGGAGCGCTTTTGAAGTGCCAAAATCTTGCATGTAGTGATCGCGTTGTGAATTCGATTATCCATTTTGCTTCTAAAAAAGCACTCAATATAGATGGCTTAGGCGATAAGATAGTGGAGCAATTGCACCAACAAAAACTCATCGCAAGCGTGCTAGATCTTTATAATTTAGATATGCAAAAACTCTTAGTTTTGGAAGGATTTAAATTTAAAAAAGCACTCAACCTTCTTGAAGCGATAGAAAAGACGAAAAATACACCGCTGGATAGATGTATCTATGCTCTTGGGATTGAGCATATAGGCGAAGTTGCTGCTAAAAAAATAGCGTTGCATTTTGGGATAAGTTGGATTGAGCAAAGATGTGAGGATTTTATAACACTCGATGGTTTTGGGATCGAAATGGCAAAAAGTTTAGAAGAGTTTTTACATGTAAACAAAGAAAAAGTACAAGAGTTATATGCGATTATCCAGCCACAAGAGTTGGAGAAAATCGCGACAAAAGAGTCTTTGTTTAGTGGAAAAACAATTGTCATAACTGGGAGCATGCAACTTGCACGCGCTGAAGTAAAAAAAATGCTTGAATCTTTTGGTGCAAAGATCACCAATAGTGTCTCGAAAAAAACAGATTTTGTGATTTATGGGCTTGATGCTGGGAGTAAATATGACAATGCACTTGCTCTTGGAGTTACGCTTATGAGTGAGCAAGAGATGCTTGAAGCGTTGGAGGAAAAATGAGATTAGATAGTTATTTGTTTGAAAAAGCACTCGCACTAAGTCGCAATAAAGCTAGTGAAATGATTAAAAATAGAGAAGTTTTTGTTGATGGAAAAGTGATCATAAAACCATCTTTTGAGGTAGATGAGCAACAAACTATTTGCATTGAAGAAAATATCCAATTTGTAAGCAGAGCCGGTTACAAGCTCAACGGTTTTTTACAAGAACTTGGGCTGGATATAAGTGGTATGACTTGTTTGGATGTAGGTTCGAGCACAGGAGGATTTACACAAGTTTTACTCTCTCGAAATGTAAAAAAAGTCGTTAGTGTAGATGTGGGAACAGATCAGTTACATGTAAGCTTACGAAATGATGCAAAGATAGAACTACACGAGGGATGTGATATCCGAAAATTTAATACACAAGAGTATTTTGACTTGCTTACATGTGATGTTTCTTTTGTCTCTTTAGAGACACTTATGCAAGATTTGGATAGACTTGCTCAGCATTATCTTATCTTGCTTTTTAAGCCGCAATTTGAAGTTGGTAAAAGCGTTAAACGCACAAAAAATGGCGTTGTAAAAGACAATGCAGCTATAGTGCAAAGTATGAATAGTTTTGAATCAAAGGCTTTTGCCATGGGTTGGGAGCTTGTGATAAAAAGTGAATCAGTACTCAAAGGAAAAGAGGGAAATGTTGAAACCTTTTACTGTTTTAAGAAAAGATAAAGTTGATACCATTGCAATTGGAAGTTTTGACGGCATCCACTTGGGACATATGGAACTTATCCGTAAACTCGGGGAAAATGGTGCGCTTTTCGTCATCGACAAAGATCAAGCAAATCTGACTCCTGGTATAAAAAGAAGTGAATACTCAAAATATCCTTGTATGTTTTATCATTTTTTAAAGCTCAAAGATCTCAGTGGTGAAGAGTTTATAACACTCTTAACAAAAGAGTTTACGCATCTTATAAAAATTGTAGTTGGATATGATTTTATGTTTGGCAATGGGCGTACATGTAATGCGTATGATTTGCAAAAACTTTTTGATGGTGTAGTCGAAGTTGTTCCCGAATTTTTTCATAAAGGCATCTCGGTACATTCCTCTATTATTCGAGATTTTTTACTTGAGGGAAAAATAGAAGAGGCAAATAGTTTTTTAGGGAGAGAATTTGCAATCGGCGGCGATGTTATAAAAGGGCAAGGTTTAGGAAGTAAAAGTTTGTATGCCACTCTCAATATAAGCATCAAGGATTATATCTTGCCAAAAAGCGGTGTTTATGCAACGAGAACTCGCATAGGGAGTGATTATTTTGATTCTGTTTCATTTATTGGGAATCGAGAAACAACTGATGGAAGTTTTGCGATAGAAACACACATCTTAGATAAACAGATACAAGCACCACAAAATCTGGATATATTTTTTGTAAAATATCTACGAGATAACAAAAAATTTGATTCGCTTGAAGCACTCAAAAATCAGATAAGTGAAGATATAAAAAATGCTAAAGAAGTTTTAAAAGTATGCAGATGTTTAGGTGCATATCATTTGGATTTTTTATAATCATACATCGCTTGATCGGCTTGTTTGATGACTTTTTTCATATGCAAATCCTTATCAAATTCTACCAATCCGTAAGAGAAGCTTGTACTAAAAACAAATTCTCCAGATTTTAATCCTGTTTTTGAAAGATTTACCAAGATTGTTTTGATTTTTTGACGCAACTCGTAAAGAGTAAGTTTGTGTGCTATGATCAAAAATTCATCTCCAGCAAATCGCACTATATGTGCTTGTTCTATGCGTTTGAGTGTTTGTGCTATGAGTTTCAGTACTTTGTCGCCCACAAGATGACCATAGTTATCATTGATATTTTTAAATTCATCGATATCAACAAAAGCTAAAACACCACTAGATGGAAAAGTTTGGTTCTGTAGATACTCTTCCAAAAACCACCTTCTGTTATACACATCAGTGAGTTCATCAAAAAATAGTTGGCTTTGTAGTTTGATGATTTTCTCTTCAAGTAAGCTTACTTCTTTGTGGATGTTGTCGAGTTTTTTTACATCTCTTTTTGCTATCGCTTCTTTTGCACTTGTGATGCTTTCTTTAAGAATGCCTGTAGAATTTTGTGTTTCTTTTTCGATTTGTTGTATTTTTTTAAGTGCGTAAATAAGTGCTTCTTCCTTGTCATCAAGATTTATATTGATATGTTTTATCTTTGCTTTTGTATAAAATATATCTTTATAAATCTCTGGTAAAACGATTTCAAGAGCCATCACTTCTTTGATGGTTTCACTTGTTAATTCTTCTAATTGTTTATTCATAATGCTAAGCCTTTTTTCTTGTCAAAATTTTATCATACTTTATGATAAGTTCCAATATAATTTCACAAAAAAGACACTAATGGACACAATTTTTTCAAAACCAATTACACAACAATTTGCTTTCGATGCTGATGTCGCTTCTGTTTTTGATGATATGCTTGAGCGATCCATCCCTTTTTACAAAGATGTACTCAATCTTGTATGCGATCTTGCTTTATGTAATAGCCAAGAAGGTGAGAAGATCATTGATCTTGGTTGCTCAACTGCAAATACACTCTTGCATCTGTATAATAAATCCCACAATCGCGTTCTTGTAGGCATAGATAATTCAAAAGCGATGTTAGAAAACGCACAGAAAAAACGCAATGCTTATGGCGCGGATATAAAATTAATTTGTGAAGATATCACAACAGCAGATCTTAGCGGCTCCAAAGTGATTATTGCAAATTATATGCTACAATTTATAAGACCTCTTCACCGAAATGAGTTTGTTGCAAATATTTACAATGCACTTCAAGATGGCGGATCTTTTATTTTGAGTGAAAAAATTATATTTGAAGATAAAAAACTCGATAAACAGATGATTGATCTGTACTATGATTTTAAAAGAAAACAAGGCTATAGTGATTTTGAAATCGCACAAAAAAGAGAAGCGTTGGAAAATGTTCTTGTGCCTTACACGCAAGATGAAAATATCAAAATGCTAGAAAATGCGGGCTTTCAAAAAATAAATACAATTTTTCAATATGGAAATTTTATAACTTTTATCGCAAAGAAAAACTAACGCGTCCATTTTAGTGGCAGGGACAAATGTCCCTACAATCCCCTCAAGCTACGAAAAAGGGTACTTTATGAGAAAATGAGAGGTATTTACGAACTTTTTTACAAAAGCGCGTAAGGTCAGTTAGTTTACATGTAAGAGCTTACATGTAAACTAATTAAAAAGTTTTGGATGTTTTTTTTGTAAATCTTCGATTACCTGAACAACTTCTTCAAATCCCATTTCCGCATCATCATCATCACCAAGAGTTTCATCAATGCCTGCTAGGTAAGCATCTACGGCTTTTGGAAGATTTTCTTTTTTAACACCCGCAAAATAGAGGGCCGCACCAAGCATATCTGCGAGCTGCATAGCGATCTCTTCTATCTCGATCTCTGCTTCTTGTAAAGCATCTTTGAGGCTAGGATCTTGTTGCATTGTTAGCTCCTTTAGCTAGTATGATATCGTGTATCTGCTTTCTGATGGTATCATACACAAAACTGTCTTTGAATGCATTTAAAAGGCCGCCACTAGCATTGGGGTGTCCTCCACCATTGCCAAGGCGTGCTGCCATAAGGCTCACATCCACGCCCCCATTGGCTCGCAAGCTGATTGTTTTGCGAGAAGTAACATCCATAAAAAAATCAAAATCAGGATTACTTTTGAGAAAATCATTGCCAATTATGGAGACATTGCCGATATTGTAAGTTAAAATTCCCTTATGTCCATCATACTCTATCTGCATTTTATTTTTATTTTGACTGAGGAGTTTTACATTGTATCTTGAGATGAAATTATCAAGTGTATCATCTTCAAGATTGCCTCTAAAAAATGATTTTTTGAGCTTATGGATATTTTCATCAAGTCTAATATGTGGCTTTGGTTCATCAAAAAGAGGCTGTGCATTTTCAAGAAGCGTTAGTATATAATTTGAATTTTCAAGGGGAAACATGATACGATTCAGTTCTCTTGCGCCACTTATAAAGCCTAAACAAACCTTTCCAAGTTCAAAATGTACATCATCTTCAAGCCAAATATCGACAGCATTTATAACCGAAACTGTTTTTGCAAGCTGTGGATTTTCTCCCAAGATAGATGAGAAGAAATCATAAGTAATTTGCGTTGCACACCTTGAGGAATCTAAAAAGTACCATTGGTATTTTTGTTCACAATCTTGTCCACTCTTGTGATGATCTAGTAAAAGAATTTGAATATTTTGTTGGTTTACCTGCAATTTTGCTTCTATCTCTTTTGCTTGTTCAAGTGTGAGGTTGAGATCAGTGATAAGAATGAGGCTATTTTCAAAATTTTCTGTGCTTATATTGTTGAGAATTTCATTTATTCGTTCATCTATTTCTTTACCATAGTTGGAGTTATAAAATGCAACATTTTCAAAATAGTTTTTCACAACCATTTGGCATCCATAGCCATCAAGATCCGTGTGTGAGAGGTGATATATCTTGTAATTCATTTGTTTCCTTATAATTTTTCTATTTCGATAGAGCCTAGCACTTCAAAGTTCACACTCGAATCAATTTCAGCATGGCTTAAGACAACAACATCAAGTCCAAATTTTTCAAAAATATCATAAAGAGATTTTCGTAGTAGCGGATCAACGATAATAACTACAGGCGCAATGCCTCTTTGTAGAATTTTTGCAGCTTCATTACTCACGCTTTGTACAAGTGTATTGATTTGACCTATATTTAAGATAAGTTCTCTGAGTCCATCTTTGTTTCTTAGGGCATCAAGCAGTTTTTGCTCAGTTCCTGCATTAAATGTCAAAAGTTTTAGCGTACCATCTTCATCACGGTACAATCTTGTGATCGTTCTTGCAAGTTTTGCACGAACTTGTTCTGTGATGATATCTACATTTTTTGTGACTTCAGCTACATCGCTAATAGTTTCTAGGATGCTTAAAAGATCCTTGATAGGTATCTTTTCGTGTAAAAGCGCTTTGAGAATTTTTTGTATAAGACCGATGGAAGCGACTTTGAGTACATCATCGACGATAACTGGAAAGCTGGTTTTTGTTTTATCAACAAGCGTTTGTACTTCTTGTCTTGTGAGAAGTTCTTCAGAGTGTTTTTTGATAAGTTCACTCATATGCGTCGAGATAACCGTTGCAGGATCAATAGTAGTGTAGCCTTTGATAATCGCATCTTCTTTTAGAACTGGATCAATCCAGAGTGCATCCAGTCCAAAAGCTGGCTCTTTTGTCTCAATGCCTTGTATTGGTTCTGAAACAAGCCCGCTATCCATCGCAAGAAACTTGTCTGCATAGATTTCACCTGAACCTATTTCGATGCCTTTAAGTAAGAGTTGGTACTGATTTGGACTGAGGTGTAAATTGTCTCTGATACGAACTTGTGGGATCAGGTACCCAAAATCACTCGCTATCTTTCTTCGCATACTTTTGATGCGTTCAAGTAAGTCGCCTCCTTGCATTGGATCAGCGAGTTTGATGAGTTGGTAGCCTAGATCAAGTTCTAAAATCTCAAGTTTTAAAATATCATTAAGCACTTTTTCTTCTTCAGCTTTTTCTTCTTCTGGATTTCTTCTTGGTGGAATAGGGGAATCACTACCTTGAGTTTTTTGTGTGCGTATACTTGCATTTTGTGCATTATTTTTGGCATTGGCATTGGCAAAAAACTTTTCAAAAGAGAAAGAGCCATCTTGCGTCTTTTTTACCAAATACCCCAATGAAAGAAAGATAAGTCCCACAAAACCCAATGATATCGTCGGCAAACCAGGAACTATTGCAAACATCATAAGGATGAAGCCCACTATTAAAAGTGTTTTTGATTCACTGAAAAGCTGATCAATTGCTCCTTGCGTAAATCCTTGGTTGTCATCACCATCTTTGCTAGCCCGTGTTATGATGATACCAGTTGCTGTTGAGCTGATGAGTGCTGGAAGTTGCGAAACGAGTCCATCACCGATTGTGAGTATAGTGTAAGTTTGTGCACTTACGGCGATATCAAGATCATACTGAAAGGCTCCTATTAGAAAACCGCCGATGATGTTAATAATCGTGATGATGATACCAGCAACCGCATCACCCTTGACAAACTTACTCGAACCGTCCATTGCGCCATAAAAGTTTGCTTCTTGGATGATTGTTTCGCGTCTTTTTCTTGCAGTTTTTTCATCGATAAGCCCAGCGTTAAGATCCGCATCAATTGCCATTTGTTTTCCAGGCATTGCATCAAGTGTGAAACGAGCCGCAACTTCTGCAACTCTAGTGGAGCCTTTGGTGATAACCATAAAGTTGATCAAAACAAGGATAGAAAAAACGATGATACCTATAACATAATTGCCACCAACGACAAATTGTCCAAAGCTCGAGATGATATCACTTACTGCGTCAGTTCCCTTATGCCCATTACTAAGAATCATTCTTGTGGTGGCGATATTTAAAGAGAGTCTATAAAGCGTTATGATAAGAATTAGCGTAGGAAAAGTTGTAAGATCAGTCGGTTTTGGAATATATAAGGCAATAAGAATGATTAAAACAGAAATAGATAAAGATATAGTAAGAAAAAAATCAAGTATACCACTTGGAAGTGGTACGATGATAATCGCCAATATTGCAATGATAAACGCAACAACTGTTAAATCTTTGGCTTTTACTATAGGCTCTAAATAGGGAATTACTCGTGCAAAGATAGTTTTTGTTTTGCTTGCCATGGGAACCTTAAGAGTTATAAAAATATATCAATCACTTATGATATCTTGTAATGACATATTATCTAAAAATTCATCAATTTTAGATTGGAGTTTTTTTAAGAAAGGCCACACTCGGCATAGGTCAGATTTATTTCCTGGGCAAGAGCTACTATCTTGCGAGCATTCAAAAACAGATGCAGGTTTTTTCTCAGCACATTCTATAATAGCTTTAATGCTCAATTCTTGTGGAGGTTTTGAAAGTATAAAGCCGCCGTGGGCTCCCTTGAATGATTGTACAATCCCCTCTTTGGCAAGTGATTGGAGAATTTTAGCTAAAAAGCTTTTTGAGATTCCAAGTTGTGTAGAAAGCGTTTCTACATCTTGTGGAGAATCTTTTTTGGCAATAACGATTAAAGAAAGAAGCGCATATTCACTCGCCTTTGTTAAAAGCATAAATCATCCTTGCAATTAATTAAGACAATAATTGTACTAAATTAAAACTTCATAGAGCTTAAAAAAAAATATAGCACAAATTTTTCTGTCTTTAAAGAGTTTCTTTGTTTAGTATGGTATAATTTCTTCCGCTTTTTGGAGACTTAAGGCAAATAAAATACCAATTCAGGAGGTCATTATGGCTTTGGATTCGGCGAAAAAAATAGAAATCGCTCAACAGTTTGGCAGATCTGAAGGTGACACAGGTTCACCAGAAGTACAAATCGCTCTTATATCTAATAGGATCAAGTATCTAACAGAGCATCTCAAGATCAATAAAAAAGATCACTCATCAAGATTGGGTCTTTTAAAGCTTGTTGGTCAAAGAAAAAGATTGATGAAATATCTGAAAAGACGAGATTACACAAAGTATATCGAAGTTATAACAGCTCTTTCAATTAGAGATAAATAATCTTTTGGGTCTGCAAAGACCCTTCTCTCCCCTGCTAATACCTCTTTTTTATAATTTTATCTAAACACAAATATATTTTATACAATAAACCGTATATTTTAACATTATAAAACATTTTATATAACTAAAATTGCATATTTTTATCAATTTAATGTTTAAAAAAATAGAAATAACTCTTTTTTGTGGTATAATTTTAAACTTTTTACATATATTTAGGTGTAATTAAAACATTATCGGATAGAATCATCTGCATGAAGACAAATGATATATTTAATGTACTTCACAATGCGGTTGAATCCAAATTTTTTGGAAAGAAGATTAGTCAGCGTGAAATGGCAGAAAAACTTGGCATATCTATGAGAACTTATCAAGACTGGAAACTTGGTAATTCACAACCACAAGCAGCAACTGCAATTTTTAAAATGTTGATTGAATTAGATGACGAAGATGTTTTACTTGTAGTAAAACGGATCAAAAAAGCGATGGAGGAAAACTGATGGGCACACTCAGCAAAACAGAAAGACAAGCGCTTGATGAACTTTTTATCTCAATGAATGAGAGAAAATCTTTCATAAATAAATTAAAAAGCTCAAGAAAAGAGATGCGTAAGATTTTCAAAATTCTTTTTTCATTCTCCAAAAAAACGCAACATCCAATTTCTCACTTCTAATATTTTCCTTCTATACCTACATTTTTTTAATTCTTTCTCCAACTTTTTGTTCAACTTATAAGGGTCTAAAAAAATTATATAAGAATACTTTAGTCTATTATGCTCAAGTTTTATGCTTGACAAGATTACACTCAATGTTGTATAATTCTTCAAGCAATTAAAACTTGAGAGTGCTAATATGAGAATATCTAAAAGAGATCTGATTTTACAAACTATTATTCAAGAGTATGTGAAGTTTCATTTGCCAATTGGTTCAGCCCAATTGCAAGTGCGGATGAATCTCAATATCTCTCCATCAACCATTCGTATATATCTCAAAAAACTCTCACAAGAAGGTGCGCTTGATCAACTACATGTAAGTAGCGGAAGAGTACCAACACAAAGTGCTTTGCAGGAGTATTGGACAAAAACAATCCATCCAAAAAATACTTTGAGGATTAAGAGCTTAGATCATATTGCAAATGGCGTACAAGAGTTTGGTTTGTTTTGTAAAGTAGCAAAAACGCACAAAGATCTTCTTAAAGAAGTTATGAGTGTTGCTGATCGATATCTTATTTTGGTTTTTGATAGAAGCGAAATTGTTTTAAAATACAGTGATCTTGTGAAAAGATTTCTATCAAATCTTATAGGATGTGATATATTGCAGTTAAAAAAGATCTCTGCACAGGTTGGATTGTACGAGTTGCATGACAAAATTGAACAAATTTTTTCATTATCGCATATGTTGCAAAGTGGAGAATCACAAGTTTATGCACTTGCCGATCAATTTGGCAAGATGGGGATGATAGAAGAGATATTGCATCCAGAGTTTGCTACATCTTTACAAGAGGGGTTGTATTTTAAGGATTTTATTCCAAAAGGGACTATGGCTGTAAAACATTTAGCAAAACTAGATGAGGATGCTGTGTCTTTGTTCTTCTTTGGACGGTTGGAGAGTAATTTTGAGGAGTTTTTAATGCATACATGTAACGAGGAGGTATTATAAGTGAGTACTGAAAAAAAAGATGAAAGCATACAAGAAGAACTTGTTATGCAACAAGATGAGGTTATAGAAGAAACTTTCCAAGAGGAAACAGAAGAGGAAAATTTACCAGATGAGCTCACTCTTTTGCGAGATCAAGTAAAACAGCTTGAAGATAAGTATCTGCGAGCAAATGCAGAATTTGAAAATCTAAAAAAAAGACTTGAACGAGAAAAAATGCAAGCAATAGCGTACTCAAATGAGCTTTTTGCAAGAGATATGCTCGGTGTTCTTGATGCACTTGATGCTGCAAGTACTATCAAAGAGAGTGAAGATTCTAATCCGCAAGAGCTTTTTGTGAAGATAAAAGAGGGAATAGATCTTACAATTGAACAGTGCAAAAAAGCTTTTGAAAAACACGGCTTAGAGATGATCGAAGCAAATGGAGAGTTTGATCCGAATTTTCATGAAGCAGTAATGCAATTGGATAGTGAAGAAAAAAAACAGGGTGAAATTTTACAAGTTTTTCAAAAAGGTTACAAGATAAAAGATCGAGTAATTAGACCAGCAATGGTGAGTATAGTAAAATAAATTTAAAAAAAGGATGTAATTATGGGAAAAGTTATAGGAATAGATTTAGGAACAACAAACTCGTGTGTTGCGATTTATGAGCGAGGTGAGAGTAAAGTTATAGCAAACAAAGAAGGAAGAAATACAACGCCTTCTATCGTTGCGTTTACTGATAAAGATGAGGTGCTTGTTGGCGAAACTGCAAAGCGACAAGCCGTTACAAATCCAAAGCGAACCATCTATTCTATCAAACGAATTATGGGGCTTATGAGTGATGAAGAAAAAGCGGATGAAGCAAAAAAAAGATTGCCATATAAAGTAGTAGATAGAAACGGTGCTTGCGCTATAGAAATTGAGGGCAAAGTATATACACCACAAGAAATTTCAGCAAAAGTATTGATGAAACTGAAAGAAGACGCAGAAAGTTTTCTAGGGGAAGAGGTGAGTGACGCTGTTATCACGGTTCCAGCATACTTCAATGACTCTCAAAGAAAAGCTACAAAAGAAGCCGGTACGATCGCAGGACTCAATGTTCTAAGAATTATCAATGAGCCGACTTCAGCGGCACTTTCTTACGGCTTGGATAAAAAAGAAGCTGAAAAAATAGTTGTTTATGACTTGGGCGGTGGAACATTTGATGTTACTGTTCTTGAAACTGGCGATAATGTTGTAGAAGTTTTAGCAACTGGCGGAAACGCATTTTTGGGTGGAGATGATTTTGATAACCGCCTTATTGATTGGTTGGCTGATGAGTTCAAAAAAGAAAATGGCATTGAACTAAAAAATGATGTTATGGCATTGCAACGACTCAAAGAAGCTGCTGAAAATGCAAAAAAAGAGCTTTCAAGTTCAAGTGAAACAGAAGTAAATTTACCATTTATAACAGCAGATGCAACAGGTCCTAAGCACTTGGTAAAAAAATTGACCCGTGCAAAATTTGAATCTATGATTGAAGATCTTGTGGATGAAACTATTACAAAAATCAGAGAAGTTGTCAAAGATTCTGATCTAAGCAAGGATGAAATTAAAGAGATCGTAATGGTTGGTGGTTCAACTCGTGTGCCTTTGGTACAGGCAAAAGTTAAAGCATTTTTTGGTAAAGAGCTCAATAAATCAGTAAATCCTGATGAAGTTGTAGCTATCGGTGCAGCTATCCAAGGTGCTGTTATCAAAGGTGATGTGAAAGATGTACTTTTGCTTGATGTAACTCCTTTAAGTCTCGGTATCGAAACACTTGGTGGCGTGATGACAAAACTCATCGAAAAAGGTACAACAATTCCTGTGAAGAAAACACAAACTTTTTCAACCGCCGAAGATAACCAACCAGCGGTTACAATCCATGCGCTCCAAGGCGAGAGAGAATTTGCACGAGACAATAAATCGCTTGGGCAATTTAACCTAGACAATATCCCGCCAGCTCCTCGTGGTGTACCACAAATTGAAGTTGCATTTGATATCGATGCTAATGGTATTTTAACTGTAAGTGCGACAGATAAAGCGACAGGAAAAGCACAAGAGATTAAGATTTCTGGTTCAAGCGGACTTGATGATGCTGAAATCGAAAAAATGGTTAAAGATGCAGAGTTGCATAAAGAGGAAGACAAAAAAAGAAAAGAAGCCGTTGAGGTTAGAAATCAAGCAGATGCACTTGCACATCAAACAGAAAAATCTCTAGCAGAGATGGGTGAGTCTATTAGTGCTGAAGATAAAGCAAAAATTGAAACTGCACTCAAAGATCTCAAAGAGACACTAGCAAATGATAGTGCTTCAAAAGAAGATATCGATGCAAAAGTAAAAGCATTGAGTGAAGCAAGTCATAAATTAGCTGAAGCCATGTATAAAAAGGATCAAGGTGCCGCACAAGGCACAGACGCTGGTGCAAAAGCAAAAAAAGATGACGATGTTATCGACGCTGAAGTAGAATAAATTTCTCTAGGGGTCATTTAGACCCCTAAAATCTTACATGTAAAGAGTTTTTATGGAAATGACACCTTTTGAAAAAAGTAAATTAAGTATGTCTGTTTTGATGACGCCTGATAAAGCAAATTTTTCTGGCAATGTACACGGAGGAGATTTGCTTAAATTTTTAGATCAAGTGGCATATGCTTGTGCTTCAAGATATTGCGGTGGTTATGTTGTAACTTTGAGCGTAGATCAAGTTATCTTTCGGCATCCAATTCCAGTTGGTACTCTTGTAACTTTTCTAGCAAGCGTGAACTATACTGGGCGAACCTCTATGGAAATCGGCATAAAAGTTATTGCTGAGGATATTCAAAAAGGTATAGTTACCGATACAAACAGTTGCTTCTTTACTATGGTACATGTAGACGAAAATGGTAAGCCAATAGAAGTACCAATGCTTCAGCCTCAAAGTGCTGTCGATAAAAGACGCTTTCATGATGGAAAAATCCGCCGTGAAATTAGATTGCACGGCTACTCTTCAATCTAAGCTTTTGCGTTAAATTTAAATTTCTTTTCCATATTGATAGATTCATCGCGACCATATATAACGATGCTTCTATCGACAATTATCTCGCTTTGATCTATCTTGTTTGGATAATCAACTTGATCGAGTAAGTATCTGATGCAATTGAGTCTCGCCTTCTTCTTGTCATCGCTTTTTATGACAGTCCAAGGTGAGCTTGCACTATGTGTTGCAGAGAGCATCATAAATTTTGCAAGCGTGTATTCATCCCAATATTTTTGTGATTCTAGATCTACAGGGGAGAGTTTATGCTGCTTGAGAGGATCTGTTTCTCGTTCCTTAAATCGTCTCTTTTGCTCCTCTTTTGAGACAGAAAAATAAAACTTAAACAACTTTGTTCCCTCATCACTGATCATAGATTCAAATTTTGGTGCATCTTTAAGGAATTTGTGGTGTTCTCTCTCGCTGCAAAAACCCATAACAGGCTCGACCATCGCTCTGTTATACCAACTTCTATCAAATAAAACGATTTCTCCAGCACTTGGTAAATGCCTCACATAGCGTTGAAAATACCATTGTGTTCGTTCGATATCGCTTGGTTTTTCAAGTGCTACCACTCTCGCGCCTCTTGGATTTAAGTGTTCAGTGATGCGTTTTATAGTGCCACCTTTACCAGCCGCGTCGCGTCCTTCAAAAATAAGTAAAAACTTACTGCCCGTTGCTTTGATATGATTTTGCCATTTTAAGAGTTCTATTTGTAGTTTGTGCAACTCGTGTTCATACTCGATAGTTTCTTTTTTTACCCAAATCTTTACTTTGCCATCACTTTCTTCTGTGCTGTCATTTTCTTTTTTTGCCATATCTTTCTCCTTGTTATTTGTGTATATCGAAAATATTTATAAAAAATTTAAATGCTTTGGATATTATAACCATAATTTAATTCAGAGGATTGATTGTGATTGGTTTTAAGAAAATTTTCTTTACATGTATGCTTTTAGCAAGTGTTGTTTTTGCGCTTGAGCAGCCAAAAGTTCTTCCGCCAGATGAGGCATTTAAGATTCAAGCTTCGCAAGTTGCTGATGCTATTGTGATCGATATAAAGCTTGGTGAAAACATTTATCTCTATGATGATAAGTTCAAAATTTCTATTGTAAAACCAAAAGTTATTTTCCTAGATACTGTGATCAAAAGACCAGAGGCAATAGTCTATGAAGAATATAAAATTTTCAACGAAAACTTTACACTTTTATTGCCACTTGCTACAGTGAAAAGAGATATTGGCGGCGGTGCATTTACCTTGCGAGTCGAGTTTCAAGGATGCTCAAAATCTGGGATTTGTTACCAACCTATGCAAAAGGATTTTACTTTTACACTCCCACTCTCACAGACACAAGCACAAGCACAAGCACAAATACCGAGTAACAATCAAGTGAATAAGGAAACTTCTGAAGAATCAGCAATCGCAAATTCTATTGCAACCAATAGCATCTGGCTTGTTTTGTTGAGTTTCTTTGGATTTGGACTTTTACTCTCATTTACTCCTTGTGTATTTCCTATGATTCCGATCCTATCATCTATCATCGTATCTCAATCTGAAAATATCACTACTAAAAAAGCATTTTGGCTTTCATCGGTTTATGTTTTAGCGATGGCACTTGCTTACACGATAGCAGGTGTTTTAGCTGGATTGTTTGGGACAAATATCCAAGCATCTTTGCAAAATCCATGGGTTATTTCGTTGTTTAGTTTTGTCTTTGTGGCATTAGCATTATCAATGTTTGGTTTTTATAAGATTCAGTTGCCATCATTTATCCAATCCGCACTCACAAAAAAATCAGACCAGATGCAAGGTCAAGGTTTTGTGAGTGTTGCTGTGATGGGTTTTTTCTCCGCACTTATCGTGGGTCCTTGTGTTGCCGCACCACTTGCTGGAGCACTGGTTTACATATCACAAAGCGGCGATGCCCTTCTTGGCGGAGCTGCATTATTCACGATGAGTTTAGGTATGGGCGTGCCATTGATCGCCATCGGTATGAGTGCTGGTAAATTTATGCCGCGACCTGGTGGATGGATGGAAAATGTCAATAAAGTCTTTGGTGTCGTGATGCTTGCGGTAGCAATTTGGATGCTTTCAAGAATTATTTCCGCACAAGCGACGATGCTTTTGAGTGCGATTTTGGTACTCAGCTCTTCTGTGTATATGGGTGCATTGCAACCTTTAGAGCAAACAGTAAGCGGTTGGAAAAAATTGTTAAAATCTTTAGCAATTATTTTTTTACTCTATGGGGCGGCACTTTTTATTGGCGTGATGAGCAATGCTGAAAATATGCTTGCACCGCTTGAGCGATTTGGTGTAAGCGTCACAAACACAGGTGTAGAAAAAAAGCAAAATGCGTTTATGCAAATTGCAAATCTTCAAGAATTAGAAAAAGCTTTGAAAAATGCCACAAAACCTGTAATGCTTGATTTTTATGCTGATTGGTGTGTGAGTTGCGTGGAACTTGAAAAATTCACTTTTTCAGATCCACTTGTGCAAGCAAAAATGCAAAATTTTATACTCTTGCAAGCAGATGTAACTGCCAATAATAACGCCCATAAAGAGCTTTTAAAAGCCTTTGGACTTTTTGGACCGCCAGCCATACTATTTTTTAAAGACGCCAAAGAATTGGAAGCAAAACGGGTGATAGGTTTTAAAAACGCAAAAGATTTTTTAGCACATCTTGGGAGTATTTGATGGAAGTTGTGTTGATAGTAGATATAGAGAATTTAGGAGATAAACAAGTTTTTGAAAAACACCTTTTTGAAGAAGGTTTTGTAAGTGTTGCCAATGAGCCATTTGCGTATCACGGCACAACGAGTACCTCTTTGTTGAGTACTGAAACTTTTATCTTGCAAGTGTTAAAAGAAGCTCTTGAATTAGCTGGATTTTCTACATGTAAAGCCATTTTTCAAGTAGGAGAAAATGGCTTGAAAACCTATAGTGTTATAAGCGAACATAATGTTTGATTTACATAAGCACACACAAAATGAGGCGTTATAGCGACTCTATTTATCAAAGCTATTGGTATTTTTTTCTCCGTTAAAATATGCCAATGCTCGTTGTAAATCTTGAGGAGTGTCGATGCCAAAACTTTCACTTTGCACCCGTACCATCGCTACTTTTTTACCATGATAAATGGCTCGTAATTGTTCAAGTTTTTCTATCTCTTCAAGCGGACTTGATGGCAATGCACAAAATGCTTGGAGTGATTTTTTGCTAAAACCATAGATGCCTAAGTGTCCAAAATATTCCTTACATGTAGCTCTTTCATAAGGAATTTTTGCCCGTGAAAAATAGATCGCATTTTCACTTGCATCTGTGATGACTTTGACAAGATTTGGATCTTGAGCATCGCTTGAATCTATGCTTTTGTAGCAGCTTACCATCATAATATCTTCATTATTTTGCAAAGCTTGCTTGAGTCTATCGATAACGCTTTGAATCACTTGTGGTTCTATAAAAGGCTCATCTGCTTGAACATTAATGATCACTTCATTATCGTTGAGATTGAATTTTTGTGCAGCTTCATTGATACGATCAGTGCCGCTTTGATGCAAAATACTTGTCATAACCGCTTCAAAACCATAACTTTGGGCTATTTTCAATACTTCTGTATCATCCGTTGCGATAAGGACACGATCAAGATTTTGTACCTTTTTTGCAGTTGCTATGAACATCGGCTCACCATAAATTGGAGCAAGAATTTTTCGCTCAAAACGCGTTGAGGCCATGCGTGCTGGGATGATAATCATACTATGCCTCTGATAAAAGCGAGAATTTCTGCTTCGATATTTTCTTTATCAACGATGTTATCGTGTAAAATTTTCTTTTCAAACAATGAGCTGATGCACTCTGGAATGCCTACATGTAAGGCGTCACTGACGCTTTTGAGTGCTTCTATATCAGTGTACTTTTTCTCATTATTTTGAAGTGCTTGCATCATAGTCGGTGCAAATTTTGTCCACTGTGCTGTGGAGCAAAGCACGCTTGGGATATCTTTTGTGCAAAGATCTTCATAAGCTTTGAGGCAAGTTGCGGTGTGCGGATCCATCACATAGCCTTTTTTTGCATAGTGTTTGATAGTTTCTTTTGCAAAAGTATCATCGCTATATACAGCCGCAAAATCTTCTTGTAAACTTGCAAGTTCTTCGTCTGTGAGTTTATAGTATTTGAAATCACGCAAAGAATCCATAAGTTCACCACACCGCTCGCTGCCAAATTTATCAAACAAAATACGCTCTACATTTGAAGAGATCAAGATATCCATAGCAGGGCTTGTTGTGAGTAGAAGTTTTCTTTGACGAAGGTCATAAACGCCCGTGTTGATAAGATCTGTGAGGATATTGTTGATATTCGATGCGATGAGAATTTTTTTGATAGGTAAACCCATTTTTTTGGCATAATACGCCCCAAGAGCATTGCCAAAATTACCACTTGGAATGATGGTGTAAAATTTTTCACCGCATTGTCTTTTTTGGAGTTTGAGCAGTGAGACATAGGCGAAAATATGGTAAATGATTTGGAAAATAATGCGTCCAAAATTGACAGAATTTGCAGCACTAAGTTTGATATTTTGTTTAGCAAGTTCTGCTTTGAATGTTGGTGAAGCAAGCAAGGCTTTGAGCGCAGCTTGTGTGTCATCAAAATTCCCATGGACACCAATCACTTTCAGGTTTTTTCCCTCTTGTGTTTGCATCTGCAAGCGTTGCACATCGCTTGTGCCGCCATCTGGATACATACACACTACCCGTATATTTTGTTTATTTGCAAAAGTATCAAGCGTTGCAGGACCTGTATCACCACTCGTTGCTGCTAAGATAAGATAATCTTGTGCTTGTTTTTGTGCTACATGTGAGAGAATCACGCCAAAAGGTTGCAATGCCATATCTTTGAAAGCTCTTGTTGGCCCGTGGAAAAGTTCATTGACAAAAAGATCATCTTCTATGCTTACAAATGGCACTGGATCGCTTGGATCATCAAACTTATCATACAAATTAACCGCTTCTTGCAATACAGATTCTTCTATGTCAATAGCAAAAAGTTCGAGGATATCTAAAGTGATCTGTTTGTAGGATTTTTGTGTTGCATTCACTAAAAAATCTGAATCTATTTGGGGCAATGATTGTGGTACATATAAGCCTCCAAAGCTAGCACTTGGATTCATGATGGCATAAGAAAATGTTACCTCTTTTGGATTGATATTATCGTTGCCTCTTGTTTCTATAAAATTCATATATTCTCCTCGTTTGTTATAAATGTGCCGATGCCATCTTTAGTGAAAAGCTCTAAAAGGATTGAGTGTTCGATGCGTCCATCGATGATTTGTGCGCTTTTAACACCCGCACTGAGTGCTTCTAAACACGCATCAATTTTTGGAAGCATACCGCCACTGATAGTGCCATCTTTTTTGAGTGCATCAATATTTTTTTTATCAAGTTTTGAGATGAGTTTGCCTTCTTTGTCTAAAACACCTTGTGTATCTGTGAGAAAGATGACTTTTTCAGCTTTGATAGATGCTGCAATTTTGCTCGCGGCTAGATCAGCATTTATATTGTAGCCAGGATGATTTTCATCATCACCGCTAGCAATCGGAGCAATGACAGGAATAAAACCCTCTTTTATAAGATTTTTAAGTACTTTTTTATCGATGTGTGTGATCTTTCCCACAAGTCCATACTTACCATTTTCTAGTGGTTTTGCTTTGATAAAATTTGCATCTTTGCCTGTAATACCAATAGCTTTTGCACCGTGGTGGTTGAGTAGAGTTGTGATTTCTTTGTTTATATTGCCACTTAAAACCATCTCAACTACTTCCATCACTGCTTCGCTTGTTACACGCATACCATCAACAAATTCACTGGATACTTGGAGTTTATCAAGAAGTGTATTGATCTTCTTGCCGCCGCCGTGAACGATGATCGGACGCAAGCCAACAAGATAAAGCAAGATGATATCTTGAGCAAATTTGTCTTTGAGTAGTGGGTTTATCTGTGCTGCACCGCCATATTTGATGACGATAGTTTTTTTGCGAAAACTTTTGATGTACGGGAGTGCGTCTAGAAGTGTTTTTACCTGTTGAATTTTATCTACCACGGCAGTATTCCTTTGAAAAATTAAAGGTTGATTTTATCTAAAATTGTCTAAAAATGCGTTTATCTTTGTTAAAATATCCTTATTTATCTCTACATGTAAAGCTAAAATTGAAACTGGAATATGTACAAATTGTTCTATTTTGACAAGATCTTTTTGTGTTACCAAAAGAGAAGTTGCCTTGTATTTTTGCAAGATTTCTATAAGCTCTTTTTCACTGAAATGGTGGTGATCGGCAAAATATTCTTTGGCAATGATACTTTGATTTAAGAATGGATCAAGTCTTTGTGGCTTTGAAATAGCGGTTACAAGCACCATCTTTTTACTTGGATTTTGGATCTGTACAACTCTGTGAAAATCAATATCTTCTTTGATGATGAGATCTGCTACATTTTGAATCCATGGAGGCTCACGATAAGCACCGCTTGGTAAACAAAAAGGAAGTTTTGGTTGGAGTTTTGGTTGGATGAGAATATCAAATTTTTGGATATTTGCTTTGGAGAAACCATCATCTAAAAAAACTATTTTACAACCTAGCTCTTTTGCTCTTAAGATTGCCTCAATCCTATCTTCAGCGACTATAATCGTGGCGTTTGAAAGGTTTTTAGCAAGCAATGCCGCCTCATCACCACTTGTTTGCACACCAACTAAAATCTTTCCTCCGTGTGACACTACTATCATACCTTTGCTTTTTCGTTTGTATCCTCGAAGCACCACGGCACAGTTTTCATACCTTGCGGCAAGTGCTATGAGAAAAGGAGTTTTACCGCTTCCTCCAATGCTGAGATTTCCTACGCTGATGATAGGAATACCATAAGGCTTTGCACGAGCAAAAAATCGCTTACATGTAACAATGAGTGTGTAGATTAGGGAAAAAGGCAGCAGTAAAAAAGCGAGGAGGTATTGGAGGGGCGAGGAGGGGAAGAAGAGATACTCTTCAACCCATAGAACAAATCTGTTATACACGGTGTGAGGCTATCTCTTTTATCTTGTTGCAGATATAATGTACTTGCTCATCATCAAGCCCCGCATAGATAGGCAATGAGAGAATTTGTTGGTAATTGTGCAAGGCATTTGGAAAGTCATTAACTCGCAGTGAATATTTGTTTTTATAATAACTCAAAAGGTGCAAAGGAATAAAATGCAATGCGGTGTAGATGCCGTTTTGTTTTAATTCTTTTGCAAAACTGTCTCTATTTTTGTCCACTTTGATGATGTATTGGTTGTAGATGTGGTCTGATTTTTTAATAGGTGTTGAGATGTGCGGACAATTTGCAAGTTCTGTGTCATATATCTGAGCGATTTTTATTCTTCTTTGTATAAATTGATCACTTCTTGAAAGTTGCGCAAGGCAATATGCAGCATTGAGTTCGTTCATATCATATTTTACCCCGATATCCACGACATCATACACATAGCCTAGATTGCCAAATCGATCCCAGCCATCACTTACGATAGCATGATTGCGTAAAAGCTTTGCTCTCTCAACCAATTCCTTATCATTGCTTATGATAATGCCACCACTTGCAATAGAATTTTTCATCTGCGGAGAAAAGCGAAAACATGTAATTGCTGAACCAGTCGCTCCTATCTTTTGCCCCTTATAAGTCCCACCCATCGCTTGTGTCGCATCCTCAATCACTTTTATGTCATATTTGTGCGCTAGATGATAAATGCCATCGAGATCCGCAGCTTGACCTGCTACATGTGAGATAAAAATACCTTTGAGTTTTTTATGATGACTCTTTGTAAGCACTTGTTCAAGTGCTTTTATATCCATGTTGAAATCATCTTTGTTGCTATCAACAAAAATTGGTTCCGCATCAAAATGTCGGATAACTTCTGCTAAAGATGGAAAGGAATTGACCGAACAAATGATCTTGTCACCTCTCTTGAGATCAAGCGCACACATACTAAGGTGCATAGCAGCGGTTCCATTCATGGTGGAAACAGCGTATTGTGAGCCTATGTATTTGGCAAATTTTATTTCAAGTTCATCCACTTTTGATGTCTCTTCAAAACTCAAAACTTCATTGATAAGTTTTTTTTCTAAATCACCGATTAAAGGCTTGTAAAATGGGATTTCTTTCATGTGCATTCCTTGTTATGCTTTGATGTCTCGTGGATATAAAAAATCATGTGTGATTGTTTGATAACCTAATTTGGCAATAAGTGGCTGTTTTCTTTTAAACTGATTTTTAGATATTCTATTTTGTATGAGTTCTATGAGTTGTGGTTCAAATCCAGCTTCAAGCAATTGTGTGCTGTTGAGTCTTTCATCAACGAAAGCTTTTAAGGCACGATCAAGTTGTGCATAACTATAACCAAGATCAGCTTCATCGCTTTGACCTTCCCACAGATCGGCACTTGGTGGCTTTTTGATGATAGATTCCGGTACGCCTAGGTGCTGTGCAAATGCAAAAATCTCCGTTTTATATAAGTCGCCTATGGGATTGATCGCGTATGCAAGGTCGCCATAAAGCGTTCCATAGCCCAAGAGTAGCTCACTCTTGTTGCTCGTACCGATAACCAGAGCATCGTATTTTGCAGACATATCATATAAGATAGACATACGCATGCGAGCGCTAAAATTTCCCATGCGTAGATGAGAAGCTTGCTTTTTTTCAAAATAGGCTTGTAAAAGGGGCGTGATAGGAATGCTTTGATGTTGTATGCCAAATTTTTCACACAAAAGCAAGGCATCTTCAAGACTTGAAGGACTTGAATTTTTAGAAGGCAACATAAAAGCAAAAAAATCTTCACCAAAAGCTTTTTGGCATAAGATGGCAACAACTGCTGAATCGATGCCACCACTTAATCCTAAAACAGCTTTTTTTAAGCTTGTTTTATAGACTTCTTGTTGTAAAAATTTGATTAAAAATTTTTCAATCATTGCATATTTTTTCACGCGTAGCTTTTCCATAAAGATGTGTATTTTCTTAAGACTTTCAATTATACTGAAGGAACTATTAAATAACGCTTTTATATTTAGTTCGTTAATTTAAGTTTGCTATAGTGTGTAAAAATATATTATTTATTGATGTTACGCACTAAAACGAACTTGTGCGTTTTAGTGGTAGGGGCAAATGTCCCTGCAACCCTCTAAAGCTACGAAAAAGGTACTTTTCGAGAAAATTAGAGGTATTTACGAACTTTTTTACAAAAGTGCGTAAGGTCAGCTATTTATCAAATTTTTAAAGGAAAAAAAGGAATGAAAATTCTTCAAAAACCTATGGGTTTGTATCAAACAAATTGTTATATTGTGCAAGTTGATGGAAAAGATTTAATTATTGATCCAGGTGTTGGTGCCACAAAATGGGTCTTGGAGCATGCAAAAAATCCAATTGCTATACTCAATACACACGGGCATTTTGATCATGTATGGAGCAATAAAGAGTTGCAAGAAAAGCTCAATGTACCCTTGTATATTCCAATCGATGATGCTTTTATGTTAGCAAATGATCCTTTCTCCCAAGGTACACCCGTGAGCATACCTGATGTGTTAGTGGAAGATGAGAGGATGCACGAGATCGATGGTATTCGTTTTTCCTATCTCCATTTTGCTGGACACACTCCTGGATGTAGCGGTATCTTGATAGGCGAAAATCTTTTTAGTGGAGATTTTTTGTTTAAAGGCTCTATTGGGAGGGTGGATTTTCCTTATAGTGACCCGCAAGCTATGAAAAAAAGTATCAAAAAATTTTTACGATACACAGAAAATTGGAAGATTTATCCAGGTCACGGCGGAACAACAACAAGCCATGAAGAGAGAAAAACTCTCCCCCGCTGGCTTGAATACATCTAAAAAGCGTAAAGATTAATGATGTGCCTCTTGAAGAAAAATATTTTATTTTATGTGCATTTTTTTGAGATGTTTTATGTCTGCTTTGAGGATGTGATTTTCGAGTATAACTGCTTGAAAGATACCTTCAAAAACATGGATTTCATTGATGTAACCTGAGACTCGGATCTCTCTTTTTCGGCTATCTTCAAATTTTGCTTTTGCTGTAAATTCAATGAGATCATTAAGCTTTGCTGGTGCTAAAAATTTGATGCGACTTGCTATGATGACGAGATTTTCTTCATTTATAGCAACGCTTGCGGCATAATCAGCAGCACTTGCTATAAAACCACTGTGGATCAAGCCAAAATCATCTACAACCATCTCTTTTGTCGTTTGTAAATTGACTCTTGAAGCTCCTTGTTCAAGTTTGATGATGGTGCCACAAAGGTTGTTGCGGATGCGATTGTGTGTTTTGAGTTCATCTTGATCTTGAAAAGAATTTTGCTCTTGAGATTCGTGTTCTTCGAATGAACTGTTAAATTCATCAATAATAGGAGATTGATTGATTAAATCTTTTGCTAAAGTTGTTGCACTATTTTGAGCCATTGGACTTCCTTGTCTATGCGTTTGTGTAGCTTATATCGGATATTTATTTGCGAACTTTAATGTATACTCTTTTTGGTGCAGGATAGCCCTCGATTGTTTTGGTAGCATCAGATGGATCTAAAAAATTTTCCAAACTTTCTCCCAAAATCCAATCTGTTTTTCGCTGTTCATGCATATCAGTAGCCTTAATCGCCAATACTTCAAAAGAGGAGAATTTGGCTCTTTCGCACCAATTTTGCAATGCTCGTACGGTCGGAATAAAGTAGATATTTGGAATTTTTGAGTAAGTTTTTGCGGGAGTAAGCGCATAAGACTCATCGCCATCGATCATAAATGTATCCAATACAAGCTCACCTTGAGGTAACAAGGCTGCGTAGAGTTCTTTGAGTGTATTGATGGGATTTGGTCTGTGATACAGTACGCCAAGGCAAAAAAGCAGATCAAATTTATGTTCATAAAAAGGAAGATGTTCAACACCTAGAAGTTCAAAAGTTATCTCTGATTTTAAAAAACTGTTGATAAAATCAAACTGTAAATTGCACAGTATGGAAGGGTCAAATCCGACAAGTTTTTTAGGTTTGTCTTGTAGCATACGAAAAAGATAGTAACCGTTGTTGCAACCTATATCGCCTACTATCTTATCTTTAAGACTTACATGTGGGGCTAAAAGGTTGTATTTGATGAAACTTTGCCATTCTGTATCTATGAAGGTGTCAAATACCTGAAAAGGTCCTTTTCGCCATGGTCGAAGTGCAAGTGCTATGTGGTGGATTTTTTCTAAATTTTCAGCACTTACATGTAAGGCATTGATACTGATGCGATCTTCAAGCAAATATTTTATATTGCTGATTTCCGGCAGGGTAGCAAGTAATTCTTTTTTGATTTTATTGTCTTTAAAACTAAAACCGCGTGTTTTTTCCTGACGGATAAGCTCAAGATTCATTTGCTTTCTTTAAAAAGTTTTTTTGTTTCGTCTATGATTTGTGCGGTTTCATTTTTGATACTTTGAAATTCAAGCAAATTTTCATCGCACTGCTTATGATACACGCCCATAGAATCATAATACTCTTTACATGTATTGTAATAATGTGTATCAATGCCACGATCATTGACATACAAACATCCAGAGAAAAGAAATGGTACAATAGGGATTAATAACTTTTTCATAAAAGCTATACTAGCATTTTAATCGTTAAATTTTGATGAGAAGGAAAAAGCCTTGAGTGAAATCATAGAACATTTTAAAAAAATAGCATCACTGCCGCATTGTAGCTATAAAGCCGAAAAACTAAAAGAGCATATCATAGTATATGCAAAAGCATGTGGTTTTGATGTGCAAGTTGATGCGTATGAAAATATCTTAGCCTCAAAAGGTACGCCAAGGATTTGTTTACAAGCACATTATGATATGGTTTGTATCGGTCATACTGAAGCCATGGAACTTGTATTTGAGGGTGATATATTGAGTGCCAAAGATGCAACGCTAGGTGCTGACAATGGCATGGGAATGGCGATAATCTTTACATGTATGCAAAAATTTGCCAATCTTGAAGTACTTTTTACGAGCAATGAAGAGGTGGGTCTTATCGGAGCTAGCCAATTACAATTGCAATTACAATCCTCTTACTTACTGAACCTTGATGGTGAACAAGAAGATGAGATCTATGTTGGTTGTGCCGGTGGTGTTGATATAGTTGCTTCAAGAGAATTTACTTGTAAAAGTTTACCAAAAGAGAGCTTGTTTTTTGAAATAAGTGTAGATGGATTTATTGGCGGGCATTCTGGCGTGGATATAGATAAGGATATTCCTTCTGCTATAAAAGTCTTGGTAGCAGAATTATTGCAACACAAAAATATGGAGCTTATCAGTTTAGAAGGCGGGCAGATGCGTAACTCAATCCCTAAAAGTGCAAAAGCTATAATTGCTACAGGGCAAGATTTTTCACTTATGGATGCACGAGTACGCAAATGCCAAATTGCAGATCCAAAACAAGAAGCTCTTAAGGATGGTGCAGTTGTGTTGCTTGCTTTAAATGCGATACACCAAGGAGTTCGCGTTTTTGACAAAGAGTTTCAGATACCTTCTATCAGTGCAAATATAGGAAAAATTAGGCAAGATGGTACGAAAATTATTATCGATGTAAATGTAAGAGCTATGAGCGATGATGATCTGCTTCAAGCGAGTTTCGAATGTATGTCTCTTTTTAGATTGGCTGGTTTTAGTGTTGAACAAGAGCAGATGCATGCGGCTTGGAAGCCACAAATTGGGACTTTTACAAAGCTTGTTCAAGAGCAGATGCAAAAAACTTATGATGGCATTGCTTTGCGTGCGATTCACGCTGGACTTGAATGTGGTGTGCTTATACAAACGCAACAAAAAAAGATTGAAGCCGTGTCAATAGGACCAACTATTAGATTTCCACACTCGACCAAAGAAGAATGTGATCTCGCTTCAGTTGCAAGAATTTTTCAAATCGTTGAGCAAATTATAAAAAAGGTAGGATAAAATGTCACTTGTAAAATCAAAAGAATTGGCGTTGGGTAGTGTGTTGCGAGAGTTTTCTTTAAGTGATGCTTGTGAAAAGGTTTATAATTCGCGAGAATTACTTGGCAAAACAGGACTTATTATAGCTGTGATGTGCAACCATTGCCCCTATTCAAATGCGATCTGGTCGCGGTTGATAAAAGTGGCTGAATTTGCAAAAAAATTGGATGTCAATACGGTCGCAATCAATCCAAATATTCATCCAAATTATCCCGAAGATTCACCTGCACATATGCTCGATAAGCAAAAAGAGTTTGGCTTTGATTTTCCTTATCTCATCGATGCAGAGCAAGCGGTTGCTCATTCACTCAAAGCTACATGTACGCCTGAAATCTTTTTGTTTGATAAAGAGGCGAAACTCTTTTATCATGGTAGAGTAGATGATAATTGGCATGATGAGCGATCTGTAAAGAGTGAAGATCTCAGAGAAGCACTTATAGCACTTTTTGGTGAACAAAAACCACCATTGCCACAGTATTCATCACTTGGATGTTCTATCAAATGGCTCAACACTGTTTTGGGTGATTAGCCCGCTTTAAAACTCTCTTTGCTTTTGCAAACACTACTTAAAAAACACTCCTCACAAAGGGGATTTTTTGCTTTACATGTATATCTGCCAAAAAGAACCATCGCTTGGTGGAGTACATGTAGGTTGGTTTGAAATTTTTTACTCAAATCTAGTTCTGTTGCACTTGGTGTTTTTGCAACGCTGAGTCCCAATCTGTGTGAAACACGAAAAACATGAGTATCTACAGCCATCACATTTGCACCTGTGTGTTCTATCATAACTACATGTGCGGTTTTTTGTCCAACTCCAGCCAAAGAGATAAGCGATGCTTCATCAAGTGGTATCATGCCACCAAAATTTTCCTCTACACTGCGAGCCATTTTGATGAGGTTGGCTGCTTTGTTGTTGAAAAATGAGCAAGAATTTATAAGTGCTTTGAGTTCATCTATATCAGCAAGCGCTAATTTTTTAGTATTGGGATATGCTGCAAAAAGATTTGGTGTGATGATGTTCACTCTTTTGTCTGTGCATTGTGCTGAGAGCATAACTGCCACTAAGAGTTCATAAAGGCTTGTGTACCGCAACTCACTAACCGCATCAGCATATCTTTCGCTCAATGTTGTTTTGATAAATGCTACATCTTTTTTACTTGCTTTTTTCATATCGTCCGTTTCCTTGCTATTGAAGCATAAAGTAAATTTTGTAATGATTATAGCAAAACTATTTAGGAAGCATTTATGCCACTTTGGTATAATCATTTTTTAATTCAAAGATGAGTAAAATGCTCAAATTGAAAAATTACATTAGAAGGAATTAGATGAAAAAGCAAATTTTAAGTATCGTAACGGCTTCGTTTTTAGCACTTAGTCTTAATGCAGCGGTATTTGCAACAGTAGATGAAGACGAGATCAATGATCAAGATATGCAAGCTATACTTGCACAAATGCCTCAACTCGCACAAGGTGGCATAACGCCAGATGTAAAAAAACAGATCATCGATCAAGCTATTGATAGAAAACTTTTGGCAAAAGAAGCGATGAAATCAGGTATCGAAAAAGATAAAGCTTTTCAAGAAGCACTTGTTGAAGTGAAAAAAAACTTAGCACTTGAAGTATGGATGAAAAAAGTATATGATAATGTTGTAGTGAGTGAAGCTGATATAAAAAAATACTATGATGAGAATAAAAACAAATTAGTTGATCCAAAACAAATCAAAGCTAGACATATTTTACTCAAAACCCAAGAGGATGCAAAAGCTGTTATAGCTGAACTTAAAGGCTTAAGCGGTAAAGCACTCAATGACAAATTTATAGAGCTTGCAAAAGCTAAGTCAACTGGCCCATCAGCACCAAATGGCGGTGATCTTGGTTGGTTTAATGAACGCATGATGGTTCCTGAATTTTCACAAGCCGCATTTGCACTCAAAGATGGTGCGATGACACAAACACCTGTAAAAACAAGTTTTGGGCATCATGTGATTTTGAAAGAAGAGAGCAAAGGCGGCGGAGTTGTAAAATATGAAGAAGCAAAAGAGCGTATTAAAAATGGATTGCATATGGAAAAATTTCGTGTGAGTGTATCGGATAAAGCACAAGAGTTAAGAAAAACCGCAAAAATAATTATAAAATAAAAGAGGTGTGTTATGAAGGGCGCAAAAATTTTCGATTTTGTAAAGGCAGGTGTTGTAAGTGGTGATGATGTCGCGAAGATATTTGATATTGCAAAAGCTAACAATTTCGCCCTTCCAGCGGTCAATGTTGTTGGGACAGATTCGCTCAACGCTGTTTTAGAAGCGGCAAAAAATATCAATTCTCCTATAATAGTGCAATTTTCAAATGGTGGTGCGCAGTTTTATGCAGGAAAAGGCATCGATGCTAAGCAAGCTGGAGTTTTGGGTGCTATCAGCGGAGCCTTGCACACACACTATGTAGCAAGTGCTTATGGTGTACCTGTGATTTTACATACAGACCATGCAAATAGAAAACTCTTGCCTTGGATAGATTCTCTTTTGGATGCTGGAGAAAAGAACTTTGAAAAGACAGGCAAACCACTCTTTAGCTCTCACATGTTGGATCTCTCGGAAGAGAGTTTGGAAGAAAATATCGCTACATGTGAGCAGTATTTGAAGCGAATGAGCAAAATAGGTATGACACTTGAGATAGAACTTGGCTGTACAGGTGGTGAAGAAGATGGCGTTGATAACACAAAGTTGGACAATTCCGCACTCTATACGCAACCACAAGATGTTGCACTTGCATACGAAAGGCTCTCTAAGATAAGCTCAAATTTTACAATTGCTGCTTCATTTGGTAATGTGCACGGAGTTTATAAACCTGGCAATGTCAATTTAACACCAAAGATTTTGGATAATTCTCAAAAATATATACAAGAAAAACTTGATACCTGTGAAAAACCAGTCAATTTTGTGTTTCACGGCGGTAGTGGAAGTGAACTTAGCGATATACGAGAAGCTATAGATTATGGCGTGGTGAAGATGAATATCGACACAGATACTCAATGGGCTTTTTGGGATGGTGTGAGGACTTATACACAAAAATACGCGTCATATCTTCAGTCTCAAATCGGCAATCCTGAAGGCGAAGACAAACCAAATAAAAATTACTATGATCCACGAAAATTTTTACGATCTGCTCAAGAATCTGTTATTGAACGACTCAAAAAAGCTTTTTCAGATCTCAATTGTATCGATAGAAACTAAAAAAAAGAGTCTTGCGAAAGGCTCTTAAATTCTATGCAATTTTCTCCATCACCACTACAAAAACAGCATTTTAGAAATAGAGACTTTTATCTTAAAAGAGATGATTTGTTGCATGCTGATTTTTCGGGTAACAAAGCACGCAAATTGCATTACTTTTTATCTCAAGAATACTTACATGTAAGGCGTGTTGTTTCTTATGGATCCAACCAATCAAACGCCATGTATTCGCTTTCAGTATTGGCACGCATGCGGGGCTGGGAATTTATCTATTTTTGCAAACAAATTCCTTCTTTTTTGCAGCAAAATCCTATCGGAAACTATAAAGCAGCTTTGCAAAATGGGATGAAAATATACCAAAGTGAAGATACAAATTTGAGTGCAAATGCACTTGCTCGTAAAGACACATTAGTGGTTCAAGAAGGTGGACGCCAAAGTGAAGCGGAGTTTGGTTTGAAGATTTTAGCTCAAGAATTACAAGACGATATAAGAACACATCATTTGCAAAATCCTTTTGTATTTTTACCCTCTGGTACAGGCACGACAGCTTTGTATCTGCAAAAGTATCTTCAATATCCAGTCTTTACATGTAGCACTGTTGCAGATGATGTATACCTTAAAAAACAGTGGCAAATGCTTGAACAAAATGAAGAGTTTTTTCCAAAAATATTGGACATTTCTCAAAAATTCCATTATGCAAAACCCTCGCTTGAACTTTATAAAATTTGGAGCGAACTCGAACAATACACACACATTCAATACGATTTGATTTATGATGTTGTAGGTTGGAGAAAGCTTTTAGAGTACTGGCACACCTTGCAAGGTGATCTGATTTATATCCATCAAGGTGGACTTTTAGGCAATGAATCGATGTTAGAAAGATATAAATACAAGTATGGTATAATCGAGCTTTTAAAGGATGAAAAAAATGAAGATATATAAAACAACAGATAGTAATTTTAAAGAAAATTTTGATTCGCTTTTGAAACGCGGACATATGGACATGGACAATGTTTCAACCATAGTTTCTGGCATTATCGCTGAGATTAAAAATGAGGGTAATGCAGCGCTTATAAGGCATATAAGCAAGTTTGATAAATGGCAAGCAAGCACGCAAAGTGATTTGCAAATCTCAACTACATCGATGAGGGAAGCGTATGAAAATATCTCGCCCGAACTCAAAGACGCACTTTCTTTAGCATATAATCGCATCAAGACATATCACGAGAAACAAAAACCAAGTTCATGGCTTGACTTTGAGGACAATGGAACTGTTTTGGGGCAAAAAGTAAATGCTGTAGATAGAGCAGGGCTATATATCCCTGGGGGAAAGGCAGCGTATCCAAGCTCTCTTTTGATGAATGCTATTCCAGCAATCGTGGCTGGAGTGAAAGAGATAGTAGTCTGTACTCCAGCACCAAACAACGAACTCAACGAACTCTTGTTAGCAGCAATGCATCTTTGTGGCATAACTAAGGCTTATAAAGTAGGGGGTGCGAGCGGCATTGCGGCCATGGCATATGGAACGGCAACTATTCCAAAAGTAGATGTGATAACAGGTCCTGGAAATATATTTGTAGCAACAGCTAAAAAAATGGTTTTTGGTGAAGTCAATATCGATATGATAGCAGGACCAAGTGAAATAGGCATTTTAGCTGATGAAAGTGCAGATACAAATCTTTTGGCTATAGATTTACTTTCACAAGCAGAACATGATGAGATGGCAAGTTCTATCTTAATAACGCCGTTTGAGCAAATAGCATTGCAGACAAAAACAAAAATTTATGAGTGGCTTGAAAAAATTTCTAGAAAAGCAATAGCTGGTAAATCTATACAAGATAGGGGTGCTATAATTGTTACATGTGACATGGATGAAGCGGTTGCTCTTATGAACCAAATAGCCCCTGAACATTTAGAGATAGTGACTAAACATCCATTTGATATTTTGCCACAGATCAAACATGCAGGAGCGATTTTTATGGGACAATTCACGCCTGAGCCAATAGGAGATTATATCGCTGGACCAAACCATACTTTGCCAACTGGCGGCACTGCAAAATTTTATTCACCCCTTGGGGTTGAGAATTTTATGAAGCGAACTTCCATCATCAGCATGAGTCAAAAAGGTTTGCAAGAAGTGGGTGTTGCATGTGCAAGACTTGCCAATGCAGAGGGTTTAGGTGCGCATGAGGCTGCTGTGCTTGCGAGGTTGTAGTTAAAAAAGTGTTGATTTTTCTAAGGAAACTGCATTTTGTTGTAGGAACATTTGTCCCTACAACTCTCTAAAACTACAATTCGGCATTTTTTGCAAATCTCAAGATAAGATAGCCTAGAATCGCTGAAAATAGTGATCCTAAAAGAATTCCTAGTTTGTCTGTGTACATAAATTGATCAGTATCGTTGTATGCTAAAGTATCTACAAATAAACTCATGGTGAAACCAATCCCCGTGATAACACTCACGCCATAGAGTTGCATCCAACTACTATTTTGTGGTAGTTTTGTCATTCCTGTTTTGATTGCAATCCAACTAAATCCAAAAACTCCAAGTTGTTTACCGATAAAAAGACCTAACAATATACCCATAGGCACAGGCGCAAACAAAGCGTCTATAGAAATACCTCGAAGATCAACACCAGCATTTACAAATGCAAAGAGTGGCAATATGAGAAAACTTACCCAGCCATGCAGATCATGTTCCATCTGTTTGCTCATCGAAAAAGGTTTGCCGTTTTTGTATTTACTGTTAAGAGGAATCATAAAAGCTAATGCTACACCGGCTAGAGTCGCGTGAACGCCAGATTTTAGAACACTCACCCAAAGCACGATACCTATAAGTATAAAAGCTGCTTTTCTGATAACATTCATTTTATTCATTATAAAAAGAGCAATAAGAGCGATAGACGCTATCAAAATTGAAATCATCGATAAATCGCTCGTATAAAAAAGAGCGATGATAATGATCGCTGCTAGATCATCAATGATGGCTAAAGCAAGTAAAAAAAGTTTTAAAGAAACAGGAACACGATTTCCCAACAATGAAAGTACGCCAAGTGCAAATGCAATGTCTGTAGCTGTCGGTATAGCCCAGCCCTTCATCGCAAAATCACTGCCAAAATTGAACGCAACAAAAACAAGTGCTGGAACAACAACCCCGCCAGTTGCGGCGATAGCTGGCAGTGCTATCTGTTCTTTAGAAGAAAGATGACCCTCAAGTGCTTCTCGCTTAATCTCAAGTCCCACTAGGAAAAAAAATATCGCCATCAACCCGTCATTGACCCACAACAACAAAGGTTTAGCAAGGTGTAAAGCACCTATTTTTATCTCAACCGGCGTATGTAAAAAGCCATTGTATAGTGGAGAAAAGAAGCTATTTTGCAAGAAAAGAGCAAGCAGTGTTGCACCAATGAGCAATATTCCAGAGGCATAATCTTTTTTTAAAAAATCATCTAGTGGTGAAAACATAAGTATCTCCTTTTTTGTATAGTACTTAAAAAATTCTAAATAAAAAATAAATCATACCACTACAAGTTTTTTTTCTATTCGCGCCAAGATAAGATCCGCATGAACCCTGAGGTCGTAATATTCGCCCATGTAAGAAAGTGGAATTTTGCTGTCATGCTGTATATCATGTGCCATTTTTTCAAGATCTGTTTGTATAGATTTCAATTCGTTTGCATTTAAGCAGTCTAATTTGAGATCAATTTCATGGAGTATTTTATACCATTTGTATATTTTGGAACGAATTCTCCAACGGTATAGCGGCAAAGCTCCTTTGATGATTGGAAATAAAAGTGTTAAAAGTGGAATAATCATGATGATAAATCGATCAATTGTGCTTGCGATCCAAAAAGGAAATATCTTTTCTAAAAATGAATCACCTTTTTGCAAATAGTGTTGTGCGTCTTGATTGATAGGAATTTGAAGGTATTTATCGCTTGGAAAATTTTCGCTTTCTTGAAAAATAGAAGTTTTTGCGTGTATTTCTTTAGCACTTTTTAGCAATAGCCGGATCAGGTCTGGGTGGAGATCTTTTTGTATGACAAGTGTCGCTGTTGTGCTTAGAAGTGTTATATTTTGTGTTGGGATATTTTTTTCAAGGTTTACAACTCCTTCACTGAGGTGTAACGGAGTTAAGTATTGAAATCTTTTGCTATAAGCATTCGCTCTTTTGATGTTTAAAAGCTTGATATTTGGATTTATAAGTAATTCTTGAATCATAGGTGAATGCGGAGATATCACGGTAAAAAAAGCATCAATTTCACCATTTAAAAGAGATTCTTTTGCATTTTTTCCAGAAAGTTCTAGTAGATGAGAATTATTTTCATTTATATGATTTTCATGAAGAATATCAAGCGCCAATGGTCTTGTGCCACTTCCCAAAGCTCCAATAGCGATCTTTTTTCCTTTGAGTTCATTGATGTATTTAAAATTTAAATTTGCATTATAAAAAATCCATAATGGCTCAAAATAGATACTTGCAAGCGATTCAAGATTTTCTTTGTCACTTTGTTGCGCTGTACCGCCTTGAATAAAGGCAACATCAACTTCTTTGTTCTGTAGCTTTTGCAAAGCCTCCACTGATCCAGCTGTTGGCACGATCACGAGTTCAAACCTTTGTTTTTGTAAAAGTTTTTTATATGTATTTGCAAAACTAAAATACGAACCAGAAGTTGAACCAGTTGCTATCGTGATAGTTCTTGGCGGTGCTGGATCGATAAATTGATAACTAAATGCTAAAATTGCAGCTATGGAAGCTGTGATAATGAAAGCTATTTTACACCATTCGCATCTCATTTGACCGTCCTTTTTGCATAAAATTCTTGTTTAAATGCACGAAATCTATGATCGAGTATAGCGTGACGCATCTCTTTCATTAAAGTGAGATAGTAGTGCAAATTGTGTAAGCTCGCAAGCCTAAAATAAGTGAGTTCTCTCGAGCGATAGAGGTGTGATAAATACCCTTTGCTATAATGTTTACATGTAAAACAATCGCACTGTGGATCTATTGGATCATCGTCTAATTGGTATTTGGCAGATTTGATGTTTATCTTGCCAAACGAAGTAAAAAGTGTGCCATTTCTGGCATTTCTTGTTGGCATAACACAATCAAACATATCCACACCACGCTCTACATTTTCTACTAAATCTTCGGGTGTGCCAACGCCCATAAGATATCGAGGTTTGTTTTGTGGCATGAAAGGAGTGGTAAATGCAACGGTATCATACATCTGTTGATTGGCTTCTCCGACACTCAAGCCCCCGATAGCATAGCCATCAAAATCTTCTAAAGCACACAGTTCTGTTGCAGATATTTTGCGAAATCCTTCATCAGTGCCTCCTTGAATGATAGCAAAGATATTTTGATGAGTTCTTAAACCTTTTTGCTTTTGAGTGTTGTGGTGAACTATCGCTTCTTTTGCCCAATTTGTTGTGCGTTCTATGGAGAGTGCTATTCTTTCTTTCGTTGCAGGCAGAGCCACGAGATCATCGAGTATCATCATGATGTCTGCATTGAGATTGTACTGAATATCAAGCACTTTTTGTGGTGTAAAGTAGTGTTTACTCCCATCTATGTGGCTTTTAAAATGGATACCAAATGCGTCAGCTTTTGAGATGTCACTGAGTGAAAATGCTTGAAATCCGCCGCTATCTGTTAAAAAGCTATTTGGAAACTTTGTAAAACCATGCAATCCACCAAAATGCTTTACTACAGTATCGCTTGGTCTTAGATACAAATGATAAGTGTTACCCAAAATAATCTGCGCTCCAAGTTCTAGTGCCATATCTTGAGCATCTAAACTTTTCACGCTTCCTGCGGTGCCAACGGGCATAAAAACAGGTGTTTGAATAGTACTATGAGTTGTTTGGATTGTGCAAGCGCGTGCTGCTTGATCTGTGCCATCGATTCTAAATTTCAATTGTTTTCCTCTATGATTTTTATGGTAACGCGTCTATTTAAAAGGCGTCCTTGCGGTGTTTCTTGACTTGCGATTGGATATAAATCGCTGTGAGTTTTTGTAGTGATATTTTTGGCTTCAAGTCCAAAACTCACAAGTGCTTTTTTTGTTTCCTCCGCTCTTTGTAATGCTAATTTCTCATTTTCAAGTGAGCCTTGCAATATGTCGCTATGCCCTGTAAGTTCTATCTTCGCTTTTTCCATTTCTCGCATCTTTTTAGCATACCATGCAAGCAGTGACATAGAGTAAGAGCTGATGTTCGTGTCATTGCTTGAAAAGTGAATTTTGGCAAAGTACTGCGCTTCTTTTAGTTTTGAAACTAGCGTTCCTGTCAAAAAAAAGATCTTTGCTTTGGTGAGCAAAAATGAATTTTTATCACGAACATTTTCAGAAAATAATGCCAAATCCTCGTAGAGTTTTTTTACCCCATCTTCTATATTTTCTAGGGCTAAAAGATGTAAAAATTCTGATTGGAGCTGTGCGTTGAGGCTTACATGTAGAGCTTTAGTAGCATTGTTATCTTGTGGTAAGGTCGCATTTTCCAAGATGGTTTTTATCTTTTTTTGTTGATCATTTTTTTGATTGAGCATTTGACGGATAATCTCAAAAGCAATAGTTTGTTTTTTTATTTTTATAGAATTTTGTAGCAATTCTTGGGCATTGCTTGCTGTTTTTTGCTTCTCTAGCTTTTTGAGCATTAACTCATCTTTTATAAGTGAAGAATCTTGTAAAAATGTCTTCTCAAGCAAGTATTCAAAACCAAAAAGTGAAGTTACTGCGTAAAAAAAGATGCCAAAAAAAATTTTCATTTGGTATAATACCCCTTTTTTTGAAATAACAAATTAAACCCACGGAGAGAGAATGAAAAAAATTTTAATCATTGCTGATGGTATTTTAGCAAAACATTTTTTACAAAGAGTTATGGATACCGATGCAAGTGATAATCTTTATGAGGTCATAAGCTACAATGACGCAACGCTTCCTGATAAAAAAGCGGAAAATTTTTCATTTTTTTCTTTTGATCCTACGAGTTTTGAAAAACTTAGCCCATTTTTGTATAGAGACTATGTTCAGGTGATGATTGTAGTTGCAGAAAAATTAGACGCAACGGCGAGTTATGAAAATATACGCAAAATTAAAAAAGATATACAAATTATGATTATGGATAAATGGAATTTGGAGTATGATGACACCAAGCTTATGCTACTAAAAACAAAAAATATCCTCTCATCGCGTTTTGCTGATTATCTCCCAAATGTACCTGTTATCGCACAAAATGTTGGTTTGGGTACTGGAGAAATCATGGAGATACGAGTGCCTATCGGAAGCTCTTATGTGTATAGACACATCGCATCTATTCAACAAAACAGATGGAAAATCTCCGCAGTATATAGAGCAAATAAACTGATTTTACCGCGTCCTACACTTATGATTCAGCCAAATGATATGCTTTTGGCTGTTGGTGATCCTGTTGTTTTACAAAGTGTTTATAGAAGTATTAAACGAGAGATAGGACAGTTTCCATCACCTTTTGGCAATAGTATCTACTGCCTTGTGGATATGAAAAATATGCACATAAAAACTATAGAAAAAATCGTTGATGATGCTCTGCTCTTGCATGCTAAAATCAATAGCATCAAACTATATATCAAGATCATTAATCCAACAATTTGCACAACTTTGGATAAGATAAAAGGGTATGATAGTAAATATATCGATGTGAGTATTGATTATTTTAAACACAGTGCTATCGATGTTATGCGAGAAGATTTACATGATAGTGATGTTGGTTTGCTTGTTGTTTCGAATGATTTTTTTATCAAGCACACAAAGTCACTTTTTGATATTCATATACCTGTTTTTAAAATTGGCGCATGGGGTTTTGCAAATATTAAAGAAAGTGTTGTACTCTCCAGTGATAGCGAAGATATAGAAAGAGAATCATCAGTTGTTTTTGACCTCTCTTCGCAACTTGATTTGGGGATCAAACTCTACAACTTTAATCCAAATGGTCTCAATGAGCGAAATTCTTTGGTGGAACACTTTATAAATCTTTCAAAACTTTTTGGAAAAGAGATAGATATCATCAGTGAAAACAAAAATCCCTTACTAATCTTGCAAAATAGAAACGATATCTTGCAATTTGTGCCGTTCAATAAAAAAATTCTCTCGCCAAATCTTTTGTCAATCTTTTCTACCGATATGGAACGACTCTATTTCAAACTTTCTAACTGCTACCAGCTTTTTATCCCAACGGCTTTGTGAGAAATTAAGTCCTAATTGAGTATAATCTAGCATATTTATTTTGGGATTACATATGCAAGTTCAGATCAATTTTCAGGCAAAAAAAACACAAGATTACACGGTTTATATCGATGAATTAGAACATTTATCGTTTGATACAAAAGTAGCCATCGTCTCAAATCCTACGATTTGGGCGTTGCATGGTGATGCGATTTTGCAAACTATCAAGGCTAAAGAGTGCTATGAGATTATTATTCCTGATGGTGAGAAATACAAAAATTTTGAAACAATCAATTTTATCTTAGAAGAGTGTTTCAAAAATAGGCTCGATCGCAAATCTGTTTTGATAGCTTTTGGTGGCGGAGTGATTGGCGATATGTGCGGTTTTTGTGCTTCAATCTACCAGCGAGGCATCAAATTTATCCAAATTCCCACAACACTTTTAGCACAAGTTGATGCAAGTGTTGGAGGAAAAACCGGTATCAACAATAGTTTTGGTAAAAATCTTATCGGCTCATTTTGGCAGCCAATGGCGGTGTATTGTGAGAGTAAATTTTTGCAAACATTGCCACAACGCGAATTCAGTGCTGGCGTGGCTGAGATCATCAAAATGGCAGTTACTTTTGATGCAGATTTTTTTTATTGGCTGGAAAATAACAGCTTACATGTAGAGGCAAATCTCAAGCAAGCTATCCAAAAATGCGTTGCCATCAAAGCGAGCGTTGTGGCACAAGACGAGAAAGAAGAGGGCATTCGAGCGGTTTTGAATTATGGTCATACTTTTGCTCATGTGATTGAAAATGAAACACACTATACTCGCTATTTGCACGGCGAAGCAGTTGGCATTGGTATGTGCATGGCAAATGCACTTGCTCTCACTTTGGGCTTGATGTGCGAAGAAGATGCTGCAAGAGTGCAAGCATTGCTTGAGGGCTACAACTTGCCAACTAGCTATGAACTCTTACATGTAGAAAAATTTTATGAGGCGTTTTTCTTGGATAAAAAATCACACAATCATAAGATAAAGTTTATTTTACCCAAAACAATTGGATCATTTGCTATAAAAGATGATATCACAAAAGAGACAATTTGCACATCGTTGGAGGCATTTCATGCGTAGATATTTTTGGCTTATTGCATTACTTTTTTTATCTTTTACTTTTGCTAGAGAAGATCTCAATGCAAGCTTTGAAGCTGAGACAAATGCCACACTTCAAAAGGAGATGCAACGCAAGTTGGATACACTTAGAGTGCAAATAGCAAATATAGATGCAACGATAAAGGACAATATCTGGCTCATTCGTTATGAAAATTATGCAGCATACCAGCGACTTTTGGAAGAACTTACTAGTATCGACGAGCAGATCAAAATATTCTCAAAACGCAAAGATGATATTTCTAAAGCAAAAATAAAAGAATTAAGCTTAAAACAAAACAATCTTGAAAAGCAATTAGAATTGCTACAAGAGTTTAAAATTTCTCCATTTTTGAGTATAGTAAAACCAGATGATCTCGCTCCTAAACCAAACATAAGCAGTCCCTTTGCTATCTTTACGGCACTCTCATATATCAAACTCATTGAAAAAGATAGGGCAGATTATAACGCAAGGATAACAACACTAGATTTGCTCATCAAAAAGTTGCAAGAAAAAAGAGAACTTGTAACGCAGGTTGTCACACTCTTTGATACGGAGGAAAACCAACAAAAGTTACTTACTATAGATAAAGATCTCATTGCATTTGATGGTGCTCACGAGCTTGCACAAACTACTTATTCACTCTACACTAAAAAAGTAGATGAGATCAAGTATGGTGTTACAAATGAGATCAAAGAGCAGATGGAGCGGGCATTAAATATCGCAGTATTTGTGATCATCGTTATCGTCTTGTCGTTAATATTTAAAATGATTGCTAAAAAATATATAAAAGACAATGAACGATACTATATGGCAAATAAGATTATCAATTTTATAAATATCACATTGATTTTGATCATTTTGTTGTTTGCGTATATTGAAAATGTTTCTTATCTTGTGACTGTTTTGGGTTTTGCATCTGCAGGTATTGCGATCGCTATGAAAGATTGGTTTATGAGCATTTTGGGTTGGCTTGTAATTGTTTTTGGCGGAAGTTTTCATGTGGGAGATCGCATCAAAGTACTCAAGGATGGAGCGCCTTATGTGGGCGATATCATCGATATTTCACTTTTGCGAATGACGATATTTGAGGATATCACACTTACTACATATATGGAAAATCGTCGATCTGGAAGGGTATTTTTTGTGCCAAATAATTTTATCTTCACAACGCTTATCTCAAATTACACGCATGGAACTCTCAAAACAGTTTGGGATGGCATCGATGTGACGATCACTTTTGATTCAAACCACAAGAAAGCACTCTATATTATCAAGGAAATTACAAAAAAATATTCCAAAGGATACACCGATATAGCAAGAAGAAATTTGAATCAATTGCGACATCAATATAGTCTTAAAAATACAAATGTTGAACCGCGTATTTTCTCATTTTATGAACCGTATGGCCTAGTGATAAGCACATGGTATATGACAAATTCTTACGCTGCTTTGACTCTGCGAAGCAATATCTCAGCGGATATCGTGGATGCTATCAACAAAGAAGATGATATCACTATCGCCTATCCAACACAAACTATCAATCTCAAATACCAAAGAAAAACACCACTAGATATTGATATCAACAAGGATGTGCTATTTTAATGAAACCCGCAAGCATTTATCTTAAGAGTTTCATTCTTGTCAAAGGCAAGACTTGCTTTAAAAAACAGGAGAAATAAGAATTGAAACAAAAAGTTTTTTTTAAAACATTTGGGTGCCGTACAAATATCTATGATACACAAGTGATGATGCAAAATATAAAAGATTTTGAGATAGTAGATGATGAAGCGAGCGCTGATATCGTGGTTATCAATTCTTGTACGGTAACAAATGGTGCCGATAGTGGTGCGAGAAATTATATCAATGCACAAAACAGAACAGGTAAAAAAGTGATCCTAGCTGGCTGTGGAGCGTTGAGCCGTGGAGAAGAACTTTTGCGGGCCAAAAAAGTTTTTGGCGTGCTTGGACACTCTGAAAAAGAGCAGATCAACACACTCCTACATGCTCCATCTTCATTTATGCAGATGGGGGATTTGCACTCACTTGATAGTACAATTGTGAGTGATATGAGTTCAAAAAGCAAAGCATTTATCAAAATTCAAGAAGGGTGTGATTTTCGTTGTTCGTATTGCATCATCCCTTTTGTGCGAGGCGATGCGAGAAGTCAAGATGAGGCAAAGATACTTGAGCAGATAAAAAAATTAGCAGCCAATGGTTTTGGCGAGTTTGTACTCTCAGGCACAAATATCGGTAGTTATGGCAAAGATAAAAACACGAGTCTTGGAGAATTGTTGCAACACATAAGTTTGATAAAAGGTGTCAGGCGTATACGATTAGGAAGCATTGAGCCTGTGCAAATTGATGCAAGTTTTAAAGAGATTTTAGATGAGCCGTGGCTAGAGAGACACTTACATGTAGCTTTGCAACACACTTCAAAAAATATGTTAGCACTTATGAAGCGACGCAATCAAGTGCATAAAGATTTGATTTTATTTGAAGAACTTGCCGCCAAAGGTTTTGCTTTGGGAACTGATTTTATCACAGGTCATCCAGGAGAAACTCCCGAAGTTTGGGATGAAGCGTTCGCTACACTTGAAAAATTTCCACTCACACATATCCATGCTTTTGTATATTCAAAACGAGATGGCACGCCAAGCGCTCTTTTGAAGCCACAAATAAGAGGTGATGTGGCAAAACAAAGATTGTTGCAAATTCAAGCTTTGGTAGATGCTAAAAATTATGCTTTTCGCAAAAAAAATAACACCATCCTAGAGGTTTTAGTGGAAGAATTAAAGGATGATTTTTTTGTGGGCTATGATCAATTTTACAATAAAATCAAAATTAAAAGCGAAGCAGATCTGCTCAAAACTTGGCTACATGTAAAGCAATTTGATGCTAAAGAGGATGGAAATTATGCTACATATTAAATCAAAAAAACTGATGATAACCGTGGGGGCTTTATTGATAGTGTTCCTACTTTTGGTAGTTGCATATCTCAAAAATGATATCAAGATCATCAATCTACCTACCTACAATATGCTTTTGCAAAGTGGTGTTATCCAAAAAGCAGTGATTGAAGATGAACAGATACTTTTATACTCAAATACTGATAGCTATGCCATAGTTAAAGATGGTGTTGATATCACAAAGCTTTTAGAGCAAGTTCCGATACAAGTACGCAATACAGATCCATTTTTGCAAGAATTGTTGCTTGTTGTGGTATTAAGTTTTTTTCTTTTTGGCTTCATAGTTTATATGCGAAAAAAACGAGAAGAGAGTGTTAAGAAGGAGCAAGAAACACATCAAAGTGCTTATAGCGTGCTAGATCCTTTTGCAAAATCAATAATTAGGGCTAGTACTTCAAGATACAAATTTGCTGATGTTGCAGGGATTGATGAGGTAAAAGAGGAGTTGCAGGAGATTGTAGATTTTCTCAAAAGCCCACAAAAATACCACAGACTTGGCATTTCATTGCCAAGAGGTGTGTTGCTTATAGGACCTCCTGGAGTTGGAAAAACGATGGTTGCAAAAGCAGTTGCCGGAGAGGCTGGCGTACCATTTTACTACCAAAGTGGTGCGAGTTTTGTGCAGATTTATGTGGGGATGGGCGCTAAAAGGGTGCGAGAACTTTTCTCTTATGCAAAAGCAAATGCCCCTTCTATTATTTTCATAGATGAGATAGACGCAGTGGGCAAAGCTCGTGGCGGTATGCGAAATGATGAGCGAGAATCAACGCTCAATGAACTTTTGACGCAAATGGATGGTTTTGAAGAAAATAGCGGCGTGATTGTGGTTGGTGCAACAAATAAGATTGAAGTAATCGATGAAGCATTGCTTCGCTCAGGTCGTTTTGATAGACGCATTTTTATTCCAATGCCAGATTTTGATGATCGTGTAAAGATTTTACAAAACTATCTCAAAGGAAAAACAAGTGAAGTTAATGTTTATGAGATAGCAAAAATGAGTGTCGGATTTAGTGGTGCTGCTTTGAGTACTTTTGTTAATGAAGCGGCTATTAATGCACTGAGAGAAAACAGAGAAGTGCTGTTGATGGAAGATTTTTTCAAAGTAAGACAAAAGGTACTTATCGGCAAAAAACGCTTGTTGAGTTTTAGTGATGAAGAGAAAAAAATTCAAGCTGTATATCAGGGTGCAAAAGCTTTGTGTGCGTATTGGTTTGAAGTGGATTTTGATAAAATTACTCTCACGAACGATAGACTCAAAGATATCGATCAAGAGATACAATCAAAAACCGCTATGTTTTCAAAGATCAAAGTATATTTAGCTGGAATGTGTGCTACAAAGATCTTTTTTAACGATAGTTTTAGTAATGCAAGTGAAGATTTGAGCCGAGCTAGAGAGATAGCAAGTGAGATGGTCGAGCTTTATGGTATGGGCAGAAAACTTGTTATGACTAGCGATGATGTGCTTGTAATTTTAGATGATGCAAGCAAAGAAGTGAGCAAATTTCTTGAGGGAATGAGTGAGCCAATGCAGAGAATCTCGCAGAAACTTTTTGAAAAAGAGAGCATTACAAAAGGTGAGCTCAAAGAGATTGTAGATGCACTTTTTTAGCGGTTTTTGTTTAAGAGATGAGTCTGATTTATTTGATGCTTTTACATGTAAGAGTGAATTTTGTGTGGTAGGCTTTAGTTATGGAGCCATAAAAGCCTTAGAATATGCCTTACATGTAAACACTCGCATCGATAAAATCCAACTCATTTCTCCCGCTTTCTTTCAAGATAAAGAGGAAAAATTTAAAAAACTCCAAACGCTGTATTTTGCAAAAGACCCTCAAAAATATAGTGAAGATTTTTTGAAAAATATCGCTTACCCTTCAAAAATATTGATAGAAAAATACTTTCATATGCAAAGCATTGAAGAGTTGAGAGAGCTTTTGTATTATGAGTGGGAGGGGCAAAAACTTGAGTGTTTAAGAGCCAAAGGCATAGAGATAGAACTCTTCATTGGAGAAAAAGACAAAATCATAGATCCTCTCAAAGTCAAAGAGTTTTTTCAGCCTTATAGCACTGTTTATTTTATCAAAAATGTCGGACATGCTTTGCATTGAGGTTTTTGATACACGATGATACCGTGCTCATTTATCCGCAATTGATGTTATGCACTACAAGTAAATGCGTGTTTTTTAAAGAAATTTCGTTAAGATCAGTTTATAATCTTGTTAGCATTGTTATATCTTTATAAAAAAGTTTAAGAAAAAAAGAGTATTATTTTATGTAAAATGACTATCGGTCATAAGAGAGGAATTGATGCCTAGAATTGTCAAAAAAAGTAGAAAAAAACGCCAAATTGCTATTTGTGCAATTGACTTAATATCTGAAAATGGGTTAGCTAAAACTTCTGTAGAGGCAATTGCAAAAGCTGCAAATGTTGGTAAAGGTACTGTTTATATTTACTTTAAAACCAAAGAAGAGATTATCATCGAGATTTGGGAATATGTGTGCGAACTATTAGCAAATGAGCGAAAAATTCGGTGTAAAAACACCCAGAGTGTTTTTGAAAAGATAGCTATATTTTTTGATTTTTCTTTGCTTGAGCAAAATGGCTTACTTGATAAACTTTTGCGTATTTATGCTACAAATATCTCTATAGTTTTAACTTCTGCTAGCACTCCTTTGCGTGAAAATTTTAATCAAAAAATACAAGAAGACATCAAAAGTATCAAAACAATCATTGATGAGGGTATCACAAACAAACAGATACAAAAGGTTGATAGCCAACTTGTAGCAAGCGTATTTATGAACCATTTTAGCGGAACGCTCATCAATGGTATCTGTAAAAATCTAGACATAGCAGAACTTAGAAGTAAACTACAGACACAAAGAGAACTGCTTTTGAGTTTGCTTGTAAAAGAAGGACAATTATGAAATTTGTTTTATTATTATGTATTTTTTTTGGTGGTTTTGTGTACGCAAAAGAAGTGTACGCTACTTTTGATGTAGTGGGTGAAAAAGACTCTAAACTCGCACTTTCAAGTGCTGGTGTCATCAAGCATCTTTTTGTGAGGGCTGGAGATCAAGTGCAAAAGGGAGATGTTTTACTTGAATTAGATAACGCGCTTGAGAATGGTGATGAAGCATTGGCGATCAGTGAAGTCAAGCTGGCGCAAATCTCGCTAGAGCTTGTACAAAAAAAGTTTGATCGCTACACAAAGATACAAAATGCCATCGATAAAGAACGGTATGAAAATATAGTTTATGAGTTAAAAAAAGCAAAACAAGCTTATGACAAAGCACAAAAAGCACTTGAACTTAAAAAGATCAAAAAGCAAAAAAAGATTTTACTTGCTCCTTATGATGGTGTGATTACAAGCGTACATGTAGAACTTGGTGAGGGCGTTAATGCAGTGAGTACCCCACTTTTAACACTGAGTAGTTTTCCACATGTAAAGCTTGTTTTGAATTTTGATCAAATGTATTGGAATCTAGTGAGGGTAGGGCAAAAATTTAGATACCGTATTGAGGGATTGGATAAAGAATTTGAGGGTACAATTTCCAAAGTTTATCCAAGTGCAAATATACAAAATAGAAAAATAAAAGCTGAAGTTCTCACGCAAAACATTCCTACAGGCCTCTTTGGTGATGGCAAGATTGTGGCTGAGTAGTACATGTATAAATTTGCCATAAACAAACCCATCGCAACTTTAATGCTGGTACTGTCATTTATTGTGTTTGGACTCATCTCTTATAAAAGTATGCCAATCAATCTCTTTCCTACTGTAGAATTTCCTATTATCACGGTCGAAACTGCTTATTATGGTGCTGATCCTAGTAGTGTTGAATCTAAAGTCACAGATAAGATAGAAGAGGCACTCTCTAGCATAGAGGGGCTTGATAAACTTTTATCTACAAGCTATGAGGGAATGAGTGTTGTTACTGCTGTTTTTGAGTTAGAGCGAGATATTACAGAAGCTGCAAATGATGTGCGAGAAAAAGTAGGCTCAGTTATCTTGGAAACAGGTGTGCAAAAACCTATTGTGAAAAAAGCTTCTGGTACTTCAGGTGCTGTTATAAGCCTTTTTATGGTGAGCAACAAGAGCGATGAGCAAGCCCTTATGCGTCTAGCTGATGAAAAGATAAAGCCAAGATTACAACGCATAAAAGGAGTTGGCGAAATCAACATTGTAGGTTTTAAAGAACGCCAAATCCGCATCTTGGTTGATCCATTTTTGCTCAACAAATATAGGCTAAGCGCCAGTGATTTACAAGCCATTATCTCCAAAGAAAATTTACGCCTTGGTGGTGGAAAACTTGTTGGACAACAAAATGAATTTATCCTCAAAACAAGAGCTGATGCGAGTAGTTTAGAGGAGATGAAAAATATTTTTATCAAAGAAGGAGTGAGACTCAAAGATATAGCACATGTGGAAGACTCTTTGGAGGATGCTAAAAGTTATGCAAGCTATGAGACAAAAGAAGGAGTTATGCTGGAGGTTAAAAAAATATCCGCAACCAATACTCTGGATATAATCAAGGGCGTAAAGAGTGTAATGCCAGAGCTAGAGAGAATTGCTGGTGAGGATTTTAGCTTAAAACTCCTGCAAGACCAATCTGAAAAGATTTTGCAAAATATCAATCAAGTTACTTTCGATCTCATTTATGGGGCGATACTTTCCATCATCATTGTTTTTCTCTTTTTAAGAAATATCACAGCAACTTTACTCGCAAGTTTGGCGATTCCCTCCTCAATCATTGGCACTTTTGCATTGATGGATTGGTTGGGATATGATTTAAATCGTCTGAGTATGATTGGACTCACCTTGGCCATCGGTATTTTCATCGATGATGCAATTGTTGTGATAGAAAATATCACCAAAAAAATGGAAAAAGGAACCCTGCCATTTTTGGCATCTTTTGAGGGTATCAAGGAGATAGCTTTCTCTATCCTTGCAATTTCGGCGATGCTTCTAGCCGTTTTTATACCTGTTGCTTTTATGGATGGCATTGTTGGCAGATTTTTCAACTCTTTTGCGATGACTGTTGCGAGCGGCGTTATCATCTCTTATATCATTGCTGTTATGTTTATTCCAAGTGTTGCTGCAAGAATTTTGAGTGCAAAAGAGAGTAAATTTTATCATATAACTGAGCCATTTTTTGTCAAATTGGATGCAACATATTGTGCTTTATTGAAAATTTTGATCCGCTTTAAAATGCTTACGATTTTGGGTACAGTTGGTGTTTTGATACTTTCAGGAAGTTTGCTTGCTCATATTGGCGGGGATTTTGTTCCTATGGAAGATAACGCAGAGATGCAAATCATCATCAAAGCACCAGTGGGTATAAATTTGGAAGCTATGAAGGCAAAAATGCAACCTCTCCTTGATGTGTTACATCAAGATAAACTTGTAGAATACAGCGTGCTATCCATTGGATATAGTGCCACACAAGAGATACACAAAGCAAAGATTTATGTCAAAATTGTACCTGTTACACAAAGAAGTTTGCGTCAAAATGAGATAGTCCAACGCTATAGAGAGAAATTTAAAACGCTCAAAGACTTACATGTAAGCGTGGAGGAAGTTCCTCCTATGGATACGGGTATGGAAAATGCGAAAGTGCAGATAGTCATTACGGGTGATGACCTTGAAGTGCTTGAACAAAAAGCAAAAGAAGTGTCCAAGCTTTTAGCTTCCATTGAAGGTGCAGTAGATGTGGACAATGATTTTGAACAAGGAAAACCAGAGATAAAGATTACTATAAAAAGAGACAATGCCATGCGACTTGGTGTGAGCGCACAAATGATAGCTGGCATCATTGGAGCATCTTTTTCTAGCGATAGTGCCATTAGTTATTTTGAAGAAGACGGAAAAGAGCTAGATGTGACGCTGCGATTTTCAAATGCAAATAGAGAAACGATTGACGATCTTAAAAAGCTACATGTAAGAGTTCCGAGTGGAGAATTTGTTGCTCTTGAAGGTTTAGTAAATTTTGAAGAGTCTTTGGGCGCGGCTTCTATCAATCGTTATGATAGACAAAGAAAAGTACTCGTAAAAGCAAATCTTTTTGATGTGGCACTTGATAGCATCGTTAAGGGGGTAGAAGAAAATATAGATGCTTTACTTGGCAATGGATATAGCTATAGGTTCAATGGCGATGTGGAACATATGGAAAAAACCAATAAAGCATTTGCTATGGCAGTACTTTTAGCCATCATTCTTATCTATCTTATCTTGGCTGCTCTGTATGAATCGCTCATCCAACCTTTTATCATTATGGTAGCGATGCCTTTATCTTTTAGTGGCGTCGTGGTAGCACTTTATCTTTTTGGGATGCCCTTTAGTTTGTTTGTTATGATAGGTGTTATTTTACTTTTGGGAATGGTGGGTAAAAATGCCATTTTGGTTGTGGATTTTGCAAATCATGCTATCAAAGAGGGCAAAGCGGTTGAAGATGCTTTACTAGAAGCTGGAGAAAAGCGATTGCGACCAATTTTGATGACCACTTTTGCGATGATAGGAGCGATGTTGCCACTTGCACTCTCACAAGGTGCAGGACATGAGGGCAATGCACCAATGGCAATTGCCATCATTGGAGGATTGCTAAGTTCAACTATTCTTACGCTACTCATTGTACCTGTGATTTATCGCCTCATGTACCCACTTGATAGTTGGCTTCGTTCATGGTATGAAAGAGCAAATGACTCACATGTAGCTTGAAAGTAAATACAGATCATTGTATAATCACAAACACAAAATTAGTGCTAGGAGTGCTGGTAGTACCAGCTGAGATAAAGAATAGTGATTCTTTGACCCTTTAACCTGATCTGGGTAGTGCCAGCGTAGGAAAGCCAAAACATCTCCCATCTTCTTTTCACTAATCTTTTATATAAGGGATGAAAGATGAAACATTGTTTAAGTATAGCAGGTTCTGATAGTAGTGGTGGAGCTGGAATTCAAGCGGATTTGAAGACATTTAGCGCACTTGGTACTTTTGGAATGAGCGTTATCACAGCAGTTACCGCACAAAACACCCAAGGAGTTTTTGCAGTTGCCGACATAGATGAAAGCACAATTGAGCGTCAAATTGAAGCTGTTTTTGATGATATTTGTGTCGATGCTCTCAAAATTGGTATGGTTTCTCGTGCTCAAACGATTAAAATAATCGCTCAAACTCTCAAAAAATATCCTCTGCCTTTTATGGTCGTTGATCCCGTTATGATTTCAAAAAGCGGTTTTAATCTCTTAAATGATGATGCAAAAAAAGCACTCATCGAGCTTTTGATCCCAATGGCTACTATCATCACGCCAAATATTTTTGAGGCACAAGCGATTCTTGCATGTAAGATTGTAACGCTTGCAGATATGAAAAAAGCAGCAAAAGAGTTGCATACTTTAGGATGTGCCAATGTTTTACTCAAAGGTGGACAATACATCGAAGATGCAACTGATATTTTTTATGATGGCAAGGCATTTCATTTGCTAAAAGGAGAGTTAATCCAAACACACAATACCCACGGAACAGGTTGTACACTCTCAAGCGCAATTGCTGCAAACCTTGCGAAGGGTATGGAACTTTTAGATGCCGTTCATGCCGCAAAAATATATATAACACAAGCTATCAAGCAGGGTTTTTCTTTAGGACAAGGAAAAGTTGGACCGGTACATCATTTTTATGATCTCTATCAAAAAGCTGGAGTTAAGCTATAAACGCAGTTTCTATGAAATTTAATAGTTCGCATCAAATTTTTTTTATGGCTTAAGATTGTTGTCTTTTTTGTGAAAGTTTTTTACTTGCCACTTGAGGCTTTTGTATTTGAGTTGTGCTCCTAAGTGCTTGAATTTGTCTATATCTTCTGTGTGGATACTGATACTTGAATGCTCGATGTCATCGCCTATTTGAACATCAATATTGCCAGCTTTACTCATAGCTATCTTTTGTGATGGAAAAACGCTACGGTGTCCAGAAACAAGAAAAGCAACAACAGCTGAAACGGCAGCATAATGCGCTATCTCGATGCCAAAAAGCTCCACTGCCATGATGATAGAGGCTATCGGAGCATTGGTAGCGCCTGCCAAAACACTCACAAAACCTAAAGCTGCAAAAAGTGCAACTTCGCTGTTCATAAGATTGCCAAAAGTTACACCACTTGTTGCACCAACATAGAAAATCGGCGTGATGATCCCGCCACTTCCACCACCACCTAGAGTAAGTGAAGTAAAGATAGTCTTAAAAACAAAATCAAACCAGCGAATTCCTTCTGGAATATAGCCTTGTGGGTTGAGTGCATCATCGATAATTTCTAATCCTAATCCAAGATACTGTTCGCCAGCGATAAGAGTCATAACAACTATGATGCATCCAACGATAAAAGCTTTAAGGTAAGTATTTAATTTTATCTCTTTGATAACATTTTCTATTTCTGTCAAAACTGTGATAAAAAAATCGGCTATCAATCCAAAAAACACCCCAGCCACCACCACAAGAGCGATGAGCGTTAAGTCTAATTGCATTGATTTGAAAAAGTGGATATTAAAATAAGTATAATCAGTTCCTAAAAATTGAGCTGTGGTAAAAGCAGCAAAGCCCGCGATAAAAGAGGGGAGAAGGACATCGTATTTGATCACGCCGATTGTAAGCACTTCAATCCCAAATATCGCTCCAGCTATGGGGGTGCCAAAAACAGAAGCAAAACCAGCGCTGATTCCGCAGATCACTATCTTTTTTGTGTCAGCTTTTCTAAACTTAAACAATGTTGCCACAAAAGAGGCAGCACCTGCACCGATTTGCGCTCCTGGACCTTCTTTGCCCACTGAACCTCCAGCAAAGATAGTGATCACGGTCGCCAGCAATTTTATAGGTATGACAGCAACTTCGATCTTACCACTTTTTTTATGGATAGCTTCGATCACTTTTTCAGTTCCATGCCCTGTGGCATTTGGAGCAAATATCTTGACGATAAAAACAGTAAGAGGAAGTGCTAAAGGAAGTAGATAGTAGTAACTAAAAGGTAGTAAGCCTCTACTGTTTGCAGAATATTCAAGTATCCATAAAAAAAGCGCCATCAAAGCACCTATCATAATGCCAACAGCAGAAGAGATGAGTAGCCATTTGGAAACACTAAAAAAGATGACGGTTTGTTCGATAATGTGTTTTTTCACGAGGATTGGCTTTTGTAATTGATTTTAATCAATGATACTATCTTTTAACTTACATCGAGTTTGTGTATGTTATACTTTTGCAAAAAAAAGGAACACTATGCAAAAAATAAAGATAGGCATCTTGACACTTTCAGATCGAGCTAGTGCAGGGATTTATGAGGATATCTCTGGAAAAGCTATTATCGAAACCTTGCAAGATTATTTGCTCAATGAGTTTGAATATGTCTATGAAGTGATACCCGATAAGCAGGAGCTGATAGAGCAAAAATTGATACAGATGGCAGATGAACATAATTGTTGCCTCATAGTAACAACAGGAGGCACAGGACCTGATCCAAAAGATGTGACACCTGAAGCTACTATAGCAGTTTGTCAAAAGATGATGCCAGGTTTTGGTGAACTAATGCGTCAAGTAAGCCTCAAATATGTACCGACGGCAATACTCTCAAGGCAAACAGCCGGTATCAGAGGAAAATCGCTTATCATCAATCTTCCTGGAAAACCAAAATCCATACGAGAGTGTCTAGATGCTGTTTTTCCAGCAGTGCCTTACTGCATCGACCTTATCGGCGGAGCATATCTTGAATGCAATGAAGCAGTCATAAAAGCATTCAGACCTAAAAAATAGTTACATGTAAAAAATGGGGACAGGCTACTTTTTTATGAAATCAAAAAAGTAGCCTGTCCCCATTTTTCATTTTTTCTTCAAAAAACCAAACAAAATGCAGAAGATTTTATCTCGTTACTTGCATTAGCTAAAGAGCAAAAACTCACAACTTTTCGCCTTGGCAACAGTTTTATTCCTTTTATATCGCATAAAAACTTTGATCCTTGTTGGCTCGCAGATCTTACTTATATTTTGGAAGCAACCAAAGAAAGATTACAAGATTTTGATATTCGTATAACCCAGCATCCAGGGCAATACACAGTCTTAAACTCTTTGCATACTATGATTATAGAAAATTCTTTAGCAGAACTCAAGGCGTCTTTTTGGCTATTTGATACTTTAGGAATTGATGAAAATGGTATCATTCTCATTCATGGTGGTGGTGCATATGGAGATAAAGAAAGTGCGTTGCAAAGACTTGAGGAGACTATTGAAGCAAATAGTTGGCTCAAAGAGAGATTGGCTTTGGAAAATGATGAAAAAACTTATAGTGCAAATGAAATTTTGCCACTTTGTTCGCATCTTGGTATCCCTTTTGTTTTTGACATCTATCACCATTCACTCAATCAAAGCGTCTTTAATGTTGAGGACTTTTTAGCAAGTTATAAAACAAGACGGGCAAAAATTCATCTTTCCTCTAAGGGTGAAGGCAAATTTGGCAATCACGGGGATTTAATCTTGAAGGAGGATTTTTTAGCTCTTTATGAAATGTTTGGGGAAAGGTTAAAAAATATAGACATTATGCTTGAAGCAAAAGCCAAAGAAAAAGCTATCGAAAAACTACGATTAGACATACAAGGTGCCACTTTTTAGCACCTTACATGTAAGCTATTTTTTATCTTGTACTTTATATTCGATACCAGAAGCGAACATCAACTCATCAAAATCGCGATTTAACTCTTGAGAGTGGAATTTTTTTGCAACAAACTCTTTTTGAAACCTTACTTCATCCCCTACTTTGACATCTGTGCCGCTTACTGCCGCCCAAAAATTACCTGCATTTTTTTCTGCAACAAGTATATAAGTGTAACCGCCTGCGTGGATCACCTCTTTGGCAACACCCCCATAATATGGGCTAGAATTAGCATAAACACTCAAGCTTAAACAGAGGCTTATAAAGCCCAATAATATAATTTTTTTCATCTTCATCCTTTTAAATTTTTTCTTTTTGCAATCGAAACTATGATTAAAAATCCCACAAACAAAACGCTCACATACACCCAAGCAGGAATAGGTACTAGATCACCTGTTGCATAAGAATGCATGCCTGCTAGATAATAATTTACCCCAAAATAGGTCATAAGTACACTCGCGAAGCTTACAAGTGAAAACGCATTAAACCAGTAGTGAAAATCTACAAGATGTAAATGTTTGAGATGTGAAAGTGCGGTATAGACCACTATAGAGATAAAAGTCCAAGTTTCTTTTGGATCCCAACCCCAGTATCGTCCCCAACTTTCATTTGCCCAGATAGCTCCCAAAGTATTGCCAATAAGAAGCAAAACAAGTCCTATGTAAATCGCTATTTCATTGATATCACTCAAAAAGGAGATCTGTTTATCGATAATAACTTTTTGTTTGTAACGCGTAGCAAAAAGTATGAGTACAAAACCCCCTATCAATGCTCCAACACCCAAAAATCCATAACTTCCGGCGATCACTGATACATGTAGCGTGAGCCAAAAAGATTTGAGTACGGGTACGAGTGTTGTGATTTGCGGATCCACAAGTGAAAGATGGGCTCCCAATAAAAACATCGACGCCATCAGTACAGAAGCACTCAACGCAAAGAGTGATTTCTTAAAAAATAATCCACATAAAAGTGCTGAAAATGAGATGTAGAGCATTGATTCATAGGTGTCACTCATAGGTGCATGCCCGCTTAAATACCATCTGCTTGCAAGCCCTACAAGATGCACACAAAAAAGCAGAAATATCAAGCTACCGAGTATTGTAACGAGTTTTAGTTTTCTTAATTTTTCACTAAAAACACTGCCAAATGCAAGCATCAAAGCAATTAGTCCTACAAAAAGATAAGTAAATGTAAGTTTCAGAAAAAGTTGGAGCTTATTCCAAAATATCTCATATTGTACTTTTTGAGCTGAGAGCAAAAGATCGCCTCCATACTTTTGCTGGAATGTATCAATCGCCTTTACATGTAAGCTTGCTTTTATAAAGTCTCGAGCATACATAGCTTGCAAAAATGAACTTGCATCTGCTTGTACTATTTTACTTTGACTCTCATCCATATCCTGCCAGAGTGATTGAAAATCTCTCCATTGATTTGTATGATTTTTTGTATCAGGAAATAATGCAAAAAGTGTCGCACCAAAAACCATATTTGCTATCTCTAAGTGTTCATTCATCCGCAAAGCTTCTTTGTGTAAAGTCCCTTGCTGTGAGGGCTTGATGGTCGAAGCTTCCTTGAGTGTATCTGTAAGAAGATATTTTTTATTTGCATCGAAAAGATCATTGATAGCTACATATGAGGTTGTTTTTTCTTTATGCAATATCTTTTTTAAAGCGGGTGATTTGATAGCAAAAAGAGGCATTTTCTTCCAAATATCAGGACGCACTAGCATACCTAAAATGATTTGGTTTGCATCCATCCCATGCCATGAATTTTTCTTTGAAAATTTGTAAAGAATATTTTGCGAAAGTGTATCGACAGGTTGCATTCGTCCCAAAGATTGTACATGTAGATTACCAAATTCTCTAGCAACACTTTTTGATTGGATTTTATATTCATCAAGATAATTTTGCATATAAGGCGTGTTTGCCTGCAATGGTTCGTACAAAAAACTACACACAAAAAGCGTGAATGTAGCTTTTGAAACACGACCAAAAAGTTCCGCTAAATGGCTATTTTTTGTAAATAAACTCAAAAGCAATCCCAAACATAGAAGCCCATAGCCTATATAAGTTGGAATTTTACCAGGGTCTTTATTGATTGAAAGAATCGTGCCTTTTTCATCTGGTGCGTAAGAAGTTTGAAAAAATTTATACCCTTTATAACTCAATGGCTGGTTCATAGTTATAAGTGTTGAAAATCTTTCACCAAATCGCTCATCAAAAAAAGTTACTTTGCTTAAGTATTCACTTGGATAATTAGATCCAGGGTATTTTTTCAAGATAAAATCATCTAGCGTAATGCGAAAAGGTGTTTGCACAGCGATTGAGCCGTGTCGAACACTTACATGTAAGTCGTGTGATATCTTTGAAATGGGTGTTGTGATCTTGTTTGGCGTAACAACCATTTCAAAAATATCTTGAAAATCCTCGCTTTTTATGTTTACAACTACTTTCGCTTCTAAGTTTCTTGCTTTTTTTACAATATCTTTCACAAAGGCTTCTATCTCGTAATTTTTACCATCAAATACTAGGGTTTTATGGAGTGTTTTTGAAAAAGGATGCGCTTCAAAAGCAAATCGTTTATGCACTCGTAAATTTTCTTTTTCAAGCCAAATTTCTATATAATTTTTTGCACTTACAACTGTGTTAGCATAGCTCTTTTCACTAATGAACATCATACCCTCAAACCCCAAATAACGGGTCAAAAAGGATGCAAAAAGGATCACTATTAAAGAAGCGTGTATCAAAAATTTGGCAAAAGTTTTATACATCTTTGTTTGGATTATAAGTACCGTTAGATTGAACATACTCAAAGCCAATAGTGCCTCAAACCATAATGATTCATACACCAAGGATCTAGCAGCTAGCGTACCAAAATCATTTTCGATAAAAGTTGCCGCCGCACAGCTTATGGCTATGACAACAAGCAAAAGATAGGTCATAGCGTATGAGCCAATCCATTTAAAAAACACATATTTCCTTTACAGAAGATGACAAAGGGAACAATCCCTTTGTCATTGGGAGTTTACTTTTTATTCCAAGATGATTTACCATCATTGATGGTATCTGCATCTTTGTAAAGTTCTGGATTTGCACGACCTGTTGCTTTTGCTTCTTTTTTCCACTCTTGTTCAAGTGTAAGTTTGAAGTTCATTTTTTCGACAGCAAGTTTTGCTAAATCTATACCAACTATTTTTTGCGCTTTCTCTTTTGTATCAAAATCTGGAGCTATATAATCTATCGCACCATATTTTGCCAATACTTTAACAAGAAGCAAACGACCATTTTGTGCATCTTCATTTGCAGCTGAAAGTAATCTTAATGTCTCTTCAGGAGCATGGAAGTAGTTAGCATGTGCCGCAACCGCCATATCTGCTTTAAATTGTCCATGACGGATTAAAGTACGAACATCTTTAAGTTCTTCATCACTCGCACCAAGCTCGATTGCCTTGCCAGTTTCTAGGTGTAATTTACCGAGATTATCAAAAGCGATTTTTGATAGAAATTCTTTTCTATCGTATTTTTGTCTTACGATATTTTTTAGTTTCGCTTCACCTTCTCTGTGACAATTGCTACATGTACGATCCATAGCATTGAGTGGATTTTCTAAAACTTGGTGGTCAGAATACTTCACCGAACCTTCTTGTGTATAAGGCATATGGCAATCTGCACAAGCAAGACCTTTTTGACCGTGGATACCTGTTTGAAAAAATTCAAATCCAGGGTGTTGCGCTTTGAGCATTTTTGTTTTAGAAATCTTATGCGTCCAATCTGTAAAACCAATTCCATCATAATACTCAATCATTCCCTCAACGCCTGCATTACCCTCTTTACCGATACCATTTGCCCATGGAAGCGTAACTACGACAGCTGTTTTATCAACACCTTTATCGTCTTTGTATGGAGTTTTTTTGAAGTAGTATTCAACATGGCACTGAGCACATACGAGTGAGCGTTTTTGTTGGTGTGTAGAGTCTTCAAATTTTGCTAAACCAGCAGCTTCTAGCCCACGATTGAGATGTGGCACACGCACCTTAAGTGCAGCAGTTTTATCATCATGGCAGTTTGCACATCCGATAGAATTCACAATCTCACTGCCATATTTTGACCATTTGCCTGTAAAAAACTCTAATTCACCTTGCTCTTCGATAAGTCTTGGAACATCTGGAGATTTACATGTCCAACAAGCTGTTGGCAATGGGCCTGTTTTTCCATCCACAGGAGCGCCAGTTCTTAGTGAGTTGATATTGTCTTGCAACGCATAGTAGTGACCTCGTGGTGAGTTATAATCTTTTGCAAAAGCATAACCAGCCCACACCACAACAAGTGCTGGATCTTTGGCTAGCATATCTGTAAATGTATCGTATTCTTTTGTCTTTTTCCAAGTATCAAACTGTCTTGGATAGTACTTTGCCCATTCTTCACTTTTTTCTTTGCTTGCTATTCCAGCAATGCTTGGTGCTTCGTTGAGTGCAATTCGTTGCTCTTCTTTCGCATTTATATTGCTCACCAACAATCCCATTGCTACTATCGCAGCAAGACATGTGGCTATCAGTAATTTTAATTTCATAATCATAACTCCCTTTTTATTTTACAACTTTTACGCCTAAAGCGTTTGGCGTACTCGATAAACCTCGAACTTTACCATGTGGAACACTGCTGTGGCATTCCCAACATTTTCTTCCTGTTGCAACACTAGGATCATCAAATTGATGGTATCTATCACTATTGCTCACAATCTCAGAGGTGAGGCTTTTATGGCAGGAGATACAATTGTCTTGCACCCTTTTTGCACCATTCTCACTGATCTTGATCGCATTATCATAAGTATTGAGTGTAAAAGCAACAGAGTGGTTCCAGCCGTCTCTAGCTTTTGCGATGTACTTATCTACTATACCCGTAGTAGGCAAGTGACATTCTATACATTTGACTTGCGCATGTGAACTGTGTTGCCATGTTGCATATTGCGTATTCATGACATGGCAGTTGATACAAGCTGCGGGATCGCTTGAGAGGTATGAAAGTGCTTTTGAACTTTTCACCACATACGCAAACATCCCGATGGCTATGATTACAACTACTAATGCAGTATATACTAGGAATTTATTTTTCTTCACATTCCATCCTTTTTTTACTTGTCTCTTAAATTGCCTATGGCACCAAAACTGACCCGATTTGTAATATAACCTAAACTCCTTTCATATTTTTAATTTTAAAAAATTGCAATATATTAAGATAAAATTAGGTTAAAAAGCATTGACTTAAGTCAAGCAAAATAAAAAAATGAGGTTATAAAAGTTAAGAAAAGTAAAATAAAATCATAAAAGTAAAATATTTTTAATACTTAAGGGGATTACTCCCCCCTAAAATATCCACTTATCGATAATGAGATAGGCGACAATAAAAAGCATATACGCATTGAGTTGCATAAAAGTTTTCTTACATGTAAGCTTTTGCATTTGCACATTAAGCTTTGAGCGTTGTAAGAGATAGGGCGAATGTAATGCCATAAACTTGATAGGAATTTGTATATTAAGAAAGGCACTTTATACAAATAAGATTAATAATATCTCAATAATTTTATTAAGCAATTTTTCCTATGTCTGCTTTGCTTAAACCTCTGTGCGAACCACTACAAAACGGAGCTTCTGCACTTTTCTTACATGTACAGATAACACTTCTCTCTCTTTGAGCCGTAAAAGCTCGCGGACGCAACTTAGTGCCTGCATGTGAACCATCGCACAATGCACCATTTTTTGAACGCCCACATGTACAGTACATGTATTTTTTACCAACTTCTGTGTCGAGTTTTGCGGGAACTATGCCTGCTATCAGAGCTTTTTCCATGTGTAATCCTTTGAAGTTTTAAGGTAAATCTTTGATGATAGTAATGACAAGTTCACCAACTTTCAATCCAAATTTACGCATTTTTGAGTGATTGATAATCACACCATCTTTTTGTAAATGCAACCAATCTCGCACATTTATATCTAGCGTTGAGCCATTGTAGGGAATACGCATCGTGTATTCTATCAAAACTGTATTACCATTTGCTATCATCTGTGCTTCGCCTACGATATCACCCGCTGTACCAATGAAACGATTTTTGCCATTTGGTTTGAGTGTCCAGACTCGTCTTTGCGTTTCTCCATCATCGTATTCAAAAAATTCATCAAGCGTTCCTACGCCATTTTCATCCCATGAGCCTTGCATATCAGCTTTAAAAGATCGTATTATCTTGCCACTTCTATCTTTTACCACACCATAGGCTCGCATAGTTCCGTTAAAATATTCTTGTGGAATAAATTCTGGTTTTTTATCATCAAAATCTTCGATTTGCATCTTTGAACATCCTGTAAAAATCAAAAGTATTATGGTAGCAATTGTAAAAAAGCTTTTCATTGTAAAACACCTCTGTGCAATCTCGTATCATTGCCGTCTCGTGAAAAAGCAAGCTGGACTAGATTTATATTTTTTGTTGCAAACGCTGCCTCACAATAATTGAGATATAAACCCCATAATTTTTCAAAGTAAATATCAAAACCTAAGGCACGAATTTTTTCTCTGTTTTTTGTAAAGTTTTTATACCAATGCTGTAAAGTTTTTGCATAATCTTCCCCAAATTCTTCGAGGTGGATAAGGTTGAGTCTTGTGTGCGCCGCTGTTGTTTCAAGCATCTTTGCAACCGATGGTAAATGACCTCCGGGAAAGATGTATTGTTGGATAAAATCTGTACTTTTTGCGTATGCTTCATAGCGATTATCTGGCATCGTAATCACTTGCATAACCATCACGCCATCTGGTTTAAGCAATGATTCGCACTTTTTGAAAAACACTTCAAAGTATTCTTTTCCAACTGCCTCAAACATTTCTACAGCGATAATTGCATCGTATTGACCTTGTAAATCACGATAATCTTGCAAAAGTATCTCGATACGCTCTTCAACTCCAGCTTCTAAAAATCGCGTTTCACACATCTTTTTTTGTGCTTGTGAGAGTGTTACTGTTGTTACTTCACATCCCCATTCTTGTGCTAAATGTAACGCCATAGCACCCCATCCCGAACCTATCTCTAAAATTTTATCGCCTTTTTTGAGTCGCAATTTATCAGCTAGATGTTTTATCTTCCTTAATTGCGCTACATGTAAGGGTTCATCTGCTCGTTCAAAAATAGCGCTTGAATACATCATGGTCTTATCAAGCATAAGCGTATAAAAATCATTTGAAAGATCATAATGTTTTGCAATATTTTTTTTAGCTTGTGTTTTAGTGTTTTTATGGAATCGATGCTGTAAAAGATTTAAGGAAGAAAAAAGGTTAAATTTAAAAAAAAGTTTTGTATCATCACTTTTAATACCAAGCTCTTGAGAATTTTTCAAACCAAGCGTAATAAGCCCCACAAGATCATTGCATGTAAACTCATCATCCAAATAACTCTGAGCAAATCCTATATCACTCTCTAACAATAATCTGCGAAAAAATCGACCATTGCGAATGTGTAAATTTATCTGCTTACCAACTTCATCACCATAAATTATCACACAATTATCAGGATAAGTTACAACAAGATTGCCATATTTGATCTTTTTAAAAATCTTTTTTGCTATGTAAGTCCAAAAGCTTTGCATTTTTATCTCCTCGGCATTATAAAATGACTTTGCACCACAACGAACGCATTCGTTGTGGTGCGTAACATCAGTCATATTTTAAAAAATTATAGCGGATTGTTTTGTTCTTTCATACAGTTTTATTGTCATTTGATACACAACAAAATTCTCCAAAAGAGCTTCAAAAAGTTATGTTAATAGCTGGCTAACCATAGAAAAAAGAGCTTATGCCACAATTTTATGAGCGATATATCGCAAGATAAAACCAAGCAAAGGAATCTGTTTTTTGATGAAGCGTATAGTTAAAATCCCAATGTGAGATTTTCAAAAAAATGTGCATATTTTTGGGCTTTTTGTAGTGTATTGTTCATAGCATTTTCTTCGTAATTTTTAATGCAAGTGTGTTTGGTATGATGCTCAAAAATCGCAAAAATGTACGCAGGGCAAAAGGAAAATAAAGCTCAAAGCGGTATGATCGCACAAGGGCATCAAAGATGTATTGAGCCGCAACTTCAGGGCTCATAAGTTGCGGCATAGCAAAATTATTTTTAGCAGTTAAACGCGTTTTTACAAAGCCGTGATTGATCACTTGTACTTGGATGCCAAATGCTAGCCGCATTTTTGGAGCAACAAGGGTGGAAAAACGCACAGCTCCCATATAGTTGGTTTCATTCATGCGCACAAATGCTTCACTATTCCATCTATCAAAACGCATTACCTCATACGCCCCAGCGTTATACATACACCAATCTATCCCGCCCCAAAGTTGCCAAACACTATCGCTTGCTTTTTGCAAATCAGCCTGATTAGAAACATCTACATCAACACAAAAAATCTTATTTGGATACTGCGATGCCAACGCACTCAACGCTTCATTTTTACAAGCATTCCTAGAGCTCACTGCCACAAAAAACCCCTGCTGCAACCATAAGCTAACCAAACACAACCCAATCCCACTACTCCCACCAATGATCCAAATGCGTTTTTGTGCATCACATTTTTGTTGCCAACGCTTCATTTTTTAATTCCTCATTAATCTTAACTTTGCTTTGTCTTGTTCATGCTTGTATTTTATGATATCGTTTTGGATGTTTGAAACTGTTTAAAAATTCACTTTCTACTCATCACTTTTTTATAAGATTTTATTTAACACTAATTTAATAGCCGTTAGTTACACTTTTATAACAATAAACAAAAAGGATGGTAAATGAAAAAAACGATCTCTCTGTCTCTTGCGTGTGTATGTACAGTTTTTGGTGCAGATGTGAATATGCAAGATATAACTATAGTTGATGAAAAACCGACTGCACTGACTCTTAAAAATATCAGCTCGCAAGAGGTAAAATCAGCTGATCTTGCGGAAGCTTTGAGTAAAAATTCACCAAGTATTTCACTTATTAGACGCAGTGGCATAGCTAATGATATCTTGCTTCGTGGGCAGAAGCGAGATAATATAAACATACTCGTAGATGGCACTAAAATTTATGGAGCTTGTCCAAACAGGATGGATCCGCCAACCTCACATGTAGTTTCACATGTAGTGCAAAATGTCATCATCAATGAAGGACCTTTCGATGTGGAAGAGTTTGGCACTCTCAGTGGCAGTGTTAAAGTAGAAACACGAAAACCAACACAAGAATTACAAGGAGAAGTTGGCGTAAATGTGGGAAACTATAGCTACAAAAAAGCACTGGCAACTATAAGCGGGGGAAATGAAAAAGTGAAAGCTCTTTTAAGCATTTCAAAAGAAACAGGTGGCCAATATGAAGATGGGGATGGTAACGATTTTGCACAACAATTAGCAAATTACACAGCCTCAACCACTTCAACTGCTGATGATCCTTTTAAGTACAGTAACCTTTACGCTGGAATGGATGCTTTTAAAAAACTTTCCATTTTGGGAAAGGTTTTTATAGATATTACAGATGATCAAGAACTTCGCCTTGGCATAACTGCAAACAGAAGTGATAATATCTTGTATCCATCGAGCAAGATGGACGCTGTTGTGGATGATAGCAATATTTACAATCTTGAGTATATCTTTAAAAATCTAGCGAGCTATTCGGACAAATTCTCCGTGCAAATTTACAAATCAGATGTAGAACATCCGATGAGTACACAATACAGAATTGCAGGTGCAACGAGCTTTTCAATAAACGAACTTACCACAGATATGATGGGACTCAAAATAAAAAATAGTTTCAAATTAGATGATGCAATTATCAGTTACGGACTTGATCTGAGTCGCAGAAATTGGGATGGTGTTTACACAAAAACAAGCGTTGCCACAGGTGCGGTAACTTATATAGGCAACAGTATCGATGATGTGGACACAGACAATATCGGTTTCTTTGCAAAAACCCAAAAAAGTTATGGTGCTTTTGACATCAATTTTGGAGCAAGATATGATCATAGTAAAGTTGATACAAGCGCAGGTGAGCGAGATAGAACTTATAACGCGCTCGATGCAAATGTATTTGCTACTTATCGGGTCACAGAGGATTTGAAATACTTCGTAGGTGTGGGTAAATCCTCAAGAATTCCAGATGCAAGAGAGCTTTACAATATCAAATACCCAAACCCAACAACAAGAGTTCTTGTCGGAAATCCAGATCTTGATCAAACAAAAAATTATGAAATTGATGCAGGATTTGAGAAACAATTTGAAAATGGCAAAGTAAAACTCACCACTTTTTACAGTATGCTCAAAGACTATATCTATTCAGCGGCAACATTTGAAAATATAGACGCTACGATCTACGGTGCAGAACTTAGCAGCACCTATATGCTCAATGATGCTTTATTTATGGATGCTGGCATTGCGTATAAACGAGGTAAAAAAGATTCACTACCAACTGCACAAAGCGACACTGATTTAGCAGATATCCCACCTTTGCAATTTAATGCAAATATAAATTATTCGTATGATGCCAAAGGCGACTTGCAGCTCTCATTTATAGCAGCAAATAAATGGAAAAGCATAGATAGTGACAATGGCGAACAAGAATTAGCAGGATATGGTATATTTAACTTCAAAACAACTAGAAAACTAGGTAAAGGCTTTGAAATCACAGCAGGTATCGATAATATTTTTGATAAAACTTATGCAATCTCAAATACCTACCGAGACTTAACGCTCATCACGGATGGTATAAGCGAAACAATGCTTATCCATGAACCAGGTCGTTACGCATACATCAATGCAAGCTACAAATTCTAAGCTTTACTCGTTGTTGCTGAGCAGAGAATATCTTCAATCAAAAAGATATTCTCTGCTTTCTTTTCTTCTTGCTTTCATTATTTATATAGTGCTTATATGTGTATCGGTACAATTTCTTTCAAAAGAAGAGCGCTTACATGTAGAACCTAAAAAACACGCTATAGACATTAAACTTGTGACAAAAGAAGAAGTGGCAAAACCATTAAAATCAACTCCAGTCCCTAAAATAATACCGAAACCAATTTCGAAACCAAAAACTATCATCGCAACCCCATCACCAAAAAAAATTACACGGGAATTGATTAAAGCAGATATTATAGATGAGAAGCCACAAGAAATATTATCTGAAAAAAAGCTAGATATACTACCATTAAAATTACTTGAACAACAGAATACATTAGAAATTCGACCACAAAATAGTGATCTTTTTGCTCACACACTTAACAAAATACGAAATCAAATGGATGCAAATAAAGTCTATCCGCTATTTGCAAAAAAAGCTGGTATTCAAGGTGTTGTAAAACTGCGTTTTTCACTTACTCAAGAGGGAAAATTACTCTATTATGAAATTTTAGAGGGCAAAAAAGTCTTTCACGGCTCTATCAAAGAGATGTTTGAGCGAACATTTCCCATGCAACTTTCAAATGATACACTTCCAGAAGAAATTATTATCACACTAAACATTGTCTACAAGCTCATAGATTGAAAAAATTTATAGAGTTTAATGGGGACAGGCTACTTTTTTGATTTCATAAAAAAGTAGCCTGTCCCCATTAAATCCCATTAAATATTAATTGTTTGGTATATTTTTTGTCCGAAATTGTGTAGGGTTTCTTCGTCTAGTCTGATGGCTAGTCCTGATATGCCTAGAGCTCCTAGAAATTGGTTATTTGTTCCAAAATAGGGAACGGCTAGTGATTTTAGTCCGTATTCGTGTTCTTCGTTTCCTGTGGCGTAGCCTCGCTCTGCAATGAGGTCGAGTTCTTTTTGTAATTTATTTACGCTTGTGAAAGTTCGGTTTGTGTATTTTTTGAGTTCAAGTGTTTTTAAATCTATGTTTGCAAAGGATAGGATGATTTTGCCAAAGGCATTTGTGTGTAATGGTAAATGCAGACCTATGGAATTTCTCGTTTTTAAAACACGATTTGATTTGTCAATTTGGTTTAGAATCAAAAGTGCATCATTGTCCAAAACACCTATGTAGGCGGCTTCATTTGTAAGATAGTAAATCTCATCAAGTAGATTTTGTGTTTGTTCTATGATCTTTTCTCTGGTTTCTTTTACGGTAAAATTTTTCGTAAAATCACTCAAAATGATCTCCTTGGAATTTTGTGTATAAGTGATGAAGTGTTCTTGCATAAGTGTTGCTATGAGTCGTGACATCGTGCTTTTATCGATATCAAGTACTCGACACATATAAGATGCATTAAGTGGTTTTTGCGATGAGGCTATGAGGCGTAAAACTGCCAAACCTTTTGAAAGAGATTTGTTTTGTTTGTGCATCTTTGGACTTTTATTTTTATCTTACCATTTTATTTGCATATTTTGTGAAAAATTTGTATTTTTTCTTTTAACATATAAGAAGCTTTGTGTAAAATTTTCTCACTATGTAAAACTTTTCAAAATACAACTCGTTTATAACCCCAAAATAAGGCATCTATAAAAATATAAATTTTTTATAAGCCACACATAGTAGTGGAAAAAATGCGTAATCTCTTTAGAATGAGTATGAAAAAATGCCATATTCACAAAAAAGAAAGGTAAAAATCATGTCAGCGTATTTTACAGATTTTTCCAGTTTGAGTCATGATGATGATCTTCGGATCAAACTTGGCGGTTACTGGCCAGGAATCCAGATATATTACCCTCCCATCAAGTACAATCCTCTTGATGGAACATATGAGACACAAGAGCAAGCAAAATTTAGGCTTCAAAAGCATGCCTATAAAACAGGTGCGCATACACTTTTGTTTGATCTTGAAGATGGGTGTCGCATGAAAGAGATGTCGCGAAAATTACTCATTGAAGAGTTGCCAAAATTTCCACCGCGAGATTTTCAAATAGCAGTTCGCATCAATCCATTTCGAACAGATGAATATGATGCAGATTTAGCGATGCTCAAGCAGATCCATAAATATATCGATGTGATCGTGTTATCAAAAGCGGGTGAAGTGTATGGTGATGCTGAAATTAGGGATCTGTCCTCTTGGCTTGTGTCTATCGGTAGCAATCTCACTATCCAGCCAATTATTGAGCATCCTCGCTCTTTGCAGATTGCAGATAGACTTATGAGCCATTCTACTGTTAAACATGTAGTCTTTGGTATCCACGATTTTTCAAAAGCACTTGCTTATAAAATCACACCAGAGGGTTGGATCGATGAGTTGCAAACATTTTTCAATATGCTTACTATGGAAGCTCGTATCAAGGGCTGCGGCGTTATTGGAGGCGTTGAAGTATTGCTCACGCCAAACTCTCTACCAGATAGTTGTCTTGAGAAAAAAGATATAAGAAGGTGGCTTGATTTGCATGGTGATGATGCAAGCCGACATGTATATGCACATGCAAAAAGAGAAACCGCGATGGGGCTTACGGGTAAACAAGTTATTACACCAAATCATATTAACATTTGCAAAGTGGCTTTTACGCCATCACCAAGTGAAGTACAACAAAATATCAATATTCTCAAAGCTGCAATTGAAGCTGATGCACTTTTGAGCGGGGCTATACGATTTGAGGGCGAAATGCTTGATCCTCCGATGTTTGGAAAATCTTTGCAAAATATTCTCAGAGCGTATGCATTAAAATCTTTGCAAAAAGAGGATCAAGATTTTGCGATGCATGTTTTAAGTAAGATGCCAATCCACACTATCAAAGAAAACTGGCCGTATGGCAAACTGTAAGGGGCAAAAAATGAAATTACAAGATTATCCACAATTAGAGATAAAAGTTCCAGAATTTTTAAATATAGGCGTGAGCTGTACCTCAAAACATTTAGGCACTCCAAAAGAAGACAATATAGCTATGATTATTGAAGATAGCAAATTGTGTACCTCACAGATTACTTACAAAGAATTAAGTGTGCAATCTGATCGTTTTGCAAACTTTCTTCGTTCTTTGGACATCAGCATTCGTGATCGCGTGTTGATCTGTTTGAAAAATTCACTTGCCTATCCGATCTCTTTCTTTGGAGCTATGAAAGCAGGTGCTATCGCTGTGCCTACTTCTACACTGCTTAGCGGTTCTGAAGTAAAGTATCTAGCGACTGATTCGCAAGCAAAGGCAATCGTATTGTCAGTTTCAATGTATGATAATCTCTTGCCATACTTAGAAAACCTTGATAATTTGCAGCATATTATTATTTCAGGGATTCAAAACGCCAATGAAGTACAGCAGCCAAAGCATATAAATATTTATGCACTTGATTGGGTACTTGAGCATTTTGATGAATTGCCAAAGCATTATAATTCTCGCTCCGGTGAGCCAGCATATCTTGTTTATACTTCTGGCACAACGGGTTTTCCAAAAGGTGTTTTGCATTCGCACCGTTCTTTGGTCGGACGCGAACCTGCGAGTGAATTTTGGTTTGATTTCAAAGAAAATGATCGCATTATGCACTCTGGCAAGTTTAACTGGACTTATGTTTTAGGTTCAGCACTGATGGATCCTCTCTATCGCGGGCATACCGTGATCGCACACGAGGGTGAAAATGACGCAACAAGCTGGGTGAAACTTATCAAAAAGCATAATTGTACGATTTTCATTGGAGTACCTACTATCTACAGGCAGATACTACAAAAAACAGATTTTACAATCAAGGATTGTCCAAGTTTGCGACATTGTATGAGTGCTGGGGAACATCTAAGCAGTGAGATGGTTACACTTTGGCAGGCGAGATTTGAGCAAGATATCTATGAAGCTATCGGTATGAGTGAGTTTTCTTACTATATCTCACACTCAAAATACAGACCAATCCGCCCTGGGAGTGCAGGATTTGTACAGCCTGGTCACAATGTAAAACTTCTCAATCCGCAGACCTTGGAAGAAGTTGGTATTGAAGAGGAGGGAATGATATGTGTTGGTGTCGATGATCCAGGATTGTTTTTGGAGTATTGGAATCTTGAAGAAGACACAGCACAAGCTAGACACAATGGCCACTTTTTTACGGGTGATTATGCCAAAAGAGACAAAGATGGCTATATCTGGTTTTTGGGAAGAAAAGATGACATCATCAATACCTTTGGCTTTCGCGTTAGTCCACATGAGATAGAAAGAGTTGTTAAAACTCATCCAAAAGTGGCTGATTGTGTAGCTCTTGGAATGGAACTTGACGCATATAAAACTATCGTAGCTGTTGCGGTTATTGGCAAAGAGACTTTAAACAATGAAGATGAGGTTCAGATTTTACAATACGCACAAGCCAACCTTGCAAAATACAAAGCGCCAAAGATGATTTATACGGTAACAGATTATCCAAAAACAAAAAATGGTAAAGTTTTGCGAAAAGAACTTGTGAAACAACTTTTAAAAAAAAATGATGAAAAACAGGTAATTGAGAATAAAGATGCTTATAGGGCAAGGCGATCGATGCTTTTTGTACCACCATATAATGAAAAATTTATCGAAAAATCAAGAACCTTGCTCGCTGATGCTGTGATCTTTGATCTTGAGGGAATACTTGAGGAACAAAGAGAAGTGGCTCGAGTGATGATCGAAAAGCAATTTATGCAAAGTAGCAATTTTGGCACAAGCGAGCGGATATTGCGGGTCAATAAACTTGGAAGTGAAGATTTGCAAGCAGATATTGAGCTTGCTAAAAAGCTTGATATCGATGCGATTTTGTTTTCTTGTATACAAAGTGCTGGCGATATTATGCGTGCTGATGAAATCATAGAAGCCATCAATCCTAAACTCGAATTGATGGCAGGTATCGAAACGCCGCTTGGAGTTTTAAATGTTCAAAGCATCTGTGCGGCTGGTACAAGACTTCGTGTGATTATGATAGGCTCAAACACACTTGCACAAAGATTGCAAATCAATCTCAAGAAAAATTCAAAAGCAATCTTTAATTATATGGCACAAATCGTTTTAGCAGCACGCGCTTATGGTAAGATCGTCATCGATGGGCCACATTTCGATGTAAGTGATGAATTCTCATGTGAAGCAAGCTCTAAAGATGCTTTTTACCTAGGTTGTGATGGAAAAGCTGCCATTCATCCTATACAACTTGAATATGTGAATGACATCTTTACGCCAAAAAAACATGAGGTAGAAGATGCAAAAGAGATGATAGAAGCCTATGAACGGGCGCAAAAAAGTGGTCGAGAAGTCATACAATACAAAGATGAACTCATCGATCGCACTCGCATTGAGTGGGCGCAACGGGTTATTACACTCTATGATAGATACCGCGAAATCGGTCAAAAACTTTTTTAGGAAATGATAATGTCAAAGATAAATAGGGGCAATTTTTTTGAAGATTTTATCCTCAATCAAGAGATTGTGCATCCATTGCCACGCACAATCAGTGATGGCGATGTTTCCTTGTACATAGCGCTTACGGGAAGTCGTTTTGCCTTACATGTAAGCGATCCTTTTGCAAAAGCGTTGGGGTATGAAAAAAAACCCCTCGATGATTTGCTAGCTTTTCATCTTATTTTTGGAAAGTCGGTACAAGATATTTCACTCAATGCCATAGCAAATCTTGGATACGCTGAGGTATGTTTTAAGTCGCCCGTATTCGTAGGTGATACAGTATTGATGAAATCGCGTGTTATAGGACTCAAGGAAAATTCAAATGGTAAAAGTGGTGTAGTGTATGTGCATTCTATAGGCTACAATCAGCATTTACAAGAAGTGCTTAACCTCAAGCGATGGGTAATGGTGCATAAACGAAATCCAAATGTTTGCAGTGGGATCAGTATCGTTGCACAAATGGCAAAAACAACACCCATCTCCAAAGAGATTCGAATTCCAAAAATTGCAAAATTTGATTCACAAATGAGTGGTGGACGATATTTTTTTGAAGATTATGAAGTGGGAGAGCGTTTAGATCATCCAGAGGGAATCACTGTTGATGAGAGTGACCATACGATGGCAACAAAATTGTATCAAAACAATGCAAAGGTTCATTTTGATGCTTTTATGATGCAAACTACACCGATGGGAAAACGGTTGATGTACGGTGGGCATGTAATTTCCATAGCAAGAACGCTAAGTTTTAACGGCTTACAAAATGCGATGTGGATTTATGCAATCAACGCAGGTACGCATGTAAATCCAACATACGGAGGCGATACGATCTATGCTTATAGCCAGATTTTAGAGAAGATAGAATGTGAGCGAGATGACATAGGATTGTTACGAATCCGCACAATCGGACTTAAAAATATCCAACCCAAAGATATTCAAAATCCAAAAGGTGAAGATGGCAAATATCTGCCACATGTAGTTTTGGATCTAGACTATACTGTGGTGATACCAAAAAAATTATTATAAGGAATATGAGATGACACATCCAAATGAAGAACTTTTTGAATCAGGCAAAAGTTTGCCGATTATTCCAAGTTGTGAGCATTTTGCAGGAAGCCAGAAGCTGATTGCAAAAGCTTTTGAATTGCAAAGAAAATTGGGAGCAATTTTTGATATTACATGTGATTGTGAAGATGGCGCACAAGTTGGCAAAGAGGTGGAACATGCCAATATGGTAGCTTCTATGATAAACGCGAGCGACAATACTTACAAAATGGCGGGCGTTCGTATCCATGATTATTCGAATGCAAATTGGAAGAGTGATGTAGATATCCTCGTATCGCAAGCGGGTGAAAATCTAGCGTACATCACCCTGCCAAAATGCAATTCTTACAACGATGTAAAAGAGCAGATTGAGTATATTCAAGCTACATGTAAGACAGCTGGCATCTCAAGACAGATTCCTATCCACATCCTCATAGAAACACATGGGGCTTTGCGAGATGTCGAACAGATAGCAACACTTCCATGGCTTCAAGTGCTGGATTTTGGTTTGATGGATTTTGTTTCTGGTTATCAAGGAGCAATTGCTGCTTCAAATATGCGCAGTCCTGGGCAGTTCGAACACGCACTCTTAGCAAGAGCTAAAGCCAATATCACACAAGCAGCACTTGCAAACAGTGTCATTCCGTGCCACAATGTCACGCTCGATCTAAAAAATAGTTACCAAACTTATAGTGATGCAAAAAAAGCAAGAGAAGAGTTTGGATTTATGCGTATGTGGAGCATATACCCAACACAAATTCCAGCTATAGTTGATGCTATGAAACCAGATTTTGGTGAACTAGAAGCCGCACAAGGCATTCTTATAGCAGCTCAAGATGCCAAATGGGGACCAATCCAATATGCAGGAGAACTCCACGACCGTGCAACCTACCGCTACTTTTGGGAACTTCTACAAAGAGCCCACTTCAGTGGCGTAAAACTTTGTGAAGAAGTAAACAAAAGATTCTTTGCCTAATAAATTAATGGGGACAGGCTACTTTTTTGATTTCATAAAAAAGTAGCCTGTCCCCATTTTTTTTGCTTTTATATATATTAGAGAAAGTATCACTAGCAGAATGAGTGTTATTATTGTGATGCTTTGGAGGTATTTTTTGATGAGTTCGCTTTGATCTCCTAGGGCGTAGCCTAAAAATGTGAGGATGCTGATCCAGATGCTAGCGCCTAGTGTGGTGTAGAGTGAAAATTTGAGAAGGTTCATATTTGCTAAGCCAGCCGGCAGTGAAATGTATTGGCGTACTACTGGAATAAGGCGACCGTTAAAGGTGGATATCTCACCGTGTCGTGCAAAAAATGCTTCCATTTTGAGTAGTTTGCTCTCATCAAACCAGATAAAATGTCCATATGCAAGCAGAAGTTTTCGCCCAAGCGTTTTGGAGAGATAGTAATTAAAAAGCGCACCACTTAGAGAGCCTAAACTTCCCATAGTGATGACTAAAAAGAGATTCATCTCGCCTTTATAAGCCAAAAAGCCAGCAGGAATCATCACAATTTCGCTAGGAAAAGGGAAAAATGAACTTTCTAAAAACATAAGAGCAAAAATCCCGATGTATCCTAATGAGCCGATAGTTTGTACTAAAAAGTCGATGCTTTGATGTAAAAGTTCCACTATCGTAAAGATCCCAATTCTTCATCAATTTTAGCCATTTTTGCTTGTGCATCGGCAAGAGCTTTTTGGTTTGTTTGTACCACTTGAAGTGGAGCATTTGCTACAAATCGCTCATTTGAGAGCATATTGTCTAGCTTCAATATTTCTTTTTCAAGTTTAATTTTTTGAGCAGTGAGCCGCTCAATAATTGGTGTGAGATCGACGCCGCTAAGTGGGATAAAAACCTCAAGGTGATCGCTAACATCACGAATCGCATTATCCACTTTTTCGTTTACAAAACTAACCGCACCACTTTTGCCTAACAACTTTATAAATGGCACAGCTCTTTGAAGATTTATAGTTTCATTGAGCTTGATAAAACAGCTTTCTATCTTTTGCATCGGCATTTCGATAGTTGCTTTTGCCCGTCTGATGCTTACGATAGATTCGATGACAAGTTCAAAGATTTTTTCGATTTCTATATCTTGTTCGATATCGCTAGGGTAGCGCATAACCATAATGGATGTTACATCTTCAAGTTTTGTGTCACTCAGTTCTTGATATAAAAATTCGCTGATAAAAGGCATAAAAGGATGTAAAAGTTTCATCGCCTCTTTGAAGATACTGCCGAGTTCTTTTATGCTTAATCGATCAGCCTTTGAAAGCTCTATTCCCCAGTCACAAAATTCTCCCCATAAAAATCTATACAGCGTTGTTGCACCATCATTAAAACGGTAAGAATCGATCTGTTCTCGCACTTCTTTTGTAGCGAGTTTTAGTCGAGAGTACATGTAGCGACCAAGGTCTGTTTTGATCTGTATATTTGCCAAGTCTTCAAAGTTTGTTTCATTCATCAAAAGGTATTTTGAAGCATTAAAAAGTTTGTTTGTAAAATTTCGCATCTGCTCAAGTTTTTCACCACTTAATTTGATATCACGACCTTGCACGGCTAAAACAGCTAGGGTAAAACGCAAAGTATCGGCACTATAATCGTTGATTGTATCGAGTGGATCGATAACATTGCCTTTTGATTTACTCATCTTTTGCCCATGCTCATCTTTAACAAGTGCGTGCAGATAGATGTCTTTAAACGGCAATTTTTTGAACTCATGTTCCCCTTGAAACATCATACGAGCCACCCAGAAAAAGAGGATATCAAAACCTGTTATGAGTAGTGTATTTGGGTAAAAATCTTTCAGATCATTTTCAAACCATTTTTCATCTTTGAGTGCTTCACCGTTACCCCAGCCAAGTGTTGAAAATGGCCAAAGCCCGGAACTAAACCAAGTATCGAGGACATCTGGATCTTGATGTACGGCTTTACTCTTACATGTAGGACAAAATTCTTGCGTATCTTCTTCGCTAGCCCACTGTGCGCCACAATCATCGCAGTAAAAAACAGGGATTTGGTGTCCCCACCAAAGTTGACGAGAGATGCACCAATCACGCAAATCTTTCATCCAAGCATTGAAAGAATTAATCCAATGTGCAGGATAAAACTCTGCTAGATGGGCATTAACTTTTTCTATTGTACCACTTGCTATTTCTTTTTTTACAAACCATTGTTTTGAGATGTAAGGCTCTACGATATTTTTACAACGATAACAATGTCCTACTTGATTTTCATAATCTTCTATCTTTGCAACAAATCCAGCTTCTTGTAATTTTGTGACGATATCCTCTCTCGCTTCAAGTCTTTCAAGTCCAGCGAAATCGCCACAATGCTCATTGAGAATGCCGTTTTGATCAAAGATGGTGATGAACTCCAAATCATGTCTTTTGCCAACTTCATAGTCATTTATATCGTGTGCTGGCGTAACTTTTACACAACCCGTCCCAAAACTCATATCTACATGTGCATCGGTGATGATCTCTATTTTGCGACCGATGAGCGGCAAGATGGCATTTTTACCAATCAAATGTGTGTAACGATCATCGTTCGGATGTACCATAACGGCAGTATCGCCAAAGTATGTTTCAGGCCGCGTGGTGGCCACGATCAAGCAATCATCTGAATTTTCAATAGGATATCTAAGATGATAAAGTTTGCCCTTGTGAGTTTCGTACTCAACTTCTATATCGCTGAGCGCTCCATCGTGTGTGCACCAATTTACCATATAGTTTCCACGAACGATAAGCCCTTCATCGTAGAGTTTGATAAAAGCTTTTTTTACAGAGTGTTTAAGCCCTTCATCCATCGTAAATCGCTCTCTTGACCACGCAGGAGAAACTCCTAATTTTCGCATTTGATTGACGATAGTGCCACCACTGTATGCTTTCCATTGCCATACTTTTTCCAAAAATTTCTCACGACCAAGCTCTTCTTTTTTAATGCCTTGAGCAAGGAGTTGTTTTTCTACAACATTTTGTGTAGCGATACCAGCGTGATCAGTTCCTGGTTGCCAAAGTGTCTTAAAACCATCCATGCGTTTGTAGCGAGTCATGATATCTTGCAATGTAAAAGTGAGCGCATGCCCTATATGTAAGCTTCCTGTCACATTTGGCGGTGGCATCATGATACAAAAGTTTTGTCCTTTTTTTTGTATCTGCTTGTTGCCATCTATCTCAAAATAGCCTCTCTCTTCCCAAATCTTATAGTATCGTTCTTCTATATCTTTTGGTTTGTAAACTGTATTTTTTTGACTCATGTGGCTTTACCTTCGTTTTAAAAATTGGTTGATTATACAAAAAAGAGCGTAAAAAGAGGATTAAATGCTAGAAATTAATAAAGTACGGGCAAGGAAACTTGTTCTTCTCACTAGCTGATATTACGCACCTGAAGCTACAAGAAAGTATCTTTTTTAGAATTACAAACTTTTTTGCAAAAGTGCGTAAGGCCACTCACTAAACTAAAACTGACACTTTTGGGGATATTGTGTCCCCAAACTACTCACATGTAACTACTTTTAAACTCATTTTTTGATACAATGTTTAAAATTAACAAAGGCTTAAAGTTGAAAAATGATATTTTAAAAAAAGTAGCCTGTCCCCATATTTTTACGTGCCTATAGCAAATTATCAATTTGAAGATTGTTATTATAATGGCTCATCGGGTGAGGTTAAGGATGAAATGGGCGATTATAATGGAACAGCAAGTGGGATGATAAGTAAGTATATCTCTGATAAGGATGATATGTTTGGTAGGGTTGCAAAATTTAACAATTCGAGTTATGTTGCATTGCCAAATTTTCCTGCTATAAATGGTTCTCGAACAATTAGTGCATGGTTTAAAACAAATGATTCTAGTAAATCAAATCAGAGAATTTTTGCAGATGGTGAAAAGAATGCAAATGGAAATTATGGCATAAGCTTAGGAGATTCTGGAGAGGGTAGGGTTAGGTTTTATATCAAAGGAGTAAAAAATGTAAACTTAGACACTGAACCAATCGTAGAAAATAACAAATGGTATTTGGTAGTTGCAAGATTTGACGCAGATTTAAAGCAAAAAACACTTCAAGTATATGATGAAAATGGATCATTAGAAGCAAATGTTTCGCAATCCATAAAGGGAAATGTAACAGCTCCAAAGGGTGCGGCAAATATTGGTAGCGACTTTGATGGTTACATTGATAAAGTTTTGGTATTTTCTTCTTCTCTTTTAGATAGTGAAGTGGAAACAATAGTTGCCAACCAAGTTGCAAAAAAACAATACGATGGCACAGCGATTTCAAAATACAAAATATGTCCAATCGCAGATTATAGGCTAGATGATTTGTGTGGATCTGGAGGAGATTCATTTAGAGTTGCTCAAAGTGCCAATACAGGAATGGATGGCACCATATATCCAATCAGTGAAGCATTGATCTCTAAAAGAGCAAAAGTATGTACAGGAGCAGAGTTCAATGGTGTAAATCAATACATTCGTGTCGATGATGCAGATGTACTTGATAATACCCAAACCCTCACTACTATGGCATGGATCTATCCCGAAGAATTAACCCAAGATAATGGAACAAATGCACGAGGTCTTTTTTCAAAAAGAAATAGTCATAGCGGAGATACCCAATATGCCTATGGAGTTTTTTTTTGGAATGGACATAAAATGGATGCCAATAAGGCGGCTTTGTATGTGGATGTGGATTCTCAAAATAATAGAACATATTCCACAACATGGATCAAAGAAAAAGAATGGACACATGTAGCGATAGTTTTTGATGGCAGATTGTCTACAGATCAACGAACCAAGATATATATAAATGGAATTTTAGATTCTACGCGTAAAGAAACAAGCAGTTTTATTCCAGATTATAATTCAAATTTTTATATAGGAAATCTCTATACATTAAACAATAGCCAAGAAGAATTCAAGGTTTTTAAAGGTGTTATGGATGAGGTTAAGATTTTTGATCAGGCTTTAAATAGCGATGACATTAAGAAGTTGTATGACCATGAAAATGCAGGTAAGGATTATACGGGAGCTATTAGAAATTGCACATGTAGCGTTGGTGATACTAATGTGACTTTTAATGCCGTGGATGAAAATGGCGGATGTTTTAATTGGGATAATAATATCACTACAAAAATAGTTAGTAAAGATATCAGCTTAGTGATACTCTCGAAAGATGAAAATGGTTTAGCTTTACCTGATGCAAATATAACAAAAGTGGAATTGCTAAATTATTCAGATCCTACATGTAGCAATTTGAGTGAAACTTATAAGATTTGGGAGGGCAATGCCCAAACAGGTACTGATGCTTGTTTCACCTTGCCTCTTTTTGTATATCCAAAAGCATCAAGATGTGCCAAGATAAGAATTTTTGGAGAAGATAAAAATACAACTGCTGTAGATAGTTTTGCTATTCGTCCAAAGAAATTTGATTTCACTATGCCAACAGATATATATGCTGGAGAAAATTTCTCTTTTGAGTTTAAAGCTCTTGATGATACATCTCAACGATCACAAGATTACAATGAAACAAAGGGGCTGTCATTTGATATAAATGCTACTATTGCTAAGGGTGGTTGTACAAATGGTGTACTTAATATGGCAAATTTTAGCTTTAAAGATGGATTGCAAAATGTTGATGCAAATTATAGTGAAAATGGAGAGATAAACATTACTGTATTTGAGAAACTTGGGAGCGAATTTGCATTTGTGGATGCAGATGATACGAACGATACTATGAGACTAATAGAGCCTATCACAAAAACATTTTTAATTCAGCCTTATGAGCTAAATATAACACAAGCAGATTTTAATGCAAGCAACGGCCTTGATTGGCTTTATATGGCTAAATTATCAGATACAAATGTCACAGCAAGTGCCAGTGTGCAAGCAAATAACATGCAGCATGAAAAACTTCAAAATTTCGATGCAAATTGTTATGCAAGTGATGTTGCTTTGAAATTTTTTTATAGCGTGGTAAATCCGCAAGATGTAAATTTCACATCTACTTTAGATGGCTCAAAATTTATAAATGACATCAATAAAACTATCGATATAAACACGAGTCAATTTTCTCAAGGCGTAGCAAACATAGAGTATAGTTTCAATATCGATCGAAATCATACAACACCACTCAATCCTATCGACATATCACTCGCAGAAATTAAAATAGACTCATTAGATGTTGCAAAATATGAAAATAACAATAGCATAAACCTTAGTAAAAAGTTCTACTACGGACGCATAACCACAAAAGATATCACTACCAACAAAACATCCATCAATCATGATGCGAAAATAGAAGTGTATAGTAATGCTAATTTAAGTGGTTTTAAACAAAATAGTATAAATTGGTATGAGATGAAAGATGATTCTATTGCCAATGATTTTGACTTTTATCCAAAAAAAAGTTTCATTTTTTCAAGTGATGAACAAAATGATTCTGTACAAGTAACGCCCCTAGACACACATGTAAACGCAGGTGTATTGCGCTTTACATTAGAAAAGCAAATACCGCTCGATTCTGATGATGCTTATATCCACCTAGATATTCCAAAGTATCTTTGGTACAACAGATATAGTGATTACAATGCTACAACTGACTGTGGGGAACATCCATGTTTTAGATACATTTACAATGCCACAGGCTCAAGTAGAAATATACAAAGTGGATTTTTTGAAGGCAGTAGCGTTGCAAAAGATGGCAACTATACAGGTCAGGTACAAAAATCTGGAGTAAAAACATTTCGATGAGAAGAGCCATATCTATCATAGAACTTATTTTTACCATCGTTATCATCGCTTTGGTGTTTACCGTGATTCCAAAAGTGATTTTTGCACTCAATAAAAGTGATGCTTTTGCAGTCAATCAAGATGCAATTCTCAACACCATCTCTTTGGCACAGATGATTTCAAAACTTCCTTGGGATGAGCAAAATGTAGCTTATGCAGATATCCTACATGTAAACAGTAGCAGATTTAGTTGCGATACCAATGCAACTTATAGAATTGGTGGATTTGTAGGGAGTAGAAACTGTGAAAATAATATCACCGTAAGTGCATCTTTGGGTAGCGAGAGTGGCGAGAGTGAGCTAAATTTTGATGATGTGGATGATTGGAAAGACCATAACTTAACAACAGCGATTTATGAATTAAACACTCAAGTTAGGTATTGCGATGATTTTAATGCTTCTATTGCAACGATTGATTTAAGTACTTGCGGTTCACCTTTGGGAAACACAAATCTCAAAAGAGTTTCATTTCTCACATCTTACAATGGCAACAGGGGCGAAAAGAGAGAGTTGCTGCGTTTTGATTATACTTCAGCAAACATAGGTCAATCTTATTTGCATAAGCGAGTATGGGAATGATATACTCTTGCCAAAAAGTTAATGCAAAAAAACATAAAAATAAGAGTTTCGTTTTTTCTCTTCAGCAAAGCTTTAGTGAGAGGAATTTTTTCTGTGTTTTGCTTAGCAAAAAGGAGACTTATAAGTGAAGCGAGCTTTTACTCTTGTAGAAATTATTGTAACTATTGTTATACTTGGCGTTCTGTCAGCTGGAACTTTTGTGTCACTCAAACATCTCTATTTGCGAAGTGCCAAATCAAAAGCTTTGAGTGATCTCTCTTTCACATCCCAAATAGTTATCGATCAAATAGCCGCACTTTTATATGAGCGAGTTCCAGCAACTGTAATAGGCAGTAAAACAGATGGCTCGTTTTTGCCTATATCAAATATATATGGTGGTGATTACAAGATATTACAGTGGATAGGTACAAGCGTAGAAGCATATAAGTCCCGTGCATATAGTGGTTTTATTGATCTTGATGGAAGTAACAAAAATACAAAAACAGTTGTGAGTTATGACTTCAATGCTAGCTTAATAGACGCTTTACATGTAGATAAATTTGGCAGCGGAAGTATAGCAAATCAAGATATAGCCCTTATCTTTGCGGGTAGTTTTGATGATGCTTCGCTTGTGGCTTCAGATGATTTTAATAGCTCTTTTGGCTGGGCTAATAATGGTGCAAATTTGACATACACTTTTACTGCAACAAATAACAATATAACTTTTATTACACAACCAAAAGAGATCTATGAAAAATACTATCTTGTAGATAGTGCGTATGCAATTGCTAGAGGTGTAGATGTAAACACTAGTTTAGACCCTAATAGCCTTTACCTTTTTTATAACTTTAGACCATGGAAAAATCAAAAATTTACCGATGGAAATTACGCTAAACTCGCTGAAGATGTCATCAGTTTTCAAGCAGGCGTGATGAACAATAACCTTTATTTCAATTTCAGTACGAAAAAAAATATTCGTGGTGGCAATAGTGTAAATATATCCAAAGAAAAGGTGGTATTTTAATGCGACAAGCCTTTGGACTTATTCAAGCTCTTATCGTCATAGTTTTAGTGAGTGGATTACTCATCATCGCTATGAAATACGCCCAAATTACTACAAAGCAAACAGCCGATCTTTACCTCAAAGAACGCGCACAACTTTTCATGGATGAAGCGGTCGAGATGACACTTTTGGCTATCAGCGGTTATGATAGAAGTACACAAAATGATTGCTTAAAAAACATAAATTTTATCTCAGAAGACAAACGGTTTGATGCAAATGTGAGTATTAAAAAATATTATCTCTTTGAGGGAAACGACAACAATAGGACAACTTTAAGTAACTGTGATAGAGTCCAAGCTATAGTAACCGAAGACTCACATGGTATGGTCGATTTAGAAATTGTTGTCAAAACAAATGCAACGCATCCAAAAAATCAAGACAAAAAGATAAGAATAATCAGAAGGACTTTGCAACGCCCATGAGAAGTAATTCAAAATTAACCGCCGCTTTTACCACGATAGAACTTGTATTTGTTATCATTATTATAGCTATCATGGCTTCTGTTGGTGTTGGCTTTGTTCCAAATTATGATGTTGAAAATGATACAAACTTTGTCCTAATGCACATCAAAGAGCAGCAAAAAAATGCACTCAGTTATGACTTTACATGGGAAGATTCACTATATTTTAACCATACATGTATAGAATTTTCTAAAAACTTTCTTGAAACACTTGATCGGAAAAAAACTTATAAACTCAATGCAAACATCACTACAACTCTCCTAAGCAAAAAACTTTGTTTTGATTTTTTAGGCAGACCATTTGAATTCAATGCAACAAACCCCTTAACGGTAAACTTATTGACTCAGACAATCGATGTAAATATCAGCAAAAACGCCAAAAGTAGGACTATTTCAGTTTATCCTATGTCAGGTTTTGCTAAAATCAATTAAAATTGACTATAAAAGGGCATAGATGGCTTTTGATACCGTTGTTTATCTTGATCCAGTTATTGAGCAAGCACTTTTTTTTGATGCGAAAGAGTTTTCGCAACCATCTTCCTTTTCTAAAAAATCCTTTATCGGTTCACGCATTTTTTATGATGATCTCATTTCACATAGTTTCAAAGTTCCAAAAAACCAGTCCAAAGAGGAGATAAGCGCATCGATTGAGATCCGTATGTATGAAGATCTCGGACTTGATTTGCAAAAAACCTACAGTTTTGTACATGTAGTCAAGGATCTTGAATACGAAGATATGTTGCTTATTGAAGCCTTTGCGCTCGAGCATGAAAACTCACCACAAGACTCAATTCCGCGCTTAAAAAATCAAAATATATAGATTTTATTGTATTGCCTTTTTTAGCATTTCAAACACTCTATAAAAACAAAATCATAGCACCTAAAAATGATGTTTTTATTTATATAGAGCAAGATGAGGCATTTTTAACACTCTATAAAGAAGGCAAATATCTCTCCGCAAAATCCCTTTCATCACTCAAAGAGATGCAGCAAGAGTTACAAAAACAAGATATAGAGCTTAGTTTAGAAGCGTTTGAGCTTTTATTGCAAGAAAAGGGGCTTGCAGTAGGGCTTTACACCAAAGATGACGCACATATTTTTAACGCACTTGAAGCCGAGTTTTCAAAGATGTTTACAAAAATAAACAATGTTATTACTCACAATAGAAGTGTTTTTGGTTTTGATGTAATCGAGCGATTGTTTATGAGTACGCATTTTGGACGCATCAGGGGATTAAAAGAGTTTATTATCAATTTTTTCTCAAATGGTACTATGAAAGTGTTGGATTTTCAACTTTTTTCCAACCAACCAGATACAAGCCCACTCTCGCCAATCTTAGCTAGTTATATGCTTGATCAAGCAAGCGAACAAGATCCAGCACTAAAAATCGATTTTTTTAAGCGAAAAGATCCTTTTTTACAAACCGAAGCCGGCAAATTTGTCCTTATTGTATGTGGATTTTTAGCTCTTTTGTTGGCATATCCGATCTATCTTTCTATACAAATCAACGCTCTTGAGCAAACAAGCCTTGAAGTAGCATCGCAAAGAGATAGTATCAAAGCTAGCACAAACAAATTGCAAACAGCTTTGAGTGAACAAAAAAAAGCACTGAGCCAAATCCAAAATGAATCAAGCGCTACCCAAGAACGCATCAAAAAGATATCAAAAAGTATCACAGACTTATACGCAACAAAAACTGCAAGCAAAACAACAAGCGACTTTTTTTATCGGGTCAATCTTCTGTTGCAAAAATATAAGCTTCAAGCAAAAAACATTAAACTTGAAGGTGCAAAAAACATGCACATAGCGGTATACTCAAACTCTAAAGATAGAGACAATATAGCTAAATTTATGCAAGATCTTATAGCACAAGGCTTTGTTGGCGTGAACACTCAAGAGATTAAACTTGAAGATAATACATACATAAGCCTAGTGGAGCTAATGCGATGAATAGTTTTATGACCTATATGCAAAACGCGGATATAAAACAAAAATTTATGATATATGCGAGTGTGCTTTTGGTGAGTTTTATGTTACTCAATCAGTTTTTGCCATCTTTGATAGAGAAACAAGAATCGCTTGAGAGTGAAATTGCATCGATGCAAATGGAGATAGTAAAAAATTCGGCAAAAAGACTGAGTAGAGATTTAGCACAGACTAAAGAGTTGCAGCTCAAAGAAGCAAGCAATCTTGAAGCACTCAAGGAACGAAGTTCATTTTTGATGGCAAATCTTTATAAAGTAAAATTTGCTTTTTTTGCTGAAAAAGAACTTGCAAGAGCACTGAATGATTTATTGAAAGAGTCATTGCAAAAAAATATTCAAATCAATTTTATAAAAAATACACAAGAGAAAAAAGCCGATATTTCAGAGCTTATTGGTTATAAAAAAACAATGATTATTGATGGTAATGGATCATATATGGATACACTAAAATTTATTCATTACATAGAAAATCTTGAACTTTTAATGGATATCGACAAAATTAGCCTCACTCAAGATACACAAAAGGGTGGTGTAAAATTTGAGATTATTATTCATATGTATGGAGTTGGATTGTGAGAAGTTTTGTGATATTGCTCTTACCATTTTTGCTTGTCGCACAAAGCGTTGATGAGATTTTAGAGAAACTTACGCATCTGCAAGTAGCTAGCAAGGACCTACATGTAAGCTATTCTCCTTTTGAGGAAACACTTAAAAATCCAGCATCAAATTCAAATGAAGTGCAAAACGAGGATCAAAACTCACAATCAGCCATAACACCAAAAGCTATCTTTAATGATAAAGTTTTTATCAAAGATAGATGGTATGGTAAAGGCGAAAAGATTGAGGATTTTCGCATAAAAAAGATAGAACAAACAAGTATTGTAATCTCTAAAGACAATATTCAAAAAATCCTCACTTTAGGCGAGGCAAAAAAGTATTTAGAAGTCAAGGAAAGATAATGAAAAAATATGTGATTATATTTTTACTCATCTTAAGTAATTCATTTGCATTTGGTAATTGTGAAAACAAGCTTTTTACATTTACTATTAAAAATCAAAGTGTGAGTATCTTAAATGTGTTAGAAAATATCTCTGATGAGTGTCAAATGAGCTTAATCTTTGAAGACAATGATACCAAGGATATTGTTGCAAAAAATGTCAATTATATAAATATCAAAGATGCTTCGCTTGGTGAACTCTTAGAACTTCTTTTGAGCCAAAATGATATCTATTATGAACTTACACCAAACAAAAAAACGCTCAAGATAAGCTACTTTAAAACAAAAACATTTTTTATAGATTATGTAAGTTTTAAAACCCGCTCAAGCAAGGCGAAACAAGATATCAAAACAAGTGCAAGCTCTGGATCTGGCGGTTCAAGTGATACAGGAAGTGGCGGCTCAAGCATAGATTTTGAATCAGAATTTAAGATCTGGGATCAAATCCAAAGTGAGATAAACTATATTCTCTCTCAAGGCAAATCCACGCAAGTGAGTGATGTACTTATAAACCAAGATGCGGGCTTATTGAGTGTCACAGGCACAAAAAAACAACTTGATCGTGTTGAAGCGTATCTTGCAAAAATGATGAAACGCTTGCATAAAGAGATCCTAGTAGAAGCAAAAGTTATCGAAGTGCAATATACGGACGCAAAAACAACAGGTGTTGATTGGAGTCAATTCGATTTAGGTGTGAGTATCAAATCTGATGCACAAAGAGCTAAAGCAACAGGCTCAGCAGGCACAACTACATTCCAAGATCCAGCTTACAAAACGATAAGTGATGGTTTTGTAAATTCTTTTAGAAATCCAAATTATCTAGTAGGCTATAGTTTTTCGATGGATGGATTGATTAAATTTCTCAAGACACAAGGTGATGTAAAAATCGTATCGAACCCAAAGATCATGACACTCAACAACCAGCCAGCAATTATCAATGTAGGTGAAGAGATAAATTACCGTTACAGTACAGGCACGACCACTACATCTACTACCACAACACCAATTACTGAAGAGAGTTATGAATCAGGTTCAACTTTTGTGGGTGTAACACTTGATATCACGCCACAAGTAACGGATGATAATTATATAGTGCTCAAAATTAATCCAATCATTAGTGAAGTTTCAAAAGAAAATATTGATCCACTTACCGACACAGCCTATCTTGCTCCAAATGTAAAGATTAGGCAACTCTCCTCTATCGTGAAAGTAAAAGATGGAGATAAAGTACTCATAGGTGGGCTTATTGGTAAAAAAGATAGTATTGATGATACTAGCGTGCCTGTACTTTCAGCCATTCCTTTGCTTGGAGAGGTTTTTAAAAGCTCTTCAAAAAGTACCACAAGAAGCGAGATGATTATCGTGCTTATCCCGCATATCGTTGATGGAAAACAAAGTCCAGATCTTTTGAGACTTGATAAATCATTGCAAGAAGAGCTTTGATGCGAGATTTTGAAGCAGCAAAAGAGCTGTTTGCAGACAAGCTCAACCCACATTTGTATTTTGATAGTATGAGTGCAGAAATCGCTCGAAACAAAATCTTAGAATCTATCCATAACAAAGTATCGCCACTCATTTTTATCATTGGCGATCCAGGAGTTGGCAAAAGCTATATATTGCGTTATATCCACAATCACATAAATATGAATCAAGTAAGCATTCTCATCGATCATCCATTTTTTGACAAAAGAGATCTTTTAAAAATGCTCTATGATGCCATAGATCTAACTTTTGATAAAGATATCAATTTCAATGAACTCAAAGATACTATCGTAACTGCCTATAAGGACAAGAATCACACTATTTTCATAGATGAGGCACAATTACTTAATGAAGAACAGTTTGAATTGATCCGCATTTTAAGTGATACAAAAGCATTCCAATTTGTACTTTCGATGCACAAAGAGGAGGGTGAAGCTATTTTGGAGAAAAAACACTTCAAGTCTCGAACAAAAGTGGTGATAAACTACGGCAATCTCTCAAAAGACGAGATCAATAGATATATACAAAGCACATTTTTTGAACACTCTCATGGTGATATAGCAAATTTATTTTTACCAAAACATATAAAAAAAATCGCTACTTTAACCAAAGGAAATTTTCGTACAGTTAAAAAGTATATCTTTACGCTTTTACGCTTGCTTGATTATGCGAAAAAAAATGGTTTACAAAAACACCAGCAGATCAATGAAACGCTTTTGATTATGAGTGCTTTGGATATAGGATTGTTGCATGACAAACGCTAGATTTGAAGAGTTGGAAAAACGAGCTAAAAAGCTACAAAATATAAAAATAGCAAAAATCTTTATCTTCTTAATGCTTCTAATTACACTTTGCGGTGGAATTTTTTATCTTTTTTTTGATGTAAAATCTAACATTGTTCAGCAAGTAAACACACAAAAAGACCCTATTGAAACCATCCAAGCACAAATAAATATCACAAAAGAAATGCCCAAAGAAGTACTGCCCAAAGAAGTACTGCAAGAAGAGGTAAAAACTATCGCTCCACAAAAACACAACAATACTTACGAAACTATTGAACTTTCTCTTATTTTGCCACAAGAATTTGTACAAGAAAAAGAGAAAATTCAAAAAGACAGAGTGGTAGAAAAAACACAAGTTATTGCAGAGCAAAAACCAGCAGATTTTTCCTTACATGTAAGGCTTTCTGATAAAAAAGAGGTACTTTTGCGGGATTTTCAAGCCAATAACTCTTATGAAACGGCTATAGAGCTAGCCCAATATTTTTACGAACAATCCTCCTATGCGCAAGCTGTTTATTGGAGTAAACAAGCTAGCAGATTAGATCCAAATGTCTCACCTCCGTGGATACTTTACGCACAATCAAAAATACAGCTTGGCAACAAAGATGATGCAATCAAGGCTTTAGAAAATTATTTAGAATTTTTTAATTCAAAAGAAGTTGCAAATCTTTTAGCTCAAATCCGCAATAAAGGAGAATGAGATGCGTTCAATACTACTAGCTATTGTTATATCGGCTAGCTTATTTGCATATGAAAAAGACGATATAATCAACGATTATGAAGAAGGTAACTTTAAACAAGTTTGCTTGCAAAGTGCGAGTTATTATAAAAACAATGGCAAAAATGAGCGGCTACTTTCTATGATTGGTGATGCTTGTTTGAAGAGCGATTTTATAAATCCTTTGGGCTACATAGCAAAAAATCTTCTCTCAACTCCAGATTATAGGCAAAATGCTTCCTACTTTACTACTATACTTTTGCACAAAAAACTTCTCTACCAATTCATCAACGATGGCATTGACCTTTCAAATATAAGGCTTCCTAAAACGCAGCATATTCTCTCGCTTGTTTTTGAGCATATCGTTATGCAAGATTTTAGTAAGATTGACGATAAGATTGAGGTGAAACTTGATCAAACTCATAAAGTATTGCTTTCAAAACAGATCAAAAATGAAAACAGTTGGCTACTCATAGAAGAGTTTAGAGATGGTGAGCTTATCAAAAAACGATGGTATATTTAAGATGATCAAACAAAAAATTCGTATAGGTGATATTCTCGTTGAAAAAGGTATCATCGATGAAGAGAAAGTGCAAAAAGCCTTGCAAGTACAAAAAGAAAGTAACTTTTCAAAAAAACTCGGTCAAGTATTAATTGATGAGGGCTGGATAAGCGAGCGGGAATTTATAGAATTGCTTGCAGAACAGTTAAAACTTGAATTTGTAGATCTCTATGGCGTTAAAATAGATTTTAATCTACTTGGCAAATTTTCTATAAATATGCTCAAAAATGCTGAAGCGATTCCATTTTTGGAAGATGAAGAATTCGTACATGTAGCCGTTCAAGATCCGCTTAATTATGAAGCGCTTGAATTGCTAGAACGAAATATCGCAATAAAACCTCTCAAAATTTTTGTAGCACTGAAAGCCGACATCGCGCATGTCTTTGATAGATTTGAGATCATAGCTGCCACAAAAGCGATCACAGATAGTATCAAAAAAGAGATAGCATCAGGTAACTATAAAGCCGATAATGAACAAAGCTCGATTATGCAACTCATAGAACTCATCGTGAAAAGTGCTGTGAAAAATGGTGCGAGTGATATCCATGTCGAGCCATCAAACTACAATGTATCGGTTCGTGTGCGTGTAGATGGTGTTTTGAGGGAGAGCTTTGTGTTTGATCTTGATATCTACCATGCACTTGCATCGCGTATCAAAATACTTGGAAATCTTGATATCAGTGAAAAACGAAAGTCACAAGATGGAAGATTTTCTATGCGGATTGCAAATAATAACTATGACTTTAGACTTTCAACGGCTCCAACAATGTTTGGAGAGTCAATCGTTATGCGTATACTTGATCAACAAAAGATCCTTCTTAAACTCAAAGATTTAGGCATGGAAGAGGGCAATCTCAAACTTTTTGAAACAATACTTAAAAGCCCTTATGGTATCGTGTTTGTTACAGGTCCAACAGGAAGTGGAAAAACTACAACACTTTATGCAGCACTCAATGAGATAAAAAGCATCGAAAATAAAATGATTACCATAGAAGATCCGATTGAATACCAACTCCCACTTGCACAACAAATTCAGATAAATGATAAGATCAATTACTCTTTTGCGGATGCTTTGCGTTCTATCCTTAGGCAAGATCCAGATGTCATCATGGTAGGGGAGGTACGCGATGCTGAAACGCTTAACATTGCTGTGCAAGCTTCACTCACAGGCCATCTTGTGTTTTCAACACTCCATACAAATGATGCATCAAGTGCAATTACACGAATGATTCAGATGAATCTTGAGCCTTATCTTATCGCCGATTCTCTTGTGGGCGTGATGGCACAAAGACTTGTCCGTAAGATTTGTCCACATTGCAAAAGGGAGTATAAACCACCCGTTGCATCTTTGCGAAGTATCGCCGATAAATTGCCAGAAGAGTACACTTTTTACAAGGGTGATGGCTGTGTTCGTTGTGGTTTTAGTGGCTATAGTGGCAGAACAATGATTAGTGAAATTTTACCGATAACAGAAACCATCTCACATCTTATCTCAATCAATATGAACAAATATGAGATAGCAAGAAAAGCCGAAGATGATGAGGGTTTTGTGCCAATGCTTGTTGATGGTATCAAAAAAGCACTGAACGGAATCACAACTATTGAAGAAGTGTTGCGAGTTGCCAAGTAGGATGTGTGCATGAAATATTTTCAACTAGAGTACCTCAAAAATGGACAAAAACTTAAAAAAATACAAAAATCATCACACAAAATAGAAGCTATGCAAGATTTTAAAGCGAGTGGCATGGGTGTTTTTATCACTCTTGAAGAAGTTGCAGAACCCTTGAGTGTGAAACTCCAACGCGTAAAAGTAAAAGTAAGCAAGTTTTTCAGTGTAAAAAAAGTGCCACTAGAACCTTTTATCGCCTCTTTGCGTCAGATAGCAGTTATGCTCAACGCAGGCTTGCCGATCAATACTTGTCTAAAAGATGTTATCACAGCAAGTGGTCATAAACGAATAGGTGAGATATTTACCACCGTACTTACGCAAGTAGAATCAGGTGTGAGTATCAGTGAATCGTTTGAGCAGTTCGAAGCTGAAGTTGGCACGATAACCATTGCCATGATAGATTTAGGTGAAAAAACAGGAACACTTGATGAGTCGATCAATAAACTTGCAGATATTTTGCAAGAGATTTACGATAACCGTATGAAACTCAAAAAAGCAACCCGATATCCGATTACAGTAATTTTTGCAATGATTATAGCTTTTTCTCTTGTTATCACGATGGTAATTCCACAATTTCAATCTATGTTTGCAGAATACCAAGCAAAACTTCCCTTGCCGACACTTTTTTTGCTCTGGCTTGAACATGCACTCACCGCTTATGGACCTTTTATCCTTATAGGAGCTATCGGTGTTGGGACAGCGCTTTCGATATTTTATAAAAGAAATGCAAGATTTCGGCTACTTTTTGATAAATATATGCTCAAAACTTATATCGTAGGCAAGGTGATTTATCTTTCTATGATAGGCAGATTCATCTATGTTTTTGATAGATTGTCTACTTCTGGTTTACCGATCATTGAATCACTCAAAACAGCTATCGGTATCGTTGACAATATCTATCTTAAAGAGCAACTCACAAGCATAGCCGAAGCGATAGAAGAGGGCAGAAGTCTCACAGATGGATTTAAAGAAACAAAACAGTTTGAGAGTATGATCATCCAAATGATCAGTGCAGGTGAAGCCAGTGGATCGATCAATGCCATGCTTGATAAGATAACAACTATCTATCGAAACAAATACAACTATCTTGTGGACAATGTCGCAACAATGATAGAACCATTACTCATAACTGCTATCGCTGGATTTGTTTTGCTCCTCGCACTTGGGATATTTTTGCCAATGTGGTCGATCGCAGAAGCAGTGGGAGGTATATGATGGATATGGAAGTCGGAACAATTGGTGTTGCGATCTTTAGTGCCATTATTTTAGGTATCACTTTTTGGATCATCCACAAGATCACAAATATCTAGTTACATGTAAGACTTGCGTAGTTTGTTGCAGAAGTACCGGTGACATCTATAAGGGAGATGTCACCTATGTAGAGTGTTTTGCCACCTATCGTACAGTTAGAATCGCTAGTTATTGAATGTACATACACCCAATAATCATTTTTATCAGGTTTGCCAGCTATGTCGCTATTTGCAGCTTTTGTATCGTAAGCCACACCTCTGCTCGGATGTGATGCTGGACCTACAAAAATAGAGATCTTTGTATCATCCCCCGAGTTTAGTTTTTCAAAATCTTTGTTGTCGCCTTTGAGGGTATATTTGAAAGGATTTTTAAGATCATCTGAAAGCACAGCTGGATAGCCTGTTGTTGCATTGATCTCTGATGAGAGACGGTTGTTTCCCCAAGTAAAATCACCCTCATTGATGATCCACTCTCCATGAGCACTCTCAAGTGCTGTTGAAAGTGCCGAGATAGTTGCTATCTCAGCACTTTTTTTTGCTCCATCACTCGCTCCACTAAACTTTGGTACTGCGATGGAAGCTAAGATACCAATAATCACAATGACAAAAATCAGTTCAACCATCGTAAAAGCAGAGTGTTGTTTCATGTTTAGTAGTTTACCGGTGTAAAACCGTTGTCTGCAGTTTGCCCTAGTGGTCTTATATAAATATTATCTGCAGTTACTGTTGTTGTTGAAGTAATATCAAGTAGTTTAACTGTTTGTGGCGGTACTATTACACTGCCTCTGCTTACTGGGTTTGTTGTAACATTCATATCAACACTATTTGGATTAAAGATCCAATAATCATTTCTGTCTGGTTTGTTTGGAATATCACTGTTGGGTGCTGATGCGTCAAATGCTATGCCATTGTTTGGATTAGAAGCGGGTCCTTTAATCAAAAGTACATCAAATGTTGGATTAGCTAATATGTTGTTCATCAAATTAGTTACTGGATTATAGCCATAAATACCAACTATTTTAAAATTTTCATTTTTATCCATGATGGCTTTTAAAACGCCATTGTCGGCATTGATTTTTTGATATTCGGCTGCTTTATCTGCATTGGTGCCTGAAGTAATAGTTCTATCATGCCATGTGACATTGTCATCCTTATAGTCTTGCAATCGAAATTCTTTTGCACCAACGATAGCACCATCCAAAGAATTCATCGCAGAAATCTCACTATTTGCTTTTGCGTTATCTTTAACTCCGCCAAACTTTGGCAATGCAGTTGCTGCCAAGATGCCTATAATTACGATCATGAAGATCAACTCTACCATTGTAAAACCACTTCTTTTCATTTTCTATCCCTTGTGTGAATTTCATCGGTTGTAGCATATTTCAACTTGAAAAAAACAAAAAAAGGTATAATCGCGTTTTGAAAGTACGATTTTTTGGAGTTTTATGCCTTTAGTTTCCCTCAATGACGAACAATACAGTGCAGCTACCGCCCCAGCTGGTGCAAATCTTATCATCGCAAGTGCAGGAACGGGTAAAACCTCTACTATCGTAGCTCGCATCGCCTATCTTTTGAGTCAGGGGGTGAAACCACAGCATATTTTGTTGCTTACTTTTACCAACAAGGCGGCAGCTCAAATGCTTGAGCGGGTTGGACAGTATTTTGATAAAACAATAGTTTCACAGATCATCTCAGGCACTTTTCATGCCATCAGTTATAAGTTATTGCGAGAATCTGGCAAGAAGATCACACTCAAGCCGCCAAAAGATCTCAAAATGCTTTTAAAAACTATCCATGCCAAAAGAAGATTTGACCATATAGATTCAGGGGTAAAACCTTATCAAGCTTCCTATCTGTATGATCTATTTTCTTTGTATCAAAACTCTACTATTTCCTTGAGTTTTTCAGATTGGTTACATGAAAATGATAGCGAGCATGGAGTGTATTTTGATATCTATGAGGATATCTTTATGGAATTTCAAGACTTGAAAAAAGAGTACGGTTATGTGGATTTTAACGACTTGCTTATTCTTATGCGAAAATTTGCTATTTCAAGTCCACATTTACAATTTAGCGAAGTTTTAGTTGATGAGTACCAAGATACAAATACCCTGCAAGGCTCACTCATTGATGCGTTTGCTAAAAAATCGCTTTTTTGCGTGGGTGATTATGATCAAAGCATCTATGCTTTCAATGGATCAAACATCGAAATTATCGCTTCATTTTCCACGCGTTACAAAGGTGCAAAGATTTTTGCACTCAATAAAAATTACCGATCAACTGCAAAAATCCTCTCTCTAGCAAATCGTGTTATCGCACACAATCCACGACTATATGAAAAAAAACTCGAAGTGACAAGAAGTGGGAATTGCGAGTCCCCACAACTCCTTGTATATGAGGAACTTTTTATCCAATACAAAGCCATAGCACATCTTATCGCTTGTTCATACACCCCAAAAGATGAGATTGCAGTTATCTTTCGTAATAATGCAAGTGCCGATGGCATAGAAGCTACTTTGCGAGAATTAGGGCTTACATGTAAGCGAAAAGGAGGCGTGAGTTTCTTTGATGCAAAAGAAGTTAAAGCGATGATGGATCTTGTAAGTATCGTGGTAAATCCCAAAGATATGATGGCATTTATCCACCTTTTTGAATACGCCAAAGGTGTTGGTCCGTCACTTTCTAGAGAGCTTTTTGAAGCACTTTTTGCATTGGGTGATGGTGATATCTATAGAGGATTTTTCCATCCAAAAGAGATGGCAAATCCCTTTAAGCCAAAGATTAAAAATACCCAATTAGGGCTTTTTGATGATTGTCATGAATTTGGTAGTGTTTCACGATTTTACAATCTCGGATTTGATGAGGCATTTCTTGCTAATCCTCTCTTAAAACATGCAAAGCTCAGTAGTGATGGTGCGGGGTTTGTTTTTGATGTATACAAGTTTTTGAAACATGCCACGCGAATTAAGCAGCCAAAAACGCTTATCAATCATGTGCTTAGCTCGCAAGTTTTTAACACAATAGCCCAAATGCTAGCCACAGCCAGAGCCACCAAAAAAGATGGTAGTGTTGATGAAGAGGTAAAAAAAGAGGCAAAAGAGCGAATCTTTCGCAAGGGACATTTGCTCAAAGATCTAGCTGATGGATACAGTTCAAACGAGCGATTTCTAAACGCTCTCACACTTGGCAGTAATGAGATGAGCGAGGGTGATGGAGTCAATCTACTCAGTGTCCATGCGAGCAAAGGGCTTGAATTTAGTGAAGTATTTGTGATTGATTTAATGGACGGTAGGTTTCCCAATCGCAAACTTATGAGTACCGGTGGTGGTCTTGAAGAGGAGCGAAGACTCTTTTATGTTGCCACCACAAGAGCCAAAGATAAGCTCATACTCTCGTATGCAAAATACGACAAAATAAAAAAGATTCCTTTTGTGCATTCACCATTTCTCAGTGAAGCCAAACTAATCATTTAAAATTTAGAAAAGTACAATCTGTTTTTAAGATACAACAACTCTTACATGCAAGGAAAATTCCTTACATGTAAGAAAAATTTAAAGGGCTTTTGCGATGATTTTGTTGAGTCGTTTTGCGAAGCCACTGATGTCATCGAGTTTCATACCCTCTGCAAGTTTTGCTTGATCCATCAAAAGATAGGCAACATCGTTTAGCATTGTAGCATTTGTATCTTTCATGAGTTTTACAAAAATCTCATGCTTTGGATTGACCTCTAAGATCGGTTTGACTTTTGGAAGATTGTCTTGTCCCATCTGTTTGAGCATCTGTTGCATTTGAAAATCTGGATCATTTTTATCATAAATTAAAACCGATGGAGAATCACTGAGTCGGCTTGAAATTTTGACATCTTTTGCAACATCTTTGAGGATCTCTTTCATCTTTACGATAACCTCAAGATAACTTGCTTCTTGTTCTTTGTTTTCCTCTTTTTCGTCTTTGATTTCTTCATCGATATCTGAATTGTTGACAGGTTTTATAGGTGTTTTGTCATATTCATGCACCATTGGCATCACGATAGCATCAACCTCTTCATCAAGCAAAAGCACTTCTATATCTTTTGCTTTAAATTGTTCTATAAGTGGGGAGTTTCGCAACAAGGCCTCATCTTCGCCAGCGATATAGTAGATAGATTTTTGATCTTCATGCATTGCTTCTTTATACTCTTTGAGACTAATAAGCCCATCTCGTTTACTTGATTTGAAAAGTACCAAATCCAAAATTGCATCACGATTTTCAAAATCTCCATACAATCCCTCTTTGAGAACGCGTCCAAATTTCTTGTAAAATTCAAGGTATTTGTCTGTATCTTTTTGGAATTTTTTAAGCTCGCCTAAAATCTTTTTAACGCTTGCTTTTTTGATGCTTTCAAGTATGCGATTTTGTTGCAAAATCTCACGGCTTACATTGAGTGGTAAGTCCTCAGCATCGATGATACCACGAACAAATCGTAGATAAATTGGCAAAAGTTCTTTTTCATCATCAGTGATAAACACGCGTTTTACATATAGTTTTACCCCTGGTTGAAAATCCACACGAAAAAGATCCATTGGCGCAACTGATGGGATATAAAAAAGTGTGTTATATTCGAGTTTGCCCTCAGCTTTTGTGTGTATCCAAAGGAATGGATCACTGCTATCGTGTGATATTTGCTTGTAGAAATCCTTGTATTCTTCATCTTTTATATCATTTTTGCCGACTCTCCACAATGCACTTGCTTTGTTTATTTGCACATTTTTAATCTCTTTTGTTGGCTCTTCGTCCTCATTTTCAGAATATTTTGTTTCCTCTTTGTCCATCCAAATACCAAAAGGAATATGGTTAGAATACTTTTTGATGATTCCTTCAATGCGATAAAATTCCAAAAATTCATTTTCATCATCTTTGAGATGTAGCGTGATACTTGTGCCATGTGTTTCTTTTTGAGATGGTGTTATTTCGTATTCGCCACCCGCTTCACTTACCCAAGTATATGCTTCATCTTGACCAGCTTTTTTGGAAGTCACTTCTATCTTATTTGCTACCATAAAAGCAGAATAAAAACCAACACCAAATTGACCGATAAGGCTTGAGTCTTTTTTTGCATCCCCACTAAGATTTTGTATGAAAGATTTTGTACCACTTTTTGCTATAGTGCCGAGGTTTTCAACCAAATCTTCCTCATTCATTCCGATACCACTGTCACTGATGGTAAGTGTTTTTGCTTCTTTGTCTATACCAATTTCTATCTTTGGAGTATATGAAAGGTTTTTGAAATTTTCATCTGTGAGCGTAAGATAGTTAAGTTTATCAAGTGCATCAGATGCATTTGAGATAAGTTCTCGTAAAAATATCTCTTTATTTGAGTATAAAGAGTGGATCATCAAATCAAGAAGTTGTGTTACCTCTGTTTGAAATTGATGTTTAGCCATGTTAAATCTCCTTGTAATTTTTTTGGCAATTATAGCATAAAACTGACAAAATTACAAAATAGTTAACAAAAAAATATAATGAAACTTTAGTATAGTTGTATCAAGTTAGTGGTTTATTTCATTTTTCATTTTCATAATCCTGGTGCTTTCCACATTGAATTTGTTATGTTTTCATCTACTAACTCTAATTGCTTAGCGTATGCAGCTTGCCACTTCTTTTTTATCTCTTTGTAGAGTAGATGATTGTGTAAATTTGGCGTATATTTTTTATCCCATTTTACTAACTCTTTTGCGGCACTTTGCAAACTCTCATAAATCCCCGCACCAACACCAGCTGCCATAGCCGCTCCAAGAGCAGTGGCTTCTGTAACTTGTGGGATTTTGATAGTACATCCAGTGACATCAGCTAATGTTTGAGACCATAAAGCTCCTTTGCTAGCACCCCCTGCAAAGACTATCTCGCTAAACTCAATACCTGTAAAACTTTTAATTTTTTCTAAATTAATACTGCTAATGATACAAGCATTTTCTTGTAGAGCTTTAAACATAGAAAAGCGGTTACATGTAGCACTTTCTAAATTGAGATTTAAAAAGCTAGGGGAGGCATGGTACCATTTGCCATACTTCATAGAATCCGAAAATATAGGAATTATTCCATAAGAACCAACGGGGATATCTTTTGCTTTTTTTTCTAAGAGAGCATAGGCATCTATATCTTTTTCTTGTGCTTCAAGCTTTTCTAACTCACAAAAAGCATCTCTAAACCATCGCATTACAAGGCCGCTAAAAAAAGTAATTCCTTCAGCTTGAGATTGATTTGGTATGACATGCGGATTGATTCGGATATTTATATCACGAGGCGGTTTCGTAATACTTGGTATATTGACAACTTGTTGCCAAAAAGAGCCACCAAGTATGGCAACATCACCAAGTTCTACCACGCCAAGCCCAGCAGAACCTAGCTGCACATCGCCACCACCCATGACTACTTTTGTATTTGCACTCAAGAGTGAACCTTTACATGTAACATTTCCTATGAGTGTGCCTGTCTCTAAAACAGCAGGAAAAATATCACTTTTGATACCTACTTTTGATGCCATATCATAAGCCCAAACTCTTTTTTCTAGTGAGAATATACCTGTTGTTCCCGCATTACTTGGCTCAACCGCTATAACACCACTAAGGCGAGCGAGTATCCAATCTCCTATCATCGAGATAGAAGCTACTTTTTCATAGATAGTAGCATGGTTATTTTTGAGCCAAAGCAATCTTGGTAAAGCACCAAGTGCAAATGTTTGACCGCTTTGTGCATAAAACTCTTCTTCTATACCAGCAAAGTGTTCTTTGAGGTATCTAACTTCTTTATCGGCTCTTGCATCGACATTGGCTACACCCCAAAGCTCACGCCCCTCTTTGTCATAAAGAACTATACCCTCACGCATACTTGTAGCACTCAATGCTACGATGTCATTTGCGTTTATATTTGCTTTTTTGATTGCTTCGTTGATGCAATTTAGGGTTAAAGTCCAATTGGTTTTAAAATCAAAACTCATGCTATTTGGTACATTTGGTTCTTCAAGGTGCGTCCATTCTTGTTGGCTTACACTTATTTGATTGCCTTTTGTATCAAAGAGGACAGCTCTGATGCTTCCTGTTCCTGCATCTATGGCTAAAAGATATTTCAAGTCATCTCCTTAATTTAGCTTGTTCAAGTTCCCAATATTCCATATCAAAACTATCTTTGAGGCTGATGCTTTTATATCCACCAAGTTTATCAGCTCTCAAAACAGCGAACATGGTATGCTCTATGATATCATTGATGATATTTGCTTCTTTTTCATTTTTACCAAAAACGATAATCCCAAAGTCTTTAACAACGGCATAATTAGGAGCCAGATTGAGACAAATCTCCTCTTTTGCAAATTTACTAAAGTAAGCCTTATAGTGTGCTTTGTATTTTTCAAGCTTACTTGATATATCGTTATCCTTAAAGATTAGAGGAACTCTTTTTGTGCGTATAATATGTTCAGGTGTGAGAACGCCGCGAGTAGCAAATTCTTCTAAATCATCTTGTGAAGCATAAAATTTAGCAAGAGGTGAAGTGTTTACATGTAAGCTTACTTCATAATCTTTTTCTTTGGAAATAAGCTCTTTAAGTCCTTTTAAATCGAACTTATTGCTTACATGTAAGTCAGGAATATTGAGGCGTGCATTTGTGCTTAAAAACTCTTCCGCACTGCTTACCGCTTTTATCATCTTTTCATAAGAGATTTTTGCATCATCATCGAAGGTAAAAATCCCATGATGATGCAAGATAATTCCTCCACAAGAGTGCCAATCAAAATTTTGTGTCATTTCATAAATTTTTCTTGCAAGAATAAATCCAGGCATCACATAAGGAACGATAAGAAAACTTGGATATAACTCTTGAATGAGTTTTTGTCCATCTTTTGAATTTGAGATAGTTATAACAGCATCAGCATGTGTATGATCAACAAATTTATAAGGTATAAGGGCATGCAAAATAGCCTCCACAGAGGGGTTTGGCGCACTAGGATCTAACATTGCTGCTTTTTGTTGCGTCACCATATCTGTATCGCTTAGTGTTGCAAGTTTCGCCATTTCTTGAAGCGTTTGCAACTTTACTGGAGCAAAACCCTCAGGTTTGATACTCGCCAAATCCCAACCGCTGCCTTTAACATAAAGAATATCATCTATTTTAACTGAAGTATTGCCTCCGCCGTGAAGTACAAGTGTATCATCACCGCCAAGCAAATTCGAACTATACACACGCAGTGCCAAATCTGTTTGCAACTCTTGTGCTTTAACTTCGTCCCATAAGCTTTTCATACAATATCTAAATCATGCGAGTATTTTTCAGCACAAAATGGTTCATAATTACTTTTATAATGTTTGTAATGTGCCGATGCTTTATGCCCATCAAGTGCCGCATCATCAGTCCATGACTCGATAACTATAAATTTTCGAGGCTCCTCTTTGAGTTGATAGATATCATATGCCGCACATCCATCTTCGTCTTTTGAAGCTTGTACCATAGTACCAAGGAGGGCTTTCATCTGCTCTATGCCATCTTCTTTCGCTATAAATATAACCTGTTTTGTGATCATCTTTGACTCCTTTTATTTATAAAATTGTTCGACAAGTTTAAACCCTCCACCGGCACTCAAGATAGTAAGACTTACATTTAAAAAAATATTTGTAGTTGCAAGTGTAATGCTGCCTTGATTGATGAGCCAAAAAGTCTCAAGTGCAAAAGTAGAATAAGTTGTGAGTGCCCCCATGATGCCAGTTGAAAGCAGCGATTTTACGGTAGTTGAAAAATATGTCGTATAGGTGAAAAATGCAAACAAAATACCTATGCAAAGGCTCCCGATGACATTGACTCCAAGTGTTCCAAATGGAAGTTCGTGTGGCAAAGCTTTGTTAAAGATGCCATTGAGGTATGCTCTAGCAACAGCACCTATAAAACCGCCACTACCGATGGCTAGTATGCTCTGCCAACTCATTTGTGAGTGTCCTCCCCATATCTTCTTTACAATGTTCAAACCAATCTGCATCATCATTTGGATCTACATGTAACAAAAAATTGACCCGTATAGTGCCACTCTTTGCACGCATAGTTTTTGAATCAAATATCTCTCTTGTGCCTGTTAATACGATAGGCTGGACTTTTATATTCAGTTTTTGAGCAAGCATCTTTGCACCTGATTGAAAAGGAAGCAGTTTTGAGCCATCTCCCCTTGTACCTTCCGGAAACATCGCCAAAATTCGTCCCTCACCGATGCGTTGCTTTCCTTCTTTGATGATCTTGATAATTGATCTTTTATCTTTACGGTCGATAGCTATCATCTTTGGAACACGGATAATGTGTCCAAAAAGAGGGATATCTTGAATCTCTTTTTTAGCGATCCAGCATAAATCTTTGCCGTATATCATTTCTAAAACAACGATATCTACAAGACTTTGATGATTGAGCAACAAAAGCTTTGCTTCAGGATCTATTTGCCCTGTTTGGATGATACTAAAACCCATTAAAAAAGATTGCATTTTTGCCCATTTTTGCCTGATAATATATGTATTTTTTGGAAAGATATACATAAGAATTATCGTAATTAAAACAGTTATAACAAACTCTACAATGAGAAAAATAGCCTTAATCTTGGAGAACATTTTTTTCCTTTATCCATCCAATTTTACCATTTGGCAAGATTATTTTGATGTAATTTTTTCGTTTTGCAAGTTTTTCACCATACATAGCTCGATCAAGTGTATAAAATACTGTAGAATTTTGTGTAGGGAGAATTCTCACTTGTGTTTTTGGCGCTAATTTGACACTATTTATAGGCGCCTTTTCATATAAAAATACTCCAATAAAAAGTATCATTATAAGTAGATAAATCCCTTTTTTTCGCCGTAAAAAAACAATTGTACAAAAAAGTACAATAACAAGATAGAGTATATTTTTATATGTTTGTATCCCGCTTTCTTTTGGGTTGAGATCAATCTGTGTGCTTACGCTATCATCATCCAACACAACAGGAAGTGAAATTTTTTGAAAATCTTGTTTGTTGCTATCAAAGTAAGTAAAGGTAAATTGTTTCTCGTGATTAGGAATGATGGCATAATAAAAAATCTTCGAAGAGATGAGATTTTCGCGAGAAGAATCGATACCATCTTTGATAACCCACGAGAGATGAAAATCACTCAAGTTTGCATATTCTGCTTCTATTTCGAGTACTACAATATAACTTTTATCGTTAAATTGAGTTGTTTTGTACTTAATAACTTTGAGATCTTTAGCGATAACTTGTGAGTATAATTTGTCTGATTTAAGCGTAACGATATCAATAGTTGCTCGTTCGAGAATTTCTGAGGCAATTATCTGTGAATTTTGTAAAAGATTGAGTTTAATGCGGGGCAATTGTGTTTGCTCATCTGCTAGCTTAAAATAAAAAGTATTGTAAAAAATATTGTCACTATACCATTGCCATTTTGCATCTTTGTTGAGTACAGTGAGGTTTGTATCAGCTAAAAAATCTGTGCTGATATCATCAAAATCATCATGTGCTATGATAGCCTTGAGTTTCAGTTCAAATAATCCACCAGCATATATCCTCGCAGGAGATTCTTCATAACTAAGAAATATAGACTTTGGTTGTGGTGCAAAAGTGTTCTGCATTACCTGTGTTAAGGATACATTATCTTCATTTGCACCTAAAAGGGTTAAAAATAAGAAAAAAACAAAAAGCTTTTTCATTAATATTATGCTAGGAGTCCTCGAAGCATATCGACTCCATCGCTTGAACCCAATAGCTCTTCAATCGCGCGTTCGGGGTGAGGCATCAGCCCAAAAACATTTCTTTCTTTGTTGCAGATGCACGCTATAGAATCTAATGAGCCATTTGGATTGCTGATACGACCTTGTGCATCAACATACTGCAAAAGCACTTGATCATTTGCATACAAATCACGCAAACCAGCCTCATCTATAAAATAATTTCCCTCTCCATGAGCGATAGGGATATTGAGGATATCATTTTCTTTAAAAAGATGTAGAAATTTATTTGCTGTGTTGATAACTTTAAGATGATGAAATTTAGATATAAAATGCACATTTGCATTTCGTTTCATCGCCCCTGGAAGGAGTTGCATTTCAAGTAACATTTGAAAACCATTGCATATACCAAGTACATTGCCACCTTCATTTGCAAAACGAATAACATCTTGCATAATAGGAGAAAATTTAGCAATAGCAGCACTTCTAAGATAGTCTCCATAGCTAAATCCACCTGGTAAGATAACAAGCCTTATATCGCTAGGAAGTTTATCTTCTTTGTGAAATACAAGACTAACATTTGCTCCTAATTTTTCGCAAGCATATTTTGTATCCATCTCGCAGTTTGTTCCGGGAAAAACTATAACGGCTACTTTCATTTTTCTATCTCTATCTCATAATCCTCGATAACTGTGTTTGCAAGGAGTTCTTCGCACATATTTTTGATTGATTGTTCTACATCCTCACTCTCATCTATATCAAGTAAGATTTGTTTGCCTATTCTTACGCCTTGAACGCTATCAAATCCCAATGAATGCAACGCGTGGTGTACGGCTTTGCCTTGTGGATCTAAAACTCCATTTTTGAGTTGTACATTTACTTTAACTTTCATTTTTCACTCTCCAAAATTCTTCTTAAAATTTCTTCATAGGCAACTTTTACATCACCTAAACCTTGACGAAATCGATCTTTATCAAGTTTTTCATTCGTGGTTGCATCCCAAAAGCGGCAACTATCGGGGCTTATCTCATCTGCAAGCAAGATATTGCCTTCTGTATCCACGCCAAATTCTACTTTAAAATCTACTAATTTTAGGTTGCGATCAAGAAAAAACTTTTTCATAATAGTGTTAATTTCTCGTCCAAGTCTTTTGAGTTCTTCAAGATCCGACTCACTTTTCACAAGATTGAGAATCAAACAATGCTCATCATTGATAAGTGGATCCCCAAGTGCGTCATCTTTATAATAAAATTCTACGATGCTAAATGGCAAAACAGTTCCATCTTTGATGCCAAGGCGTTTTGTGAGTGAGCCTGTTGCTATATTTCTCACAACAACTTCTATAGGAATGATTGCTACTTTCTTGACAAGTTGCGTAGTTTCATCGATAGTTTTGATGAGATGTGTTTTGATGCCTCTTTGTTCTAAAAGATGAAAAAGTTGTGTACTTATCTTGCAATTGAGCGCACCTTTACCTGCTTCATTGCCCCTTTTTTCTGCGTTAAATGCTGTGAGATCATCTTTGAATTGCGATAGCAATACTTGCTCATCATCAGTCTTATAAAGCCTTTTACCTTTACCTTCATATAAAAGTTCGCGTTTTTCCACGAAATTTCTCCTTAATTATTTTTGTTTGATATTGAGCACTTTGATCACATCGAGTGCAGTTTTGAGTTGTATATCATTGCCGATTTGTTTTTGTGTAAGAATTTCTTTATTGTCGTTATTTTTCACTTTTTTCACTTCTTTCGTGTTGTTGCTTACTTTTTCAAGTTCACTTTCTAAATGTTGTTTCAAGTCATTTTCTTTGATACTTATCCCATCTTCTTGATGTGGAACTTTGCCAGGATATACTACCAAATCAGGCGTAACACCAACAGCTTGGATAGTTCTTCCACTTGGTAGATAGTATCTAGCTATAGTGAGTCGTATGGCTTCAGTTTCATCAAGTGGTAAGATAACCTGCACACTTCCTTTGCCAAATGTTTTTTCACCCACGATAACGGCTCTTTTGTGATCTTGTAATGCTCCACTTACGATCTCACTTGCACTTGCACTCCCACCATTTACAAGAACCACAAGCGGTATATCTGTAATTGTGCCGACTTTTGTTGCGTTGTATTGCGTGTTTTGATCGCTACTACGACCTTTTTGTGATACGATGATACCATCACCAATAAAAAGATCACTTAATGCGACCGCTTGGTTGAGTAAGCCTCCAGGATTGTTTCGCAAATCAAGCACAATTCCTTTGATATCTCTATGTTTTGAAAGTGCTTCTTTTGTTTTTTGTGCGACATTTTTATCAAAATTTGTTACTCGCACATACAAAATAGCTTCATTTTCAATCTTTTTAGCATACACAGAGTCAATTTTGATGATATCTCTTGTGATGACAAATTGTAGTGGTTTTTGCTCGCCTTTTCGCACGATAGTGAGACGAACATCAGTTTTTGGCTTGCCACGCATAAGACCGACAGCCTCATCAATAGTCATATTGAGTGTTGATTTTTCACCAATTTTAAGGATAATATCTTCTGCTTTTATGCCTATTTTATCAGCAGGCGTGCCTTCCATCGGTGCTATGATAGTAAGGGCGCCATCTCGTATACCAATAGTAATACCAAGTCCACCAAATTCACCATCTGTTTGGATTTTCATCTCTTTAAAGTGTTTTTCATCCAAAAAAGAAGAATGTGCATCAAGTTTTTCTAAAAGTCCCTCAATCGATTTTTTGACTATTTCACTAACCTCTAAGTCATCAACATAGTATTGTTCGATAGTTCCGAGTACTTTTGTGTATTTTGCCAATGCACTCAAACGAGATTCTTGACTTTTCTGTGCGGTTTCTTTTGCAAACAGACCGCTTGAGAGCATCAAAGACGCACCCAATAAAGTCGTAGCAAAGCCTACGGTTAAAAATTTTATATGTTTCATAAGGGCATCGCTCCAAAGTTAAAATAAGGTTTGATTGTATAGAAATTTCCCTAAAAAGTCTATAAAAGAATTTTTAGATAATCTATCACTTATTTACAAAGAGTGCTAATATAAATGATTTTACTAAATATACTTGACAACATATGACTAAAGTTATATAATTTCTTCATTAAAACATAGGAGGTTTCCATGAACTCAATATTTGAAAAATTAACTCACCAGCTTACAAGTTCTATAGAAAGTTCGATTTCTTTAGCAATGCACTCTAAAAATGTAGAGGTTGTTCCCTTACATGTACTCTGGGCGCTTTGTACAAATTCCAGCTCTATCTTAAATCAAGTTTTTAACAAGATGAATATAGATAAAGCTGCTATAGAGCTTGAAATCAAAAGTGAAATAGCAAAATTACCCAAAACAAGTGTCGTTTCAAAAGAAAATATAAAACTCTCGAAAAAAATGGTAGATTCCTTACATGTAGCCGAGGGTTTGATGGCAAAACAAGGCGATAGTTACCTAGCTGTCGATACTTGGATTGTTGCAAATCTTGATAATTTCAAAGCCATACTTTCAAAATACATAGATATGCTTGAGTTGAAGAAAAATTTTGAAGCATTGAGGGGAAATAAAAAAGTTGATAGCCAAAGTGCCGATGAAAATCTTGAATCTTTAGAAAAATTTGGCATTGATCTTACCAAAAAAGCAAAAGAGGGCAAGCTTGATCCTGTTATCGGAAGAGACGAACAAATAAGCCGTATGATGCAGATCCTCATCCGTAAATCAAAAAATAATCCTATTTTGATAGGGGAGCCCGGAACAGGAAAAACAGCGATTGCAGAGGGTTTAGCATTTAAGATAGCCAATGGCGATGTGCCTATTAGCTTGCAAAATAAACGGGTAATTGCTTTGGATATGAGCGCACTCATAGCAGGTGCAAAATATAGAGGAGAGTTTGAAGATAGACTCAAAAGCGTTATCGATGAAGTCAAAAAAAATGGCAATATCATTCTTTTTATCGATGAAATTCATACTATTGTAGGTGCCGGAGCTAGCGAGGGAAGTATGGATGCTGCAAATATTTTGAAACCTGCACTTGCTAGAGGAGAATTGCATACTATAGGTGCAACAACTCTTAAAGAATATAGAAAATATTTTGAAAAAGATGCGGCTTTACAAAGACGCTTTCAGCCTGTAAAAGTTGATGAGCCAAGTATCAATGAAGCATTAAGTATTTTGCGAGGTATCAAAGAATCGCTTGAGAGCCATCACAGTATCACAATCCAAGATAGTGCGCTTATCGCGGCTGCAAAACTTTCTGATCGCTATATCACTGATCGGTTCTTGCCTGATAAAGCTATCGATTTGATAGATGAAGCGGCTAGTGAACTTAAGATTCAGATAGAATCAGAACCAAGCGAATTGAGTCGCATCAAAAGAGAAATCAGCTCTTTGATGGTTGAAAAAGAAGCACTTCTGATGGAAAAAAATAAAAAAAATGAAGAACGATTGCAAGTCATCGAAAAAGAGGTGAGTAATGCAAAAGAGAAAAAACAATCTCTTGAAGCAAAATTTGACAATGAAAAAAGTGTTTTTAATCAAATAGCTAGCATTAAAACTGAACTTGAATCTCTCAGACGAGATGCAACACTTGCAAAAAATAATAGTGATTTTAATAAAGCTGCTGAGATAGAATACGGCAAAATTCCACAAATGCAAAAACAAGAGGAGAGCTTAAACATTCAATGGGAGCAGATGCTTTTAGAGGGAACACTTTTGAAAAATTCTGTTGATGAAGAGATGATAGCGACTATTGTGAGCAAATGGACAGGCATTCCGATCAATAAAATGCTTCAAAGCGATAAGCAAAAAGTACTTGATATCGAGGATAAATTAAGGCAAGAAGTTATAGGACAAGATAAAGCGTTGCATGCCATAGGTCGTGCAATCAAGAGAAACAAGGCAGGTTTAAGTTCTCAAAATCGCCCGATAGGAAGCTTTTTGTTTTTGGGGCCAACGGGCGTTGGTAAAACTCAAAGCGCTAAGGCTTTGGCAAATTTTCTCTTTGATAGTGAAAAATCACTTGTGAGATTTGATATGAGTGAATATATGGAAAAACACTCTGTATCAAGACTTGTAGGACCACCACCGGGATATGTTGGCTACGAAGAGGGTGGACAACTTACAGAGGCTGCTAGAAGAAAACCTTATAGTGTAATCTTATTTGATGAGATAGAAAAAGCACATCCAGATGTATTTAATATCTTATTGCAAGTGCTTGATGATGGGCGATTGACTGATAACAAAGGAGTGGTGGTTGATTTTAAAAACACGATCATCATTCTTACTTCAAATATCGCTAGTGATAAAATCATGCAAGATCCAGCAAATTGCGAAGCCAGCGTGATGAGTGAACTTAAACGCAACTTCAAGCCAGAATTTTTAAATCGACTCGATGATATAGTCATCTTTAACCCGCTAGGACTTGAAGAGATAGAAGGCATTGTGGATATTATATTTAAAGAGTTACAAGCAAAGCTTAAAGAAAGAGATATCAAAGCTAGTTTGAGTACTGAAGCAAAAAAACTGATCGCAAAGGCAGGATTTGATCCAGTTTATGGTGCGCGCCCACTCAAAAGATCACTCTACGAACTTGTAGAAGATAGACTTGCGGATATGATTTTAAGCGATGAAATCAATGATGGCGATGATTTGCTTATCGATGCAACTCATGAAATTATCACGATCACAAAACGATAAGCTTACATGTAACTGACCTTACACACTTTTGTAAAAAAGTTCATAAATACCTCTCATTTTCTCGAAAAGTACTCTTTTCGTAGCTTTAGGGGGTTGCGGGGACATCAGATGTAAGTCTCATAAAGATACTCTGCGATGATTTGCAGGGTATCTTTATCATATCCTAACTCTGGCATAAGCCGGTATTTTTGAATTTTCTTAGGCATTAAAGTGGTTAATGTGTCAGGTTTTATAAGCCAAATTGCCATATTTTTTACAAAATCTTCTTTTTTTGAAAATCTCATCTTGTATACTTGTACAACTTTTTGGATAGTTGGAGCGGATTTTTCTGTATCTATCTGGTGACATGTAACACAATTGCCTTCAAAAAGCGTTTGTCCTAAAGATATGGCGTACATGTAGATACTCATAGCAAAAAATACAATCACAAATTTCATCATAATCCTAAATATTTTTTATCATTTTACTTGAATAGCAAAATATTTTCTTTGACAAAAGTCAAGAAACAAAACTTTAGACAATTTTAACCTTGTTTTGTTACAATAAAATTTTATTATTTGGAGGTTGCTGTGAAGTTTAGATCGCAAACTATAGATTTGGAAAAAGGGAGCGTTGCAGAAAAGCGTCAAGAGATAAAAGAGTATTTTTTACAAACTTATTCACTCGATGAAAAACTTTTTGAAGTGCTTTCTTGTGAACAAAATATCTATGAGCAACCAAATAGTCTTAGGCATCCGCTGATTTTTTATTTTGGACACACTGCTACTTTTTTTATAAATAAACTTAATGCTGCAAATATTTCGCAAAAACGCATCAATAAAATATATGAGTCGATTTTTGCTATCGGTGTTGATGAAATGAGTTGGGATGATCTCAATCATCAAAACTATACTTGGCCTAGCATCCAGCAGACAAAAGCATATAGAGATGCAGTGCGGGAATTTGTATTGTCTATCATCGAGAATCTTGAATTTACCTTGCCGATAAATTGGGATAGCCCTATGTGGATCATCTTGATGGGCATCGAACATGAAAATATTCACATAGAAACCTCTTCTGTACTACTTCGGGAGCTTGATTTTTCTTTGATCAATAATAATAAGATTTTTACCTACAATGACGAACGATCAAGTGTGTATCCGCAAAATGAACTCTTACATGTAAGCGGCGGAGCGGTTGTGTGTGAAAAAAATCACAACCAACCAAAGCAATACGGCTGGGACAATGAATTTGCTTTTCACAAAGCAACGCTGGATGATTTTAAAGCGAGTAAATACCTTGTGAGTAATGGCGAATATCTTGAATTTGTCAAAGACGGAGGCTATAAAAAGCTGCACTATTTTACTGAAGACGGGCTGAGATGGCTTGATTTTTCAAAAGCTGTGATGCCGCGATTTTGGATGCAAAAAGAGGGTAAAATCTATCTGCGAGAGATAAACAGACTCGTTGAATTGCCACTCAATTATCCTGTTGATGTCAATTTTTATGAAGCAGAAGCATTTTGTAAGTACAAAAGTGACAAGCTTGGCTTTGAGGTAAGATTGCCAAGTGAAGATGAATACTATAGATTGTATGATTTTGTTGATGCTTCAAATTGTGAGGCAAATATAGCATTAAAATATGCAAATCAAACACCTGTTGATAAGTATATTTTTGGGGATTTTTATGATGTAAGGGGCAATGTTTGGCAATGGAGTTTGACTCCTATGTATCCATTTGACGGATTTAAAACGCACCCATCTTATGATGATTTTACAACACCAACTTTTGATGATAGACACGCGCTTATGAAGGGTGGCTCATTTATCAGTTTTGGCAATGAAATTCTACGCAGTGCTCGATACGCTTTTCGCAAGCATTTTTTTCAACACGCTGGTTTCCGTTATGTCAAAAGTACCAATTCCTACAGAACAAAACTCAATGACAATGTGTATGAAAGTGATGAGCAGATATCGCAGTATTGTGAGTTTCACTATGGAGATACGCATTTTGGTGTAGAAAATTTTGCGAAACAAAGCGTGCATCTACTCAAATCTTATTTACAAGATATACCTACAAAAAAAGCACTTGATTTGGGTTGTAGTGTGGGAAGATCTTCATTTGAACTGGCAACTTTTTTTGATGAAGTTGTGGGGATAGACTTTAGTGCAAACTTTATCAATGTTGGTGTAAAACTACAAAAATACGACTCTTTGATCTATAAAAGTAAAGTTGAGGGAGATATATTTGAGAGCAAAAGTGTTTCACTTAAAGATCTAGATCTTGAAGTTGTTCGTCACAAAGTGAGCTTCTTGCAAGGTGATGCGTGCAATCTTAAAGAGATCTACAGCGGCTATGACCTAATCTTTTGTTCAAATCTTATCGATAGGCTTTACTATCCGCAAAAATTTTTAGATGATGTACCTCGCAGAGTAAATAAAGGAGGGCTTTTAGTTATACTTTCACCTTATACTTGGATGGAAGCATACACTCCAAAAGATAATTGGCTTGGGGGTTTCGTGCAAGAAAACAAAGAGATTAGAACACTCCAGACTTTGCGTGAAAATTTTCAAAGTGATTTTGAGCTTTTAGATACTTTGGATGTAGAATTTGTCATCAAAGAAAGTGTGCGAAAATTCCAGCATAGTATCTCACAGATGAGTATCTGGAAAAGGCGAAACTAAACAAAAATATCTAGCAAGTGTGTAAAATTTGCTAGATACCGCTCTAAATCTTCATTTTACGCAGCATACAATCGTTTTTTCATAAATTTATCATTCACAAAAAATAAGATATTAAAATTGAAATATATATATAAGCTTATTATTATAAGGAGGTTAGTGTGTTTGAAAATTTTAAACAAAGAGCAGAGCTTTCGGGCAATACTGAAGTAAAACGCTTTGAAACTACACCATCAGCGCTTCAATTTATCGAAGATTTATTGGTGCAAGAGGACATAAAAGAGGAGGCAGGTTCCTATGCCTTGTGGGCGCAAAGCCCTATACTCTCATCATTTGATGCAGACTCGATGGCATCGCGACATCCAGGCTTGTATTTTAAAGTTGATAGAGAGCTTGCAAAAAATGCAAGGATTGGTATCACACAACTTGAATGGGGACTCGCAGAAACAGGAAGTATGGCACAAGATAGTACAAACATAGAACAACGCTTAGCTTCAGCACTTTCGTGGATACATGTAGCGATATTACCAACAACTAAAATCATTGCCGATATTCCTGCATTGATGGGTAAAATGCATCCTAAGAACAACAAATACATTACCCTTATAACAGGTGCTAGTAAAACAGCAGATATAGAACGCGTACTCGCAATTGGAGTACACGGACCTGAACGACTGATCATCGTTTGTGTTGATGATCTGCAATCATAAGGAGTACGATCATGACACAAGATATGACAAAAGTAGTCCAAAAAGCACTTAAAAACCAAAATTTAGCTGGTATCTTAGATAGATGGGATTATCCAACGGCAAGAGCAAAAGCCTATGAAGGCGTTGATTTTCAAGCATTAAGAAATAAGATAGCAGATATCAAAGGTGGCGCGGCTGATCATCTTATGGATCTTGCCCAGACATTTAAGAAAAATGCAGAAGCAAATGGGGTGAAAGTTTTTATCGCAAAAAGTGCCGATGAAGCCAAACAATACATCGCAAATCTTTGCAAAGAAAAATCGGTAAAAAAAATCGTCAAATCAAAATCTATGGCAACAGAAGAGATCCATCTTAACCACTTTTTAGAACAACAAGGCATAGATTCTGATGAAACAGATCTTGGCGAATGGATCTGCCAGCTAGCACACCAAACGCCATCGCATATGGTTATGCCAGCGTTGCATCTTACCAAAGAAGAAGTTTCCGATCTTTTTGCACAAGAAGTAAAAAGACCACTTGACAATGACATTCAAAAACTTGTAAAAGTAGCCAGAAATGAGATTCGTGAAAAGTTTTTTGCAGCTGATCTTGGTATCTCTGGAGCAAATATGGCGATCGCTGAAACAGGAACAATAGTTATTTGTACAAATGAGGGCAATGCCCGTTTAGTAACTACGCTTCCAAAGGTACATGTAGCACTTGTTGGACTTGAAAAACTTATCCCAAATTATGAAGATGCAGCACCTATTTTAGCGGCTTTGCCACGAAGTGCAACAAGTCAATTGCTTACAAGTTACACCTCTTTTATCTCAGCACCAACACCAGATGAAAATGGCTCTATAAAAGAGTTACATGTAGTCTTGATGGATAACAATAGAACGGCTATGGCAGCCGATCCAAAATTTAAAGAAGCATTGCAGTGTATTCGTTGTGCATCTTGTCTCAATGTTTGCCCAGTATATCGTTTAGTAACAGGACATGTTTTTGGTGATATCTATACAGGTGGAATCGGAACAATTCTTACAGCTTGGTTTAATGAGCTTAAATCAGCTGAAGATATCCAAGCTTTGTGTATTGGGTGTGATAAATGTAAGGATGTTTGCCCTGGCAAGATCGATATTCCTGCTTTGATTTTAGAATTACGACATCGCACCACGCAAAAAGAGGGCTTGTCTTTTATTTATAAAAGTGCGTTGCAAGTTATCAATAATCGAAAAGTTTTTCACTCTATGTTGCGAGCCGCTTCTTTTGTGCAAAAACCTTTTGTAAAAGATGGTTTTATCAGACATTTGCCGATGTTTCTCTCAAATCTCTCAGAATATAGAAGCTTACCATCAATTGCACCAGTTGCTTTTCGTGATATTTTCAAAACGATCAAACAACCAAAATGCAGTGAAAAAGCAGTCTTTTTTGCAGGGTGTGCTATCGATTTTGTATATCCAAAAACAGGTCAAGCAATCGTTACTATTTTAAACAAAGCCGGCATTGAAGTTGTATTTCCGCAGGATCAATCTTGCTGTGGTATTCCGCATTGGGGAAGTGGTTCGTTTGATATGGCAGCTGATGCAGCTGAACGAAATATCAAGCCACTTTTGGAATGTAATCCAGATTATGTAGTGGTGAGTTGTGCGAGTTGTACAACGGCTTTGAAAAAAGAATGGGCAGAAGTATTGCACGCAGAAAAAAGAGATGATCTTATTAATGATGCAAATAAAGTTGCTGAAAAAACTTATATGTTTACAGAACTTGTAAGCAAACTCATAAAAGAAAAGAGACTTACACCAAAACAAGGCGTACAGATCAGTGAATTAACTTATCATGATTCGTGCCACGCAAAACGACATGTGGGAATTTCACAAGAGCCACGAGATGCATTGAGTGCCGCTGGATATCATATAACAGAGATGAAAGAGTGTGATACATGTTGCGGTATGGGTGGCTCTTATACGGTGAAACAACCTGATATTTCAATGCAGATGCTCAAACGGAAGTTGGAAAATATTGAAGCTACTGGTGCGCAGTTTGTGAGTGCTGAGTGTCCAGGTTGCCTTATTCAATTAGGTGGCGGTTTAGATAAAGCGGGGTCAAAGATAAAAGCTGTGCATCCAGCAGAACTAATGCTCGATAAATTTGAATAATTTGAGATAAAATCTTTAGGGCTTGCTATTGGTAGTTTATTTTGCTATAATGTGAGTCTTAAAGATGATTTAGAGTTTCGTCTTTTGTTTATATTTTTTATTGATTACTACTATTAATACATTGCATATCCAAATAAAACTCCATCTACACTTTAAATACACCCAAAAGGAGTTGCAATGGCAACAAGACAAAATGGAACAGTAAAATGGTTCAACAGCGAAAAAGGTTTTGGATTTATCCAACTAGAAGATAAGAGCAAAGATATATTTGTTCATTATAGTGACATCAAAAACACAGGTTATGGCAGAGTATCTTTAGAAGATGGTCAACGCATATCTTTTGAAATAGGCGAAGGTGCAAGAGGACCTCAAGCAAAATTTGTCGAAGTTATCTAATTCCTCTTTTTTAACTTACATGTAGAGAGTTTTTAAGCTCTCTACCACTCTTTCAATCTATCTTCACGATAGCACACCAAAAAAATCAACCATAACGACAATGATCAAAAATAAAATCTATTATTTTCACTTGTAGCCTGATGTTATGCACTAAAATAAACGCGTCCGTTTTAGTGGCAGGGACAAATATCCCTACAACCCCCTAAAGCTACGAAAAAGGTACTTTTTGAGAAAATGAGAGGTATCTACGAACTTTTTTACAAAAGTGCGTAAAATCGCTTGTAAACATTTTTTTAAATGTTTTTGTATTAAATTTTACTCGTTAATTTAGACAATATTTAGTAAAATCTAAGTAAAATAAACCATAAAAACGAAAGGTTCTCTATGTTGCAAAGATTGCTATCATCTAGTTTGATACTTTGTGTCATTATTTTTTTTGCTTTAGGATCACTCTTAGGAAGTATCTATTTTTATCAAAATAGAGTAGATGTATCTTTTGCAAAAACAGCGTCCATACAAAAAAGCATGAGACTTTTTTATGAAGCTGAGGTAGATTTTCGTATACAAGTTCAAGAATGGAAAGATATCTTATTGCGAGCTTCAAATGAAAAGTTGAGAGACAAACATTATCTTGCGTTTTTGCAAGCCTCACAAAATTTCAAACAAAAATTAATACAGATAGAGTATCTTTTACAAAGTTTGTATGATCAACATGATCAAGCATTTGAAAAATTAGCCACACTTCAAGAACTTTATGAACAACTCAATGCTCAATACTTTGTGGCTTTAGAACTCCTCAAAAGTAGTGATTTGAAAAATATTCAAGAAATAGATACGGAACTTATGGGTCATGATAGAATAGTTTCTAAGGCGATGGGTGAATTGAGAGATATTGTTTTAAATAGATTTGACAGTGTACGCCAACAAATCAGGGCACAATTGCAAGATTTTAGCTTAGTCGCTAGTTTTGTATTGTTGTTTGTAGTTCTTTTTACTGCATCAATGCTTTTAATTATAAGAAAACATAAACAATCGCAAGATATCTTTAAACATACGCTTGATTATATCAACCAAGGAGTTATGCTTCTTGAGAGTGAAAAAGTGGTTTTTGCTTCACAAAAATACAAAGAGATAATAGGTAAAGATCTTATGGGCTTAAGGATGGAAGATCTCTATGAATTTATCTATCCAAAAGATGTAAAAAGTATTAAAAAAGCGCATTTGATTGCGTTTAAAGAGAAAAAGAGTTTATTGCATTACATCTATCGCGTGCAAAAGCAAGATGGAAGTTTGATTTGGGTGGAAGATGATGTGCAAATAACTTATAACAACAATGGTAAAACCAATCGAGTATATATCATAGCTAGAGATATCACTGAATCTGTGCAAAAACAAGAAGAGCTTGAACAAAGTAAACGAAAATACAGAGCCTTATTGAAGCTCTCAAGTGATATTCTTTTTCTCAAAGATGCCAATTTGCGTTATTTTGTGGTCAATGAAAAATTTCGTGATTTTATCGGAAAAGATGAAGTTGATATCTTAGATAAAACTGATTATGATATAATGGATTTTTCAATTGCCAAAGTGTTAGAAGAGGGCGATAGATACGCTTGGAACAATGCTTTGCAGACCATAAGCACTTTGCAAATATATGATAAAATATTTGAGATTACACGATATAAAATCCAGTTTTCAAAAAAAACTTATCTAGCTGGAATCATAAAAGAGATCATTTAAAAGGGTTTTAATGCGTTTTTTTTCGTACATCTTTGTATTGCTTGCATTGTTTTTTAACACTGTTTTGGCGAAAGAACATTACACTATAGGCATACTTTCTTTTAGATCACCAGAAGTGACACTCAAACAGTGGCAACCACTTATTGATTATTTGGAAAACAAACAAGCAAACTATTCATTTACACTCAAGCCACTCTCTTTTGTCGAATTAGATGTTGCCATAAAAAATCAAACTATCGATTTTTTACTCACAAATCCAATTTCTTATATTCTTTTTAAAGAAAAAAATCTTGTAAATATTGCACTTCTGAGTATGAAAGAACTAAAAGATGGTAAAGTTTTAGATCAATTTGGAGGCGTAATTTTTACTCATAAAGACTCTAAAGATATCAATACTTTAGCAGATCTCAAAGGCAAAAAGATAGCCACTGTTGGCACTAATTCTCTAGGTGGTTATCAAGTGCAAGCTTATGAGCTTTTTAAGATCGGCACAGATGTCATCAAAGATACAAAACTCATCTTCACAGAGCTACCACATGACAATACTGTTTTTGAAGTTTTGAACAAAAAAGCTGATGTTGGATTTGTGAGAACAAGTGTTTTAGAAGCACTTGTGAAAGAAAAAAAGATACATCTCTCAGATTTCAAAATTCTCAACATACAACAAAAAGAAGATTTTCCTTTTCTGCTCTCAACCGATCTTTATCCCCAATGGCCGCTTACAAGCTTGTTACATGTAAACAAAAAAGTTGCACAAGAGTTAAGTGTTTTGTTACTTTCTTTGCCAGATATGCAAGTTTATGGACTAGGTGGTTTTGGTGTTGCACAAGATTATGCCAGGGTGAAGCAGATACTCCAATCAATGCACTTTTTGCATTCGGATGAACATAAAAACTCAGAGATATTTGAATTTTTTGATACTTATATAGATCGATATCTTTATGAATTGATCCTTTTTACAACGCTTTTGTTTATTTTTATAGTATTTATTGCTTATCAATTACGGCTAGCAAATAAAAAACTCAAAGCGCACCAAAATGCTCTTGTGAAGTTTGAAAAAATTTTTAACAACACAGCACAAGCTATCATTCTAACAGATGTAAATACAGTCATCACAGATGTCAATCCAGCATTTTGTGTGATCACTGGCTATAGTAAAGCTGAAGCCATTGGCAATACCACAAATCTGCTACAATCAGGTAAACACGATAAAACTTTTTATGAGAGCATGTGGAAAGATCTACGCACAAAAGGTTTTTGGGAAGGGGAGATTTACAATAAACGAAAAAACACGCAAGTGTATCCAGAATACCTCAGTATCAACGCCCTCAAAGATGAACAAGACAATATAAATGCATATATTGCCTTGTTTTCTGATATCACTGCGATTAAGTCACAGCAAAAAGCTTTGGAACAGATGGCGTATTTTGATACACTCACCAAATTACCAAATCGTCGAAAACTTGTAAAAACTCTAGAGCAACTTATGAGCAAACAAACTCCTTTTGTATTTTTGCTCATAGATTTAGATGACTTTAAACTATTTAATGAAAAATTTCGTCGTGAAATCGGCGATAAATTTTTACTTGCTTTTGCACAAAGGCTTCAAAATGTTTTGAAAAAAACAGATTTTCTTGCACGCATAGGAGGCGATGAGTTTGCTATCATATGGCACAGTGAGGAAAGAGAAGTTACATGTGAAGCATTTTTAGAGCAACTCTTACATATAAGTATCCAAACACTCAGTATAGATGCACAAAGTGTTTCAAGTAGTGTGAGTATAGGGGTGAGTTTTTATCCACAAGAAGCAATCTTGAGTCCTGAAAAATTGATCCGCCAATCAGATCAAGCGATGTATAATGCAAAGATGAGTGGAAAAAATCAATACAAATTTTTTGATACAAACACAGAAAAACAGCTCCAAACTTTCCATAAAGATATCCAGCAGATTCATAATGCCCTTATATCACAAGAATTTTTAGTGTACTACCAACCAAAAGTCAACATGCACACAGGAGAGGTTTTAGGTTTTGAAGCACTTGTGCGATGGCAAAGAGATGAGCAAATTATCTCTCCAGCATTTTTCTTGCCACTCATAGAAAATCATTCCTTAATGATGGAATTAGGTGAGTATGTACTCAAAGACGCGCTTGATTTGCTTGCCTCATGGCATAATACTGAGCGACAAAACCAAAGTATCAGCGTCAATCTCAGTGCTTATCAGGTTTTGCATGAGGATTTTATTCCAAGATTGCAAGCTATTTTACAACAATATCCGCAACTCGATCTCCACTTTTTAGAGTTTGAAATCCTAGAAACGAGTGCGCTTGAAGATATAACAGCAGCTTCGCAAGTGATCGCTACATGTAAGCAGATGGGTATATCTTTTTCACTTGATGATTTTGGTACAGGTTATTCTTCACTCACTTATCTCAAACGACTTGATATTCAAACTATCAAAATCGATCAAAGTTTTGTGCGTGAATTGTTTTTGAAAGCTGAAAATATTGATATTCTTGATGCGATTATAGCTCTTGCAAACTCGTTTAATATAAAAGTGATTGCTGAGGGAGTTGAAGATATCTCTCAAGGTCGTATTTTATTGCATCTAGGGTGTGATAATGCTCAGGGTTATTTTATCGCAAAGCCGATGCCAAAAGAGCAAATTCCAGCATGGCAAAGCAACTGGCAAACACCGCCTCAGTGGAGTAAAACTAAAAAAATCAAACATGAAAATATCTCTATCTTACGAGTTGTCATGGAACATTTTGCATGGATTGATAAGATAGAGCTATACATCAAAGATATGAACGATATCTTGCCACCGTTGCATCACAAAGAGTGCAAATTTGCAAGAATTATAGAAAATGATAGCAACCTTAAGTCCTTTTTGCAACCAGTTTTACCACAACACAAAAAAATCCATATGCTTGCACAAGAACTCATAGGACTTCACAATGCAGGTTTCAAAGTAGATGCATCCAAAAAAATCCAGGAGCTTTTAGCACTCGCTCAAAATATGCAAGAAGATATCTACGATTTATTGCAAGTCAATTCTTGATCAAGCACGCTTACCCCAAGCGCAACTCCTGGCCACCCTTGACCTGCAAAAACTGTATCACCTATGTTGTAAAGTCCTCTAAAGGGTGTGTTACACGGTGGCATTTGAAGGATATTTGCAAAACTTAAAGCCCTACCTCCACAATTTAGTCGTGCGATGTAGCGATCAAAGGTTTTGGAAGTTGCACTAAAGGCACGCATAACTTTTATGTGTGGAAGATGTTTTTGTAATTTTGAAAGAATAAAAGCTTCCGTGGCGTTTTTTTGTTTTTTGTACTCTTCTTTACTGAGCGTTTGCCAAAAAAATGCTTTTGTATGTGTGGATATCGTAACACTATAGCCATCTTGTGACATTTTTGTATCATGTGTATCACTGATTGAGATGAAAAACGAATTGGAGATACAGTTTAAAATTTGTTTATCAAGGATGATTTGGTAATGATGTAGCAAATCTTGATCAGATTTTACTTTTGCATACACCACAAATGCACTTTGGTCACTGAATGAAAACTTGTCATAATAGCGTTTGATAGCACCATCTTCAAAAAGTTTGCTACTATCATAAATGTTTGTATTTAAGACAACTTTTTTAGCGAAATAAACACTTTTTGTACTGTGCAAGATGTAGCCACCATCTGCTAATTGTATGCGAGTTATTGCCTCTTTGTTGTGAACATCTACGCCCTCAAGTAAAGCCGTGATGAGAGAACCCATGCCACCATTTGGATAGTATACTTTATGAAATGGATAAGCAAGTCCCAACGCCATCGCTAAAAGTGGAATACCATCATGTTTGCTTTGCAAAGTGATGAGCAATTGTGCATCAATAAAAGCAAGGTACTCTTTGGAAATATTTGGCAATGTTTTGTGGATAAATCCTTTGGCACTTTGAAAAATCTGCATTCCAAAAGTACACAATGCTTCTACGCCAAATGCAAAAGTTTTAAGCCACGCTTGAAGCGAAAATCTATTGAAATAGAGTTTTTTTAATTTCCAAAATCGCTCATCCATTTTTTTGATAGCACTCCAAAAAATTCGATTGTTTGGATGCGGATAAATTGTATCAAGTGCTTGCAAAAATGTCTCAAAATCTTCAATCCGATCAAGAACCTGATTGTTTTGTATCGTAGAGATAGCAGTATAACTTTGTTTTAAATCTGGTTTAAAGCCAATTTTATCAAACATTTTTTTGATTACATGTCCTGTTTCATAACCTACAAAAGTAGTGGCTCCTGCATTGTAATTATCCCCATATCTTGAGAAAGTACTTGCACAACCTCCTAAATTATGGTCTTTTTCAAAAAGAATAAGATTTTTATCTTTGTGTAAAGAGGCAATGAGTGCCCCACCAATACCAGATCCAATGACCGCTATATCAAGCTGTCTCATACAGTTTTCTTTGAAAATGCAGCGAGTGCTTTTTGTCTTGAAACGGCTAGTGAAATGATAGGTTTTGGATAGTCCAAAAAGAGATTTTCACCCAAACCACCCTCTACATGTAAGCTTTTTGGCGTGCATTGTGCGAGTTGTGGAATGATGGATCGGATAAATTTCGCTTGTGCATCAAATTTTTCAGATTGCAAGCAAGGATTGAAGATGCGAAAATAAGGAGCCGCATCTGCACCAGTTCCAGCCGCCCATTGCCATGAGCCTATGTTGGAACTTGCCTCATAATCGAGCAATTTTTTTGCAAAATACTGCTCGCCCCAACGCCAATCTATAAGTAGATTTTTGCATAAAAAAGAAGCTGTGATCATTCGCAATCGATTGTGCATCAAACCTGTTTGATTAAAATGACGCATTGTAGCATCGATGAGTGGAAACCCCGTTTCGCCGTCGCACCACGCTTGAAAATAGCGTTCATTGTTTTCATAAGCAACTTCACTATCGTTAAAATTCTCATATTGAGTTTGTGGAAAATGGTACAAGATATACGCATAAAATTCACGCCAAAAAAGTTCACGGATATAAAATTCACTGCCAACCTCCCTTTTAACACGATTGAAAATCTGCTTGGGACTTATGAGTCCAAAACGAAGTCGTATGCCCATATTTGAAGTGCCATCGAGTGCAAAAAAATCTCGATTTTCTTTATAATGTTCTATTTTTGCAACAAAATCCTCAAGGTGATCGCTAGAGCTTTTATACAAAAAATCAGGTAATTTTTGCATCACAAATCCCATATCGCTAAGTGTCGGAACACTTGTAAAATTTGCCTTTGCGAGCTGTAGGTTTTTTGCTGGTACAAATTGCTCTATATAATCGCTCATCCATAAAGGATGCAACGCTTTATAGTAGGGAGTAAATACCCGATAAGGCGTGCTATCAGCCTTTACATGTAAGCTAGGATGAAGCAGATAAGAATCATAAAATCGTTTCATTTCTAAAATCGTTTCAATTTGTCTATCTCTTTGCAATGCGTACGCATCAAAGTCACAAGAACATAAAACACTTTTAAATCCATCTTGTTTGAGTTGTGCAAAAATCAGTTCAGGATCACCATAATATACCGCAAGATCAAGCCCTAAAATTTGTAAATCAATCTTAAGTTGCAAGACGCTTTGATAGATGAAACTCACCCGTTTATCATCTCTATCAAGCCCGCTTAGTATATTAGTATCAAAGATAAAAATGGGTAAAACTTCCCCTTTTGCATGTGCTAAAATAGCATTGTCGTTTACGCGTAAATCTCTTCTAAACCAAAGGATAGATTTCATAAGAAGCCTTTTAAAAGTATTGCATTAATTTTAAGAAAATATCAAAACTTTTGGTAGCTTTATTTTATAAGTTCATAAATATCTGCTATACTTTCAAAAAATAAAAGGGCTGATTTGCAAAGTGTTGAGTTGAAAATATCTCGCAATGATTGGTTGTATATCATCTTGCTTGGCGCTTTGTTTGGTTTTTTTATTGCACTGTTTTTTTACTACACAAACAAAGAGATACAAACTTTTAGCACGATCATTTTTGGCACGATCAGTGCTGTTGCTATCGCACTTTTTTCATTTTTTTTTATAACACTTTCAAATAATTTTATCTTACCAAAGGTGCATAAGCGATTTTGGTATCTTCTGAGTTTTTTGTTTTCTTACCTTTCTGGTGCCCTCGGTTTTTCGTCTAGTTTCTGGATTTTTTACAGTTTTGATATCGCTTTTGTCGGATTGATAAAGCCCTATTGGATAATGCTTACAAATATCATGGGATTTTTAACTTTTCTCATCGGACTTGTTTTACACCAATTTATCTCTATGAAATACAAAAATGAACGCATCCACAAACAGATTCTTGATGCAAGAATCAAAGCCTTAGAAAATGAACTCAATCCGCATTTTTTATTTAACACGCTCAACTCGATCTCTGAACTCTTACATGTAGATACACTTAAAGCCGAGCGGGCGATACTTGAACTTGCTCGTTTTTTGCGAAATGCCATCAAACAAAGCAGTCTCATAGAACTTTCTCGTGAGATAGCAATGGTGCAAACTTATGTCAATATAGAAAATATCCGCTTTAGTGATCAAATACATCTTGGCATTGATATGAGCGAGGATTGTAAAAACAGATTAGTACCAAAATTTTCTATCCAACTTTTGGTAGAAAATGCCATAAAACACGGTTATGATCAAAAAGTCTTACATGTAAGCATTCAAGCCGATGAAGCGGGCATAAAAGTAAACAATGATGGCAAATTGGCACAAAAAATAGTCTTTGGAACAGGACTTTCAAATCTCCAAGATAGACTCAAATTTTTATGCGTGGGTTCTTTGGAATTTGAAGATAATGGAAGAAGTTTTACTATAGTTTTCAAAAAGGAAAAGATATGAAAGTTATGATTGTAGATGATGAAAAATTAGCATTAAGCCGTTTGCAAAGGCTTTTGGGTGAAACTGGTATCGATGATGTAAAAGCTTTTGAAGACCCACTAGCAGCACTTGAAGAGGCGAAGAAAACACAGTTTGATGCAGTTTTTTTAGATATTTCAATGCCAAAGATGGATGGACTTGAGTTAGCTGAAGCGATTTTTGCACTTGAGCCTCACACCTTTATCATCTTTCAAACAGCCCACGAAGATTTTGCACTCCAAGCGTATAAAACGGGCGGATTTGATTATCTGCTCAAACCTATAGAATTGGCAAGTGTACAAAAAGTAGTGCAAAGGATAAAGCATTTTAGAGCTAAACAACAAACAATTAACAAAAAAATCATCGCTAAAAACGGCTCGCAAGTGTATCTTATCGACATCGATGAAATCTACTATATCAAAGCTGATCTTGATGAAGTAATCATCCGTATCAAAGAAGCGAGTGCGTATGCTAAAAAGAAAATTAGTGATTTTGAAGAACTTTTGCGTGAAAAAAATTTTTATCGTATACACCGCTCCTACATCATCAATGTGGACAAGATAAAATCCATGCAAAGTGTCGAACAATCAAAGCTCCAGATCGCTTTTCAAGGCATCAATGAAATGGTGACAAGTTCCAAAGATGGTGCGAAAGAGTTTCGTGAATATTTGGAACGCAGAAGTTTATAAAGTGACAAATTTTTGCTACAAAAGGGCATCTAGCCCGATACAATAATTCAATAATTTATAAAGGAAAACTATGCTTCGAGGATTATATATCATCACAGACAACGCACTCACACCTTCAAAAACAATGCTTGAGCAAGTACAAAAAGCACTCGAGGGTGGTGCGAGAATCGTGCAACACAGAGACAAGGCAAGTCATGATGCGAAACTTGCCGAAGATGCAAACGCTTTGCAAGATTTATGCAAACAATACAACGCAACTTTTATACTCAACGACAATTATAAAGTAGCGCTTGAACAAGGATTTGACGGCTTACATGTAGGTGAAAGTGATTATACAAATATACAACAGATCCGTGATAATTTTAAGGGCATCTTGGGCGTTTCTTGCTATAACGATATCGATCAAGCCTTGAGTATGCAAGCTATCGGAGTTGATTATGTAGCATTTGGCTCCTTTTTTCCATCACCAACAAAACCAACATCAAGGGTTGTGGATATAGAAGTTTTAGGTATCGCAAAAAGCCTTCTTGATATTCCTGTTTGTGCCATAGGCGGGATAAATTTACGCAATGTTCAAAAACTGCTAGCTCACAAACCAGATATGTTAGCTGTGATTAGTGATATTTGGCTTAGTGAAGACATACAAGCACAATCGCAACTATATGCGAAATTTTTTTAAGGAAAAGAGATGTTTATCTATGAAAAAAGTTCCATTATAAAGTGTGATGTACAAGATCTTTTTGCATTTCATCTTAGCCCAAAAAATCTCAAATACATCACGCCACCAGATACAAAAGTAACTCTTGAAAATGAAAATTTTGAAGCAAAAGAGGGCGAATTGCTACGCATAAAAACGGTTAAATATTACTTGCCGACTCGCTGGATAGTGAAAATTGCCAAAGTGCAACAACCAAATTTGCTTGTAGATATTGCTCTAAAATCTCCCTTTGCGTATTGGGAACATCACCACATCTTCACAAATCTAGGAGATGGGACTTGTGAATTGCGTGATAGAGTCAAATATGATATTCCATTAGGTTTTATAGGAAGATTTTTTTCTTTATTTGTATTTAAAGAACTTGCAAGTATGTTTACATTCCGCCACAAAGTTACCAAAGCTATGTTAGAGAAAAAGTGATTTGTTTGTAGCTTTATATGCAATTTATGGCTCAATTTTAAGCCTACTTGCTATAGACTTTCGCGATGGATAAAACTAACAAAAATCTCTTTTATTTTTTGCTTTTTCTAGCGATGGCTGGCTGGGGTGGCTCTTGGGTCAATGCAAAAGTTTTAAGTGCTTACATCAACGAATATGAACTTATATTTTTTCGTAATATCTTTACACTCATAACACTTGCACCTGTTTTGGTGATAATGCGGCAGTATTTTGTGATAACAAAAAAGAGTTTTTTGCTGGTTTGTCTAGCTTCTGTAGTCATGATAGCATACATGAAGTGCTATTTTCTCGGTACAAAATTTGGTACAGCAAGTCTTGGAGGTTCACTTGTAACATCACTTATTCCTATCAATACTTTTTTATTTATGGCACTTTTTTTCGGCAAGAAGATAGAAAAAAAAGATATATTTGCCTTGTTGATAGGTGCGGTTGGTGTGATGATACTTTTAGATGTTGGCTCTTTTAGTGTCGCACAGATTTTTAGTATTGACAATCTTTATTTCTTAGGTGCATCACTTTTGTGGCCAGCACTCACGATCATCAGTTCTCGCTCCACGCAAACTTCTCCGCTTGTTTTTACTTTTTACATGTATGCAATCACAACCATAATCGTTTCGGTATTTTTTGTTGATTTTTCACAGATACAAGTCGCCAGATTTGATAATATTTTTTGGATAAATATCCTCTCTTTGTCAATTGTCTCAACGACTTTTGCTACAAGTGTGTACTTCTTGGGGATAGAAAAACTTGGTGCAAACGAGGTGAGTTCATTTATCTTTTTAGTGCCATTTTTTGCGATAATCCTAAGCGTCATTTTCTTGGATGAACATATCAGTTACTCGATCATAGCAGGTACAATTCTCACGCTTTTAGCAATAAAAATACTCAACAACATCAAAATCATCAAACGGGTGAAAACAAAAAGCCTATAAATTTAACGCATAAAAATTTTTTTGAGCTTTACAAGTCCTAATTTCATACCGCTATAACGCATAATTTGAGCCAATTCTTTCCAACGGGATCGTTCATAGCATGGATTTGAACATTTGCGGCATCGTGGTTTCTCTTCGTGCGGACACGATTGTAATCGCTCTAGGGAATATAAAAAAGTTTGCTTACATGTAGAGCATAGATGAAAGCTTACATGTAAGAGATTTTTTTCTCGATATGAAATGTTTAGGGATTCTTTTGGATGTTGTGAAGCATGTTTATCGTCACAAAAGGTTTGGATAAATTGCAAAACTGTTTGCGTATCTTTGATAAATTTTTCATCTTTCATTTCTTTTAGCTCCTCTTTGAGACCACTTATACACAGGGTCTTCATCAATTTTGGAGAAAAAAAGTTCGCCTGAATTTCTCCATGCATCGATTATAACACCTTTGCTAACCTCCTGTCCTTGAGCTGTGACAAGAAGTGCGGTATGCTCTTGCCAATAATCCCCGATATTTGTCCCAACAAGATAAAAATCAAAACTTTCATATTTCTCTTTAAGCACACTTTCGAGCATGTCAGTTGCAAAATGCCAACACAAGCCACGCTTTTTGACACCAGCATTAACTAAAAAATTATGAAACAATGGAGGTTTTACCAAGGCATATTCAAGCGCTAATGATGCGCCAAGCATATGCAAGTTTGTAGCGAGCGTTGCGGCCTCACTAAAATCTACTTTTACATCAAGATTCACAAGTGTCATTTGTAACTGTTCAATTTTTGCAGTTTGTGGACCATGTGCTGTACATCCGTAAAAAATAAAAAGTAATATAAACCCTAAAAATATTTGCTTCATCAAATGTTTTACATGTAAAGCATTTCTTTGCTTGTGATGATACCATCCTCATCAGCATACAAAAAATCCCCATCGCAAAAATCTACGCCCGCAAAATGAAGCGTTTCACCAAGCACGCCTTTTTTTTCTAATTGTGTTTTTTTAGGACAAGTTCCAAGTGCAAAGAGTGCTACATTGATTTTTTTTGTATTTATCGTGTCTCGCACATATCCATTTATGATGATTCCAGCCCAATTGTTTTGTGCAGCAAATGCCATGAGTGTATCGCCAACAACAGCAGTAAATTTAGCATTCACATCAACCACACACACTTTTCCATCACCTGATGTTTGCAAAAGTTGTTTTAGAGTATAGTTGTGATCAGGTAGCTTACATGTAACTATTTGTCCAAAGCATCTATTTGTCCCACCAAAAGAGTGTAAGAGTGGCGTTAACACTTGCACTGTATTGTCGTATTTGTCACACAGATCAGAAGTTTGAAAAGTCATTTGTCCTCCATAGCTTTAAAATATGAAAAATTATATCAAATCTTAAAAATAAATAAGATAAAATGGACACTTTTATATGTGAAGCGATAGGAAATTTTAAGATGACAGATAGGATTAAAAAAGTTGTAACGGGAGTTGTTGGAAACGACATACATGTGGTGGCAAATAGACTTATCGATATCTCTTTGCAAGCTAGAGGTTATGAAGTATTCAATTTAGGGGTCAATACCTACTTAGAAGAGTTTATAGATGCTGTTATAGAAACTGATGCTGATATCTTGCTTATCTCTTCGCTCAATGGTGAAGCTGAGGGCTGGTGTAGGGATTTGCAATTTTTACGATCCGAATATCAACTAAAAGATGTTGTTTTTGTTATCGGTGGCAATTTAGCAGTCGGTGAAGCAAAATGCGAAGATATAGTTCCAAAGTATAAAGCATACGGCTTTGATCTTGTTTTTCATCAAATAGACCTCAACACAGGACTCGATACACTTGAAGCTTTTATGCAAGATAGGATTACAAAATGACTTTATTGAAGCGTGAACGAGATATCATCACTCACAACGAATATGCAGATAGATTTGATTTTGATGAAATACGAGAGTTTATAACCAATGCTCCAAAAGAGCTTTTTATATCCCATACTTTTAAGCATAGTAACAAAACACTCGTACAACCAAGGGGCGGTTTTCCTACTTACAACAAGATGTTCGCACTCTATCATGAATTTCAAAAAGCAAATATCGATGTTATGCCTTTGACTGTGGATTCACACACAAGACTCAATGATTATGCAAGTGCCAAAAAAATGTTGATGTTATCTGAGGAAAATGAAGTCGATATGCTCAACGGTTACCCTTTGGTCACGCACGGATACCGTACCACAAGAAAAATGATCACGCACTTTAACACACCTGTGAGTCTTCGTCATGGAACGCCCGATGCGAGATTGCTCATAGAAACAGCACTTGCTAGCGGTATTTTTGAGATAGAGGGCGGACCTATCACTTATCTCTTGCCTTACTCGAAAAATTTTCCACTTGATAAAGCGTTTTTATATTGGAAATATGTAGAAAAAATTTGTGCAGAGTATTCAACGCTCAATGAACCGATAAATCGTGAGTCTTTTGGTCCACTCACCGCAACGCTTGTACCGCCTTGTATCACAATCGTTATCCAGCTTTTAGAGATGTTGCTTTCACTTGAAGAGGGAGTGAAATCATTTTCGGTGAGTTTCGCCCAGCACGGTTCGGTGATGCAAGATATAGTGAGTGCAAATGTTTTGCGTAAAACAGCCAATTATTATGCTCAAAAGATAGGATGTAGCGATGCTACAATAAATATAGTCTACCACCAGTGGATGGGCGCTTTTCCTAGAAACAAAGAACTTTCAGACTCACTTATCAACACAAGCACCGTCATAGCAGCACTTGTGAGAGCCGATAAAATTATCGTAAAAACAAGAGATGAGGCTTTTGGTATTCCAACGATGCAATGCAACGCCCAATCAGTTGCTAACACAAAATACACCCTACAAGTTTTAAATGGTTTGCCAAATATCAGTGATGCAGCGGAAGAGGAAAATCTTGAAGCCGAAATACATTCTATCATGGAAGCGGTATTGAATGATAGTGCCGATACGCTCTGGAGAAAAGCATTCAATTCTATCAAAAACGGTATCATTGATGTACCTTTTTCACCTCATATCATCAATCACAATGCCGTGATTACCATACGAGATGCCCAAAGTAATATCCGCATCATCGAAAAAGGCAAACTACCGATTAGTGAAAAATGTTTTGCATTTGAACGCTCACATGTAAGCTTGAGCGATGATAAAACAGCAGTTATCAATAAAATCATTTGTGATATAGGAGTTATGCATGAGTAAGTTACTCATAGATGTTGGGAGTACTTATTTTAAAACAAGTTCAAGTGAGGGCGTAGCACAAGCTTTTCGAGATTTTAGTATGACTATTTTTGATGATTTAAGCCACAAATTTGCAAACAAAATAGCTGCATATAAAAAAGAAGATATTTATATCTGTTCATCAGCAAATGGCGGTTTAAGTACGCTTATCATTGGACTTACAAACTCTTTTAGTCTCAAATACGCCAAAAATATCGCTTTTAATTCTGGAATCAATATCATCGACACAGTTTTAGTGCATGAATTGCAAACAAGTGTAGCACCGACGCAATTGCTTGATGTTGTAATTGTTGTAGGTGGCATCGATAGTGTTGGCGGGATTTATGATACAAAACTTATAAGCTATCTTGCAAAACTACGATACAGCAATATAGTTTATGTAGGCAATACTCAAGATGTTCCTTTTTTACGCTCACATGTAGAAGCACTTGTGGTGCTTGAAAATATCATCGACAATAAACTCAAAGTGCGAGAAGAAGCACTTAAAGAGTACCTTACAAATCTTTATCAACAAGATATCGTAGGCAAAGAAGATATCAAGCAACTCTATGCAATCACGGCCAATCAAATTTTTTCAACGCCTTATATCGTTAATCGGTCTTTGCCGTTTATCGGTACGAAATTTGCAGTGGTTGATCCATTTATTGTGGTTGATATCGGCGGAGCTACGACAGATATACATTATAGTCGTGACCTCGTGCGAGACAATATAGTGAGCGAGAACGGATTTGATAGGCTTGTATTTAAAAAGCTTGGCGTGTATAAATCGCGTGAGAGTCTCGTTTTTGCAGCCAAAAGCAATGAATTTGTGTATGAAATGCTCAATTACCTCAATGTTACGGAAAATATTCTCGAAGAGCAAAGTGAAAAAGCTACAAAAATTCTTATGCTCCTATCCATTTTTTTAGTTTTATATAAAGTTTCAAGCTATAAACCAGCGTATGTAACTCTTAATTTAGAGCGTTTAAATGCCCTTGTGTTTACAGGCGGCATTACAAAAGTACTCTCACAAGATGAGGTTTTAAGTATCGTGCATTTTTTCTATAAAAAAGTGCTAAATACAAATACCATTCCAACGATTGTTCTAGATCACAATTATGATATTTGGACACTTGGAATGCACCAATAAAGGAGATGATATGTCTATAAATTGTATGCGCTCAATTTTGGAAAAAGCGTATGAAAAAGCACCAAAAAAAACAGCATTGATTGATAGTCATGGATTGATGAGCTATGAAGAGCTTTTTGAAAAAGTCAATCAAGTGGCGAGTTATTTAAGCGAATTAGATCTCAAAAAAGGTTCTCGCATCGGGATCTATTCGCATAAAAATATAGCTCAAGTTATAGCAATTCTTTCTGTGCTTTCAAGCGATTATATCTTTGTACCAATTTCGAGATTTCTCAAAAGCGAGCAGGTGGAACATATCATCAAAGATTGCGGTATAGAGTGTTTGATAACAGATCACAGCAAACTTAAAAATATCGATGCAATTGATTACAGCGGTGTTATCATTACTTATGAAGCAACGAAAAGAGACATTGTTTCTTTTGAAGAGATTTTTAAGTGTTGCTCCAAAAAATACACTTGCAACATCTCAGGACACACAAATGCAGCCATCACTTATAGTTTTGGTTTGAGCGGTTTTCCAAAAGGAATCGTTATAACGCATAGAAATCTCATCGACAGTGCGAGGGTTGTTTCACAATATCTTGATATAAAAAGCGATGATGTACTCAGTGGTGTGCTTCCTTTTATTCTTGATTATGGGATCAATCAAATTTGTTGCAGTATCTACAAAAGAGCTACACTTGCAATCCATAGTATTGTTTTGCCAAATGATTTTTTCAATCATATCTTAAATCACAAAGTTACCATTATTCCACTTATGCCGATCCATATAACACAAATGTTTGATGAAACACTCTCAAGATTGCCAAATCCAAAGTTACTCTCACATGTAAGGATTGTTACGAGTTCGGGCGGTAAGATTACAAACAAAATGATCCAAGATGTCCAAACCTACTTTTCAAATGCTAAATTTTACTCAATGCACGGACTTACAGAAGCATTTCGCTCCACTTACCTTGAGCCAAATCAGCTTAAAATTCGTCCAGATTCCATAGGAAAAGCTATCCCAGATGTAGAGATATATATCATCAATGAAGAAGGACTTGAATGCAAGCCAAGAGAGATAGGAGAGCTTATTCACCGTGGCGGATACATCTATAAAGGCTATTGGAATGCCAAAGATGATACGCAAAAGTTTTATAAAAGTATCAAAGTGCTTGAAAAAGTGATTGATCTTGAGGGAGAACTTATCGATGAGATCGTTGTTTGTAGTGGTGATTATGTTTATAAGGATGAAGAGGGTTATATCTATTTTGTATCACGAAAAGATGATATGATAAAATCCTGCGGTTTTCGCATCAGTCCTTATGAGATTGAAAGCGTCGTGCGAAACAATCTCCAGCAAATCAAGGGATGTGCTGTTTTTTCTATTGAAAATGAAAAGATAGAAGAGGAGATTGTGATGGTTTATACAGCAACAAGAGAGATACCAAAAAATGAGATTCTTTTTGAGCTCAAAAAACACTTGCCAAACCATATGATTCCAGCTGTGATTATTTATAAAGAAAATCTTCCTATGAGTAGCCCATCACAAGGAAAAATAGACAAAGAGTCGCTAAAAAAAGAGATTTTAGAGATTGTATAGCCATTTATCAGCGTAGATTTTGGAATTTTTAAGTATAAAAAAGATACAATCTACGGCTAAAAAACAAATTATAAAAAGGAATTTTGGTGAAAAGAACATACCAACCGCACAATACACCTAGAAAACGCACACATGGTTTTCGTGAAAGAATGAAAACTAAAAACGGCAGAAAAGTTATAGCGGCTCGTCGTGCCAAGGGAAGAAAAAGATTGGCAGTATAGTTGATTTTGAAAAACTCACTGCAAATAGTGAGTTTTCAAAAGCTTACAAACAAGGAAAAAGATGGCATACGCAGAGTGTAGTTATCTTTTATAAAGAAGATTTAGAAAAAAAAATTGGTTTTACAGCAAGTAAAAAAGTTGGCAATGCCGTTAAAAGAAATTTTGCTAAACGCAGAATGAGATCACTATTTTTTGAGTTTAAACAAAATTTACAAGATGGCATTTATGTAATTGTTGCAAAAGATCAAATCTGCACTATGCCTTATGAATCTATTAAAAAAGAGTTTATTTGGGCTTTTAAAAGATTGGGCGTTTATCTTCTATGAGGCAAATTGCACTTTGGTTTCTTAAAATATATCAAAGATTTTTTACCCTTTTGGGGTATGGAAGTTGTCGGTATTATCCCACTTGTTCAGAATATGCAAGGTGGCAACTCCTTCACAATGGCTTTTTTAGGGCATGTTTTTTTACTATTTTAAGAATTTTGCGATGCAACCAACTCTTTGCCGGCGGAATAGATTATCCAGTTGTTAAAAATAAGACTTTTTATAAACTTTCTATTCTTACATGTAAGCCAAAACATACTAAAATCATTTTTTGGTTCGTTCCAAAAAATAACAAAAGTTTTTATGTTTTAAAAGCTTTTTAAGGGTTTTTAAACACCCTTTAATTAACTCTCAAAAAGGATCACCGTGATTGATAAATTGAGTAATCAAAGCAGGATCATCATTGCAACCGCACTTTCATTTGCATTTTTCGCAACTTATGATTATTTTTTTATTCCAAAAAAAGACCCAGCCCCCCAAGCACTTAGCCAAGAAATTTCACAACAAGCAACTACACAAAAAGCTCCTGTTGTTTCAAATACTCAAGAAACAAGTGTAAAAACTCCAATTACTGTGACAAAAGAGGGCGAAACACTTGTGCGTGTTATAGCTGATAAGTACGAGCTTACAATCGATAGTTTTGGTCGCATCAATTCGTTTTATCTTAAAGAATCAAAATATATAATGGAAAATGGCGAACGCATGCAGCTCATCGACCAAGAATTGGCGGTATTTCCTCTTGAGATGCGATTTAGTGATTCTATTGTCAATGAACAAGCATTTAAAATTCCATATACTGCTAGTGTAAATAGCGTAAGTGTGGGTGAGCAGGGCGGTAGTGTTGTTTTGAAACAAGCATTAAATGGCGTAAATATAACAAAAATGCTTACCTTTTATCCAGCAGGGAACTACAATCTTGCAGTCACTTTTGACAATCCAAAATCTTACTTTATAACTCCAGGTATCAGACCAAATCAAGCTGTAGATAGCTATACTTTTCATGGCGCACTCATAAAAGAAGCTGATGATACACATACGCCTATTGATGATGGTGATGCTAAAGGAAGTGAAAAATTTATAGATGCCAAGATAGCAGCAGGAGCCGATAAATACTACACAACAGCACTGTATAGTTTTGATAAAGGCATTGATATTGTAGTTGAGCCTATCAAAGATAAGATGCCACTTTTATTCATAAAAGCTGAGGGAGATTTGAGTATATCTGGCTATATCGGTGCCAAAGAATACAAAACACTTTTTCAGATAGATCCACAACTTACCGACATTATTGAGTATGGATTTTTTACTTTTATTTCTAAACCACTGTTTTTATTACTTTCTTACCTACACTCTCTTTTTGGAAATTGGGGTTGGGCTATTGTTGTGATGACGATGATTATCCGTTTGGTGCTATTTCCTTTAACTTACAAAGGAATGGTTTCTATGAATAAACTCAAAGAACTCAGTCCAAAGATAAAAGAGTTGCAAGTAAAATACAAAGGTGACAGTCAAAAACTCAACGCACATATGATGGAATTGTATAAAAAACATGGAGCAAATCCTATGGGCGGTTGTTTGCCTATCATCTTACAAATTCCTGTATTTTTCGCTATTTATCGTGTTTTGCAAAATGCTATAGAACTCAAAGCGGCTCCATGGATACTTTGGGTACACGATCTTGCGATTATGGATCCGTATTTTATATTGCCAGTGGCGATGGGTATCACAATGTTTGTGCATCAAAGAATTACGCCAACAAACTTCACAGATCCAATGCAAGAGAAAATAATGAAATTTTTACCTTTAATTTTTACATTTTTCTTTGTAACTTTTCCAGCTGGTTTGACTCTGTATTGGTTTACAAATAACCTCTTTTCTATAGCGCAACAATACTATGTCAATAGTTTATTTGCAAAAGAAAAAGAAAAAAAGGCTGTTGTATGATACGAATTGAAGCAAAAAATCTAGCAGATGCGTACTCAAAAGCAGCAACTGCACTTGAGTGTTCTGTTACACAGATTACCATCACGGTCATCCAGCATCCAAGTTCTGGTTTTTTAGGAATGTTTCAAAAAAATGCCATCATTGAAGCTTGCAAAACGACAGATGTAAAAAAAGAATCTGTACAAAAAGTTGATGCCGCTATTAAAAAAATGCCGAAGATTGAAGAAACTGCAAAAAATGTGCTACATGTAAGCGAACCTATGCTAGATGCAAGCCAAAAAGATGAGCGTAGAAAAAATAAAAATAAAAACAAGAAAAACAAGAAAAAAGAGCCTAGTGCGATAGAGCCAAAACCACAAGTTGCACAAAAGATTGAAAGTGTTGCTACAACTCAAGAGGTAAAAAAACCAAATCCTAAAACAGAACAAAAACCAAGAGGAGATATCCAAAAAGCCATACCAGAAATTAATGAAGCTATCAACAATCTTTTTGCCCATAGTTGTTTTGTGCTTAATGCAATCAATGTAAGTTCTTACGATGAAATAACCGTTCTTGTAGAGTTCAGCGGTGAAGATGCCGCACTGCTTATCGGCAAAGAAGGCTACCGTTACAAAGCACTTTCTTATTTACTTTATAATTGGATCAATCTCAAATACAATCTCAATATTCGCCTTGAGATAGCAGAATTTCTCAAAAATCAAGAAGAGATGATCGAAAAATACCTTATAGGTGTAGTTGAGCGAGTAAATGCAAATGGTCGTGCTCAAACAAAAATTCTTGACGGTGTTTTGGTGAAAATTGCACTTGAATCTCTAAGGGAAACATTTCCACAAAAATATGTTGGCATAAAATCTGGACGAGAAGGCGGAAAATTTATCGTTATCAACGATTTTAATAGGAAAAACCAATAAGCACTATAGCTGCTATCGCTACAAGTCATGGTATAGGCTCCATCGCGGTTGTAAGACTCAGCGGAGCCAATGCTTTGCACGCCGCAAAAAAACTTACATGTAAAGAAAATTTTATCCCAAGACATGCATCTTTATCCCTTGTGTATGGACATGATGGCAAGCTCATCGATGAGTGTATTGTTATCTACTTCCAAGCCCCACATTCTTTCAGTGGTGAAGATATTGTTGAATTTCAATGCCATGGTGGTGTTGTTGTAGCACAACTTATCTTGCAAGAAGTCCTGCGTCACGGTGTTGTGCTAGCACAAGCTGGAGAATTTTCTAAAAGAGCGTTTCTCAATGGTCGCATAGATCTGAGTGAAGCGGAAGCGATTGCTAAACTTATTGAAACAAAAAGCGTTGATGCTGCTAAAATTCTTTCCGCTCAAATGAAAGGTGCGGTGAAAGAATTTGTAGTAAAAGTGCGTGATAGTCTGGTTGAAATACTTGCTTTCGTAGAGGTCAATATAGACTATGCGGAAGAAGACCTTCCGGCTGATTTGATTTTACAAATAGAACAAAAACTCCAATCACTCCGAGCGGAACTTTTACAAACTTATGAGAGTTCTAAACAGCGTTCAGGACTCATAAATGGCTTTAAAATAGCGATAGTCGGCAAACCAAATGTCGGTAAAAGTTCCTTACTAAATGCCTTATTGCATTATGAGCGAGCGATCATCAGTGATATCGCTGGAACTACAAGAGATACAATCGAAGAAGAAATTCGTATAGGCACTCATCTTATCAAGATAATAGATACAGCAGGCATTAGAGAAGCCGGCGATAGCATAGAAAAGATAGGTATAGAGCGATCAAAATTAGCTATCGAAGAATCCGATATAGTTGTGTCACTTTTTGATAGTTCTAGGGAATTTGATCACGAAGATGCAAGTATCTATGCGATGTTACAAGCTTATAAAGATTCCAAAGAGATTTTGTATATTCTCAATAAATGTGACCTTCCATCTCGTTTTGAGAAACTACATGTAAAAGAAAAAATGCTTGAATTAAGTTGTAAAAATCAAAGCAATATACTTGTAAAAGAGCTTGAAAAACTATTGGATAAAAATGCACAAGATGATACGATTCTTTTAACTTCCACAAGGCAACTTGAAGCTGTCAAAAAATCCTATGAAAACATCGAACAAAGCGTTGAGCTTTTGAGCGAGGGTGAACTTGAACTTTTTGCTTTTCATATCAATGAAGCTATTATGAGTATAGCTTCTATCTCGACCAATTTCCAAAGAGATGAAATCTTAGATAAGATGTTTGGAAGTTTTTGTCTTGGCAAATAAGCCTAATACCCTGCCATATATTTCAATATAAAAAAGAAGATAGCTGAAGATATTGCAGCAGCTGGCAAAGTGATGAGCCATGCCGCGACAATAGGTTTCACCATTTTCCAATTTGCATCTTTATTGAGTATACCTATACCTAAAATTGCACCTATGAGGATGTGTGTTGAAGAAACAGGAATGCCCAATTTTGTTGCAAAAAGTATGACTGTGCTAGCTCCTAATTCTGCTGAAAAACCAGTAACCGGAAGAATCTCCGCAAGTCTGCTTCCAACAGTTTGGATAACCTCTTTTCCTAAAAACCACAATCCGACAATCAATGCCACACCAAATGTTGCCATGGCGATTGTTGGAACAGGTGCTTTTCCATTTATAGCACCTGTTTTGAGAATGTCCAAAATGGCAGCAAATGGTCCTATTGCATTTGCTATATCATTTGCCCCATGACTAAAAGCAAAAGCAGAAGCGGTAAATATCTGAAACCATGAAAAGATTCGAATGATTGCTTTGTTTGGATCATTTTTTGCCATGATACCAATAAGTGCAGCACTTGCAAGATAAGCACAAGTACCGATAACAAAAAGAATCCAAAGTGTTTCTACGGTGCTAAAATTGAGATGAAGATTTTTCAATCCCTTAAAAAGAAGCATGCTAGCGATAACCGTCGCTGTAAAAGCACCTACATGTGGCACAAATCTTTTGATATGCAAAAAAGTATTGATATTTTTTTCTTTATGCTTCAGATCTTTGATTTTTTGCTGAAAATCACTTAAATTTGTCAACTCGCCATCTTCCTCATCATGAAATGCTAAAAGGGATAACTCTTTGATCTGTTCTTCTTGTGATTTGTCTTTGATGTGGAGTTTGTAAGCTTCTTTGAGTGCTTTTCTTCTTTCTTTATACCTTGCTTGCTTGCTTTGTGTGATTTTACTTGGAATGAGAATATTTTTATTGATTTGATAATAAATGGCATAAGAAAATAAACCACCTAAAAGAGGAGATATGACCCAACTTATGGCTATTTGACCTATTTTATTCCATTGTACCATAGCCGTTAAATTGTCTCCAGAAGTCAGAACATACCCTAATGCAAGTCCAGCTCCAACAATTCCTCCAATGATAGAATGTGTTGTAGATACGGGTAAGCCTTTTTTTGAAGCGATCATGAGCCAAAGCCCAGCACTCAATAAGGCTGCCATCATAACAAACACAAAAAGCATAGGATCAAAATCAGTAACCGGTAATTTGATGATTTCTTGACGGATTGTTTTTGTGACTTCACCACCTGCAAAGATAGCACCGCTGAGTTCAAAAATAGCTGCAATAAGCAATGCTTGTTTTATCGTAATTGTTTTTGCGCCAACACTTGTGCCAAAAGAGTTCGCAACATCATTGCCACCGATGTTGAAAGCCATAAAGATTCCAAAGATAGTGGCTACAGAAAAGATGATAAAATGATGTGATGGAATGTACTGAAAACCCCAGATGAAAAAAGCGATACTAGAAATGCAAAAAATGGCCAGTGCGATGATATTGTCTTTTGACATAAAATTCCTTATTTGTAATCGTTATGTAATGATTTTATAATAAACGCAATTATCTCATAAAATTCCTTATTAAATCTATAAAATATTTGACCTTACGCACTTTTACAAAAAAGTTTGTAAACACCTCTCGTTTTCTCAAAAAGTACCCTCTTGGTAGCTTTAAGGGGTTGTAGAGACACTAGTAAAGCAACATTACATGTAAGATGTTTTTTTTCAATAGTTATTTAGCAGTTTTTTTGTAAAATAATAAAATTTTAATGCAAATAGGATGATAAAACTATGAAAAATTTAGAAGAAGTTTTGAAAAAAAACAAGCTCACTGTGGATGAATACAACAACATACTCACTATTATGGGTAGAGAGCCAAACGCATTAGAGATGAGTATTTTTTCATCTATGTGGAGTGAACATTGTTCTTATAAATCAAGTAAAAAATACCTAAATGGTTTTCCAACAAAAGCTCCGTGGGTGATCCAAGGACCGGGGGAAAATGCTGGCGTTATTGATATAGGTGATGGCATGGCGGCTGTTTTTAAAATGGAATCTCATAATCATCCGAGTTTTATTGAACCCTATCAAGGTGCTGCCACAGGAGTTGGAGGGATATTGAGAGATGTATTTACGATGGGTGCTAGACCTGTTGCAAATATGAACTCTTTGCGATTTGGCAATATAACCAATAACGATAAAATCTCAAAACACCAACGCTATTTAGTGCGTGGCGTTGTCGCTGGTATCGGGGATTATGGCAATTGCATGGGCGTACCAACTATAGGGGGAGAAACTTTTTTTGATGAAAGCTACAATGGCAATATCCTTGTCAACGCCTTTACTCTTGGTTTAGCAAAAAGTGATGAGATATTTTATGGCAAAGCAGAAGGCATAGGAAATCCGGTTGTGTATGTGGGCAGTAAAACGGGACGCGATGGGCTAGGTGGTGCTGTGATGGCTAGCGACAGTTTTACAGAAGAGAACAAAAGCTTACGGCCAACCGTACAAGTTGGAGATCCATTTGCTGAAAAACTTTTACTCGAAGCATGTTTAGAACTTTTCAAACAAGATTATATCGTCGGTATTCAAGATATGGGTGCTGCTGGGCTTACTTCAAGTTCATTTGAGATGGCGGGGCGATCAGGTTCTGGAATGATTATGCATCTTGATCGTGTTCCTGCTAGAGAAGAGGGAATGGAGCCATTTGAATTTATGCTGAGTGAATCACAAGAGCGAATGTTGATATGTGCCAAAAAAGGGTATGAACACAAAGTTTTAGAGATATTTCACAAGTGGGATTTAGACGCTGAAGTGATCGGAGAAGTAACCAATAGTGGCAATATGGAACTTTTTTGGCACGGAAAAAGAGTTGCTGATATCCCAGTGCAACCCATAAGTGAAGCTGCTCCAATCTACGACAGACCTGTTCGTGAGCCTGCGTATCTTAAAAAAATAGCAGTGATAAATTGTGATGATTTTGAATCTGTTACAAATCAAGATGCCTTTATAAAACTTGTTTCAAGCGTAGAAGTAGTGGATAAAGCATGGATTTATGAGCAATATGATTCGATGGTGCAGACAAATACTATCAAAGCACCAGGAAGCCTTGATGCGAGTGTTATTCGTGTAAAACAAAATGGCAAAGCATTGGCAATGAGTAGTGATTGCAACCCTCGATACAATTATATCGATCCAAAAAATGGCGCAGCTGCTGCTGTGATGGAAAGTGGACGCAATGTTGCTATGAGCGGTGCAAGACCGCTTGCTATTACAGATTGTCTCAACTATGGAAACCCTGAAAATCCAGAGATTATGTGGCAATTTGCACAAGGTTGTTATGGTATCAAAGAAGCGTGTGCGGCTTTGCATACGCCTGTGGTTAGTGGCAATGTTTCGCTATACAATGAAACAAATGGCGTTGGTGTATTTCCAACTCCTGCTATCGTTATGGTTGGACTTAACGAAGATGCAAACAAAGTCTTGCCGAGTGCATTTGTAAATGATGGTGCGAGCATCTATCTTGTGGGCGAAACAAAAAGTGACTTTGGCGGCAGTTTATATATGAAAGAGCTTTTTGATGCTGTTGGAGGAAAACTTGCTTGTATTGATTATGCAAAAGAGTTAAAATTATGGAATCTTGTGATTGAAGCAAATAGAGCTGGGCTTTTGAGTAGCGCCAAAGATGTAAATGTCGGTGGCATAGCCATAGCACTTGCAAAGATGAGTGCAAAAAGTGGCAAAGGCGTTACATGTAAACTTTCTTTGGATAATACTAGAGATATCTTTGCTGAGAGTTTCTCTCGTGCTTTAGTTGAGGTAAGAGATGAAAATGACTTTGAAACACTCGCTAAAGAAGTTGGAATTAAAGTAGAAAAGATAGGAACTATAGGCGGCAAAAGCTTTACATGTAATGATGTATCTATGGATATTGAGCAATTACAAGATATATACTTCAACCGCTTTATGCAAGTTATAGAACAAGATTTGTAGCTTTAGAGAGTAGATAAATTATAAAGGATTTTTATTTGAGTTTTTTACTATTATTGGGTGTTGTTTTTGTTTTTTATTTGCTTACGAAAAATTATAAAACGAGTGATTATCAGCATATCAGACGCAATGTCAAGCAACAATTGCGTGGAGATTTGCGTGAACATGAAGCGGGACTTTTGGTGTCGCTCATGGCAAAAGTTGCCAAAGCAGACGGCAAGGTTTGCGAACTAGAAGCAGAGCTTTTGAGTCTAACTTTTAGCGACATTGCCAATACTTTTGAAGAGAGTCAAAGCGTGCGAGAATCTTTGAAAGCTATCTACAATCAAGAAAAAGAGAGTTTTGAAAATACGCTTGAGATTGCAAAGAAGTATTTGCATCTCACAAAAAAAGAGTATAACAAACGCTTAAAAGTATTGGAGTATCTACTCAATCTAGCTTTTATTGATCAAGAATTCTCCCAAACAGAATTTATGATCACAGAAGATATAGCCAATGCGCTAGAGATTAAAAAAGAAGATTTTGAAAGATTTATAGCTTTGTTTAAGCAGTTTTATGCAAACAAAGCAAGTGTAAAAAAAATGACACTTGCACAAGCTTACACTTTGTTGGGCGTAAGTGGGCAAGACTCTTTTGATGTCGTAAAAAAAGCTTACAGAGCGCTTGTGCGAGAGTATCATCCAGATATTCTCATGGGGCAAGGCAAAGAGCAATCCATCATTGATCAAGCCACAAAAAAGCTCCAAGAGATTAACGAAGCTTATGAGCTTATAAAGAAAGAAACGATAAAATAAAAACTATAAACTTACATGTAAGGGTAAAATTTGAGAGCATTAATTAGCGTGAGCGACAAAACGGGTGTGGTAGAGTTTGCTAAGGATTTGGAATCTTTAGGATATGAGATAGTTTCAACTGGCGGTACTTTTAAGCTTTTACATCAAGAGGGCGTGAAGGCTATCGAGATCGATGCAGTTACAAAATTTCCAGAGTGTTTTGAGGGTAGAGTGAAAACGCTCAATCCTTTTGTGCATGGTGGCATACTTTACAGACGAGACAAAGAATCGCACATCAATCAAGCAAAAGAGTTAGGAGTTACAGGGATTGATCTTGTTTGTGTTAATCTGTACCCTTTTAAAGAAACTATCTGTCGCACAGATGATTTCGAAGAGATCGTGGAAAATATAGACATCGGCGGTCCTGCAATGGTGCGAAGTGCTGCAAAGAATTTTAATTCTGTCTTAATAGTAACAGATGTCAATGATTTTGATACTGTGATAGATGTACTCAAGAATGATAAAAACACTCTAGAATTTCGCAGGTCATTGATGATTAAAGCATTTGAACATACTGCTGCTTATGATAGTATGATTGCAAATTATATGAACGAGCGATTTAATGACGGCTTTGGTGAGAAACAGTTTATAGTCGGCACAAAAGCATTTGAGACGAGATATGGAGAAAATCCACACCAAAAAGGTGCGTTATATGAGTTTGATTATTTTTTCAGCAACAATTTTAAAACCCTCAAAGGTGAAGCTAGTTTTAACAATATGACAGATATAAATGGTGCGGTGAAGATAGCGGCTTCATTTGGAGAGTTGCCTTGTGTTTCGATTATCAAGCACGCAAACCCTTGCGGTTTTGCCATTGGTGAGGATCTTTTAGATGCTTATACAAAAGCATTGCGTTGTGACCCTATTTCAGCTTTTGGTGGAGTTGTAGCGATCAATGGTACTCTTGACAAGAAGTTAGCTGAAAAGATCAATGAGATTTTTATAGAAGTGATAATTGCTGCCAATGTTGATGTTGATGCTCTTGAGGTTTTTGCAAGTAAAAAACGCATCAAGATTTTTACACAAGAGAGTAAAACACTCGTACTCAATGATGATGCTTATGATTTTAAACATGTGGATGGCGGTTTTGTGTATCAACAAAGTGATAAAGTTTTGCAAAGCGAAATTACAGATGCCTCATTACAAAGTAAAAGAGTGGCTAGTAAAGAAGAGATGAGTGATCTTGAAATAGCATACAAGGTTGCGGCGCTTACTAAATCAAACTGCGTTGTGTATGTAAAAGATGCTGCGATGGTGGCTATCGGCATGGGAATGACAAGCAGAGTCGATGCAGCTAAAGCCGCACTCACAAAAGCAAAAGATTTAGATATAGATATCAACGGATGTGCGTTAGCAAGTGAAGCATTTTTTCCATTTAGAGACTCAATCGATGCGGCTGCACTTGCGGGAGTAAAATCCATCATCCAGCCAGGCGGTAGCATTAGAGATGACGAAGTTATACAAGCTGCTGATGAATACGCAATGGCATTGTATTTTACAGGAACAAGACACTTCTTACACTAAAAACCTGAAGTCTCCCACGCAAGGGAGTCTTCAAAATTCTCTAATTTTTTAGCATAAATTCAATGGCCGCTCCAAATTATGTGTTTTATAGATTTTTTGTTCATCTATGATTTACAAAACTTATCACAAAAGACAATCTGCAAATACAACAACTTATGTGTAAAAAACACACAAAAATATCACAAACTTTCTAAAATTAAACTTTTTTTATCTCTTTTATATATTTTTTTCAGTATAATATTCCAATCCACAAAAAGTAAGCTTATGAAATTAAATGTTTTTTTTATTATTTGTTTATTGCACATAACAAGGAATTTTGTGTGAGTTACAAAAGTATTAAAAACTATTTTTTGTTTTATGTTTTGCTTGTAGGCTTCTTATCTTTACTCATCGTAAGTTGGCTTAATTATACAAGATCATATCAAGAAAACTTAGAACTTGCAAAAAAGCAAGAAAATCTTCATATTGCCTACCAGTTTTCATTGAAAATGTACGAATTAGTCACAAAAGAGGTTTTTGATATCGCCATCAACACTCCTTTTGTGCTAGAACTCTTTAGGCAAGGCGTCCTTGCACAAGGAGAAGAAAAAGAGATCGCAAGAGAATTGCTCTATGAAAACTTAATGAATGTATATGAGAGTTTATATGCAAAGAATTTAAGACAGTTGCATTTTCATGAGCCAGATGGAAAAAGTTTTTTGCGTTTTCATAGTCCTCAAAAATTTGGTGATGATCTTTTTGAGGCACGACCATCTGTAAAAATCGCCAATGAGGAACGAAGATTTGTTCAAGGATTTGAGGTTGGAAAAGTTGTATCAGGATATCGTTTTGTGTATCCCTTGTTTTATGAGGGCGATTTTTTGGGAACTGTTGAGGCTAGCATAACCATCAAAGCTATTCTTGATTCGCTTCAAGAACTCAATCCAAATACCCACTACGCTTATATCATCAATAAGAAAATTGCTGAAAATATAATTTTTGAAGAAAACAAAAAACTCTACAAGCCCGCGTCTTTACATTCTGATTATTTTATAGAAGATTCTGATTATAGTCTTTCTGATTCTCCAAAACAACTTTCCATTATGACAAAAAATGCAAACCTTATCTTAGCTCATACACCAGCTGTGCAAAATGCGATAAATCGTGGTGAGCCAATTTCAACTTTTGTCAAGCAAGATGAAATTTATATGAGCGTAACACTCTTACCTATGCAAGGCATTTCAGGAAGAGCTGAGGGATATTTGATAAGCTATGAGATTAATGAACTGCCAATTTATTTATGGCGTAATTTTATAATTATTCTCTCTATTGGTATCATTTTGATTTTTATGATAACGGGATTGATTGTACTTGCGGGCAAAAGAGCCAAAGAAAATCTCAAAGCAAAGCAGGAGTTACGCATTATCTTAGATACGCTTGGTAAAGGTGTTTATGTTATAGGGAGTGATGGTGTTGTGGTTGAAGTCAATCAGACGGCTTGTGATTTACTTGGATATAAAAAAGAGGAAATTTTGGGCAAAGAGGCACATGCTTTATTTCACACTCATGCTCAAAATGGTTTCACTAAATTTGCTAATTGCCCTTTATATGAATCTTTGCAAGAGTTACAAGCTTATTTTTCAGATGATCAAAGTTTTATATGCAAGAATGGCAAGATTATTCCTGTGGTTGTACATGCAAGGCCACTTATACGAGAAGGCGAGGGTGCGGTTTTGGTAACTGCTTTTTTTGATAACACCCAAGCAAAAGAATCTTTTGAACAGTTACAAAATGCCCTGCAAGTCAAAACTCAATTTTTAGCAAATATGAGCCACGAGTTGCGAACACCACTCAACGCTATCATGGGATTTGAAGATCTCTTGCGTGAGCATTTATCTGATGCCAATGGACTCAGCATCTTAGAAAAACTGTGTACATCTTCAAAGCTCCTTTTACATATAGTAAATGATATTTTAGATTTTTCAACACTCGAAGCACACAAAATACAGCTTGAAAAAAAACCATTACATATTGAAAAATTTCTCTATGATTTGGAAGATCTTTTTAGTGAAGAAGCGGCTGCGAAAAACTTAGAACTGAGCTTTACAAGCGATGTGAATGTACCAGATTTGATAGAAATAGATGAATTTCGAGTGAAACAAATCCTTATGAATCTGTTAAGTAATGCTATCAAATTTACCTACGAGGGAACAGTGAACTTACATGTGAGTGTAAAAAAACTCGAACCACATAATGCATTGTTGCAATTTGCTATCAAGGATACGGGCATAGGAATAGACAAAGAGAAGCTTGCAGATCTTTTTGAGCCATTTTCTCAAGCAGATATATCTGCAACAAGGCGTTTTGGAGGCATAGGTTTAGGGCTAAGTATTGTAAAACAACTCGCAAAGATACTAGATGCAGATATACAAGTAAGTTCAATTCAGGGTGAAGGTTCTACTTTTTGTTTGTTTTTGCCCGTAAAAGTACTTAAACAAACACTCAAGTTGCAACAAAATGAAAAACCTATACATGTAAGCGTTCCAAAGTTTTTAAACCAAACATTTTTAATAGTTGAAGATAATAGTGTCAATCAAGAAGTGCTGAAGGCTATTTTAGAGCGAACGGGTGCAAAGGTAGTGATAGCAAACAATGGTTTAGAGGCGGTAGAGCTTTTTACTTGTGATCCGCATTTATATTGTGCTATCTTTATGGATATCCATATGCCAATTCTTGATGGGTATGAGAGTACGAAGCGGATTAGGAAGATTGATACAGAAGTTTTGATTATCGCACTCACAGCAGCAGCTGGCATAGAGGATCGTCAAAAAGCACTAGACATTGGCATGAATGAACATCTTAGCAAGCCAATCGAACCTTCAAAACTTTATACAATACTACAGCAATTGTGCAAAGCAAAAGTGATCGATACAATCCCTAACAAAAAAGAAGAAAAGCCGCTCGTTTTGATAGTGGATGATGCCCCATCAAATATCCACACTCTTTCAAATATCCTAAAAAAAGATTACCGTATTAAGATAGCAACTGATGGAAAAACTGCGATCAAAATAGCCAAAGAATCAAAAGATTTGATGCTTATCTTACTTGATATTGTGATGCCTCATGTGAATGGCTATGCGGTTTGTAAGGAACTAAAAAACAATTCTCTCACGCAAGATATACCTATTGTGTTTGTTACTGCAAAAGATAGTAGTGAAGATGAAGCGTATGGATTTAGCTTGGGAGCGGCTGATTATGTCACAAAACCATTCAGCCCTATGAAGGTGAAAGTGCGAGTAAAACACGAGATAGAACTCAAACAAAAAAGCGATGCACTTGCCAAGCTTTCTATGAGTGATGCACTTACAGGTTTAAAAAATCGGGGATATTTTGATGTGTATTTTGCAAGAGTGTATAAAGAGGTGCTTAGAGATGGTGGTATGATAAGCGTGATGATGATAGATGTGGATTATTTTAAACCTTACAATGACAACTACGGACATGCAGAGGGTGATGTTTGCCTCAAACTCATTGCAAATGCACTTATAAGCAACCTCAAACGCCCTAGCGATTTAGTGGCAAGATATGGTGGAGAAGAATTTGTAGTTATTTTGAAAAATACAAGCTATAAAGTGGCACAAGAAATTGCTACTGCACTCAAAAATGCTGTTGATACAATGGCCATCAAGCATGAGTACTCAAAATCAGCTTCACATGTAAGTATCTCCATCGGTTTAGCACACAAGGCAGTGGATGCTAAAATAAGCAAAGATATGCTACTCAAAAAATCAGATGAAGCATTGTATCGTGCAAAAGAAACAGGAAGAGATAGAGTCGTGAGTATGGAGATAACAAAAGAGGATCAAACAGTAAATGCAAGCACACTATGAACTATTAGAAAAACTTTCACAAAAAATTCCTGGTATCATTTTCCAATTTAGATTTACCCCATCTGGTAGGATGTATTGTCCTTTTATCAGTGAGCATGTTGAAGATATTCTTGAGGTTAGTAGCAAGCAAATGCAAGATGACGCTTCGATAATGTACCAACGAATTCACCCGCAAGATAAACAAGATTTTCACAATTCTATCTTGGTTTCACAAGAATTAATGATCGATTGGAAGATTGATTTTCGTGTTGTTTTACCAAAAAAAGGGGAAAGATGGCTTCGTGGTTTCTCAACTCCCGAGCGACTTGATGATGGTAGCACGCTTTGGTATGGCAACGCTTTGGATGTCACCGAGGAAAAATTGTTTGAGCAAAAATTAAGAGCAGAGCATCATCTGCTTTCGCAGTTTATGGAAAACTCTAGTATCTCCATATCGATTAAAGATTTAGACGGCATATATAAGTTTATAAATCATTCATGGGAAGAGATAACAGGTCTTGCTAGTGAATGTGTACTTGGCAAAAAAGATGATCAAATTTTTTCTCCCAAGATAGTTGAAAATTTTACACAAAATGATGCTTCTGTTTTGCAAAATGGGGAAAGCCTCCATTTAGAAGTAACTTTGCAAAGTAATAAACAATTGCGGTATTTTGAAGTTATCAAATTTGTATTAAGAGATATTGATGGAGTGATAAATGGTTTGTGTACGAATCTAACAGATATCACCGATAGAAAACTCGCACAAGAGAAAGTAGTACACAATGAGCGAAGATTACAAAGCATTATCGATGCCACAAATGTTGGTACTTGGGAGTGGAATATCCAAACAGGTGAAATTATATTTAATGAAAAATGGGCAAATATGCTAGGGTATGCTCTTGAAGAATTACAACCAACAACGGTAAAAACTTGGGATCGATTTGTACATCCAGATGATTTTGAAACATTAACTCATACCTTGCAGTCGCATTTAAATGGACATGTACAACATTACTTTGCAGAATGTCGTATGAAACATAAAAAAGGGCATTGGATTTGGGTTGCTGATCGAGGTATGGTGAGCCAATGGGATGAAGATGGCAAACCTCTTTTGATGCACGGAATACAACAAGACATCACGCAAAAAAAATTTGAAGAGCAAGAATTACTTGATGCAAGGGAAAAAGCACAAAAGGCAAATGAAGCAAAATCATCATTTTTAGCAAATATGAGCCACGAGATACGAACTCCTATGAATGCGATACTAGGCTTAAGTGAACTCTTGGAAGATACAACGCTTGATGCAAGACAGCAAGAATATCTCGCAAATGTCCAAGCCTCTTCAAAGATGTTGCTAGGAGTTCTTAACGATATTCTAGATTTTTCAAAGATAGAAGCCGAAAAAGTACAAATCGAAAAAACACCTCTTTACTTCACATCTTTTGTCTCAAATATCCAAGCAATGTTTGCAAAATCTGGAGCGAAAAATGGAGTTACATTCAAGATAAACTGCGATAAAGAACTTCCTCAAATTGTGCTAGCAGATGAGTTACGACTCTCACAAATTTTAAGCAATTTTTTAAGTAATGCCTTTAAGTTTACAATACAAGGAAGCGTACAACTTGATATAAAACTTCTTAGCACATATGAGCAAAAAGCAAAAATATTTTTTGCAGTTACAGATACAGGTATAGGTATGACTGAAAATGAACAAGAACGCATTTTTAAGCCTTTTGAGCAAGCTGATAGTTCTACAACTAGAAGATTTGGTGGCACAGGTTTGGGTTTGAGTATAGCCAAGCACCTTGTTGCTGCTATGGGTGGAAGCTTACATGTAAGCACGCAAAAAGGTGTTGGTTCGACTTTTGGTTTTGAGATTGAGCTTGAGGTTGTCCAAGAAGATAAACAGCTTAGGCATTTACATGAACACCAACAAATAAAAGCAGATATGGATCTCCATGGATTAGAAGTTTTACTCTTTGAAGATAACAGTATCAATCAAAAAGTTACAAAAGCAATGCTTGAGCGACAAGGAGTTCGCGTAGCAATTGCAGATAATGGGATGGAGGGCGTAGCATTGTATCGCAAAGATCCCCAAAAGTATGATTGTATATTGATGGATATTCATATGCCAATTATGGGCGGATACGAAGCTGCTAGTGCGATACGAGAGATAAACAAAACCGTGCCGATAATAGCCCTTAGTGCCTCTGCTAGTAAAGAAGACAAGACTGAGGCCTTACATGTAGGGATGAATGAATATCTTATTAAACCGATAAGTTCAAAAAAAATGTATGAAATTATTTATAGATTTTGTAAAAATATGCAGCATAGCACACAAGAAAATCAACTTGAAAAACCTCACAAGCTACAAGATGCAAAAGCAAATATCAACGATAAGCATTTAGATATAGTTTTTGATGGGGATATCGTTTTGTACCATAAACTTTTAAAGCAATTTTTAACACAACTTCAAAATGAGTTTAAAGATATTTGCAAAACTATCAAAGAAGATTTATCTGAAGCTAGGACACTTATACATACGCTCAAAGGTGTGAGTGGCAATTTAGGAGCTACAAGACTCTCATTGATCTGTATCCACATCGATGCACTGTATAAAGAGGGAAAAACTATAGATTCACAAAGCAATGCAGAGTTGCAAGATGCCATAAATGCACTCATAGCACATCTAAATTCACTCAAATTAGATACCATACATGAGCAAAAAATCCTCAGTGATACAAAACTTTTTCAAAGATTAGATGCACTCAAAAAATATATGCAAGATGCGGAACTTTTAGAACCACAAGTGCAAAATGACATCCTTGCAACACTTGAAAATAGGGTAGATGCAAAGCTTCTCAGCGAATGGGACAAGGCTCTAAATGCCCTTGACTATGCCAAAGCGATTGAAATCATGGAGCATTGGAAGATAAAAGAGTAATTCCAAAACGACTACATGTAAGATGCTCAAAAGCATAAAATACATATATCTTCATAAACTTATCACAAGTGGATTATGAGAGAAAATGTATAGTACATCAACCTTGCAATAACTCTATCTTCTCTTCGATTTGGAGATACCGCTCTATCAATGGTTCGAGTTCCTTTTCTTTGGATTCTAACTTTTTACTCAACTCTACGATGCCAAATTCTTCATAACAATCAGGGTTATAGAGGCATTTTTTTATCTTTGCTATCTCATCTTCAAGTTTTTGAATCGTTTGAGGCAAGGTTTCATATTCGGTTTTTTCTTTGTAACTCAGTTTCGTAGGACTTTTTTCACTTTGGATTCGTGTGTCTTTTTTCTCTTCCATAGAGCTTACATGTAAGAGATTTAAAGAAGCTATCTCTTTTTCAATTTCAAGATATTCGCTATACTCTTGATAACTTTCAGCTATCTTACCATTGCCCTCAAAGATAAAAAGTTTTTTTGCAATCTTATCAACAAAATAGCGATCATGGCTTACAAAGATAACAGCACCTTGAAAGCTTTGAATATACTCCTCAAGGATGTTGATAGTAGGAATATCAAGATCATTTGTCGGCTCATCAAGGATTAAACAATCATACTCTTTGGTAAAAAGAAGTGCCAATGCAACTCTGTTTTTTTCTCCACCGCTCAAGATGCCTATCTTTTTATTGAGATCTTCTTTTGGAAAAAGAAAATTTTTCAAGTATCCAAAAACATGCATATTACTACCACGCACGAGAACTCTATCACCACCATTTGGGCAAAAAGTTTCTATAAGATTTTTTGCATCATCAAGCACAGTGCGTTGCTGATCAAAGTACCCTATACGAAAATCTCCTATCTTCAAAACGCCGCTATCAATAGGCATTTCTTGCAAAAGAATCTTTAATAAAGTTGATTTTCCAGCACCATTTTTGCCTACGATAGCGATGCGATCTTTTTGCAATATTCTACATGTAAACTTGTCAATAAGCTCTTTGTCACCTAGTTTTTTACAGATATCATACATTTCAAAAAGCATTTTTTGACGGTTTTGTGAATGTTCTTGATTAAAATTTTTTTGCTCCCGTTCAAGTTGTAGTTTGATTTTATTGATAAGTGCTGGATTTTTTTTCGCTGCATCTCGTAGTTCAAAAACCCGCTGCTTTCTCCCTTCATTTCGCTTGAGCCGTGCTTTAACACCGCGTCTAAGCCACTCCTCTTCACTTTTAAGATTTTTAACAAGTACTTCGTGTGTTTTTTTCAAAGATGCTAAAAGTGCATCTTTGGCACTCAAATACTCTTTGTATCCACCTTGAAAACTCCGCAATACACAATCATCAATCTCAAGCGTTCTTGTGGCTAAATTGTCTATAAAATAGCGATCATGTGAGATAAAAACAAGAGTAAATTTTTCTTTTAAAAGAATCTCTTCCAAGAAAGCAACCATATAGACATCTAAGTGATTTGTAGGTTCATCAAGAAGTAAAATATCTGGTTTCTTCAAGAGCAATCCAGCAAGCGTTACGCGTCTTTGTTCACCACCACTAAGCATTGAAACGGCTGTATGCTCAAACTCCACAAGATCAAACTCTTGCAAAACTCTTTGAATTTTGTCATCCAAGTTCCAAGCATTGTGCAAATCTAAAAAGTTAGTAAGTTCCTCATGTTTTTTGAGTAATTGCGTATTGGCAAAATCTTGTTGTAGCTGGACATTCACGCTATCGTAAGCAATTTTTGCATCTTTGAGTTCTTTGAGTTCATTTTCTATCGCTTGCTTTACACTGATAGCATCATCAAAACGAGGGCTTTGATCAAGCATCTCCACTTTGCATCCATGCGACAGTATGCGTCTGCCCTCATCAGCTTCAAGCGTGCCATTGATAATTTTCATAAGTGTACTCTTACCACCACCATTTTTTCCGATGATAGCGATCCGCTCACCCTTATTGATAAAAAAATCTACTCCATTAAGTAGCTTTTGCGCGTCATACGCCTTACTAATCCCCAATAAATCTAAAAGTGCCAATGCTTCTCCAATACTCAAAACTGATGTTATGCACACAAAGTTACTAAACCATAATTTTAACAGTATTATGCGAAAGAAGAGATAAAATCATTTTATTTATTGTAACTAATGTCCCTATGCCCCCTCCTAAAGCTATGAAAAAAGTATTTATATTTATTATTTGTTTAAAAAGTTACTTTATAATCACAACATCTAAACAAAACCTCCTTTTTGTAGATAAAACCAAATTTTTTTTAAAAAAGCGTCTTGAGAGTTTGCCCACTCCAAGACGCTTTTTTTGTTTCTATACCAAGATAGTAAAAATAACATGACTATTAAGCCCGCAACTCTTTCACGATATAGTTTATCATTAGATTTTTGTTGTTATTGAAATCGAAGTTTGCTCACAAGAGTATAGTTTAGAAGTTGGATGTAAAATTTTTAAAGTTAGAGGAGATGGATGGGGATACAGGATTCGAACCTGTGAATGTCACGACCAAAACGTGATGCCTTACCACTTGGCGAATCCCCATCACAAATTAAAATACATTGGTTGCGGGAACCGGATTTGAACCAGTGACCTTCGGGTTATGAGCCCGACGAGCTACCGAACTGCTCTATCCCGCGACATTTTCAACCTAGTGTGGTTGAATTGAGGTGAAATTATAGTCATATTTTATCTCTTTGTCAAGCCTTTTTGCTATAATGTCAAAAAAAATTGGAGTAAATATGACTGCATTGCAACGAGTTAAACGCGCTATTGAGGATATGAAGCAAGGGAAAATGGTCATCATGGTGGATGATGAAGATAGAGAAAATGAAGGTGATTTGGTTTATCCAGCCACTTTTACTACACCACAAAAAGTCAATTTTATGGCAACACATGCAAAAGGGCTTATCTGTGTTGCAGTTTCACAAAGTATTGCCAATAGGCTCGATCTTATGCCGATGGTGCTTAAAAACAATTCACAACATGAGACAGCATTTACCGTTTCTGTTGATGCACATACATGTACCACAGGAATCTCTGCTCATGAACGAGATATGACTATAAAGATTTTAGCAGATTCTATGAGTAGTGCGAAAGAGCTTGTAAGGCCTGGGCATATTTTTCCACTCATTGCTAAAAAAGGCGGTTCACTTGTGCGAACAGGGCATACTGAGGGTTCAGTTGATTTGTGTAAACTAGCAGGACTTGCTCCTTGCGCTGTTATCTGTGAAGTTATCAAGGAAGATGGAACTATGGCGAGACGCCCTGATCTTGATATCTTTTGTGAAGAGCATAATCTCAATATTGTGTATATCTCTGATATCGTAGAGTATAGAATGCAGCATGAACTTTTAGTGCGTGAAATTGCTGAATCTAAAACAACTTTTTTGGGATATAAAGTCAAAAAAATTGATATGCTAGATCATGAAGATAACCATCATATCGTGTATGCGTTTGGTGATATCAAAGAAAATTGTGCTGTCAAATTTCACAATATCATCCCAGATATAGAGCTTTTTTCAAATCAAATAAAATTTGAGGGAATGTTAAAAGCTTTGGATTATCTCAAAAAAAATGGTGGGCTTTTAGTGTTTCTCAATGATGAAAATTCACAAAAAAAAGAGGTTAAAGAGTATGGAATTGGTGCACAAATCCTCAAAAAGCTTGGTGTTAAAAAAATCCATCTCCTTACAAGTTCAAAAGGTTTAGAATATATAGGTCTTTGCGGTTTTGGACTTGAAATTACAGAAGAGATTTAAATTCATGGCAAAGTAGCCAGCTTTTTTATCTAAACCCCCGTTGTATCCGACGGTATTTTGCAAATACTGCAAAAATATACGCCAGATTTCTTGTGATTAAAAAAACTCTTTAGCTCAAAAGAGTATAATGAGCCAAAAAAATAAGGATAAAAAATGCAACAAGTGTATGATTTGATTATCATTGGTGGCGGTCCTGGCGGTATTGGTGCAGCTGTTGAGGCAAAAGTTTTGGGTATTGAATCTATTCTTATGATAGAAAAAGGTGATAACCATTCCCAAACAATACGAAAATTTTATAAAGACAATAAGCGAGTTGATAAAGATTATAAAGGTGTTGTTATAGAACTTGTTGGAAGTGTAGATTTTAGTGATGGCACAAAAGAAAGTACACTAAACTACTTTGATTCACTTTTGGACAATGATGAGATAGATACCGCTTTTAATGCAGAAGTTGAAAGTGTCATAAAAGATAATAACATATTTCGTATCGTTACTTCAAATGCAGGATATACCGCAAAAAATGTCATTGTTGCTATTGGAACTATGGGCAAACCAAATAAACCAAGCTACAAAATCCCACCATCTATCAAAGAACGCGTTAATTTTAACCTTGATAAATGTATCGGCGGAGAAAAGATACTTCTTGTGGGTGGCGGTAATTCCGCAGCTGAATATGCTATAGAGCTTTCAAAAACCAACATAGTGACACTCAACTACAGACAGACTAAATTTACAAGACTCAATGAAGTTAATGAAAAAACACTACTAGAATACAACGGACAAGAAAAGTTACGCTTAAGACTTGGCACGGATATACTCTCTTTGGAAAATGAAAATGGACTTGTAAAAGTTGAATTTAATGATGGATACTACACTATTTATGAGAGAGTTGTATATGCAATTGGCGGCACTACGCCTGTTGATTTCTTGAGAAAATGTGGCATTACTTTTGATGATAAACTCATGCCTATCTTTGATGAAAACTATGAAAGTGAGCAAAAAGGCTTGTATCTTGCTGGAGATATCGCTGTTAAAAGTGGTGGTTCTATCGCGATGGCACTTTCACATGCACACCATATCATCAATCATATTTTGAAAAACAAGTAGAAAAATGACATCAAAGCATAGTGTATTTTTGCTTTTTTTATCGATAGTTTTAGGGATTTCACTTTTTGGCAGTATTGCGTTTAGCTATTTTTTTGGTAATTTTGGTGGCGTGAGTATCAAAGAGATAAAAAATGAATATATTCCAAAAACACAGATAAAATTTAGCGATTTACCACTTGATTTGCAAAAAAAGTATATCAGCAAAGAAATTATAGCGCCAAAACCCAAGAATGATTTAGGGCTTGAAAAAGTCTTTGATGAAGATGGCAATCCTATCATAAATGTGCAAGGCGATGTAAATGAATTGCAAAGTATGATAAAATCATTACAAGATAAAGTACTTTTTTTGGAACAAGAAAATCTTTTCATCTCTAATGAAAGAGATGAATTGCTTCAAAATATTCAAAATGAAAAATCAAGTCGCAAGGTTGAAGAAACAACACTTTTAAGCCAAAATCTTGAAAATATCAATGAAGCCGAAAAGCAACATTATCAAAATATCAGTGATCTAACGATGAAGATCAACGATTTACAAAGAGAAAATCTACAGCTTGCAGACACACTCAATAAACAAAAAAATACACAAAAAGAACAAAAGCAACAACTTCAAACACAACTTCAAGAAGCCCGTGAAAAATCACAACTTTTACTTGAAGAATTAACAAAAACTGCCACTCAAAAAGAATTTGCTTTACAGAGTGAAAACGAAAAGCTTCAAATATCATTGCAAAAAATGACACAAAAACAGAAACAATTGCAACAAGACAAGCAAGATATTGAAGAAAGATTTGACAAAATTGCACGAGAAAAAAACACTCTTTTACAACAGAGCAAACAACAAATTGCAAAACTTGAAGAAAAATATAACACACAAGTCAATCAAACAGATTATATAGCCCTTGAAGCAAAAGAGCAAAAACAGCAACTTATCAAAGAGTATGAAGCAAAGATAAACCAAAAAAGTTTTGAATATATGAAGCTAATCAACGCTCAAAAAGAGTCCAATAAAAAACTTCAAGAGGAACTCAACAAAGTTTCATCAACAAGTATAGAAATCTTAAACAACGGTGAAAAAGCCCTTCAAAAAAAAGAAGAAGAATACAAAGCACTTTTAGCAAAGATACAAAATCAACTTGATGAAGAGCAGCAGACTTACAAAAATACAGCGTTGCAATTTCAAAAAGAGATAGCTCAGGTTGAATTAACAAAGCAAAATCTCGAGCAAAAAATATCATCACTGAAACAAGAGAAAGAACAACAAAATGATATCATTTTACAACTCCAAGACAAAATATCATCACTTGATACAAAAAATCGAACTTTTGATGCGAGCGTACAGGAAAAAGTGCTGAAAAATGATAAAAAACACAATGAGAACTATAAATTTTTCAATGAAAAAATTGCATTTATGCAAACAAAATTGGAAAATAATATACAAATCGTAACAGATGCAAAGAAAGAATTACTTGAGGCAAAACAGCAAAAAGATATAGTGGTACTTGAGTTAAAAAATGTGAAAGCAACTCTTGTAGAACTTAAAACTCACAATGAAGATTTACAAAAAAATGAAAACCAAAAGCTCAAAGAGATAAAAAAATCCTTTGAAGCTTTGCAAAAAGAGACACAGAAAAGAGAAGATGATTATATCGCTATGATCACAAATCTCAAAGATACACTGAAAAAAAAGGATGCAGTGATTGTAAGTTTGCAAGATGCAAAAGAGGCAACTAAAAACAAAAAACTCACTCTCATTTCGCAGATACAGTGCGATGATATGCCGGCTGGAAACTTTGAAATCGGTGCTACATGTAAGCAAAATGTGACAAAGTTTTTGGAACAATTTGATAGCAAAAACTTTTTTGAAATTATCCCAATAGTTGGCACGGGGGGCTTTGGAACGCTTAACCGCTTACGCAACAATGTATCCATGAATGTACCAGAAGCTGAGATTAACAGACTTACAGAACTATCAAATCTTGGCTTAGGAAAATTTAGAGCAGCAAGTGGCGGGGCTTTGGTGCGGGAAAAATTTGGCGAATACGCAAAGATAAGTTATCCGATAGATGCTATAGAAAAGCAGGGCAAAAGAGGGTTTTTGATCAAGGTATATGAGTAGTATGACACTCAATCTCTTACAGCAAAAAAATGGTTACAGGTACAACAGTGACTCGCTGATACTCTATGATTTTATCAGTTCATTTTCACTCAAAGGATCATTGTTGGAGATAGGTTCTGGATGTGGTATTGTAGGACTTTTACTCAAAAGAGATTTTGTACATATTGATTTGACACAAATCGAATTGCAAGCTGATCAAGCATTGATTAATGAACAAAATGCCCAAGCAAATGCACTCGATACAAGCGTGCTTGTAGGCAATTTTCTAGAGTATGTAAATGAACAAAAGTTTGATTTTATTGTAAGCAATCCTCCTTTTTATACTCAAGGTGCAAAAATGAGCGAATCGTCCTCACTTGCTATGTGTAGGCATCAAAGTTATCTTCCATTAGATGCCATGCTTACAAAAATATCACAAATCATAAAGCCTCGTGGTTCGTTCATCTTTTGTTATGATGCAAAGCAGATTGATGTGGTTTTAACATCGCTCATCACACATAAATTCAAACTAGAAACATTGCGTTTTGTACATGCAAAGCAAAACAGTGAGGCACATCTGATGCTCTTACATGTAAAGAAATCTTCCCGCTCACTTGTGCGAGTTTTGCCACCACTTTTTTTACACGATATATATGATAAGCAGAGTGAAGAGATAACAAATATTTATAAAAAATCAAATACAATGAGTCAAGAATGGAGCAATTATTAAGTAAAGTTGGCTATGATTTTTCTTTCAACCCGCGTGCTTGTGAGAGTTGTGAGGGAAATTGTTGTATCGGCGAGAGTGGATATATCTGGGTCTCTAAAGAGGAGATAGCAAAACTTGCACAACATAAAGAAATGGAAGTAAAAGATTTTATGAGCAAATACCTCATAAAAGTAGGTTATCGCTACAGCATCACTGAAATGCCTTTTAAAAGCGGCTTTCGTTGCGTGTTTTTTGATGTTACAAAAAGACAATGCAGCGTTTATGAATATAGACCAATTCAATGCAGAACATTTCCATTTTGGGAGCATTTTAAAGACAACATAAAAGAGGTAAAAAAAGAGTGTCCCGGTATATCGTAGTTATCATATCATTATTGCTTTTTTGGGGATGTAGCACTAAAGAGCCTGTGCAAATAGGCAAAAAATCTTTTGAAAATGAAGATCTGCTTATCATGCAAGCTTTGCATTTGCAGCATCAAAAACAGTATCAAGATGCGATAGATACTTATAAACAATTATTTCAAAAAAGTAAAAAACTCAACTATCTCATAGAAGCTGCTAAACTTTCTTTTGTTGCTACAAATAGCCCTCAAACACTGCAATTGCTAGAGTTGGGATTAAAACAAGACTCCAATAATGTTGATCTGCGAAGGCTTTTGGTGGGTTACTATATGAAAGTTTCGCGCTTTCAAGAAGCTACACAAGAAGTTGAAAAGTTACTCAAGATAGAAAAGAATGCACGCAATCTTGCAATTGCTGGCAATATTTATCTCCAACAAAACAATTATCCACTAGCACTTAAGTATTTTCAAAGCTCCTACAATAAAGCTAAAGATGAAAATACACTTTTAAATATGGCAGATATTTTATACAATTTTTTAGACAAGCAAGATGAAGCGATATCTTATTTGGAAACACATGTAAGACTACAAGGGTGCGATGAAAAAGTATGTTTTAAACTAATCGAAGTTTATGGAAAGCAAAAAGATATAAATGGCATCATTACAACTTATAAAAAACTCTATGAAGAGAATCAAAATGATGTGTATGCAAAAAAGATCATAGAACTCTACATGTACAAAAAAGATACTAAATCTGCAATAGAATTTCTTAAAAAAACAGGGTACAATCAAGAAATGCTTGTAAATATTTATGCCTCATTGGGAGAGTTTCAAGCAGCTTTTGATGCAGCAGAAAAATTATTTGAAGAAAAAAATGATTTTGTGTATCTAGGTTATATGGGGATTTATGAATACGAACTCAACAAAAACAACCTGAGTGAAACAGTACTAGCCTCCATCGCTTCAAAATTTGATCGAGCTTTGCAAAAGATAAACAATGCTGTTTTTTTAAACTATTATGGTTACTTGCTTATCGATCATGAGAGGGATATTGCAAAAGGTATAGCGTTAGTTAAAGAAGCGTTGTTGCAAGAACCTAATTCGCTATTTTATCTTGATTCTTTGGCGTGGGGTCTTTTTAAGCAAAATAAGTGCATTGAGGCTCAAAAAATCCTTGAGCCGTTTATGAAAAATATACAAGAAGAAGAGGTGCAGATGCACTATCAAAAAATTCAAGAATGTTTAGGAAAAAAATAGATGATACTCGATGATATACTCAAAAAAACAAGACAAGATTTAGAGAAAAAAAAGAAAGATTTTCCTATGGATTGGCTGGGACGAAGTTTGGCATACAATCCATATATGCCACGAGATGTAAAACCATACTTACAATCTACTAGTGAAGATCCCTATAGAATTATCGCTGAAGTAAAAAAAGCAAGCCCTAGTAAAGGTGTTATTAGAGAAGATTTTGACCCAATAGCGATAGCGCAAGCTTATGAAGCAGGTGGAGCAAATGCCATTTCAGTACTCACGGAACCACATTTTTTTCAAGGCAATCTTGACTATCTTACAGCAATCCGTCGTTATGTTGCAACGCCACTTTTGCGAAAAGATTTTATAGTTGATGAGTATCAAGTACTTGAGGCACTTGTGTATGGGGCTGATTTTATTTTACTCATAGCAAAAGCACTTGAAAAAAAAGAACTGAGAACTTTGCTAGAATATACGCATAGACTCGGCATGGACGCACTTGTTGAGATTCATGACAAAGAAGATCTCACTAAAGCTATCTTTGCTGGAGCCAATATCATCGGTATCAATCATCGCAATCTTGAAACATTCAAAATGGATATGCAACTGTGCGAAAAAATCATTCCACTTATACCAAATGGTAAAATTATCGTGGCAGAAAGTGGACTTGATGATAAAGAAGTGATCAAGCATTTAAGCAGCGTTGGTGCCGATGCCTTTTTGATAGGTGAACATTTTATGCGTCAAAATGATATAACACAATCCTTACAAGAATTGAAAAAGTTTTAGTATGGAACATCTATATGCGCCATGGAGAGATGCGTACATCAAAAATAAAATAGAAGGTTGTCCGTTTTGCTATATCGTGGAAAATCCAGATATTGATGCAAAAACAAAAGTGCTTTTTCGTAGTACAAATTGTTTTATTGTGATGAATCTTTACCCCTATACGCCTGGGCATCTTATGGTAATTCCAAACCGCCATTTAGACAAGTTAGAAGATTTAGAAGAAAGTGTTTGGCAAGAGATGAATGTACTTGTTTTTCGTTGTGTTACACTGCTAAAAAAAGAGTTACATGTAAGTGGTGTAAATCTTGGTATGAACTTGGGAAGTGCGGCAGGTGCAGGCATAGCTGAACATATACATTACCACATCGTTCCAAGATGGCAAAGAGATACAAACTTCATCACAACGATAGCACACACAAGAGTCTATTCTACAGATTTTGAATCGTTTTATCAAAAAATCAAACAGCATATCCCAAAATATTTTGGTTAAAAACTAGGAATTAGATGTTAAAAACAATTTCAATCGAACAATTTATGGCACAAAAATCACACTATGCACTCATTATTGATGCAAGAAGTCCAAAAGAATATAACGAATCAAAAATTCCAAATGCACATAATTATTTTGCACTTAGTGATGATGAGCATCATGAAGTTGGTACGGTTTACAAACAAAATTCTAAATCAAAAGCAAAGATTATTGGTGCTAGTTATATCTGCCAAAATGCTAGTAAACATATAAAAAAGATTTATGAAACTTGTCCGATAGGCTCAAAAATAGCCGTATATTGTGCAAGGGGAGGGCTTCGCTCAACTTCTATCGGGACTATTCTTTCTTTGAGTGGTTATCGCATTGAAAAAATAGATCGAGGGTATAAAGATTACCGTAAATTTGTGTTAGCGTATCTTGAAAATTTTCCACACAAAAAGTTCATTACACTTGGTGGTAACACTGGTTGCGGAAAAAGTGAATTGTTGCAAAAACTTGAACCTGCTTTAGATATAGAAGCACTTGCAAATCATTTTGGTTCAACATTTGGTTCTATTTTGGGTGAACAACCAAACCAAAAAGAGTTTCAAAACAATATTTGCGAGAAGCTCATGAGTATCAATACAAATGCGTGGATTTTTGTTGAGGGCGAGAGTAAAAAACTAGGCAAGATTATCCAGCCAGATCGTTTATATGCAAAAATTCACGATAGTATTCGCATAGAAGTGACTGCACCATTGCACCAAAGAGTTGTTAGAATACTCAAAGATTATGTTGATATAGATGAATCATTTTTCCTACAAAGTATGCAAACCATCACACCTTATATAAAAAAAGAGGCAAAAATTGAAGCGATTGAGGCTTTTTATAAGCAAGATCTTGCAAAAGTGGCAGAAATACTTTTGGTGCAGTACTACGATAAAGTCTATAAAAAACCACAAAAGATAGATTTTAGTATTGATACAGGCAACATGCAAGCAGCACTTGAAAACTTACAAGCAATCCACACAGAGCTTTCAAATATTTCATAATAAAAATTAATATTATCTCCCCAGTTTCTAACACTAGACACATTCCATTTTTCTTGTTAGAGCTCATTTAACTTCAATTTTTATTTTGAGGTGTTGTTAGTATCTGAACTTTCGCACCTAATTTACCAGAAAAAACATTCCAAAAGTGCTGCATTATAGCGGTTTGTGACGATAAATATCACCTGTCTTGACAGACAGAAAAAATTCATTTTAGTCCCTATTTTAGGGATTTTTAGCTATAATACCAATAAAGAATACAGCCCATGAATCTTCAAGAACAAATCCTCTGTGCCATCAATACAACGCTCAAAAATCCAATCTATCAAACACTGCAACTTTTAAACATCAAGAGCATCTTAAAAAGTGCAAACTTTGTAAAACAAAGAGATGAGCGATTTGGGTCTTAGAGTCATCTCAAGAATTGCCAATAACAATAAGATTTGGAACTTTAGCGGCAAAGAGAAAACGCTCAATGCCATTTATGAAAAGTCTAAAAAGATTACCGTCGAAAAGATGGGAAAATATGGCAAAAAGATTCGCTTCACCTATTTTTCTGTGGTAGTAGCGCACAAAAATGCAGGCAAGATCAAAATAGTTTTTCTCAAAACAAGTGATAACCTTATCCCTATTGCCTCTACTGATTTAGAGATTAATGATGAAGAAATTATCGAGATTTACAAGCGACGATGGGATATAGAGCAGGGCTATAAAGAGCTTCGTGAACACTTCGGATTTGGAAAAGAAGAGAATAGGATTTATGAAGCACTGATCGCAAGAATGACACTCTCATTCTTTGCTTACAATATTGTCAGCTACATCAACAGGATCAGCCATGAACCAAAAATCATCGGTGGATTATTTAAAGATTTAGAGTGTGAACTGTATACTCTCTCTATTGCCATGCAGACTTTTATTGAAATCATGGACAAAATAGCTAAAATTGAAACGGTTGTAAATAGAAATGAGGATTTCATGACTATAATAGCCACACTGCGAAGCACAACTCGAGAATTGCTTGGATTTAGGTGCGAAAGTTGCGTAAAAAGTATCCATAATAAAAAAGTAGCCTGTCCCCATTAACCATTTTAAATCAATTTTGATATAATTGCATTAATTTAAATACTAAGAAATAAAATGAGTAGTCAAACATTATCTGTAGAAGATGAAAAAAAAGCAAAAATATTGTATAAACGATTTCAGAATGAAAATCCTGGTGTGCTAAATCCGACAGATATGAATACAGAAGAAAAATATAATTTTTGTAAAACAATAACTTATGAAGAGTATGGCTTAATGCAAAGAGCTAGAAAACAAGCTTATCCATTTACTAGATTATAATAAAATAAAAGTATATCAATTTGCAATATTTTTAAACAAAATAAATATTTTTTGATAAAATCAAATAAAAAGTTGGTTTAAGATGGAAAATATTAAATTTATGGACTTTTGTGCTGGTGTTGGTGGAGGACGAATAGGTTTAGAAAACCTTGGAATGTCTTGTGTTGGCTTTAGTGAGATAGATAAAGATGCAGAGATAACATATAAAGAATTTTTTGGTAAAGATGAAAAAAACTATGGAGATTTGATGAAAATCAATCCTAATGATTTGCCAGATTTTGATTTTATGGTAGGTGGTTTTCCATGCCAAACATTTTCAATTATTGGTACTAGATGTGGCTTAGATGATGAGGAAAGAGGACAAGTAATTTATGGCTTAGTTAAAATACTCAAAGCTAAAAATGTAAAATATTTTATATTAGAAAATGTAAAAGGTTTAATAAATCATGATAAAGGTAATACTCTAAAAACAGTTTTAGAATTATTAGACAATGCAGGATACAAAGTATATCACAATATATTGAACAGTTTAAATTTTGGTGTACCTCAAATGAGAGAGAGAATCTATTTTGTTGGAGTACAAAAAGATTTAATTGATGATAATTTTAAATATGAATTTCCAAAATCAAGTAATACAAAAATAAATATAGAAGAGTGTTTAATAGATGATGAAGAATTAACATTTGATGAACGAGTATCATCGTATCAAACTTTTTTAAAATATTTAAACAATAAATATAATAAGAATAAATATAAAATTGATGATTTATTATCGGAAGATTTTAAAGTGATAGATACAAGACAATCTGACTTAAGAATTTATGATAAAAAAACTCCTACTTTAAGAAGAGGAAGACATGGTATTCTTTATGTGAAAAATAAAAAATTTAGAAAGCTTTCAGGGTATGAATCTTTATTACTTCAAGGTTTTCCTAAAAAATATGCGAGTAAAGTGAAAGGTAAAATATCAAACTCAAAACTTCTGCAACAATCAGGAAATGCAATGACTGTAAATGTTATTGAAGAAATAAGTAAAAATTTAATGAAAGCAATAAGTAAAATAAATGACTGATAAAGAAATATTAATAAACAGAGGTTCTACAACAGCAAAAAATGGTTTTAAAAATGAGGATTTTGTAGTTTGTGAGTTTAATCATTGGAAAGACAGTGAAATAGCTGGGCTTTGGCTACAAGCAATGAATTATGACTTAACAGATATTGAAAGTGTTAAGGCTACAAAAGTCAAAGGCTCTTATAAAGCAGATATTCAAGTAGAAATAAAAATTGAAATTAAACTCAAAAGTTTAACAGATATTCAAAACTTACAAGTAAAACTTGTATCAAACCCAAAAGGTTTTAATCAAATAGATAAAAGATGGTTAAAAAGCTACAATGAACTTTGGAATATTCCAAGTGATGTTTATGAATTATTACAGCACTTTACAGGTGAAAATCCACCAAAAATCGTAAATCCAAGAGATGAAAGAAGAATGTTTGCAGATGAGTTTTCACAAGATGAACAACAACTATTATTAAAGTTTTTAAATGATAATAAAACTTTAATAGTGAATGATATTTTAAAAGGTAGAGGTAAGTTTTCTGCTGAATGGATGCTAGTAATTTTAAAACTAAAAGATACAGATACTATCAATTGGGCATTAGAACCAATAAACAAAGTTTTAAATCATTTTGGGAATGGAAAAATTTCTATTACTCCAAGAGGTAGTTTTAAAATTGGTAATATTACTATCCAAAGAAAAGGTGGAGACAATGGAAGAGAAACAGCCAATATGCTTCAATTTAAAATAAATCCAGCTGAGTTGGTAGACCAAGGCATCTAACAAATCCTTGCACCGAACAGGACACCCTGTCAGTGAAGTCAACCGTTAGTGGAGATTCATTCACAGGGGTGTAATTTCTAAATGGCTTACCTTTGGTGGTGTTTGAATTTAAAAGTGCCATTAGAGAAGAAGCGACTATCCATGATGCTTATGTGCAAATTACTACGAGGTACAAAAGAGATATTCCAGAGCTTTTTAAATACAACGCTTTTTGTGTCATAAGCGATGGAGTAAATAACAAAGCGGGCTCATTTTTTGCCCCTTATGATTTTTATTATGCTTGGAGAAGGATAGCTGGACTTGCAAAAGATGTAGATGGGATAGATAGTATGTTTACCCTTGTGCAAGGGATGCTGCATCACAATAGACTAAGAGATATAATAGAAAACTTCATATACATCCCCGATAGTTCCAAAAAAGAGGTAAAAGTGGTATGTCGCTATCCTCAATACTATGCAGCTAGAAGATTGTATGACAATATCAAAAAAGCACAGAAACCACATGGAGATGGAAAAGGTGGTACATATTTTGGAGCAACAGGGAGTGGAAAAAGTTTTACAATGCTTTATCTGACAAGATTGTTGATGAAAAGTACCCATTTTGAAAATCCTACCATAGTACTAATCACAGATAGAACAGACCTAGATGACCAACTCTCAGAAGAGTTTACCAATGCCAAAAACTACATCGGGGACAATGGAATTTTAAGTGTTGAAAGCAGAACACACTTAAGAGAACTACTTCAAGGCAGAGAGAGTGGCGGTGTCTTTTTAACTACTATTCATAAATTTACAGAAGATATAAAACTACTAAGCGATAGAACAAATATCATCTGTATATCTGACGAAGCACATAGAAGCCAAACAAACTTAGACCAAAAAGTAAAGGTTACAAGCAAGGGTGTTAAAAAGAGTTATGGTTTTGCTAAGTACTTGCATGACTCACTGCCAAATGCAACCTTTGTAGGTTTTACAGGAACTCCTGTTGATGCGACTTTAGATGTCTTTGGAAAAGTTATTGATGCTTATACGATGACGGAGTCTGTAAGAGATGAAATTACTGTAAGAATCGTTTATGAGGGAAGAGCAGCTAAAGTAATCCTTAAAAATGAAGAGTTAAAAAAGATTGAGAAGTACTATGAAGAAGCAGAGCAGTTAGGAGCGAACGAGTATCAAATAGAAGAGAGTAAAAAAGCTACTGCAAATATGAATGCAATACTTGGCGATCCTGATAGATTAAGAGTTTTAGCAGAGGATTTTGTAAAACACTATGAAAATAGAGTAAGTGAAGGCTCAACCGTAAAAGGTAAAGCGATGTTTGTATGTAGCTCAAGAGAGATAGCATATGAATTTTATAAAAATGTAGTAGCACTAAGACCTAGTTGGCTTGATATAAAAGAAGCTGATGAGGGAGTACAACTTAGCGAAAATGAGAAAAAAGAGATTAAGCCTATTGAAAAAATAAAGATGATTATGACTAGAAGTGATGATGACCCAAAAAAGCTTCATATATTGCTAGGAGATAAAAAACATAGAAAAGAGCTTGATAGACAGTTTAAAAATGAGAAATCAAACTTTAAAATTGCTATTGTAGTTGATATGTGGCTTACAGGGTTTGATGTACCATTTTTGGATACGATTTACATAGATAAACCGATACAACAACACAATCTTATCCAAACAATCTCAAGGGTAAATAGAAAATTTGAAGGGAAAAATAAAGGCTTAGTTGTTGATTATATAGGTATTAAAAAGCAAATGAACTTAGCCCTTGCCAAATACAACAAAGGGGATGATGAAAACTTTGAAGATATAGCAGAGTCATTGATTGTCGTGAGAAATCATCTTGATTTACTCGCTAAGATTTTTCATAAGTTTGATAGTAGTAAATATTTCAATGGAAGTGCATTAGAGCAGTTAAATACTTTAAATATGGCGGCTGAATTTGCTCAACAAACCAAAGAGATTGAAACTAGATTTATGGGATTTGTAAAAAGGCTTAAAGCTGCTTATGATATTTGTGCAGGAAGCGAACAGATTACACAAATAGAAAGAGACTATATCCATTTTTATTTAGCCGTTCGCTCAATAGTTTTTAAACTAACAAAAGGCAATGCTCCAGATACGCAGCAGATGAATGCAAAAGTAAGAGAGATGATAAAAGATGCTCTTCAAAGTGATGGCGTTGAGGAGATATTTAAACTTGGTGATGAAGCTGAGAGTGAGCAAGATATTTTTGATGAAGATTACTTAGCAAAGATAGATAAGATAAAACTTCCGAATACCAAAATCAAACTATTGCAAAAGCTTTTAGCTAAAGCCATAGGAGAGATTAAAAAAGTAAATAAAGTAAAAGGGATTGATTTTTCTAAAAAAATGCAAACTTTAGTGGAAAAATATAATGAACGAAAAGAAGATGATGTTCTAAGAAGTGAAGTTTATGAAGAGATGGCAGAACAGCTTACAAATCTTATTTGGGAAGTACAAAAAGAGTTTAATGCTGGAGATGAGCTAGGGATTGATTTTGAAGAAAAAGCATTTTATGATATCTTGATGCAGTTGTGTGTGAAATATGATTTTAGATACCCTGAAAACAAGCTGATAGAACTTGCAAAAGCCACAAAAGAGCTTGTAGATGAGCAAACAAGATTTCCAGATTGGAACAATAGACAAGATATAAAAGATTCTTTAAAAGTTGGAATAATAATACTACTTGATGAATATGGGTATCCTCCTGTTGAAAGAGATGAAGTATATGAAGATATTTTTGAACAAGCAGAAAATTTTAAGAAGAATAGAAAAGTATGATGTTAGATTGGTTTGATACTCTAAATACTACCGTTTTGCCAATAGAGTTTAAAAATGGCAAATTTGTTTTAAAAGATGGACAAAAACTACCCGCTATCAAAGAAGGTGCAAGAGCTGAAATTGTAATTCCTACTTTTTATATTGAAGATAAAAAAATCAAAGAAGAATACAATAAAGAACAAATTTTTCCATTTTTTCCTTCAAAAACAGCTCTGTAATGTACCCACAAAAAAGAACCAAAAAACAAAGTAAGTTAATTTGAGTTATTATTTAATGTAAAAATAATATTTCAGGAGCAAAGCATGGCAGAGTATTTCGCACATGTACTAGCAAGACTGATGGTTAGCTATTTAACTTTATTGGTAATATCACTGGTTATTTTGGCAGGTTACTGGATTATTGCAGATTATAGCTCTATGCTAGCATTTATACACAGTGTAAGTGACAATGCTTTTGCAGAGTTTGCTGTATGGATGCCATTTATATTTGCTTGGTTTAAGCCAGATAAGAAAGGTAATGCAAATGCTTACTATCACAGACAAGCAAATTTTTGGGCAATGAATGACACTACTGGGGGGGGAAGATGGTAGTGTCAAAAGTTTATCTCTTTTTTCTATTGAGATTCATTCACAGGGGTGTAATTTCTATTGCAACTCTAAAGCTCGTGAAGTTGCCAATTGTGTTTTAGAAATCGATGAGTAGTTTGAATGAAAAAAATAATACATATTATATTAAGTTTTTTTAAAGATTTCCAAGTAAACTATTGAAAATTTAACATACAAGGTAATGATAATGGATAATAAAGACCAAATAATAGAAAAGTATTTGAAAAGGTTTTCAATAAATGAAGAGCAGAAAATTTTTATTAAATGCTATTCTTTTGAACGAAAAAGCTTCAAAGAAATTGAAAAAGTGCTTCATAAATATGATAACAGTAAAACATATAAAGATGTTCAAAGATTAAACATTGAATGTAATTATTATGTAAATGAAATACAAAAAATTAGAAATAAATTTACTGATAAACGTAAAGATGATAATAATAATAGTTTTGAAAGCTTTTTAGAGTGGTACTCAGAAGAAGAAGAGAATGGATGTTGTGGATATTGTGGAGTAACGCAAAATGAACTTCATACTATTTTTATCGAAAGTAAAGTACTGCCACTAAATGACAAAGTAAAAAGATCCAGTGGGGCTTTAGAAATAGAGCGTAAAGATAGTTTGAATAATAGCTACAACATTAGTAATTTAATTTTGGCTTGTCCTCTTTGTAACAATGCTAAAAGTAATCTCATAGATGAAGCTTCATGGAGAAATTTATTTGCTCCTGCAATGCGAAAGTACTATGAACAACTACTAGGTAAAAGTTTAAATAACCCACTACCGAAATGATATTTTACATTGGAATTTTGAGAGCAGCTTGATTGAACTACAATAAAAGATATGGTCATAATCATTCAAGTTTAGAAGAGTTATTAATAATTGGTTTTATATGGAGTGATACAAAAGCAACATATTAGTTTTTTGATGAAAATTAGAAAAAAATGTAAAGATAATCAAGTTCCATTCCAAGAGATAGAGAATCAACCTTTGAACCACAACTGGTTAAAAAGAGA
>JACUTU010000014.1 GCA_014859685.1 Sulfurospirillum sp. | reverse complement strand
TGTAGCGTATGTGGTTGTACGCTTCGATGAGAAATCCGCAGCTTCCCACGGCAGGATCGTAGATGGTCTGCCCCACTTTTGGGTCTAGCACATCGACGATGACTTTGATAAGTGGGCGAGGAGTATAAAACTCCCCACTGTTACCGCCGTCACTCCCCATGTCTTTGAGAAGTTTTTCATAGATAAGCGAGAGTTGAAACAGATCTGCTTGATTGTGAAAATCTAAACCATCAATGATGTCTAACACCTCCCTAAGAGTATGCCCGTTAGCAATACGGTTGTCCAAATACTCAAAGATAGCACCGATTTTATACTTGATGGATTTAGGGTCTTGTGTAATCGACTTAAACCCTTTGAGGTAGGGAAACAGCTCTTTGTTCGTAAACTCCAAAAGGTCTTCACCGCTCTTAGCGTTTATAAGGTCAATTTTGCCGTCTTTGCCGCTACTGTCTTTTATCTTAGGACAAGCCCAGTTGCTCCACTTAAATTTATCATCTAAAATGGAGGTATATTCCTGCCCAATAAGCAACGCCTCATCAGCTTTTGAGTCTTCTAAATCACTTAGAAACTTGAGAAAAAGCATCCAAGAAATCTGCTCCGTGTACATCATAGCACCGCTGATACCGTCGTCTCTGCGGAGTATGTCTGTTATTCTGTTTATTTTGGATTCCATTTACTGTTCTTTTTTAGTGAATAATTCTTTGAATTTTTTCATTAGTCCATCTTCTATTTTATAATCAAATTCTATATCAACATCTTTCTTTAGATACTCTTTTAATATATCCATTTTTAATTTAGTTCTTAATTGATATTTTTCTTCGTCTTTTATAGTTTCTAATGAGTCCAATGAAGTATCAGATACATCCTTTGAGATAATGCCAATTTTAGAAAGTGTCATTTTTTGATTTTGTATATTAATAGCTTTTTTTATAAATATTTTTGAAATTTCATATGAAGCAATTATTATTGAAATTACAATTAAAACAAATGGCAATCTACTCAGTAATATATCTCCAATAGTAAAGTTTATTTTTTCTACACTATTCGTAATTATTTGTGTTTGATTTGTATCTACACCAATAGATGTAATTGTATTCAAGTCAATCATTGTTAAATTTGATGAACCATTGAATAAAATATATGTTAGGTATATTAAAACTATTATTGGTATAACTCCAATACCTAAATAAATTAAGATATTTCTATTTGCTTCAGTAACAAACTCTTTTAATTCATAAGCCATTAGAGATTTATCTTCATTCAACTCTTTTAATTCATCTTTTTCTTTTGATATTTGTTTATTTAATTTTTCAGATTGTGCGGTTCTTTGTTCGATATCATTCTGTATTGTAGATACTTTACTATCTAAATCATTTTTTTCTTTTCTTAATTCTTCAACTTCTTTTGTTACATCTTCTAATGATTCAGTAGAAGATTGAACTGATGATTTTAAATCAATCAACCTTTTATCTAAAGTTTCAATGTCAGATTCCTTCTGTGCAATTTGTTGAGTTAATTGTTTGACTTTTGCATTGATATTTATTTCTTTAGTCGTTAGTTCAGTTTCTTTTTCAGTTAATTCAGCTTTATATTTACTGTATAGTTCTGTTAACTCAGTTTTTAGTTTTGTCTGTTTTGTATAACTTTCTATAATGTAAGAAGAATCATCTAATTTTAATCCATTAATTTCAATTGATATTAAATCAATTTTTTCTTTTCTGTTAGGTGTTTTAATAACAAATGATGTAATAACTCTATTTACATTAATGCCTATATATGTATATTCGTCATACTCATCAATAGGAATTCTAGTTTTTTCATTTGATAGATAATCCCATACTTCTATAACTGTATTTTTTAAGTCATTCTTTTTTGATTTTAAATCTATTGATGAAACAAAGATTGGTTCTTTTAGTTTGAATTCATACTGTTTTAGTTTTAGTTGATATGAAAATGAAACATCTTTATTTTTTATTAATTGAGATTGTTTATTATTTGAATTATCAATATATGACACATCCAAACTAATCTCACTATATTCATTTACAGTTTTTATCTTTTCTACAAACTTAGAAAATTCCTCTTTTGACATACTAATCCTTTATTTATAAATTCCAAAATACTCATCGGTAACATTGTATTGAAATAATTGTTTCAATTCACTTCTATCAATTTTACTTCGTTTTACTAAATCGTCTAGCTTATCTTCATCCAACATGTCAAAATTTCTCTCTTTTTTTGACATGTCATTCACTACATGTAAAGATTTTGCCATTTTCTTTACACATCTTTAAACAGATCAAAGAGTTTGTTATATGTCTATAAATTTTAAAAACTTCATCTATACATCTCCCTCTGCAGCTCCAAAACATCCCTCTCTATCTCCGCCTTCAACTCTGCTTCACTCGGCAAATAGAGCTGATACTTCGACACAAACAGATTTTCATTGTCGTTTAAAACGGAGTATTTTACGACTGTATTGTCTTTGTCTGCACAGAGTATGATACCTATAGTCGGGTTATCGTTCTCTGCTTTTTCTAAGTCGTTATACATTCGCACATACATATCCATCTGCCCTACATCTTGATGCGTTAGTTTTCCCTTTTTTAGGTCTATGATGACAAAACATTTCAACATGTAGTTATAAAAAACTAGGTCTATGTAAAAGTCGCTTGTCTCGGTTTTGATTCTTTTTTGTCTGGCTACAAATGCAAAACCTCGTCCAAGTTCCAGTAAAAATTCTTGTATCTTTTCGATGAGAGCGGATTCTAAATCACTTTCATAAAAAGCATTGTTTTGTTTGAGGTCTAAAAATTCTAAGACATAGGGGTCTTTGATGATGTCTTTTGAGGTGAGTTGTAAATCTTTTGTGTTTTCTTTAGCTTCATTTATGACTGGTTGTTTTTCTTTGCTTGAGAGCAATCTTTCATAATAGTGCGTGCCGATTTGTCTCTCTAAAGCTCTTACGCTCCAGTTTGCTTTGGCGGATTCTTTCGTGTACCAAAGTCGTGCTTGTGGATTATCTAACCTCATGATAAGTCGATAATGACTCCAACTCAATTCGCTACACAGTGTGGAGCGAATTGGAAAACAGTTATAAAACTGTCTCATATTTCTAAGATTTTGCTGGGTAAACCCTTTGCCGAAATCTTTTGAAAGTTTTGATGAAAGCTCTTTGATGAGATACGAACCATATTCGGCTCTATCTTTTCCGTTTTGTTCTTCTTCTACGATTTGCTGACCGATGTTCCAGTAAGCCTCAACCATGATGAAGTTCACTTGTCGGTAAGCATTGTCTCTGGCACTCTGGAGGATATTTTTTATGTTCAGATACAAATCATTGTTTTTCACTATATCGTTCATCTATAAATCTCCCTCTGCAACTCAAAATACTCTTCTCTCATTTGAGGTATTCCGCCAAAGTTCTGAGCTACTTCTCTTACGGTTCCAAGCCCGCTTAAGTCAACCAACTTGCCTAGTTTGTCTTCGTCTAGCTCTTTTACGCCGTCTTTTTTGTATCGCTCCAGTATAAACTCTATGAACTCTTTGGCTTTCTCGTTATGAAACTTTTCTACAAACTCTGAGTTTTCTACATGTAAGACTCTCTCGGCTCTTGTTTTGATGTTTAGGTTAAACGATATATGCGTGAGTACATCGTAAATATCGCTCTCCTCGGCTTCAAAGATTACTTTTAAATCATTGAGTTGAGATTCATCAATCTGCATGTTTGAGAGTTTTTGAAGCATCTCTTTTCTGTTTTTCGGGTTGCTCCAAATACCACGGAGTCCCTCTTCATCGTTGTAAAATTTGCCGAGTATGCCTATGAGAAGTTCTAAGTAATCTTCTGTTTTTAAAGGTATGCCGTCCATGCCGACATAGGTTGTTTCTATGTTGATAACTTTAAGTTTTTTGCCTTTGATGTCAATCGTCACTTTTTCATTTCTAGGTTTGTCATCACTTGTTTCTATACCATCGTTATCTGACATGTCAGCTTTATCTTTTGGCTCTTTTGGCTGTTTTTCTCCAGCGTCATTAGAAGGTAAATCTTCTCCATCCCATGCAGGGTCATAAAACAAGTTTGTGGCTCCTACAAAGTCCATAATTGTAAAAAAATCTTTCCCCTCAAAAACCCGAGTACCACGACCTATAATCTGTTTAAACTCCGTCATAGATTTGATGGGTGCAGTGAGTACGACATTTCTGACATTTTTGGCATCTACACCCGTTGTAAGCATTTTTGAACTTGTTAGTATTGCAGGTATGTCTCTGTCGTTGTTTTGAAACATCTCTAAGAAATCTCTGCCGATATCGCCCTCATCGGATGTAACCCTTACGCAGTAGTTATTATCTTTGATAGTTTTAAACTTATCGATTGCTACTTTCATATCATTTGCATGTTTTTGGTTTACGCAAAATACTATAGTTTTATCCATAGCGTTCATATTTTCAAGAATAGTTTTTGCAATAAGCTCTGTTCGTTTTGGGATGACGACTTCTCTTTCAAACTGCTCTAACGCAACAATCTGCTTTTCCAGTTCACCCGTGATGATATCGTTAGGGTCAAATCTATACTCATCTATGTTTGTCTGGATTCTTTTCACTTTGTACGGAGTTAAAAAACCGTCGTTGATGCCGTCTTTAAGAGAGTATTCATAGATAGGGTCGCCAAAATATTTGTAAGTGTCTCCGTTGTCATCTCTTTTTGGGGTTGCCGTCAATCCTAAGTGAGTAGCACTACTAAAATGATTTAGTATCTCTCTCCAAGAACTCTCATCATTTGCACTTCCACGATGACACTCATCAATGATAATCAAATCAAAAAAGTTTGATGGATACTGTTTGTAGTAGGCGGTTACATCGTCTTCATTCTCTTCCTCTGAAGTTTCTATAACTCTGTTTTTGTTTTCGGCGATGGACTGGTAGATGGCAAAAAATATATTTCCTGCCGTTGGAACTTTACCGCCTCTTTTTTTGATGATTTTTCCGTTTATCTCGACACAATCTTTCTCTAGCGGGTTAAAGGTGTTCATAGATTGGTCTTTTAGTACATTTCTATCGGCTAAAAAGAGTATCTTTGGTCTTCGCTCACTTGCATCTTTGTTCCATTTTGACTGAAAAAGTCTGTATGCGATTTGAAAAGCGATGTATGTCTTGCCCGTTCCCGTTGCCAGTGTCAGTAAGATTCTGTCTTTGTTTTGTGCTATGGCTTCTATGGTTTTTTGAACGGCTATTTGTTGGTAAAAACGGGGTTTCATCGTTCCTTCAATGTGGAATGGATGAGTGATTACGGCTTGTGCTTTTGGAGTTGTTTCGCCGTATTTTCTAAGAAAAAGCTCATCGGGAGTTGGATAGTTTTCTACCCATCTACCTTTACCCTCTTTTAAAGAGTGTTCATATATTTTATGTCCGTTTGTAGAGTAAACATAATCAATGCGAAGCCGCTCGGCGTAGTTTATGGATTGTTGCAAGCCGTCTAACGGGTCTTTTGATTCGGCTTTGGCTTCGATGATTGCTAAGTTGGTATTTTTATGCGTCAGCAGATAATCCACAAAGTATCGTTTGCCTCTTTTGCCGCCGATAAGCTTTCGCCCGTCGGTAAAATAGTATTCTCTAACAATGTTTGATTCAAGCCAATCACTGCCCTTGATTTTAGGGTCGATTAGCTTAGAGCGGGTATCTGATTCTGAATATGCCAATATGCAGCCTTTGCTTAAGAAGTTGTATTTTATCATATTATTTATCTGATATTTAGCATGTGTGTTTTTTTGGAAAGTTTCTTCTTAAGATTCATATTGTTTGAGGAGTTTAACAGTGGTGGGTTCTGAGTGACTTGAACACTCGACCACCCCGTTATGAGACAAATTGGCTTTTATATTTATTTTTCTTGCTCCCTATTTATAAGCCTTTATTGCAGCACTGTAATTATCTTTTAATATCTATTTTTATATACTTCTATCTCCAACAGGAATACCCAAGGGAATACCCAATCAAAATCAAAAAGGGAAAGATATGGCTATAGATAGAAAAGAGTTCATGAACAAAATAAAAACAAGTTTGTGGGCAAATAGTGATTACACAATTTTTTATTATAATTTTAGAATAAACAACAAAAGATATGAAGCGTTGTTGAACTACTCAGAGACAGCTTGGGGCAAAAAAGACCGTATTAAAGTGGCAGAAAGAGATCTTTTAGATATTCAAAAATCAAAAAAAGAATCTTTGCTTGATGATAATATTACTCTTGACGCATTTATGTCTGAACATTTTAAACACTTACTCATTACCAAATACACAACCATAAGAAAAAGCCATTACAATAGGTATGTAAGTCCTATTTGTGGCAAAAAAAAAGTTGTTGATCTTCGTCAGTTACACATCAAAGAAAGTATAAAATATCAAGAAGAACAAGGATTGGCTCCTCGAACAATCAAGCAAACAATTGAAGTGCTCTCCCCCGCTTTTAAAAGTGCAATAGCAAACAGACTTATAATATTTAATCCGCTAGATGGCATAAAAATCAAACTTCCAAAAACAAAGAAAATAGTAGTAAGTGCAAGCGAAAAGTTAAAAAAAATCTACAAAGCTATAAATGAAGAGTTTCATGATGATCCCTTTTATTACGCTCTTTTTCTTTTTGCACTACAGGGCAGACGCAGAGGTGAGATACTTTCATTGCGATGGGAAGATGTCAGCTTTGAGAATAATTACTATGTCTTAAGAAATACCAAAAACAATGAGGAGCAAAAGATTTTTTTACCTGAAATCACGAAGGAAAAATTATCTTTTTTTAGAAGAGATGAAGGATGGGTGTTCTTGTCAAGACTTACCGGAAACCATCTAGTTGATATACGCAAAATAACAGACAGACTTAAGAGAAGATTGAATGATAAAAGTTTTGGCATACATTATCTTCGTAATGTAATCGTATCTGCTATGGCAGAACAAGGATTTGATAGTATTCATCTGAGCGGTGCATTAGGTCATAATAACCCTAATACTATTACAAAATATTTAACAATGAACTATCTTAAGTCAAGCGAAATGGCAAGCGAGACAATAAATGGAATACTTAATCCACCATCCCTTTGAACCTTATCAGTTTCAGCTATTCCAATTTTTAAGACTAACCGGCAATATCTCATACGCACTTGCAATCTCATTGATTGTTTTATTACCTTCTAAAACTTCCAAAACCAATTTGGCTTTAAAATCCGCACTGTAACTTTTTCTTTTTGTACTCATTTTTAACCCTTATTTTTTCTATTTTAATTTTAACATTTTGGAATTAAAAAATAGAATTTACTAGTTCGATTTTAGGGGAGCATTATAAAGCGAAGGGTCTCCTCATAACTTCTTACCATGTATCATTAACCCAATCCCAAAAAAAATGGAATCTTACTCAAACCTATTTTATTAAAATATTTCTTACTAAATCTACATCATCTTTGGAATTTGACCCCATCAAATAAATCTTATCATACTGTTTCAGATTGTTTTTAAGAAGAAATTCTTCAAATCTTTTTAGAATCTCTTTATCGCTAGCATCTTCTTCGACTCTAATTCTCAAACTATCTATTTTTTTATTATTTTTGTACAGATAAAATCTTTTGTCTTTATCAAGAATTGATCCTACTCGTAAAACTGTTCTACCTCTTTCGAGCAGGTATGATGAAAGAAAAAATGCAACTATTGCAATCAGTACCCATAATACAATATACTCCTTGGTCTCAGCACCAAACATAACAGCCAAGACAAGCGGTATTGCTACTGACAGTACAGAAATTATTCTACTTTTTTTTGAGATATCTATCACTTCAGTCATCTAAATTCTCCCTTATAACACTACATATCATCTTAACGTCATCTTTGCTCATTGTTGTACTGCTTGCCACACAAAGCCCTTTATCAAACAGCGCTTCGCTTGTACCGTCCACAAAACTTTTCGCATCCCTAAAAAGAGGTTGCATGTGCATCGGCTTCCAAAGCGGTCTGCTCTCTACGTTTACCTCTTCCAGTGCTTTCATCACTTTGTTAAAGTCACTTTTTTCAAATGTCAAAGCAGTAAGCCATCTATTCCCTCGACTATTTTCAAGTTCTGGCATGAAAGTTATCTCTTCAACATCACTCAAAAATTCTTTATACCACTCAAATATTTCTCTTTTTTTCTGCACACGCTCTTCTATCACTTCCATCTGCCCTACACCAATGGCTGCAAGTACATTACTCATGCGGTAGTTGTAGCCATATTCTTCATGCTCATAGTGTATAAACGGTTCTTTTGCTTGAGTAGAATAAAACTTCGCTTTTTCAATCCAGTCTTTATTTGAACTCACTAGCATCCCTCCACCACTTGTAGTTAAGATTTTGTTTCCATTAAAACTATATATCCCAAAATCACCAAATGTTCCTGTATGACGACCATTATAAGTAGCCCCCAAACTTTCAGCTGCATCTTCTATTAGATATACTCCATGAAGATTGCAAATATCAGCAATTTTCTCTATATCCGCACATTGTCCATAAAGATGTGTCACTATCAAAGCTTTTGGTTTTTTCTCACATTCACAAAGGTATTTATTAAGTAGTTTTGGGGATAAATTCCAAGTTTCTTTATCACTATCTATAAATACTGGATTTGCTCCTTGATAAAGTATGGCATTTACTGAACCTATGAAAGTAAAAGTAGAAGCTAAGACATCATCCCCCTTAGCAATTCCCAAAACTCTAAGTGCTAAATGAATTGCTGCCGTTCCACTCGTTACTGCAAGAGCATTTTTTACACCTGTATAGTTCTTAATACTCTCTTCAAATTTATTAACATATTCACCAAGTGGTGCTATATAGTTACTTTCAAATACTTTTTCTATATATTTCAGTTCATTTCCACTCATGTGTGGAGCACTTAAAAAAATTCTTTTGTTCATTATTTTTCTTTCTCTCTTCTTGCTAAATTATCATATACTTGATTGTTTTCTCTTTTCCCTACTGTTAGCACCAACACAACTATTTGCTCTTCTTTAACTTCATAAGCCAATCTGTATCCAACACTTCTAAGTTTTATTTTATACACATTTTCAAAGCCACTAAGTTTATCTTTTGGTACTTTTGGGTTTTCTAGTCTCTCAATAAGTTTTTTTTTAAACTGCTCTTGAATTGTAGAATTTAATTTTCTCCATTCTTTATCAGAATATTTAGTAAATTTAAGTTTATATGTCATCTATATTTACTTCTATTAATTCGCTTTCATCATAATTGAGTCGTTTTTCCACCTCTTTTGCCAAGTAGTAATCATCTATGATATCTATCATCTTTTCATAAAGTTCACTAGGCACTAGATATGCACTCGCTACATTATGATTGAGTATCGCCACTGCTTCATTCCCTGCATCTTTTAGTAATTGCGTAGGTGATTTTTTAAGTTCTGTTATACTTGCTGTATAGTTTGATAAAATAGGTTGCATTTAAAATCCTTTATTTAAAGTGATATATTGTACTATTTTTAGTATCTTTTTGTCAAATAAAAATTTTATATACACTCTTTATTTATCTCTTGGAACATAAAGCTCCGCTTCTCCATCTATCACTATCTTATTTTTTACTTTACATGTTGTTCTAAAAAAGACTCTTCTTTTTTCTAAATCTACTTTTGTAACACTTGCCGTTGCCGTTACGGTGTCACCAAGATATACGGGTCTTTTAAACTGTAAACTTTGAGCTACATAGACACAGCCCTCGCCTGGTATTTTAGTACCAAACAGAGCTGAGAAATATGAAGCTGACATCATACCATGAGCTATTCGCTTTTTATATCTTGAATTCTCGGCATACTCTTCATCCATATGCACAGGATTTCTATCTCCCGATACTCCCGCAAAGGCTTTTACATCTGCATCGGTTATCGTTTGAGAGTAACTTACTTCCATTCCTTCTTGAATCTCTTCGATTGGAACTTGATTGAAAACTAAAGAGCAAGACATTACATCCTCCTCTTTACGTTTTCTTTTGTAAGCTCAATAGCAGGATTGCCAAATACAGTCATACCTTCAGGTACACTCTTTGTCACAACAGCACCCGCTGCTAATACTGCGCCTTTACCTATTTTCAAAGGTCTATTTGGTTTACCTTGATAGATGATAGCACCAGTTCCTATATAAACATGGTCTCCTATGTGCACATTGCCATTGCATTTGACAGCAGGTGCAAAAGTAACAAAATCGCCTATAACACAATCATGAGCCACATAACTATAAAGATTTGCTTGAAAACTTTTGCCTATAGTTATATCAGATGTCAATGTGACAAACGGGCAAAGTATAGAGCCTATGCCCATTTTTACATTTTCTAACGCAAGTACATTTGAAGCTTTTACATCAAAAACTTCAACTCTATTTTCAAGACACTTTAAAGTAAGCTTTTCTCTTACTCTACTATTGGCTATAGCTATTGTGACAGCTTTTTTACCCTCAAGATTTACAAATTGATTAAAATTTAAAACAACACATCCCAAAAGTTCATCTGGAACATCACCATCATCTACAAAAAAAATCTCAGCATCATTGCCAAATTGTTGTTTGACTAAAGGTAAAACCTCTTTCCCAAATCCACTCGCCCCATAAATACCATAAACCGTACTCATGAAGCTCTCCCAACAGACGGGAAATAAAAACTACTGTTTACCCCCCCCCCTATTTAGAGTTGGAAGTATTACCTTCACTGGAACACCCGCAACTTTTTGATTGTCTTCAATATTTCTTATCACTACGCTACCTCCACCAATAATGGTATTTTGACCTATCATAACACCTTGAATAACATTGGACCCTATTCCAACATGTGTAAATTTTCCCACTTTTACCGCGCCGCCAAGTGCTACATTTGGTGAAATATGTACAAAATCTTCTATAACACATTCATGCTCTACTATGCATCCGCTGTTTAGTATCGCACTGTCTCCGATAGTTGCCTTAGCGTTGATAACCACGTTTGGCATTACAATCGTTGCATCTCCTATCTTGGCACTTGGAGATATAACCGCACTTGGATGAATTAAACTTGGCGTTTTAAGTCCATTACTTTTTACCTTTTCAAAAAGTTCTGCTCTTATTTGATTATTGCCTACACCAAAAGCTATCGGTATATTTTTTTCACTTTTTATATCTTCAAAACTTAGGTACTCATTGTCTGCGTCATCTACAAATATAATATCCTCATATCCACATGCTTTTGCGATATCTGCAACAACTAAACCATGTCCACTTGCTCCGTAAATATATATGCTTTTCATCAGTAGTGATACCTGCAAGATATTACTAATATGCTATATTCCATAACTTCATAAACTAGGCGATGCTCATCCGTTATTCTTCTTGACCAACAACCTGAAAATTCATGTTTTAATGGTTCCGGCTTACCTAAACCATCAAATGGATCTCTTGTTACATCCTTGAGCAAATTATTAATTTTTTTTAAGGTTTGCTTGTCAGTTGATTGCCAATATAAATATTCACTCCAACTATCATTTGTAAAAGTTATGTTCATGCCTCTATTAGCTCTTTCTCAAAAGTTTTTCCTTCTCTGGCATCTTTTAAAGACCTCATAAGAATTTCTCTATTTTTAGGAGAGCTTAATAGATAATTTGTCTCTTTCATGGAGCTATACTCGTCAAAAGGTATCACTACGACATTTTCACGACCTTTTCTATGTATAATAACTTCCTCATTATTTAAAAATACGGCATCAAATATAGCCTTAAAATTGTTCCTTGCTTCCGTCATGCTTACTACTTGCATCTTAAATCCTTACATTATTTTGTACATAATTATATCATACATTAACTAAAAACTAATTCCCGGTAAATTTTTCCATAGTAGCACTTGTGTTTGAGCTTATATCGCTTCTTTTTACAACCTTTAAAAAAGTCATCCAAAGTATCTTCATGTCAAGCCAAAAAGATTGGTTATCAACATACCACGCGTCTAACTCAAACTTTTGCTCCCAGCTTATAGCATTTCGTCCATTTACCTGCGCCCAGCCGGTAATGCCAGGTTTAGCATCGTGTCTTCTTTTTTGTTCGTCACTGTACAGCGGAAGGTACTCTACAAGAAGCGGTCTAGGACCAACAAAGCTCATCTCGCCCTTTAGTACGTTCAAAAGTTGCGGAAGTTCATCTAAGCTGACACTTCTTATAAACTTTCCAACTCCCACCAGCCTTTGTTCATCTGGAAGCAAATCACCGTTAATGTCTTTCTCATTTGTCATTGTGCGAAATTTATAGATGCCAAATATTTTCTCTTTATATCCCGGTCGCTTTTGTCTAAACAGTATCGGACTTCCCATCTTCCATAGTATGAGCAAACTTACTACTATATAGATAGGTGAAAATAGTATGATTAAAAAAAGCGCTAAGGTTTTGTCAAATAGTGATTTAAGCATTTTTTATTCCGAATATTTCATACCACTTTGCACTTAGCTTCTGAATCGTAAAATTAGAAATCAAATAATCGTATCCATTTTGCCCTAATTCTTCTCTTTGTTCCTTATTCATTTCATAAATATTTAATATAGCATCTTTAAGTTGATTGCTGTTCTCTGCCTCTACAGAAATCCCACACCTAGCATCTTTTATAATATTACTATTCAATGGAGTAGAAATTAATATGGGCTTTTTGACTGCCATATAGTCATATATCTTATTTGAACTCAAACCATATTCATATAGCTCTTTACTATTTGGCATACCTGTCCATAATACCTCTGCTTCACTAAGTTTTTCTAAAACTTTTGATTTAGGTATTGAATTTTCAAAAATTACATTTTCTAGATGATTAGAAATCTTGAACTTCTCTAATTCTTGTTTAGATACTCCACTACCTATTATCGTAAATTTTATATTTGTATTTTTTAATTCTAAAGCAGCTTTCAATAAAGTATCTAAGCTATTAGCAATTCCAATAGTACCTAAATACATCACTGTAAAATTATGATTACTATTGTTCTTTGACTTAAGCCCATCCAATTTATTTAGGTCAAAGGCATTAGGAATACATTTCACATTTGTATCAGTAAATTTATTAATATATTTATATGCTCCACATAAGGTACTTACTATATAATCTGCTTTTTTATATAAAAATTTTTCTAAAAAATGAAAACCTATATAAATAGGATGGGTTTTAGAAATTTTTCCTAATCTTACTAAAGTCTCAGGCCATAAGTCTCTAATTTCCATAATAAATTTCACATTAAATTTCTTTGACACTTGGTAAGCTGCTAGTACTCCTAATAAATGAACACTTGAACCTATAACCATATCAGGCTTTTTTAAAGAATTACTAAAAATATATTTTTTTATATTACTATAAAATGTATACATACTAATAAACCTTTTATAGTTATTACTAGTATATGGAAATACTCTTATCCAATGAAGATTTACTCCATTTATAACTTCATGTTTGTAGTTTTCATCATCTTTTAAAACTTTTTCTTTGTATTCATTATAGTGAAATCCAGAAGCAAAAATATGTACTTCATATCCATTTTTTACCCACTCCGCAGCAAAGTCAAGGTGTCTTGATCCTCCACTATCGTCATACCTTGTTACATATTGATTTATAATCCAAATGTTTTTTTTATTTTCCATACTCTATTCTTTTCTTTACTTTTAGTAAATTTCTCAAATCCAGCCCTTCTAGTCCCATGATTTTTTTATTGTCTTCAATATCACTTGTGATAACTGAGCCTATTCCTATGGTTACATTATTTCCTATCTTTACTTTTTGAATAATGCTACAATTTGGTCCTATCCAACAGTTTTGACCAATCGTAACCGACCCGCTAATTTCTGCAAAAGCAATAACAACAGTATTTCGCCCTATTTTAGAATTATGAGCAATAAAAACTTGATCATCAATTTTTACATTATCTTCTATTATTGTATTATTTAATGTCCCTCTAACAATAACTGTATTAGAACCAATTTCGACATTATTACCAATATTAACTGTTCCTATATGTGGAATCCTTATAGGAGTCCCATCTTTTTCAAAATCAAATCCAAATCCATCTTCACCGATAACTGAACCTGACTTTATATAACACTTTTCTCCTACTGTTACATTATCAGAGATTACTACATTGTGATTAATCTTAGTCCTTTTTTTGATGATTACATTATTACCAATTACACAATTTTCTCCAATAGAAACACTCTCATCGATAATACAATTCTTACCTAACTTAGTACTAATAGCTATGCCAGAACAGAAATTATCTATGAAAAAGTTATTTACAACTTTTGCAAAAGCAAGTCTTGGATTTTCAACTTTTATTACACTATATACAGACTCCTTCAAATATTCAAAATCCAAAGGAACTAACACTAAGCATTTCTTCTGTATATCTAAATTTTTAGAACTTTTAGAAAAGATAAGTACCCCATCTTGTGCATTATCTAATGAACAAGCCCTGTCTAAAGTGATATTAACCCCATAAAATTCACTATTTAAAAACTTAGCTATTTCTTGTGCATTAACTTTTTTCACATAAACTCCCTCCTTTTTCTTTCGGTATATACAGCTCTGCTCTACCATCGATAACTATTTTATTTTTAACTTTACATACAGTGTCAAAATAAACTCTATTTTTAGATTCATCAATTTCAGATACAGTCACTATAGCAGTCACTGTATCCCCAATATATACTGGTCTTTTGAAGTTTAATGATTGACTCACATAGACACAACCTGCCCCAGGTAGTTTAGTACCAAATAATGCTGAAAAAAAGCTTGATGAAATCATTCCATGAGCTATTCTTTTTTTGAATCTTGATTTTTCAGCATATTCATCACTCATATGCACAGGATTATTATCTCCAGAAATTCCTGCAAATGATTTAATATCAGCATCTGTGATTGTTTGAGAGTAACTTTCACTCATGCCTATTTTAATTTCACTAATTTCCATCTAAGCCTCCTATATAACTAATCTAACTACTTCAAAACTTTCTGCATACTGTGTACCTATTTGTACTCCTCTTGTTCTAGCAAGAGAAAATATAAACTCTTCACTCATATAGTCTCTAATACCTTGAGATTTATACTCTTTAAGAGCATCACATTTTGCTTGAATATGTTTTTTATCAAGCTTTATAAATGATGTCGTATCAAAAGTAAGATTATTCCAAATAAGTTCATACCCTAGTATTGTAGTGTTTTTAAATGCTCGAAGCCCCTCTTGAGCTATTGTGCTATGATCTTGATGTATATCATTTAATGATGGCATAAGTACTAAATCTGGTTTTAAGTCTTTTCTATGCTTTATCAAGTCTTCTAATATTTCCTGCCTAGCATAGTTAAGTTTTCTTACTTCATAATCATAGATTATTACATTTTCTTTTTTTATTCCTAGCTTTGTAGTGGCATTGAGTACTTCGGTTTTAAGTATATCGCTAGGAAACCCATTAGGAACAGATTGTTCAGCTGTAGAAAATGCAAAATAATATACATTTGCTCCTGATTCTATTAGTTTTCTTATGGTACCACCTGCCCCTAGTTCTCCATCATCAGTATGTGGTGCCAATACATATACATTTTTAAATTTTGTCAACATTTATAATCTCCTCATAAATAGTAAATAGTTTCTTTTCTTGTGATTCCCATGTAAAGTATTCATCAACTTTTTTAATATTATCTTTCGAAACTTTCTCTACAAGGTCCAAATCTAATTCATGTATTTTTTTTGCTACTTCTTTTGCATTACTTGTATTTACATTTATTCCTACTTGAAACCTTTCATTAAATGTTATCCAGTCTCCAAAATCTGGCATTATAACAAACATGCCATTTTGCATATATTCAAAAAGTTTTAAAGAGTAAGCCATAAAATATTGCCCAACATTATTGAACAAAATTAATCCCATAGAATTATCTTTATAGACTTCATATATCTCTTTTTTTGATAACATTCCTAGATAATTGGTATGTTTCCATCCTTCATGCTTTTTAATCTCCCCCAATAATGACTCCTTAATATTTCCTGCTATAATCAAAGTGTACTTAGAATCGATTTTTTGAAGCTCTTTGATTAAATCCAACATATTCCAAATACCTCTAGCTTCACCTATAGAACCCGAATACAATAAATTGTATTTATTAATATTTGGTTGAAAAGTGTTGTTACTACTGATTTTATTAGGAAAATTTGCAATTACACTGGTACGAGTTAAACTCTTATACTTTTCATACATAGCTTCTTGTGGTACTATTAAAAAGTCAAACTTTTTACAAGCACTATCTTCATATTTTCTATACATGTAAGAAATAATTTTTCTTAAAAAAAAGGGTATCCATTCTTTTTCTAAAATTTGCAAATCAGTATTTTCGTGGATATCAAATATCACTTTGTTGCCAAGCTTTTTAAGCTTCAATCCTACAGGCATAAGCTCAGGATCATGCAGATGATATATATCACTATTTAACTCTTTTGCTTTTTGGAAAACTTTTTTAACTGTAGTTGTCATGCGAGATATGCGACCGCCACTTTTTGCTCCAATATCTACTATGCTTACACCGTTTTTTGTTTCATTACCTTTTCCATCCGCTACTACTAAACTAACTTGATAGTTTTCATTTTTAGCTAATGATAAACACATTTTAAGAAATATTCTTGTGTCATATCTGCTATGTGCTGATGTTAAGTGGGTTATTTTAACTTGCATCTAATTCCTTATATAAATTTAGTAAAACTTCTTCCTGTTTTTCCCAGCAATATTCTCTTTTCACTTCTTGAATATTTTTTTTCATCTCTTGAAGATCTTTTCTTTCTATCTCTTCAAATGCTTTAACCAAGTCAATATAATTTTTGCTTTTCGCTTTCACTCCAATCTTATGCCTTGATACAAACCTACTCATTTCAGGTAATGTAACTATCACCGGCAACTCTGCCATTAAATATTCAAATAGTTTATTTGGTAAAGAATAATCATAACTTTTGCAATAACCCTCATCTATCATTCCATTTATTCCAAAGTCTGCAGAAACTGTATAATTCAATATATCAGTGGGAGACACAGCTTCATGATAAAATATATTGTCAAGCTCTTTTTCGTATGCTTGTATTAAGGGAACTAGACTTCCATATCCTAAAAACACTATACTTCTTTTACTTCCTGAACCTTTTTTAAAAGTTTCAAGTATTTCTTCTACCCCTCTTCCTTGAACTAATGCTCCTTGAAATATATAAATATAGTTGTTTTTTACTATATTAAATTTTTCTCTAAAGTAATCATTTTTTTCTACTTCTTTATATCCAGGAGTGTTATAAATAATCACTGGTTTATTAATGTTATACATTTTTTTATAGTCTTCTGCTATTGAATCACTAACTGTAATCGTTCTATCTACAAATTTAATTAAGCTTTTTTCCAAAAGTTTTGTTAATTTTTTCATTAATCCTGATAAACCATTTGTTTCTGTTTCATGTTCATGGGCATCATAAACTATCTTTGCTTCACGATTAAAGAACTTCTTTACTATCACACCTATTGGAAGTGAATTTAAGTCATTACAGTGAAGAATATCACTATTTTTATATTGATTAACTACTCTGTAAATAAATTCAAAGTATTTAATCAATTGAACTAATTTTTGCTTCGACCACCCACGAGTTTTGAGCTTTATTCTATGTACTGGTATATTCTGTACTTCATCATACTCTTTGAGTGGTTCTTCGTGAAGTGCCACTACTTGTATGTCATATCCAGCTTTTTGAAGTGATATATTTTCTTTTAAAACACGACTATCGTTTTTAAAATTGTTTAATACTATTGATATTACTTTTTTCAAAGTTTAATTCCTTTTCATTTTTAAATACAATCGGTGGGAAAATAAGTCCAAGTAAAAACCATATTGGAATCCATGTGATAAAAGTTCCAAATGATGCTATGGCAAATATTCCACAAAATACTACCAAACTATAAAGGGAAAATAGATTATTTACATAAAGTTCATTAAGATGATTAAATCTTTCTTTAATAGCAATAAAAAGATACACAAAAAAGAGCACAAAACCAACTATTCCTAAATGTGTAAGCAACGAAGCAATAAAACTATGTACATAACTTCCATCTCCTGTCGTTAAAGCATCTACTGCCATATTCCCAAAGATTGGATTATAATTGAACTGAGTTGTAAAATTATTCCAAAGTTCAAGTCTTGCACTAATCGAACTCACTTCGCCTGAACCAAACCCAAGGATTCTAAACTTGTCTAAATCTATATCTAAAACATTTATTAAACCTATTAGTAAAATCAATAAAATAAAAAGAGATACAAAAATAGAACCAAAAAGTTTTTTTGTAAGTTTGCTTAAAAATATTTTTCTAAAATTTAACTTCATATAACTCAATAATCTATCTGGTTTTGTAAAGTTTATAAATATATAAAATATAGTAGTGGCAAATAGTAATCCGCCAAGATTTACTAAAGTATTGTTAGAACCTATCATTTGAGATAGTAACATACCGGTAATTGATATAAAACAATAAAGTATAAACAATACAAAAGTCATCAACTTTGAAGCCTTTTTCTTTTTTACATACTTATTTACAAAAAGAAAGAATACCGTTATAAATGAATATATAAAAAAAGAGATAACTAAAAAAGCTCCAGCTCTTTGATACATTCCATCTAAATCAGCTATTAAAAATAAATCTTCTCTAACATTAGCCATAAGTGTTATAAAAGTATCTATCAACAAAATCATAAAAATAATTGAAAAAACAAAATATAAAAAGTTAAAAATATTTAAAAACTGTTTTGAATTTAACACTTTTTCTTTGATATAAAGTAAATTAGTTGAAACTAAGCTACCCAGTATATAAAAAAGAACGATTCCTCCACTGGTTGCTATAAGTAAAGATTTCAAATCATCTGGTCGGTTAAGTGTAGCATTTACAATAAAATATATGAAAAATAGTATTAGCAATAAAAATGATTTTTTGATATATACTTTTTGCTTCAAAACTAATTCTAATACAATCAAAAATACTCCAATCACAGCAGAGAGGGCAAGTACAGCTAAAGCTTGAGAGCCTTCTCCTATAAGCTTAATATTTGTAAATAGATACACTAACAAACTGCCAAGCATTATAAAAAAAAGTGTAAATCTTGCTAAAACTAGCATTGAACTACTTCCTCAAACATCTTTTTGTCTTCTTTTGCTTTAAAATGGCTATTATGCCAAAGCAGTGAAAAACTGCCATTATATTTGAAACATTTTTGTTTTAAGTCTTTCATCACTTGTAACGCTTCTTTTGTATAGCCAAGCCCCATATATGATTTGTCAATAACAGAACACTCCATCACAATGAGCGGTCTTTGTTTTAGTTTTAGTTTTTTTCTATTTAAAATATCAAACATACTAAACTCATAACAAACCCCATATCTAAACCCAGGTCTATCTGCATAAGAGCCTGTAGTATCGTAAAGAAATCCTGCATATTCTAAAACAGATGGTGTAACAGAACTATCCCATCTAAGATAATGCTGTCTGTTACCTACTATTTTTTGCGATATACCTAAACTACTCAAAGTATCATCAAGCATATTTTTTTGTAACTTTGCTTTTTCTTTGTCTTGGTATGTTTGATAGCTTCCATGTACACCTATCTCATGACCTCGGCTATCTATGTATTTTAAAAGATTTTGTATCTTCTTATTTTTTAGTTCATAGCATCCATTTTGTGGCTCTTTGCTTGTAGGTACAAAGTAAAATGTTGCTTTTATTCCAGCTTTTTCACACACATCCATATACCAATCAAAAGTATAGTTTTCATCATACTTATAATTTTCAAATTTATTAAAAATATATCTTCTTACTCTTTTGGCAAACTCTTTTATACTTTTTCTTTTTACTATATCCCCAGCACCAACTCTGATGAGATTTTGTATATTTTCTACTGTACAGTCATATGGTTGATCTACATCGCAACTGATGAATAATTTTGAATCACGAGTTTTAAATTTTAAATTACTGTCAAGTTCTAAAAGCATATTTTTTAGCATCTCTACATATTCATTTACGACAGGTCTATCTAAGAAGCCTTGTTTATAAGCTAGACTTTCAGTAGCAGGAAATCTATTGTGCTTGTCTCTTACTTTATTTACATACTCTTCCCATCTTGTGAGCATGAAAAAGCTTGCCGCAAATATATCTAACTCTTCCATTTTAGATGGAATATTTTCTAGTTTTAGATATTCTTTAGCTTTTGGATATTTTGAAAAAAAAGTATCTTTTATTGTTACTATTTTTTTATTTTGAAGTTCTATTATCCAATCTTGACAATCATCATTTTCCACCACTTTAAAATCTAATCCCAAAAACTCATTAAACATTACATCTAATATATAATTTCTCTCAGCTACATTGTTGTTTGGTATGGTTATTTTAAGCATTTTATCTTGCTCTCCCTACGCTATCTCTACTCTTAGGAAAAACTAACCCCTCTGTAGTCATCACTGGTATATTACCAGGCATTCCAAGAAAATCTCTTTTGGAGATATTATATTCTTTCGTATAAGTGGCTTCAAGATTTAAAATCACTTCCATATCTTTTAGTTCTTCAATTTTTCTACACTCATCAGCTACGATATTTGAAATATTGTAAACATACTTGAATATATCGATACCCAATTCATAAGCTTTACCATCTATACTGATTTTTGGCAAATTTACTATCTTATCAACTCTAGTAATAATTTCATACTCTATAAACTCACACATTAACTCAATCTGTTTTTCCAAATATTTTTTATTCTTCGTATTATCAATAAAGTTTTTTACAGCTTTTGCAAAATCTGTCATTGAAATGATAAGGTGTCTGTTGTTTTCGTAAATACCCCACTCTTTAAACTCTACTTGCATACTGTACTCTTCTATATCATCAACATGATGAAAATAGTTTCTAATAACTCTTAGGATAATAAACTCAGGGATATCTTTTATATTACACCCAAATCTATCTTTGAGTTTATCTGCTACTGAGTGTAGATTTTCTAAATAGTTAATAAAAGTTGTCATACTTCGTTTTTCAGCGTAATCAATTTTTAATAAAATTGCTTCGCTCTCAAAATATCTATTTATAAAATTATTGTTTGTCATAACTGTTCTCTATAATTCTTATAATCACTTAAATACTTTTCTTAGTATTCTAGGAATAATGTATTTAATAAAATATATAGGCATATCTTTTAAATTATCCCATCGTCTAGCCCTACAAAGCATACATCTAGGATTATCACACAATGTAATTTTTGGATTTTTTTGTAAAATTTTCAAATCCAAATCAAATGCTTTTTTCGCATCTATTAAAATACTATAAGCGTTTCCAACATATCCTTGCTTAAGAAGTTCATTTTTTACATAATGTCCATAAAACCTATAAAAAGTCGAGCTACAGCTTCCTAAATCTTTTCTTTTAAAAAGTTTTATCTCATTATTTTTTTTATAATATGCTCCATTTAAAGTTGGAAAAATAATTCTTTTATGCAAGCCTAAATCAACTTCTGCCAAATGTGTCGTTGTAAACCCTGGACTAGACTCAACACAACCTATCAATATCATTTTCCCACCAAGTTCAACTATTTTTCTTATGGGTTCGTATGCTCCACTATTTTCATCATGATTTTCTAAAATGTATTTTGCGTTTTTACCTATTGCCACATATGAATTAGTAGGATGTGCACTTCTTATGGCTTTTGGATGACTTAGCATTGTGTTCGCAAAGGCTCCTGTGTATGATTTATTTTTTCCATCAAAAAAATTATTTTTATTTTTTTTGATGGAAAATCCACCAGTAAAACTAAGCCCTATTATTGTTCCCTCGTCACCAACTGCATCAAGCATAAAGCTAATATAGTCTTCTCTTTTTCTTGTCTCGAGTTTTCCTATAGCACCTAAATCAGCTCTAACCAATAAAGTATCACCTTTTTTAATACCGATAGTTTCTAAATCTCGTTTAAGTTTTTCTATTGTAAACATTATTTTCTCCAAATATTGAATTCGTTGTTTGACATTTTAAAAAGAATATATCCATATAGTAAATATATCAAACTTATACATGTGGAAAAGATAGCAAGAAAAACTTCAAATAGCCTTTCACTTAAAGTGAGTATCAATAAAATACTAACCGCTAATAAAATAACATTGAATACTAAAAAAATATTTTGTCTCTCCATAATTGTATCAATTGCACTTACAGTTGCAATAATAAACCTAATAAAAAACAATGGTATAACTATCTGTGCATAAACTCCTGCAATTCTCCAATCTTCTCCAAATACAAAAGCAAATAAATCTTCTACTATAAAAAAGAGTATCCCAAATGCGGGAAGTCCGATAATGATGAGTTTTTTAACAGTAGCGTTAAAAGTTTTGACTGCTTTGCCTGTTTGTTGTTTCTCTTTCGTGGCTTGTTGGAAAAACACTTGCCCGATAGAGCTACCGATGAGCGAACTGGGCATACCAAGAACTCTTTGAACCAAACTATAAAATCCCAATGTCGCTACGCTATAAAATGTAGAAATAAGAATGTTTGTTAGGTGCTGAGAGAGAGTGTTGGCAAGAATTGCCCACATAGAGTACTTTGGAAAATCTTTATATCGTTTTGCTAAAGCTACGATTTTTACTTTTGATATTTTTGATATAAGTATTTTATCTTTTAGTATGTTTTTTAGAAGTTGCATATTTGCAAACATCTGTGAAAGTATCTGCCCACTGATAAGCCCTGCTGCACCTTGTTTTATAAATCCTACAGAAAGTTGCACTATGGCTAAAATTACAGACTTGATAACTATGGCTTTTGCTATGCCTTTGTACCGTTTTTTTCTATTGTTGAAGTAGTTTAGGATATTCCAAACACCTGTAAAAAACACGGTAATGGGCACAAAATAAAGCCATAGACCAATCTCTTTGTTATTTAAAAGAGAGAGAAAGTAGTCATGAAACACTATAACCAAAATCAAAAGCACTAACGATATAGATGTAGTGATGATAAACCCTAATGCAAAGATATTGATAGCATCTTCATCTTTTTTTGGAAGCATTATGGCTAGCTCATAACGACCATTTGCGATACTTCCAAATATAGCTGTAATAGCCACAAACAAAGCAAACACCCCAAAATCTTCTGGGGTATAGATTCTAGTAAGTATTGGGCTTATGGCAATAGGAATAGCTTGAGCTATGGTTGTGCCCGTCATAAGGGTTAAGACATTACGGCTAAATTCTGATCTGGGTTTTAGTTTAGTTAGCATTTAGTTCTCTACCTTCTTAATACTTACATCTGCTAAGAGTATTTTCATCTGTTTTATTGCTACTTGATTTAATTTTTCTACTCTTTGCTCTTGTGGTATATTTTCAGTTATGAAGTGAGCGTTTAAAGATTCTAAATTTGCTAAACATACCAATTGACATACATCTGCATAATCTCTTATATTTCCTTTTAGACTTGGATTAGCTTCACTCCACTGTTTTGCAGTCATACCAAATAGTGCTACATTTAGTATATCTGCTTCACTTGCATATAGATAGTTTATCTGAGATGAATTTAATTGTTTTGGTACTAAGTTTTCTTTTATAGCATCTGTATGGATTCTATAATTAATCTTCGCTAGATTTCTTTTGATATCCCAACCTAACTTTTTTTGCTCATCTTCTTTTAGTCTTTGGAACTCTTTGATTAGATAAAGTTTAAATACAGGGTTAATAGCTGATGCAAATTCAAACGCTATATCTTTATGAGCATAAGTACCGCCATAACGACCCCCTTTTACTACAATACCTATGGCATTTGTTGATTCAATCCACTTGCCAGGACTCAATACAAAAGATGCTAATCCTGCTGACATTTTAAAGTGGTCAAATTCGACCACTTTAAAATCTTTATTATGAATCTGTTCCCAAGTACCGATAAATTCTAGTGTTCCACGGTTTCTTATCCAGTTTTTTATAATATCAGCAGCTCTAGCTTCACCATCTTTTGAATTTGCAATATCTGTGAGAGATATATAGTCATCTTTAACCACTGATATTTGAGTATCGAGTACTTTTATCTTAGGCATAGAACTTTTTCCTTAAAGTCTTTTTTTGTACCTGTCATAAGAGCGAGGACATTTCGAGTGAATTCTGATTTGGGTTTAAATCTAGTTAGCAAAATAGCCTCCGGTTTTCTTACTTCCTCTGTATTCTATTTTATTTTCATCTTTAAGTTGTTTTATCCATCTTTGTATAGTTCTAAGTGGAGTATTTAGTTTTTCACCTAAAACTACAGCACTTAGTCCCTCATTTTCTTTTATGAAATTGCACAACTCATTTATACCGCCATTTATACCGCCATTTATATCTTGTTCAATAGTTTTTACTTCTATTTTGAAGACTTCTCCCTCAACTATTACTGGGTCGCTTCCACCGTAGGTTTTTGAGTATTTATAGAGATTTTTTACTCCACTTCCTAACTCATCGGCAAATCCTATTTCACGAAATACCTTTGCGATATTTGGATTTTTAGGGTATGGAGTGAAGTTTGATTTTAGTCTTCTATGGTACAAGAGTAAATCTATAAAATACTCTTCGTCGTCT
>JACUTU010000004.1 GCA_014859685.1 Sulfurospirillum sp. | reverse complement strand
ACGAGGTCGAAATTATATAGCAACAAAGCTTTGAAGAAGATTAAAGTTTGAAAGGAGAGTGTAAAAAGTTAGGAGCTTTTGAAATATACACGAAAAGATATTAAAGCGAGAATAAAAAGTGGCAAAATAAGTGCTATTTCTGGCAAAATTACTCCGCCGTATGAGAGTTTTGAAAGCAAAAATAGTATGCCCCAAGTAAAAAGAGCTATAAGTGTAAAAATAAAGCTTAAAAATGTCAAGTTAAAAAATCTACTACTAATTGGTAAAAAATGAAACAATATTATAATGAGAAGTGGTGCAAAAAAAGGCAAAAACATTTGTGTGTAGATGATGGCGCGAATTCGCTTAGTATTGATGTCTTGTGCATTAAAAAAAATATAGGCGTCAAAGGCATCTAGCGTTGAGAGTGTATATTCTGATTTGAAAATATTGTCCATTATTTTTGGTCTAAAATTTTCTAAAGCTTCGTATCTATCGTGTAAAATTTCTTTTAATCCTGTGTCTCCTATGCCTAACGCTTTTGGTTTATAAAGCACCTGAACATTTTTTAAGATCCATCTATTGTTGAAAAAATATCCATTGTCTGCACTAATTATTTTTTCTAAATCATTATCTTTAACTTCAAATATTTTTATCCCTTGGGCATTTTTTTTAATAGGATCCAAAGTTTTAAAATAGATATATTGATCTTTATCTTTTAAAAAGAGATTGCTTGAACTGTTGGAGATGGTGCTATACCGCAAAAGGTTTTGACTATACTCGTTGGCATATGTAAAAGAGGTAAAGTGCAATGCTGCAAAAATGCTCATAAAAATGGAAGCGACTAAAAAGAGTGGAGCTATAACACTATTTTTGCGAATTCCTACTGAGTACATACTCACAAGTTCATTTGATTTTATCATAGTAAATTTTGTAACAATCATCGCAAAAACAGAGGAGAGTGGAAGTGTATAGTTGATAGCATCTAGAATTTTAAAAACTACATAGAGGAGTTGGATATTTGCAGAGTCTGGCAAATCTTTGAAATTTGAAAGCAGATCAACACCTACATAAAACAATTCAAGCGATATGAAAATAATCAAAAGATTTTTGATGTAATTAACAATAATATATCGCTGAAAAATTTTCATAGATTTTCTTTCTCAAAGTCATCTTTTAAGCTAAAGCGACTCGCTACTTGTGCCACTTCTTCTTTAATCAATGCAACTGCACAAAGCGCGCCGTGGGCAATTATATCTGATAAATGTTGCGATTGTGCTTTTGGAAAGTCACTCAATACAAAATTGGCGGTCGCATCTTTATTTTGTGGTTTTCCTATGCCTATTCGAAGTCTTATATATTCTTTACCAATATGAGAATCAATGGACTTAAGCCCATTATGTCCTCCGTTTCCACCACCCACCTTCATGCGAACAGTTCCAAAAGGCAGATCAAGATCATCATGTACGACCACTACACTATCTGGTTTATAATAATCACAAACACTATATACGCTCTCGCCAGAGAGATTCATATAGGTGTACGGTTTGAGAAAAAGAGTATCTTTGAATTTGTAAAGTTTGCCCCTAAAAGAGTTTTTAGAGATGTCGGAGGCTTTATGGTCTTCAATTAGTTTGTCGATGACCATAAAGCCTATATTGTGTCTATTCTTGAGATATTTTGGATCTGGATTGCCCAGACCAACTATGAGATGCATGCCAATATTACTTAGCTTTAATAACCCCAGCTACTGCAACTCTATCTTCTTCCATCATCACTACACCCTCTGGTACTTCGATATCTCTTATCAAGATAGCATCACCCACATCAAGATCGCTAACATCTAGCATAAAATGCACTGGAAGATTTTCAGCTGTACATTTTACAAGTATTCGTTTTTTTGAATTAATCAAAATACCTTTGTTTTTTAAACCTTTTGGTGAACCCGTAGTTTTAACTGGCACTAAGTATTTAGAAACAACACCATCGAGTGCTATTCGCAAATCTACATGTAAGAGTGTTGCATTGATTGGTTCTTTTTGATAGTCTTGGACTACAACTTTATATTCAGTGCCGCCAACTTTAACTGGAAACGCCAAACTTGTTTTGTTCTTAACTGCTCTTATGAACTCGTTTGTTTTAAACGCAGCATTGATATTTTCAACGCCTTTTCCATAAATGTTAGCAATTAGATAACCATCTTTTCTCAAAGCTTTTGTAGCTTTTTTCTCAGTACTCTCTCTAATAATACCTTCTAACATTCTCGTCCTTTTTAAAAAATAAGGTGCAAATTATATATAATTTAATCTAAAAGTAAGGTTAATCAAAGAATGTGAGCATAGCCAGTTTCTGGTTCGATGGCAATTGTTATGCTATCGCTTGAATTACTCAAAATTATTTGTACTTGCGTTGTCATAATCCTATGTGCAGCATTGTTAAAATATCTACTATTTCCACGGTAAGGTCGGCCTAATGCATCAAAGACTATTCTAGACGAAGAAGAACCTGTATTCCCTCCGTTAACTGAAACGGCTGTAATGCCATAAGTATCCCCCAAGCATAAATTATCAGTTACTTCAGGATCTCCATAATGAACAATATTTGTTCCACTATCTCCACATGTAAGATATTTTGTTGTGTCTAAGGGATTTGTGGCATACTCGCTCCTAATACCAGCAACAGCTTTATTTGGACTTCCTGTATGAGCGCCTTTCCAATCAGAAAATACTGTATATGTCCACTGATTTCCACTGGAATTATTATTAATAAAAGCTATCTGCCATCTTCCTTTAAACCATTCTTCATCTTCAGCATCAAATCTATCATCAATCATTGCTAAATGTTGCGTGTATCGTATGTGGCTTACAAGTTGATCTGCGGCTTCTTGGAGGTTGTTTCGGTTAAAACTTGGCAATATAAGCACAGATATAATTCCAACTACAACGATAACAAAAATAAGTTCTAGCATTGTGAATGCTCTTCTCATCTATTTGCCTTTTTTGATTTGAATAACTGACCTTACACACTTTTGTAAAAAAGTTCGTAAATACCTCTCATTTTCTCGAAAATTACCCTTTTCGTAGCTTTAGGAGGTTGTAGGGACATCAGTGAATAAGTATAGCAAATTATCAATAAAGATAAAATGTTTTCACCAGCACGCCAGCGTAAGTTATCTTAAAAGTTTTTTGCTCTTTTTTATACATTGGATATGATGTCAGCTTATATGCATTACCACTTTTTATACCATAAAACTTGAGTCGCAACTGCAATGCGTCATCGCTTGTTGTGATATAATTGATGTTATTATCTTTGAGTTTTTGTGCCAAATCTTTTGCAATATGATAATCATAAGAAAAATGTTTTTTTGGATCTTGCACAAAGCCGTACAAAGGTTTATTGAAAACACTGAGAGCAAAATTGAATGCCAATGACGAAAAGATAACTATGAAAAGGATTTTATGATATCTTCTGTGTATCGGTAAACGGACTCTAAAACTATTGTAAAACACTCGAACCATCAGTGGAATTGCAAGCACCACGAATGGTGCAAATTCTTCAATATGTAATTTTTGTCTAAAAGAAAGCAACAAAGAAAGCAACAAAGCACTAAAGGAAATAAACCATAGCAGATTTTTTTCTTCTTTGATGAGAATTCGGTAGAGTGCATAGATAAAATATAAAAACAACAAAGGGGAAAATATAGCGGCATACACTCCTAAAGTATCCAAAAAATACCCTTTTGGTTTGCCACCTGTATCAAATCCATACGCATACATGCAAAGAGTAAAAAGCGTAAGACTCAGAAATATCAGCGGCTTCTCTCTTTTATGGATAGCATAAAAAAAGAGCGAGAGATACAAAATTGCAAAGGCATTGTCTATAAAAAGAGTTGCAACAAGCACTGTAAATGCACTTTTATAAAAACATTGCATGTAAAGGTAAACAAATAAAAGCGTTACAAATATCACTATACCAGCTGGATCAACGAGCAAAGCAGCACTATTGACGCCTGGCAAAAGTGCGTAGATACCAACACTCACGACTCTGTCTATTTTATGTTTTAGCAATGGTTTAGCTATCTTGTATAGCAGCACAAGCGAGCCTACATGTAAGAGTAAAAACGGCAAGCGAAGTGCAAAGTCATTTTGCCCAAGCACAGAGGTAAAAAAGTGCGTGATTACATGTAAGAAGCCCACGCCCTCAAAATAGATCAATGCTTCTTGTGCGTGGATAGAGAGACCATTGATGGCAAATAATAAAAAAATAGTATTGACAAAAATGATCAAAAAAATAAGTGTTATTTCTCTCATAATTTTAAAAAATTATCCAATATCTCATGTCCATACTCACTCAAAATAGACTCTGGATGAAATTGTACACCATAAATTTGCTTATCTTTAATCTGCAAAGACATAATTTCTCCATCATCCTCGCTGCATGAAGTAACGATAATCTCTGGTGGTAATTCCTTGTTTTCAACAACCAAAGAATGGTATCTTGTCATCGTAAATGCTTCTGGCAAACCCTTAAAAAGACAGGTGTCTTTTTGATTTTGTTTAATTTTTGAAGTTTTACCGTGCATCATATTTTTAGCTCTTACAATTTTAGCACCAAAACTTTGTGCAATCGCTTGATGCCCCAAACAAATCCCCAAAATAGGAAGTTTGTCTTTAAAATATGAAATCACTTCAAGACTCACTCCAGCCTCATTGGGCGTAGCAGGACCTGGAGAAATAATAATCTTTTGTGGGCGTAAAGCTTCTATCTCTTCTACACTCAGCTCATCATTGCGGATAACTTTCAAATCAGCCCCAAGTTCGAGACAATACTGCACAATGTTATAAGTAAAACTATCATAATTATCAATCATTAAAATCATTTTATTTCTATCCTTTATAAAGTTCCATTTGAAGGAATTTTTAAAATATATGCTCAAAAGATTATAAATTTTTCTCCACTACTGTTATTCATTTTCATAAATTTTATAAGTTTAGGTAGCACAAAAATTTTTTAATTATAGCGAATTGAAATGAGATTCTTGTTTAATTATCAATTTCAAATCCATCTAAGTGTTACCATGGTTTAAATTTGCACTTGGTATAATTACACAAAAAATAAACACAGGAAATACAATATGATCGTACTTGCAACACTTATAGAGGCCTTAGCACAGATTTTACATATGCTTATCAATATCTACATTTGGGTGATTATCATCGCGGCACTCATCTCTTGGGTAAGACCTGATCCTTACAATCCAATCGTTCAAGTTCTTAGAAGACTTACTGAGCCTGTTTATGAGTTTATAAGACGCTATGTACCTACTGTTATCGGGGGTATCGATCTTGCTCCTATTGCAATCATACTTGGTTTGCAATTTTTAGATCTTTTTGCAGTAAAGCTTCTTTTTGCTCTTGTCAATGCACTCTAAAAAACTCTTTGTCTTGGTTGTAAGCGTACTTTTTAGTGCCATTGCTAGCTTTGGGAGTGTGCCAAAAGATTACACATTTTTTCACAATAAACCAGATGGTATAGCAAAAGATTTTTATATCTCTAGATACTTGGACTCACCTAAATGCAGTAAAGAAGATGCTTGGGCATTGCTAGAACAAATTTCCCGCATGACTTATCCACTCTTTCATGCTTTTGCTGCAAAAATGGAAGATGCGGGCTGGAATAAAGTTTCCCAGTGTCTGAAATTGGAAATTACGAAACTCTTAGCCACTGATGATCAAGATTGTATCGCTATCGGATTGAGCGTGTTTGAGGCGAGCAAACTTGAGAAAAAAAAGCTAAAAGAGTTGGCTTCTAAACTAGATGGATACAAAGAAGCGGTTGCCCTGCGTACACTAGCGCAAGATGACATCTTTGCTACTATGTTACAACACGGCGGTGATGCTTTTTTTGAAGTGTTTAACAAAATAGGTGCGGCATACAGGTTGGAGCATTTTAACAAACCAATCGATGCAAAAATCATAGAAAACCTTACACAAGATAAGAGATTTAACGATAGCATCAAACTCATCATCACAGATGCAAAACTCAAAAATATCCAAAAATCACTCCTACATGTAAGCCCATCAACTAATGGCACGCTAACGCATCAAAGTCTTTTTTTTCTAGGACTCAATGCTCTTAAATTTGATAAATTACAATTAGCTATGGCGTTTTTTGATGCTTCTTATGAGCTTGCGTATTATCGTATAGATAAAGATAAAACAAGTTTTTGGCGCTACCTCATCTCCAAAGACACGAAGTACATAAAACAATTACAAGAGAGTTTTGATATCAATATCTACACACTACTTGCCAAAGTGGAGCCAAAAAATATCATCATACCCAAAGCGTATGCAAAACATCCAAATTTTGATGAAAAAGATCCGTTTGAATGGACAAATTTTTTAAATGAAATTGCAAACAAAACGCCGCAAGAGTATGAAAAGCTAGCACAAAGTTATCTTTATAAAAACACGATAGGGCATTATTCTTTTTTGATGGAGCGTGCTAGAAGCTATAAGGAGCATTATTTTCCAGTTGCGTATGCAGAATTTTTGCCAGATACTAGCATCGAAAAAAAGGCGCTTATACTCGCACTTGCAAGGCAAGAGAGCAGATTTATTCCATCGGCGATCTCTTCTTCTTATGCACTAGGCACTATGCAATTTATGCCTTTTTTAGCAAAAGCAATCGCAAAAGAACAAAAATTTGTTGATTTTGAACTTGATGCGATGTTTAATCCACAAACAGCGTATCTTTTTGCAGATATCCACCTTTTGTATCTACAAAAATATCTTCACCATCCTCTTCTTGTCGCTTATGCGTACAATGGTGGCATAGGTTTTACAAAACGGGTTCTTAGGAGTGGATTATTTAGTAAAAATATCTATGAACCTTATATGAGTATCGAGCTGATAGCTTATGATGAGAGTCGAGAGTATGGTAAAAAAGTGCTAGCAAATTATGTTATCTATAGTAAGATTTTAGGTAGCGAAATCTCCGCACAAACGCTCATAGAAAAACTCTTAGAAATTGAAAAAAATCACAAATTTTAAAACTGTATTTAAGAAAATCCGTTATACTACACAAAATTTCAAAAAAAGGAATTAAAACTTGTGAAAATTACACCTCATTTTTGGCTCTATCTATTTTGGCTCACAGCACTTATGGCGACAGCTGGAAGTCTTTTCTTTAGCGAAGTTATGTATTTTATTCCCTGTACATTGTGTTGGTATCAGCGAATTTTTATGTATCCTCTTGTGCTTATCGGCATAGTTGGAATTCTCAAAAAAGATAAATCCTTCTTTTATTTTGCCATGCCACTTGCTAGCTTTGGTACTTTTTTTGCTCTATACCATAACCTTGTAACTTATGGCATCATCGCGGAAGAACTTAGTCCTTGTAGTATGGGTGTACCTTGTAGTACGCATTATATCGATTGGTTTGGATTCATAACCATTCCCCTACTCTCTTTGATAGCATTTTTAATTATACTCGTTTCGCTTTATTTTTTTAAAAAAGGATCACAATGAAAAAAGAACAAAAGATTATCTTCTTTAGTATCTTGGCATTAGTTATATTTTTTGTAGTTGGTGCAAACCTGTACAAACCGGCCCAAAGTAACACTGTTGCAAAAGATTTGCTTTATACGGACTACTCGTATCAAAAAGGAGAGAAAAATGCCAAAGTTAAATTGGTCGAATTTTTTGATCCAGCATGTGGGACTTGTGCGCAGTTTCATTTTTTTATCAAAGACATTCTTACAAAATACGATGGCAAGATTGAACTTACCTTGAGGTATGCACCTTTTCATCCAAATGTGAGTGAAGTTGTAAAAATTCTCGAAGCATCGCGTGAACAAAATCTATATGAAGAAACACTCGAACTTGTTTTTAAAACACAAGACAAATGGGTCATCAATCACACAGCAAATCTTGATGAACTTTGGAAGATACTACAAGCATCATGGATTGATATCGAACGACTAAAAAAAGCAATGCGTGACAAAAAGATAGAAGAACATATCGATACCGATATAAAAGCGGTTGAGGCATTAAACATCAAACAAACTCCAACATTTTATGTTAATGGAAAAGAGTTGTTGGATTTTGGCTCAAAACAGTTATTGGAATTAATTGAAAGTGCATTATAAGAAGAAGTTCTCCCACCAGTATAATTGGTGGGAGTATGTTTTAAGCTACAAGATTTGCGTTTACAAAATCCCAATTTACAAGATGATTTAAGAAAGTATCTACATAATCAGGTCGTCTATTTTGATAATCAAGATAGTATGCATGTTCCCAAACATCAACAGTTAAAAGTGCTTTAAATCCGTGTGCAAGTGGTGTATCTGCATTTGCTGTTTTCACTACTTTTAGTTTTCCGCCATCGAGTACAAGCCATGCCCATCCACTACCAAATTGTGTAGCGGCAGCATTTTTAAACTCAGTAACGAACGCATCAAAGCTTCCAAAATCTTCATCAATTTTTTGAGCGATCGCACCAGTTGCAACGCCACCACCGTTTGGTTGCATACAATTCCAATAAAAACTATGATTCCAAACTTGTGCTGCATTGTTAAAAAGTCCTACTTTTTGTGCATCGCCTGCTGTTGTTTTGATAATCTGCTCTACAGTTGCATTCTCAAGATCTGTACCTTTGATAAGATTATTTGCATTGTTTACATATGCTTGGTGGTGCTTTCCATGGTGAAAACTCAAAGTATTTGCACTAATGTGTGGCTCAAGTGCCGTTGCCTCATATGGTAGTGTTGGTAATTCTAAAGACATTATATTTCTCCTACTAATAAAATGTCATAATTATATCACTTATTTATAAATCAAAAATAATTTTTAGAAAAATTTACCCCAACTTTGGCATGCTCTTTATTGAGAAATTCGACCAAAATTGTGCGAGTATTTTGCTTTTTGCTTGTCACAAGAAAATAATCACTCCAGCTATTTTGTTTTGCAAACTTTGCGATAAGCGGATCTTTTGGATCGAGTTTTTGTACATGTGTATTTTGTGAATCACCGTTGATAGTAAAATGTAAATCTTGGATCTTTGATGCTTCTTGTGCTTGATAAATTGTGATAAAAAATCGCTCACTGTTTGTGTCTGTTATAATTTCATTTGTAACTTCATTGATGTAAGTAGCGAGAATATATGCGACTACTTTGCCGTTAGCGTCTTGAATTCGCACACTTTTTGACTTGATGAGTGCTTGTTCAAACAAAAGATCATCACTCACAAGAATCTTTTTTGAAACGCATCCACTCAATAAAAAAAGAGAGCTTAAGATAAAAATAAAAATTCGCATCGATACCCTTTTGCCAGATTTGCGTTGATTTTAATCTTTTTTGTCTAACAATCTCATTAAAATTCAAGCGCTATTTAGCTATAATCGCACAATACTTCAAAAAGAGGGTGCTATGAATTCTTTGGCGATTGCTTTTAGTGGTCCATCAAATAGTGGCAAAACGACACTTATACTGAATGTAGCTTTGGCATTAAGAGATCGGTATAAACTCGCTATACTCAAACACGATCCAAGCGACAAAGCGATTTTTGATAAAGAGGGAAAAGATAGTTGGAAATTTTCTCAAACTGGAGCAGAAGTTGTTGTAGCAAGTCCTACACGCACGACTTATCTCTCAAAAAAAGAAAAAAGTATTGATGAAATTATCACTATGCTAGGTGATTTTGATATTTTATTGGTTGAGGGGCTTAAAACACTACCGCTTCCACGAATTTCTGTTTTTAGAAATACTCTTGATGAAAGTTATTTTTCAGTCTCAGATGCACTTGCAATTGATGCGAGTGTTAATCTCTCAGATTATAAGATTCCAAAACACCTTGCAATCTTAGATCTTAACGATACCCAAGCAATTGTTGCATGGGTTTTACAAAATGCAAAAAAGGTTAGATAAATGACACAGATATTTGAAGCTATCAAAAAAAGTGCGGTGCGTATCAAAGAAGCTATTGAATACGATGACACAGGCTATTCAGACTTGCAAAATGCCACTGGCGATACACAACTTAAACTTGATATCAAATGCGATCTCATCATTGAAGAGGAGTTTGCAAAAGTAGCGAGTATCAAAGAGATTGTAAGCGAAGAAAAAGAGGAGATAACACCTCTACATGTAGATGGAAAATACCTCGTAGCCTACGATCCGCTTGATGGCTCAAGCCTTATCGATGTCAATCTTAGTGTTGGCTCTATCTTCGGCATCTATGAAGGTGGTCAAGCTGGAGCAAATATACTCGCAAGCGTATATGTCGTCTATGGGCCTCGCGTAGAACTTGTTATAGCAAGCGATGCATTGCATTTTTATAGACTCAATAAAAAAGGTGAATTTATCTTCCAAAAAGATATCCACCTTGCACAAAAAGGCAAGCTCAATGCTCCTGGTTCGACACAAAGTTGCTGGGAGCCAAAACACAAAAAAATGATTGATGCGATTTTCAATGATGGCTATCGTTTGCGTTATTCTGGTGGTATGGTTCCTGATTTGCACCAGATTCTTCTCAAAGGTGGCGGAATTTTTTCGTATCCTGCAACGAGTGACTTACCAAAGGGAAAATTACGAATGCTTTTCGAAGTATTTCCTTTTGCTTTTGCTTATGAAAAAGCTGGTGGCAAAGCTATCGATGGTAAAAATCGCTTGCTTGATCTCTCCCCTACACACATTCACGACACCACACCTTGTTTTTTTGGATCAAATGCTGAAATACAAAGGGTTTTAGAAACTTATGCACAATGAAAAAGATAGTTATGAATTAGTGCTTGAAGCAAAAAAAGAGGAGCTTCAAGTATGTCAAAAAGAGAAAAAATTAACAAGCTGTATGCCTTGTGAATACTTCTTTACATGTAAGATCCGAGGCGAATATGTGCGGGCTGTGTATGAGAGTATGAACAAAGGGCAAAGCGGTGGATTTGAATTTTAAAACTTGCCAATCAAGGAGAATAGAAAATAATGAACAAAGCATACATAACAACCCCAATATACTATGTCAATGATGTTCCACACATTGGACATGCCTATACAACAATCATCGCCGATACGATGGCTCGGTACTATCGCCTTAAAGGTTTCAACACTTTTTTTCTCACAGGCACTGATGAACATGGGCAAAAAATAGAAGAAGCTGCCAAACTGCGGGGCAGAAGTCCACAAGAATATGCCGATGAGATAAGTGGCAAGTTTCGAGCGCTTTGGGATGTATTTGACATAAGTTATGATAAATTTATCCGCACAACTGATGAGGATCATAAGATTGGTGTACAAAAAGCTTTTCAAACGATGTTTGACAAAGGTGATATCTACAAAGGCGAATATGAGGGGCATTACTGTGTGAGTTGTGAAACTTTTTTTACACAAACACAGCTTATTGATGAGACAAATTGCCCAGATTGTGGCAAACCTACAACGCTACTTAAAGAGGAAAGCTACTTTTTTAAACTGTCAAAATACCAAGAAAAACTGCTCAAATGGTATCAAGATGATGCAAAATGTGTCTTGCCAGTTGGCAAAAAAAATGAAGTCATCAGCTTTGTAAAACAAGGATTACACGATCTCTCCATCACTAGAACAAGTTTTAATTGGGGCATAAAACTTCCAAAAGAGATTGGTGATGATCGTCATGTGATGTATGTGTGGCTCGATGCATTGCTAAACTATATCACTGCTTTAGGTTATGGTAAAGAGGAGGAAAATATCTCTTTTTGGCCTGCAAATATCCAACTTGTGGGCAAAGATATATTAAGATTTCACGCGATTTATTGGCCTGCATTTTTGATGAGCTTGGATTTGCCCTTGCCACAACATATAGCAGCACATGGTTGGTGGACACGAAATGGTGAAAAGATGAGCAAGTCCAAAGGCAATGTGGTGAATCCAAAAGAGGTTGCAGACGCTTATGGATTGGAAAATTTTCGTTATTTTATGCTTAGAGAAGTTCCTTTTGGACAAGATGGGGATTTTTCTCAAAAAGCACTCATCGATCGCATCAATTCTGATCTTGGTAATGAATTTGGCAATCTACTCAATCGCATCATCGGTATGAGTGGCAAATACAGTGATTTTCATATCACTTCAAAAAATGTACAAGCCCTACATGTAAAGGAATTAGACGAGGCACTAGCATTGCTTGATGGCATCGAACTTAAGCTTTGCGATATGCAAACCAACAGATATCTTGAAGATCTATGGAAAGTGCTTAGTATCGCAAACAATGCTATCACTATTCACGAACCGTGGAATAAAATAAAAAATGGCGACACGCAAGGTGCGCTAGCGGTGGTTGGACTTGTTGCAAATCTTTTAGCAAAAGTAAGTATCCTTGTAAGCCCAATCATGCCACAAACTGCAAGTAAAATTGCAGATGCTCTAGGTTTTGAGATCAATACACAAAATTATGAAAAATTCATCCTTGCACAAACTTTACTTGATGATTTTATCATCAAAAAAGTGCCGCCTCTTTTTCCAAAGATAGAAGAAGAGTTGATGAATACACCTGAACCTCAAGCAACACTCAAGACAAAAACAGAAACTGTAAAAGAAAAAATTATAGATGAGAGCATCATCACTATAGATCAATTTTTTCAAACTAAACTCAAAGTTGGCACTATCATAGAAGCACAAGCTGTTGCAAACAGTCAAAAATTACTCCAATTGCAAGTAGATATTGGCGAAGAGACACCAAGACAGATAGTAGCAGGCATCAAAGAATACTACGCACCGGAAGATCTACTCAACACACAAGTTTGTGTTGTAGCAAACCTCAAGCCGGCAAAAATTATGGGACTTGTTTCACAAGGTATGTTGCTTGCTGCAAAAGATAATGACGGGCTAAGTCTCATTAGACCTGAAAATAAGAAAAAAAGTGGCGCTTCGATTGGATGAAAATCGATAATATTGTAAGTATTTGTGGTGGGGAGCTTTTAAACTCTCCTAGCATCACTTCTGTACAAGAGATGAAAACTGATCCACTTGTAATTCGCCATGGAGATCTTTTTATCGATCACAACAACTGCCTTGAAGCTGTGGAATTAGCAGTCCAAAAAGGAGCATATGCCATCCTTTCATCAAGCATACACAAGCAATTAGATAACGAAATTGCTTGGCTACATGTAAGTGATATTTCTCTAGCTCTACTCAAACTCTCGCGTTATGAAACAACCAGAAAAAAACTACAATTTGTAGCGATGTCTCCTGTACAAATAGCACTACTTAACGAACTTAACCACACTCCAAAAATAAAAATTTTGCCAAATGACCCGATAGCTGTGTTCAATGAGCTTGCAAAAGCACCTAGTGAAATACTTTTTGCAGGCTCTTGCAAAGAATATCTCACGCAATTAGATCCACACACACTACATGTGCAACACAACATTACACCAAGTTATATGCTTGCGAAAGGGCTATTTTCTTGCTCATTTAGTTATAAAGAACGACTCTATGAAGATAATAAAATCTGCGCTTTTTATGTGCCTGCCCTTTTGGGTTTGTTGGATTTTTTAGACACATTGCCATGCGTTTATACACTGGAATCTTTTTTGTTATTTGATCTTTTTAGCGTGCAATTTGTAGATCAAAATTTTTGCAAAAAAGAGTTTGGACAAAGCACGCAAGCACTTATTTTTATAGATAATGCCGATACGCTTACGCAGCTAGCTACTTTTATCCAATCACAAGACTTACATGTAAGCATACTTGTTTTGCACAAAAGAGATAAAAACTTGATAGATCAATTTTTTAAGTGTTTCACAAATACTTTTCGCTATACACTAATAGAGGGCAAAAAAGAACAATATGAGCAGTATTTTCGAACCAATAAACAAATACAAACATCTCTTTTTTAAGGAAAATAAAATATGCTTGAAATAGAAAATACAAGTGAGTTAGAGTTGCCGATTGGGCTTTTGGAAGATATAGCGTGTGAATTTACACAAGCTTTAGTTGAAGTGATAATTGTCTCAAGCGAAACGATGCAAGAGATCAATAAAGCACAACGAGGCATTGATAGCACAACAGATGTTTTGAGCTTTCCTCTTGAACCCACACCCCACGCACCACTTGGTTCTATCATCATAAATGCAGGGCTTTGCGAACTCAAAGCTTTGGAATATGCACATTCATCACAAGAAGAGTGTGTTTTGCTTTTTATCCATGGGCTTTTGCATCTTTTGGGTTTTGATCACGAAATAGACGACGGGGAGATGCGAGCCAAAGAAGAAGAGATCATTTGCAAATACTCCTTACCAAAAAGCCTCATCGTTCGTACTCAGGAGACTACTTGATATATCCCATCTCTTGAAGCTTATCGTAGATCAAAGAGGTGATTTTGCCACCAGCAGTACCACCGTGTCCACCATGTTCTACCATAACAGTGACTACATACTGTGGATCATCAAAGGGTCCATAAGTAGCAAGCCACGCATGTGATCTATGATAATACTCAAGTTCGCTCTCTTTCATCCGCTCTTTTTCACCCTGCGGAATGCCGATAACTTGCGCCGTACCTGTTTTACCAGCGATTTTGACTTTTGTTTTTACATAACGAAAACCCGTACCACTTGGGGAATTGATCACTTCATACATTCCTTCTCGTATGATTGGCAAGTATTTTTTTTGCTTTTGGGTAAAAATATTTTCTTCTTTTCCATAATCCACGCTCAGATCATCAACACTATAGATAAAATGTGGCGTCACTCCATATCCTGTTGCAATTGATGCTATATATTTGCTCACCTGCACTGGCGTTGTCAAAAAATAACCCTGACCGATCGAGGTGATCAGTGTCTCACCTTGATACCACGGTTTTTGGTATTTTTGCATCTTCCAATCACGACTAGGTAATGATCCAACAAACTCAAAGGGCAGATCAATACCACTTTTTTTACCAAAACCCAATTGTGCAAAAACAGGCGATATTTTGTCTATTCCTACTCGTAAGCTTCCTTTGTAAAAATAATCATCACAACTTTCACGAAGTGCTTTTACAAGATTTGTCGTACCATGTCCATCTTTTTTCCAGCATCGAAAGTTTCTTCCACCCAATTCAAAGGAACCTGTACAATAAAAATTTGTGCTTGGATTCATAAGATTAGAGTCCATAAATGCAAGACCGGCGCCCATCTTTGTAATTGATCCCGGCGGATAGAGTCCGTTAATGAGCTTGTTAGTAAAAGGATGGTTAAAATCAGTACTGAGTGCTTCCCATTCTTGAGTAGATATGCCATTTACAAACTGGTTAAGATCATATTCAGGAAAACTTCCAGCTGCAAGAATTTGACCATTTTTTGCATTCATCACAACCACGGCACCACTTTGTTCAGCAAATATCTCTGTGATATATTGCTGCAAATCAAGATCTAAACTCAAACGAATATCACGGCTTGCTGGATTGATCTTTTCTAACACTTCAATTTCTTCATTAAAAGCAGTAACTTTTGTTTTTTTCTCTCCTTTTGAGCCTTGCAATAGTGCATTATAATACTTTTCAATCCCAGCTTTGCCAACATATCCAACAAGTTTTACAACAGGATCTTCATCAAAATCCTCTTGGTTTGCTTTGGAAACATATCCAAGTACATGTGAAGCGAGTTTTTTATAAGGATAATACCGTTTTGAAGCAAGTTTAATTGCAAGATTTTCTCGCAATGATATCTTAGAAAAACTAGAGATAAGTGCATCATGCGTGATAAAATCTATAACCACCACATAATCATGCGCATAAGGCGAATCTCTTTTGAGATAATTTTTTTTGATTTTTTCTGTATCAATATCTGGCAAAATAGAGGCTAAAAATTCTATCTCATCATTTAAAATCTTTCGGTTTTTTGATGCGCTGAGTTGCGGTGCTATGGAGATACTAAAACCTACTTTATTGACAGATAGAGGCTTTGCATTGATATCCAAAATTGATCCGCGAGGCGGTGCGAGCTCCTCTGTTTTGATAGCATTTTGTTTGGCAATCTGTTCATAATAAGTATTTGATTTGATGCTGATATAGTAAATTCTTACCAAAAGTGCCAGCCAAAAAAGTGCAAATATACTCAAAACGAAACGAATTCTCACACGCGACCCCTAAAAAGAATGATACATAGCAACCAATCAACAAGCATATAATAAAAATAGTGATTTGAAAAATCGTGAGTCGGTTCATTTACAATAATGCTGATGATTGTGTTTATAAAATAATGCCCGATATAGGCACAAGCAATATATATAAATGAAATACAATTTTTACAAGAAAAATTATTGCGAATTTTAGCCACAAATATATTATAAAAAAGCAAAAATGTAAGCAGATAGGAAAAGAGATAAAATCCTCTTGTAAGTTCGTAAAAGATGAGGTATGCAAAACTCGCATAAATAAAATACCGTTTTTTATAATTATCATAATGAATAATAGCGTACACAAAAAATACACCAGCAAAACTAGGAATATACACATACACAAGTGCTAAGGCTTGCGAAAAAACCAAAATGATACTTAAGAGAAAAATCTCTAAATTGTTTTGATCAGTGCTATTTCGTCGCATATTGGAAAATGTTTACACTTGATACAATCAGCCCAAATCTTGTGTGCTGGCAGTGATTCTTTTGGAATTTCAATAAACCCGAGTACTTGAAAAAAATTTTTCATATAAGTGAGTGCAAAGATTTTTTTTACGGCCAATTTCTCACCCTCTTTGAGCATCTCTTCGATGATAGTTTTACCGATACCACGCCCTCTATAATTCGCATCTACCACGAGACTTCTTACTTCAGCTAAATCAAACGCATGAAAATGCAATGCGCCAAAACCTATGATTTTTGCACCATCTTTTGCAAGAATATAGGATCGGATATTTGTAGCAATTTCATCGTTACTGCGATGTAAAATAATCCCTCTTTTCACCTCATCGCTCACAAGTTCTTGCATAGACATGATGTCGCTAAGTTTTGCTTTTGTATAAAATATCATGTACACATCCCAAAAAGTGATTGGAAGATTCTTTCATTGGCATCTTGGATTGTTTTTTTGTTTCCAACTGCAACAAGTTGTGCTTGTGGGTCAATCTTCTTTAAAAAACTTTTTTCTTTTTGCCCTATCTTGTCTGCTTTTGTAAAAAAAATAATGATCTCTTGATCTGGTCTACAGATCTCTTTAAGATAATCTAAAACTTCATCATCGATTGCGAGTTGCGGATGTCTTGCATCTCGCAAATGCACAAAAACACGGATTGAAGTTCGCTTGAGGATAAATTCTGTAAGATTTTTTTGCCACTCATATTTCATGGATTTTGAAACTTTTGCATATCCAAAACCAGGAAGATCAACAAATCTAGCTGCAAAATCGGTCGCTTCTTTTTCATACACCACATCAAAAAAATTGATAAGCCTTGTTTTTCCTGGTGTTGATGAACTTTTTGCAAGTGATTTTTTATTTGTGAGTGCATTGATGAGAGAACTTTTACCCACATTGCTTCTGCCCAAAAAAGCCACTTCGGACATACTTGCATCTACGGTTTCTTCCAAAGATGGGGCTGAGAGAACAAATGAAGCGTGCTTGATGCGAATCACTTCTTTTCCTCAATTTTAAAGATAAACTTTACAGGTTTTTTACCAGTGCTATCAACTTCATATTTTCCATTTTTTTGATTCACTAAAATTGTATCGCCATATACTTTTTTATCGGTAGCAATTTCGTGCAAAAATGCGTTGCCAATAAGTTCGTATTCATCCTTAAGTGGATCATAAATCATCTTGTCTGCTTTGGCAAAATATTTTTTCTCATGCATCATCATATCTATCTTTGCATCACCAGTTGCTGTGTATTTAAGCGGCTGTTTCTGTGTATCAAAATCGATTGTAACTTCTTGTGCTACAAGTTTATCCTGTTCTTTTGTGATAATCACATCGCCACTAAAAACAGAAATAAGTTTTTTTTCATCTGCCCAAAATTTTTGTGCAACGATTTGCACATTTGAAGCAATTGCTAAATTTATACATAAAAAAAGAAAAATTAAAAATTTCACTGTGTTTTGTCCTTTATAACTGCATGAATTCCTAAAGCATCTAGCACTCCATCATTAAAGCGGTACACGAAGCTTTCGCCCTGAACATCGAGTCTGTTATTTTGGAGCAAAAATTCAACGGCGGAGCTGAGAATTTTTGTATCCATAGCATAAACTGCTTCTTGTGTTTTTAATGAAAGCCCATCACTTCTGAAGTATCGCACATTACCATTCAGCGTAACGATTCGATCTTGCAAAATTGCATTGTTTGATAAAACTGTATCTACAAAATTTTTATTTTTATGGATCACATGTAACTTTGTAAAAGTATCAAATTTTGCATAGCGTTTGACTTCTTGTGCTGTTGTGATGCTTAGTGTACCATCTTTTGTTAAATCAAAATTTTGGGCACCAAAAAGTTCAATTTGTGCTAAATTTTTTCCAGATAGTTCAGCCTTAAGCCCATATGGCTCTTTAGTTAGCAAAAAAACACTCATAAATCCAAATACTACTATGCAGTAGTAAAAAAATTTTATTGCCAAAGCGTAATCCACTCTTGCATTTTTTGCTCTTTTGCAAGTACTATCTCTATCATTTCACGCACAGCACCTCTTCCACCATTTTTACTCAAAACAGTTGTGACGCTTTTTTTTACAATTTCATTTGCATCATTTGGCGCAAACGAATGCCCGACACTTCTTAAGAGCCGCAAATCATTAAAATCATCTCCAATTGCGGCCACATTTTCAAAGCCCAAACCCTCTTTTTTTAAAATCTCTTGCAAAACACTCTTTTTATCTTTCACATTTTGATACAGATGGCTTATCTGTAACTCTTTGGCTCTTCTTGCAACAATAGCAGATTCTCTGCCTGTGATAATCGCACTTTTAAAGCCTAAAGGCGCTAATGAGATCATAGCAAATCCATCTTTTACATCAAAAATCTTACTCTCACAACCATTTGTATCATAAATGATACTGCCATCACTCATGCAACCATCAACATCAAAAACAAAAAGCTTAATCACAGCACGCCTTTTGTACTTGGAATGCCCATCGCACTATTTTTACTCAAAGCGCGTCTTAGTGCTACGGCAAAAGATTTGAAAGAAGCTTCGATGATATGGTGGTTATTTTTACCTCGCTTACACTCTACATGTAAGGTGATGCCTGCTTGAAACGCAACAGCTCGAAAAAACTCTTCCACAAGTTCCACATCAAAAGCACCGACTTTTCCATGAATATCGCACAGATATACTAAAAAAGGTCGATTGCTCAGATCCAAAGAAGACTCAACGCTCGCTTCATCCATCACAACAATCGCATTGGCATAGCGTTCAACATTTTCTATAGGATAGATCGCTTTTTTGAGTGCTTGTCCTAAAACTATCCCTACATCTTCAACGCTATGGTGAAAATCAATGTGCAAATCACCCTTACATGTAAGATTGAGATCAATGAGTGAATGTTTTGAAAAGGCTTCGAGCATATGATCAAAAAATCCAATGCCAGTTTGAATGTTGCTCTTACCAGATCCGTAGAGTTGTAGCTCCAGCGTTATATCTGTTTCTTTTGTTTTTCTTGTTATTTTTGTCATTTTTACTCTCTTGTGATAAATGATCCGCCAAATTGACCTTGATCTATAAAATCTCTTGCTTCAGATTCTGAACCAAATCCACTGAGCCAAACTCGATATATGGGCGTATTATCCAGCATAGATTCTCGAAGTGTAGCCTTGTATCTTCCCTGCACGCTTGCATTGTCACTTGTGTATCGCTGCGCACCATTTTTATTGCGAAATGCACCAATTTGTACAAAATAATTATCCATCATCACACTTTGTTTGTGTTGCATATCACCAATCACGCCATTAAATCCTATAACCTCTATGCGAATCGGAGCTGTCCCTTTTGTTTGCATATCAAGTCTGCTTGCTGCCGCATAAGAAAGGTCGATAATTCTACTTTTTACAAAAGGTCCACGATCATTAACCCGCACTATAGCCGAACGCTCGTTTGAAAGATTGGTTACTTTAAGCATCGTATTCATTGGCAAAGTTTTGTGTGCTGCGGTCATATCATACATGTTATATACCTCACCATTTGATGTTTTTTTCGCATGAAAATCCTTGCCATACCAACTTGCCACACCACTAAAACTATCGCCCATACTCACTTGTGTAGGGTAGTAAGTTTTACCCAAAACACTGTAGGGCTTCATAGTGGCTCGGTGCATATTTGCAGAATTTACGATCTGTGTTTTTGGTGGTGTGTAACTTCTGTCTATGGGGCTGTAAGTGTATGGTTTTGAGCTACACCCTGCTATAAAAGTAATGCAAATAAGTAGAGATGCTATTTTAATAGTGTTGCGGGATAACAAGTGTTTCTCCTGGCAAAATCATCGTATTTTTTTTATTGTTCGCTTGCAAAATAGTATCAATATCGATAGAAAATCGTTGTGAAATTTGTCCAATCGTATCACCTTTTTTTATGGTATATCGCTTTTCTCTTGGTTTTACAACGGGAATAACCAGTTTTTGATTGATGCTCAAAAGATTTGATTTAAGTTTGTTAAAGTCTTTGATTAGTTTAAAATCTACTCTATATTTTTTTGCTATCGCATGCAATGAGTCACCTTTTTTGATCTCGTAGACATAAAATCTGCCCTTGCTTTGTGTGTTATCAAAATTCTGTGCAAATGCTGTTTGTTTGCTGTACGGTATATAAATGTGGTAGGGTTTTGAACTTGGTGGCGCGAAACCGTAGAGTAGATGATAATTGAGAGCGTTAAGTTCTTTGAGTGGCATATCAAGTGCATAGGCAACCTCATCAAGTGTTGTGCCTCCTTGGATAAAAACTTCCACAAAACTATCGCTGCTACCTCGATTCATAAGATAACTTACATCATTGCTTACGATAAAATCCGTATTTGTAGAAAGTTGCTGCATCATTAAAATTTTTCGGATATACAATCTGCTTTCTCTTGGGAGATATTTTTTTTTCACATCTAATAGAGTTAGCAAATCATCGCTTTTCGCTTCTGCGATAGCTCTTCGCAATCTGCCATCACCACAGTTATATGCGATTGCCGCAAGATACCATTTGCCAAATTCTGCGTGAAGGTATTTGAGATAAGCGATAGCTGCTTGGGTGGATTTGATAGGATCTCTTCGCTCATCTACATATAAATCTATATTGAGTCCAAATTTTCGAGCGGTGTAGGGCATAAATTGCCACAGTCCAACCGCTCGCGCACTTGAATGTGCGGTGGCCGCAAAGTTTGACTCTACCATCGCAAGATATAAAAACGCATCTGGAATGCCAGCTTCTTTGATCATTCGTCTTAAAGTTGGTACAAATTTGTAGCCATTTTCAAGAGTTTTTAAAAAGTGTTTCGTTTTGTAAGTATTTAGGTCGCTATTCATCGAAACAAAAACAGGTTCGATGAGAAAACTCGGATCAATATCAAAAGTTTTTACAACTCTCTCTTGTTCTTGATAATTATTGTGCGTGTTTAAAAAAGCAAATAAGCCTTGAGTGATGAAGATAAGAGAAAAAAGTATCCGTAGCATTGCTCTCCTTTATAGGTTTACATAAAGCAATTATAATACCCTAAAAGCTCTTTGCAAATGCTTTAAAAAGAGTTTTTGCGTTGGCTGTTGTGATATTTTCTATCTCTTCTTCGCTTTTTTGTAAAATTTCTGCTATCTTTTGCACTACCAACCGCGTATAGGCTGGCTCATTTCGCTCTCCTCTGTGTGGATGGGGAGTAAGATAAGGCGCATCTGTTTCTATAACTAAGCGTTCAAGCGGAATTTTTGGTAGTATCTCAAGAAGTTTTTTTGCATTTTTAAAAGTCAAAACACCACCGATGCCAAAATAAAATCCATGCTCCGCTAATTCCAGCAAATGTTCACTAGCGTTATAGCAATGTAAAACACCGCCAACTTCTCGTGCATTTTCTTGAATCAAAACTCTTTTACTATCTTCATTTGCCTCTCTAATATGCACAATCAAGGGCTTTTGTAACTCTCTAGCAAGCCTTACATGTAAAGCAAAAATCTCCTGTTGTTTCACTTTTTCTTTCTCTTTTTCGTCCACATCTTGCGGTAAACGAAAATAATCTAAGCCACATTCGCCAACTGCGATACACTTTGCGTCTGCTAAATGCACGCGTAAAATAGCCTCATCAAATCCATCTATATGATAAGGATGTACACCGGCTGCATAAAATATACCCTCATTTTTGTGTGCAATCGCTTGTGCTTTTGGCAAATCTGTGATATCTGCACCAGGAATAAGTACACCTTGAACACCCTTACATGTAGCGTTTTGTAACACTATTTGTAAATCTTCATCATATCTTGTATCGTCTAAATGGCAATGCGTATCAATGATCATCATCTATTCCTGTGAGATTTCAACACGATTGCGACCATTTTTTTTCGCTAAATAAAGTGCCATATCCGCATGGTCAATTATCTCATCAATCGTGGCATCGCTATCAAACGCTACACCAATGGAAGCACTAAAATTTATCTCTTTATCAATAAGCATTACTTTAGTTTGAGAGAGTGCCATACGCAGTTTCACAAAAAATGCAACCGCTGTTTTTTTATCTATGTTTTTGAGTGCGATACAAAACTCTTCTCCACCAAATCGTGCCACTATATCAGAACCTTTAGTATTTTCACGAAGCACTTGCGCACACGCACAAATCACCTTATCACCTAGATCATGCCCGTAAGTATCATTGATAGTTTTAAAATTATCAAGATCTATCATTGCAATCGCATATGGCAAATCTTGCTCTTTAGCTATCTTGTCATATTCGTGCATCTGCTTGAAAAAGTAGCGTCTATTGTACAATCCTGTGAGAAAATCTGTATTTGCCATATCGCTAATCGTTTCGATAAATTCAAGATACTCTACCGTATTATTGACTCTACATGTAAGTTCTTCTCTAGTAAAAGGTATGTTGATAAAATCATTTGCACCGATCTTTAAAAATCGTGAAGAGAGCATCTCATCAGTAACTGCTGTCATCGCAATGATCCCTAATTCATTTTTAGTGTATGTTTGACGCAACTGTTTTGTAAGTTCAAAACCATCAATCACTGGCATATGATAATCTGTGAGAATAAGTTTCATATCGGCATTTGTTTGCATATATCCAAGCGCCTCTTCGCCATGAGCTGCTGCAAAAACTTGATACATTTGCGTTTGGAGCATTTTTTTCACTTCATTTCGCGTTACTATCGAATCATCTACAATCATAACCTTACATGTGCGATTTTTCCAAAGTCGTACAACAAGTGCAAAGATGTAATTCACATCGTCCATATTGCCCTTATAAACATAATCAATGATATCTTTTTTAAGGATTTCTTCTCTTGTTTGCGTATCTATATTGCCCGTAAGTACGATAACAGGAATCTTTTTTTGGAGTACAAAATCAACTACTTCTCCATTTGGCGCATCAGGAAGATTAAGATCAAGCAAACTCAAAAAATAATCACGGTTTACAGCTATAAGCTCTTTTGCTTCTTGTAAACTATGGGCTATATCTATCGAAAATATTGGATCTTTTTGCATCTTTTTTGCTATAAGTTTTGCCAATGCCTTGTTATCTTCAACAATGAGTATTTTATTTTTTTCCATCTCTTAAACCTCTTCTAAAAGTGATTGTGCCAATGCTCTGGCTTCATCTGTGATCTGCTCGGCACTTACCATACGAGCCAACTCCTCTATGCGTTCTTGCTTATTTAAAAGCTTCACTCCGCTTTTGCCCTCTTCTTTTGTAACCAAAAAATGCATATCAGCTTTACTTGAAAGTTGTGGCTGGTGAGAGATCGCAAATATTTGATAACGGCGTGAGAGTTCTTGCAAAACTTTTGCCACACTCATAGATTCTTTGCCACTAAGATTTGCATCAATTTCATCGAGAATCAAAATCCCGCTTCCTTGTTGCAAAATATCACTTTTTGTAGCTACAAAAGCAAGCCGTAGCCTGTTGTATTCACCTGAACTTATCTTTTTTACACTCACAGTTGCAAGATCTAAAACCACACTATCACTGCCTGTGGCACACAAAGCTATTGGTTCTAAACTTAAACCAATCTGTGGCATATAGAGTTTGTCGAGATACGCATTGATAGCTTTTGCAAGCGTTGCGATTTGTGCATTTCGTTTGGTGTTAATCTGCTGTGCATGTTCATGAAGATAGGCTAAATGCTCTTTACATGTAAGCTCAAGTGCTTCTTTTGTAAATGAAATATTTTCATACGATCGCAACTCTTGGATCTTTTGTTCTTTATATGCAAGCACTTGTTCGATAGATCCGTGTCTTGACTTGAGTGATGCAATCTTTTCGATACGGCTCAGTAACGCTTCTACATCTATCTCTTCAAGTTCTTCTAATTTTTGGCTCTGCTCTTCAAACAAAGCCCGTAATTCATTCATGGATTCATCAAAAAAACCACTTTGTTTATCCATCAAATGTAACGCTTCAGTGACATAATTTTCAAGCTGAAAAATCTCCAACGCCTTAGCAAGACTCTCTTGCAACTTCTCTTTTTTTGATAGGGATCGCTTAAAAGAAAGAAGCTCCTCATCTTCTCCAATTTTAGGATTGATATCTTCTATCTTTGCGATTTCAAAACGAGCAAATTCTTTGAGTTCTTCTACTTTTTTCTCTTTAGCTTCAAGCGCTTCAAGCTCGCTTCGCTCTTGAGCGTATGCCTTAAAAGTAGTCGCAAATGCTTCAAGCCGCGTACTGTACGCTGGCTCTTTTTGTGTGATGAGTGCATCAAGTAATTCCAACAGTTTTTCACTCGCAAAATCATCATCACTACGCATCGAAAGATAACTCACAAAAGAACTTGTGATTTGTGCCATACTATTTTTTGAAACACTTTGTAAATTTATAAAGTAGCGAATGGATTTATCTTTGAAGCATTTAAAAACATTAACCTCTTCGCTTTGCAAACCAAATGCTTCAAGTTGCAAATCACCCACCACTTGTGCTTCAATCAATGAAGCGTTGCTTTGCGATAAACCAAAAAGCGACAATAATGCTTGCATGAGTACAGATTTTCCAGCTCCGCTCGCACCACTAAAAGCAATGAGTCCTGATGAAAATTCAAGTTCGCACAGATCAAAAGTGAGTTGGTTTTTTACAAGAAGTCTTTGAATCATTCATCTCCCCATCGCAGCTTATTTTTCAACACTTCAAAATAATTTCGATCCAATCTATGGATCAATTTTGCACCACTGCTTGCTATCTTTATACTGACAGATTCAAAATCTCCCATCTCATAGGTATCTTGACCATCTATCACGATAAGCGTATCTTTTTCTTTGCAACGAAATGAAACTTCAAAATTTACAGGTAAAACAAGAGGTCGTTGTGTGAGCGAATGTGGACAGATAGGAGTAAGAATAAGTGCTTCAGTTAGTGGATACACAAGCGGTCCGCCAGCTGAAAGATTGTATGCGGTGGAACCCGTTGGTGTCGAAACAATCAAACCATCACCATAATACGCGTTAAAAAGTTGCCCCTGAATAGACGCTTGAATAGTTGTCATTCCTGAAATTTTTGCACGGGAAAATACCGCATCATTAAAAGCCAACAGTTTTTCTTGCTTATCTTTTGTATATAGCGTAACTTCAAGCAACATTCTTGTATCGATACGGTAGTCTCCCACAAAAATCTTTTCTATAAATGGTTCAATTTCGTCTGCTTCTATATCGGTGAGAAATCCTAAATTACCGGCGTAGATCCCAAGTACAGGTTTTCTAAAATAAAAACTGCGTCTACAAAGTGAGATAAGCGTACCATCGCCTCCAAGCGAAATCAAAAAATCAGATGCTTCACACATCGCTTCAAAACTTACTCCCTCACAGCCAAAAAGATCGGCAGTGCTTTGTGCGACAAGTAGTTTTACGCCTCGTTTTTCTAAGGCATTTCGTATAGTTTCAAAGTAAATTTTCATAGATGCATCATTTGGTTTTGCAATAATGCCAACGGTTTTAATTGATAAAATTTTTTCTGGTGTATTGATTATTTTCATAGTGAGGGATTTTATCGTTTCTTTGATTAATTGTACTTTAGCCTTACCAAAGCTAAAGCTATTTTTTGCTAAAATCGTAGCCTTTTAAAATGCGATGGAAAAGGAAATTATACTTTGAGAAGTCATTATTGTACTGATATACATGAAAAAGATATAGGTCAAAGAGTAGAAGTTTGCGGCTGGTGCAACAACTCTCGTGATCATGGTGGTGTTATATTTATAGACCTTCGAGATAAAAGCGGACTCGTGCAACTTGTGTGCGATCCACAAGATAGTCAAAGTGCGCATAAGATAGCTAACAGCGTTCGAGATGAGTTTGTGTTGCGAGCAATTGGTACAGTTCGTCCAAGAGGAGAGGGACTTGAAAATCCAAAACTCAAAACAGGCAAAATTGAAATTATTGTAGATGAACTCATTATTGAAAATGCGAGCGAAGCACTACCTTTTGTGATCGGCGATAACAGCGTAGGTGAAGAAACCAGACTCAAATACCGCTACTTAGATCTTCGCAATGCAAAAGCATATGAAACTTTTAAACTCAGAAGCAAAGCAAGTATTGCCGCTCGAAATCTACTCGATTCTCGTGGCTTTTTGGAAGTAGAAACACCGATTTTAACCAAATCTACACCAGAGGGTGCTAGAGATTATCTCGTACCAAGTCGAGTACACAATGGTGAATTTTACGCACTGCCACAGTCTCCGCAACTTTTTAAACAGCTACTTATGTGTTCTGGCTTTGATAGGTATTTTCAAATAGCAAAATGTTTTCGCGATGAAGATTTGCGTGCAGATCGTCAGCCTGAATTTACCCAGATTGATATAGAGATGAGTTTTTGTACGCAAGAAGATGTGATTGAAGTTACTGAAGCATTGCTCAAAGATGTATTTGCAGCGTGTGGGCATGAGATCCAGATTCCATTTAAACGCATGCGTTACAAAGATGCGATGGAGACATATGGGAGTGATAAACCTGATATGCGTTATGATCTTTCGATGGTTGATGTTATCGATATATTTGCACGATGTTCCAACGAAATCTTTAGTTCTATTGCAAAAGATAAGAAAAACAACCGAATAAAAGCACTCAAAGTTCCAAATGGAGACAATATCTTTTCAAAACGCCAAATGAAAGGCTTTGAAGATTATGTACGAAAATTTGGCGCAAGTGGACTTGGATATTTTCAAATGAAAGAAGACGGACTCAAAGGACCTTTGGCAAAATTCTTTGAAGAAAGTGATTTAGAAGAAATCATCAAAGTTTGTGACTTACATGTAGGCGACGCTGTTTTTTTTGGCGCTGGTGCAAAGTCGCTTGTGCTTGATTATATGGGAAGATTTAGAATATTTTTAGCAAATGAGATGGGCATCATCTCGCAAGATGCTTTTGAGTTTTTGTGGATTGTAGATTTTGAAATGTTTGAAATCTCCGAGGGCAAAGTCAAAGCTTTGCACCACCCTTTTACGATGCCACGCGATTTAGACGCACCCATCGATGAAATGGAAAGTATCGCCTATGATATTGTTTTAAATGGCGTAGAACTAGGTGGTGGAAGTATGCGCATCCACAAAAAAGAGATCCAGCAAAAAGTGTTTTCTCTTTTGGGTATCAGCGATGCTGAAGCACATGAAAAATTTGCATTTTTACTTGATGCACTCAAATTTGGCGCACCGCCACATGGCGGACTTGCCATGGGACTCGATAGACTTATGATGCTGCTTACCAAAAGTGAAAGCATCCGTGATGTTATCGCTTTTCCAAAAACACAAAGAGCGCAATGTCTCTTAACGCAAGCACCAAGCCTAGTTGAAAATGAACAACTACGAGAACTTGGCATTCGCTTAAGAGAAAAACCAAAAGCATAACCTATGAAATCACTCTTTTTGATCATAGGTGCGCCAGGAAGTGGCAAAACTACAGATGCACAAATCATTGCACAAAGTAGTAGCGATGTAGCTCACTATTCTACTGGCGATCTTCTTCGCACTGCCGCTAAAGACAACAGTAAAATTGGCAAAAAAATAGCCCACATTATCAATGCAGGTGAGATTGTCCCTGTTGTCATTGTTCTTGAAGCTATCATGAATGTGATACAAAATGCACAAGAAGCGATCATACTAATCGATGGTTATCCTAGAAGCGTTGAGCAGATGTACGGGCTTGATGATACATTGAGCGTTCAAGAGAAGATCAATCTCAAAGGGGTCATCGATGTTCGCGTAAGTGATAGTATTGCAAAACAAAGAGTGCTTGGTCGCAATCGTGGCGATGATGATGATATGGCCATTTTTGAAAATCGCCTCAAAGTTTACTACGAACCAAAAGAGCAGATCAAGACTTTTTATACTACAAAAAATCTCTACCATGTAATAAATGGCGAAAGAGAGATTAAAACTGTGGTACAAGAGATGGAGTCTCTTATACATGAACTTTTATAGCGTTATCATAGGTACCGAACTGTTAAATGGAAGGCGGGTAGATAAGCATTTTTCATTTATAAATGAAGAACTTACCAAAAGAGGACTCAACCATCAAGCAAGTTTTGTCATCAAAGATAAGCCAGAACTCATAAAACAAACATTTGCATTTATAAAACAAGATCCAAATGCTGTAATGTTTTCTTTTGGAGGCATCGGTGCAACTCCCGATGATCTTACTCGCAAGATTGCAGCTCAAGTCTTTACATGTAAACCTCTAAGCTTACATGTAGGCGCAAAAGAACTCATTGAAAAACAGTTTGGCGCTGAAGCATACCCACACCGTATAAATATGGGCATGCTCCCACAAGACGCGAAACTCCTGCACAATACAATCAACAATGTTCCAGGATTTTATCTATTTGAGCGATATTTTTTTACCCCTGGCTTTCCATCGATGGCATGGCCGATGATAACTTGGACACTCGATACGCTCTTCGCATCAAAAGCAAAGCCGCACACACATAGTTTCATAGTTGATACGGGCGAAAGTGATCTTATAGACATCATGAAATCTCTACCGGAAAAGATAGAACTCTCCTCTTTACCAAAAATGAGTGCAGGCAAAAGACAAGTTGAAATCTACCTTGCCGCATACGATAAAGATCTGCTAGAGCAATGCTATAGTAATTTTCTCTTACATGTAAAACAAAAAGGATTTACATGTAAGGTTTTAGATTAGTTGTTTTTTAAAAAGTAGCTATCAATTCCATCGGCTACACCTTTTGCTAGGAGTTTTTGGTATTGTGATTCAAAGAGTCGTTGTGCTTCTGTGGGATTTGTTATATAGCCAACTTCTATGAGAATTGATGGCATTTGGGCTCCGACGAGCACCCAAAATGGAGCTTCTCTTACGCCTCCATCTGTTATCTTATAGTTTTTTTGAAGCTGATTGATCATTCCTTGTTGCACATCGAGGGCAAGTTTGTTAGCGGCTATAATTTTTTCTCGATTGAAGACATTTAAAAATGTTTGCTTTGAAAAATAGTCCATCTCATCGATATCAGATTGGTTTTCAAGTGCAGCAACATTTTTTGATCGCTCAGACCTATCTTTGGAGAGAAAATAAGTTTCTAATCCCTTGTGCGTGAGGTATTGGCTCTCGTGTGCAGCAGCATTGGCGTGGATAGAGATAAAGATATCGGCGTTTTTATCATTGGCAAATTTTGTTCTATCGCGAAGTTTAATAAATTTATCCTTTTCTCGTGTCAAGAAAACTTTATAGCCTCGTTTTTTGAGTTCTTTTTGTGCAACAAGCGCCATAGCAAGAACGGCTTTTTTTTCTACCTTCTTTTTATATCCAACAGCTCCTCCATCTGCACCACCATGTCCAGCATCTATCACGATTGTTTTTGTAGTGGCTAAAAGTTTTTTCGCCTCTTGTGTTGTAATACTTTTTATTGGTGCTGTTGGCAATTTTTTATTCGCGCCAAAGTAGATAAAAAGCGTATCGTTATCTATCTTGTGAATAGATTTTACTGTCATACTACGCTCTAAAACAAGACGAATGGTTTGTGGATCAAATTGTGCGATACGCAAATCTTTGAGTGCTTTTGGTGTTGGAATATTGTAGCTTTTAGACAAAACCGCTTTGATATCAAAAACTTCTCGAAAAGAGTTTTTTGATGAGAGTTGAAAATATTTTAGAGCATTTTTATCAATTTTTTTGTTAAATTGTAGTTGTAAAGATTGGTTTGTTGTGATGAGATCTGTAATCATTAGCACATCAGGTTGTGTAATTGTTGGTCGCTCTTTTTTTTCTACAGGCTCTCTTGTTGGCTCTTTTTTGGGTTCTAGCAAAGGCTTTGGAGGGATTTGTTTGATAGAAGAAGGCTGTAATTTTTGAAGTGTTGCCAACTCTTTTTCATAATGCTCAAAATCAAGTCGCAGTGCTTGTGAAGCTTTGATGAGTCTTTGAAGTACATCTTTTTTGAGATCTGATTCATTTGAAATGATGGATTGTATATAAATATTTTTGAGGGAATGCAATACCCGCAATAACTCATCACTTGATGCTGATTGTATCTTCTTGTCATAGGAACCAAAGTCAATATTTGCTTTTTCTTGCGCAAAAACGAGGCTACATGTAAGCGCAAAAAAAAGAAAAAGGCTAGCTATCTTCGCCATGAACCAACTTGTGCATTAACTCTTGTACGCTTATAAGTTTTTTGAGTTTATATCCATTTGCACCTGTAAAAAAGAGTCCCGTATCTTTTTTGCCCATATACGCATCGCTCAATCGATCAGCTATACAATAACCAACCGCTTTGGCTTCCACGCCTCTGTGGCATGGACTTACACAGTTACTCACACAGCGAACTTTTGGACCCTCTCGCTTTTCTACAAGTTCATGCAAGTGCGTTCTCACACCTCTTGCTGGATATCCGACGGGGGATTTGAAAAGTTGTATATCCTCTTTTTCAGCTGCGATAAGCACCTCTTTGAAAGCCATATCTGCATCACACTCGTGCGTACCGATAAATCGTGTTCCCATCTGCACACCATCAGCACCCAATGCGAACATCTTAAGTATATCCTCATGGTCCCAAACACCGCCCGCAGCGATGAGTGGAAAATCACCCCAATTTTTAATCTCTTCTTTGATGGGAGCTATCAAGTTTTCAAGCTGAAATTCTTCTTGCATACACTGCTCATAAGTAAAGCCTTGATGCCCGCCACTGAGTGGTCCTTCAACAACGATAGCATCTGGCAACCTGTCATATCTTTGTTTCCATCGTTTACAAATAATCTTGAGTGCTTTTGCTGATGAGACAATCGGCACAAGGGCGACATCAGGAAAACCTTCTGTAAATTCTGGCATATTTGTAGGCAATCCGGCACCTGTTATGATCACATCAGCACCAGCTTCGCAAGCATCACGAACTACTCTGCCGTAATCATTGATAGCATAGAGAACATTTACACCAATTGGGCTGTCACCACAAATTTTTCGCGCATTTTTTACTATCGCTTTTAATCCATCGGCTGAGTAAAAATTGGTAGTTTCATAAGGTCGTGCATTGATATCTTTTTTACTAAATTGTTTGTTATTATAGTATCCTGTACCAACTGCGCTAATAATGCCAAGACCGCCTTCTTTGCTAACATTGCCAGCTAGTAAATCCCAGCTAATTCCAAGTCCCATGCCACCTTGTACAATTGGATGTGCGATTGTGTGTTTTCCAATTTTGAGGTTTTTTGATGTCATCATATTACCTTTAATTTTGCAAATTTTCTCTTTCCAACCTGAAGTATATACTCACCTTTATCTAATTGTAGTTGCTCATCACTTATCTTTTTTTGATCTATTCGAACGCCGCCTTGTTGGATATCTCGCCTTGCTTGCGAAGTTGAAATTGTTAGTTTACAATCTACAAGAGCTTTGGCTATCCAAAGAGAACCCTTACATGTAAACTCTGGCATATCTGATGGAAGTTCATTGTTTTTATGAATATTGTTGAACTCTTCTTGTGCTTTTTGTGCATCATTTGCATTGTGATAACGAGAAACTATCTCTTGTGCTAGCATCTCTTTTGCCGCTTTTGGATGGATTTTTTCTTGCATAACAGCTGTTTTCAAATCTGCAATCTCTTGCAAACTTTTTGTACTTAAAAGCTCAAAATATCGCCACATTAGCGTATCGCTAATACTCAAAATCTTTCCAAACATATCGCTAGGAGTGTCGGTTACACCGATGTAATTGCCAAGTGATTTGCTCATCTTATTGACTCCATCGAGTCCCTCTAAAAGTGGCATCATTACAACCGCTTGTTCTTTGCCAACATTGTAAGTTCTCTGCAAGTGCCTTCCCATCAATAGGTTAAATTTTTGATCCGTTCCACCCATCTCAATATCGCATCGCATAGCCACTGAATCATAACCTTGCAAGAGCGGATAGAGAAATTCGCTGATGGAGATAGGAGTTTGGGATTTGTAGCGTTTTTCAAAATCTTCTCGCTCAAGCATTCTCGCAACACTGAAAGTGGTTGTTAGTTCAACCAAACCGGTCGCGCCTAGCTTTTCAATCCATTCAGAATTAAACATCACAACAGTTTTTTGCGGATCAAGAACTTTAAAAACCTGCTCTTTATAACTTTGTGCATTTGCTAGTACAGTTTTTCGATCAAGTTTTTTTCGTGTTTCATTTTTGCCAGTTGGATCGCCAATCATTCCAGTAAAATCGCCGATTAGGAACTGAACGGTCGCGCCATATTTTTGTAATGTTGCCATTTTTTGTAGCAAAACAGTATGCCCTAGATGCAAATCTGGCGCAGTGGGATCAAATCCTGCTTTCACAAAATATGTCTCCCCTTTTTCGAAGTAATTTTTGAGCAAAACTTCTATGCGCTGTATATCTATAATCTCAGCAACACCTCGTTTTATCTCATGTAATGCCTCTTGCAACATCATTTTCCTTTATTTTTTATATGCGTCATTTATAGATACAAATTCGATGACTCGGTATTTTGTTTTGAGTTTTTCTTTTGCAGAATACATCTCTTTATCTGGCAATTCAACAATCATTTCAAAATAATCAGCGTGTCCTTCGTCTGATTTTCCAAGTTCTATGGTAACTAGATTGATTTGCATTTTAGCCAAATAAGTTAAAAATTCAGCTAATGAGCCTCTTTTATTTTCTAAACTCACGATGATTTTGTATCGTTCCGGAGCTTCTCTTGTCCATTTTACAAAAATCATCTGCTCTTTTTGTGCCATCAGTGTTGCGGCTCGCTCGCAAAATTTATGGTGCACGATTACTTCACTTCCTTTTTTAAAACCAACGATATCATCACCCCTTTTTGGATGACAACAATAATCAAATAAGACATCGGAGATATTTTGGTGCGAATAGATTACGATATTTTCAAATTTTTGTTTTTTGATACTGTAACGGTCTCGCTTTAACAAAGGAAATAAAATCTTATCTGCTAGCGGGTATTTTTTCAAGGCATTGACCACATCTTGAAAATAGATAGAATCTGTAGCAGCCTTGTAAACTTTTGGATCTAAATTTTCTTTTTTCAGCCATCGCAATAGTTTTGGCTCTTTGACATTGAAAACCCACAAAAGCAGATCAACAGCAACTCTATAATTTATCTCTTTGAGTTTTGCACGACAATTGCTCGCAATAGCATTTCGTGCTTTTCCTGTCTTGACACTATTTGCCCAACTACAACGAAATTGCGGCGTTTCAGAAGTTACAATACGGATGATATCTCCACTATTTAATTCACCTAAAAGCGATACTTTTTGCTTGTTCACAAACGCTTCCTTAGCATACAAACCAACTTCGGTATGCACCTCATAAGCAAAATCAAGCACAGTAGCACCTCGTGGAAGCGTAAATATATCTCCCTTTGGCGAAAAAACAACGATATCTTCAACATACAAATTATCTTTTGCAGTTTCATAAAATTCTTCTACATTGTCTATCTCATCATTTTGATCTTTGATTTCATTGAGCCATTGGAGTTTGGGGTTGAGACCGCCTGATTTGTATTTCCAGTGTGCGGCCACACCATATTCTGCTGTTGTATGCATATCAAAAGTGCGTATTTGTGATTCTATGATGGATTTATCATCAAAAACTGTCGTGTGAATAGTTTGGTATCCATTTTCTTTTGGGATAGCTATATAATCTTTAAATCTGGAGATGATAGGATTGAAATTTTGATGAATGATACCTAAAACTCGATAACAATCGATGTATTTTTTCACAATGATACGAATAGCTAAAAGATCGAGCACCTCTTCGATTGAGATCCCTTTTCTTTGCATTTTCAGAAAAATAGAATAGTGGTGTTTGACTCTTTTTTGTATTTCAAACTCATTTTCATTAAAACCTTCTTTGAGCATAAGATTTTTTGTTTTTGAAATAAAATGATTGAGTCGCAGTTGTAATTGCTGCTTATGTTCAAGGATATAATCATCTATTTTTTTATATTCATCTGGCAAGATATAAGAAAAACTCAAATCTTCAAGATAATTTTTAATAGAAGACATCCCAAGACGGTGTGCGATAGGTGCATATACAACCATTGTCTCTTCGCTAATTCGTTTGCGTTTTTCAGGAGGAAGCACGCCTAAGGTGAGCATATTGTGCAAGCGATCACATAGTTTAACCACCAATACGCGTACATCGCTGATAGACGCTAGGAGCATTTTTCTAAAACTCAGTGCCGAGGAGACCATCTTTTTGTTTGAATCTGAGGGGATAAGCTCAATATCTCTTATCTCAACTATCTTTGTAAGCCCCTCCACAATTCTTGCTACTTCTGGATTGAAAGACTCTTTGATCTGTTCTATATTGCAACAAGTATCTTCGACCACATCGTGCAATAAGGCGGCTACCACCATATCTTCATCACCACCCAAATTCGAAATAATCGCTGAAACAAGTATGGGATGTATCACATAAGGTTCACCGCTTTTTCGCAACTGACCCTCATGAAATTTGATGCAAAAACCCACTGCTTTTTCAATCGAGGGTGATTTTTGATAAGTATATAAAATCTCACATGAGGTTTCTATGTCTTTACATGTAAGAATTTTTTCAATGATAGCTTCCAAAGCTTTGCCTATAGCCTATTCAATAGTTGTGATGGATTCTAAAACTATCTTTCCACTTGCAATTTCTAAAAGCGCAATATCAGTTAGTTTTTGTTTTGATTTATCTGCCTTTACTAATGGTTCAGCACCATTTGCAAGCTGCTCTGCTCTTTTTGAAACAAGCATTACCAATCTATATCTATCGTTACCAACAGCTGGCAGTGCCTTTGCTGTGATCTCTTCTGTTCTCATAATTTTTCCTTTTTTTAATTTTCAAATCGGCTTTTTACCACTGAACAAGTAGTAAAATCACCATTTATAATGCGGAGCAAATTGCCTTTCTCAAACATATTACAAACAATAATCGGCAATCCATTATCTTTTGCAAGTGCGATAGATGTATCGTCCATCACTTTAATACTATCTTCCATTGCTCGCTCATAACTCAACGCGGCAATTTTTTTTGCATCCAAAAATTGATTTGGATCTTTATCATAAACACCATCAACCTTTGTAGCCTTAATAATCATATCCGCCCCAATCTCGATAGCTCTAAGTGTAGCTGCCGTATCTGTTGTAAAAAATGGATTACCCGTCCCTGCAGCAAAAATAACGATGCGACCTTTTTCAAGATGTCTTTGCGCACGGCGAACGATAAAAGTTTCACTAATCGCTTCCATTTTGATGGCACTTTGTACGCGCACATCCATACCAACATGCTCTAATGCTTCTTGCATCGCAATGGAATTTATAACCGTTGCAAGCATTCCCATATAATCCCCACTTGTACGCTTGATAATCCCATCTTTTGCGGCACTTACCCCGCGGATTATATTGCCACCGCCGATCACGATACCAACCTCAATGCCATTAAGTACCAATGATTTAATCTCTTCGGCTATAAACTTCAAGATAGAAGTATCGATGCCAAAACTATTTTTACCAGCGAGTGCTTCACCTGAAAATTTTACAAGTACTCTTTTGTTTTTCATCTCTCACCTCTTTTTACCAAAATTTTGCATTTTACTATAAAACACCTAAAAAGCTCATTTAATTTCTATAAGCTGGAGTGGATCAATGTGATAACTCTTTTGCGTTACTTCAAAAGTAAGATCTCCATCAACTCGACCTAAAATATACCCTTTTTTGATTTTTTGCCCTACTTGAATCGTTGGTGCAATTTTTGAAAGATGGGCGTAAATCGTGTGAATACCATAGCTATTTTCCACGATAACAACCTTATCAAGCATGGCAGTATCTTTTGCATAAATAATTTTTCCATCAAGCACATTTCTTACCTTTGCATCAGGTTCATTGGTGTGCAAAAGCACTGATTCATTAAAAATTTTAATATTGTATATAGGGTCTATATAATCTCCAAATTTTCTTTTGACACTGAAATTCTCAAGCGGTGCTATTGTTTTTTTGCCATTGTAACTTTGCACTTTACTATTTTGATAGGATGTACCTATCTGCCTCACTGTGAGTTTATCTCTTTGCTGTGATTGCTGTTTTCTTTGAGCCTCCTCAAGTGCTTGGAGTTTTTGCAACTCTTCCTCTTTTTGTAAAATCTTCAACTTTTCAAGAGTTGCTCGGAGTGTTTGTCGTTCTTTTTCTATCTTTTCAAGCTCTTTTTTATAGGATTCTTTTTTACTATTCAAATTTTTTATAATCTCTTCTCTACTTTTCTTCAATTGGGTATTTTTAATCTTTTCAGCGTGCAACTCTTCGATAGAATTTTTGAGTGATTCTATCTGACTTGCTTGCATATCTATCTTGGCATTGATATTTTTATATTGTGACGAGAGTTTTACAAACTCTTTTTGCATGATAACATCCATCTTTGCCATAACTTCTTCTATCAAAATGGCTTGCATATTATCTTGATATTCTTTGCCGACTACAAGATAAAAAGCAAAATCTTGTGCAATTATCTTGGTGATTTTTTCTTCTAGGCCTTTTTTTGTTTGTATAAGGCTTACATTTTGTGTTGTAAGATCTTGTAAATTTTCTTCTTTTGTTTTGATGAGATTTTTATTTTTTTCAATACTTATGCTTAAGGATTCTATGGCTGCATCTGTTTGGATTAAAACCTTCTGTTCTTGCAAAACCTCAGAAGCTACTTGCTCAAGTTTTTTGGCAATAGTCCGTTCACTTTGGCTTTTTACTCGCAAATCTTGTGCTTTTGCGTTTATCTTTTTCTCAAGACTAGAGGCTTCTACAAATAAAGAGGTGCAAAAAAAAAGTGCAAAAAAAGTGCTTATTTTCATGATGTACGCATCTTTGCTATCACAAAACTTACAATAAAAAAAGAGAAAATAACCGAAAATCCCAAAAGAAAACCTAGATCAGCAACAAGGTCAAACCGAGGAAAAACCACATCGATGCTTTCAAAAAACAGTTTTATATTTAAAATTTGCGGAGCATAATAAAATAACAATCCAACAAAGATGGCGCTCAAGATAGAATCGAGAATAGCAAGCTTATACAAAAAAGCACTTTTCATCCAAAAAGGAGCGCCAAAAAGCGTCATGATTGACATCCGCTCTTGATGTTCAAGCACCCAAATCTTCATCTGTTTAAAGATAAGTAAAACGGAGATGATAAGAATTAACACAACAAACACACTCGAAAGTTGCTGCACAAATAGGAACATTTTATAGATTTTAGAATATGTTTGTGAAAAAGTCTCCACTTTTGTTATGGAGTCTATTTTTTGAAACTCTTTTTTTATGCCATCGAGTGCTTTTTGACTTGGAAGTTTTTTGAGTTTGATAGAATAAAATTTTGGTAATGCCACTTGCAATAAAGAGAGATTTGTTGAAGAGATATCTTTTTTGAGTCGATCAAGTATCTCTTTTGAGCTGATTTCACTCATCGAATCTATCGAAGCAATCTTACTTTTGAGTATATTTTCATCCAAACTTTTTTGCGAAACAATCATGATAACATAGCCATCGGTAAGTTTTTTTTCATAATTTTGCACCACAGTATTGATCGAAAAAAGCAACTGCATACAAAAGAGCAACACAAAAAGAGGCAAAATAACAGCGATATGATTTTTAAGAGACTTCATATAAAACCCCACTCTCTAAAAAATAATGCTTATAATTGATGCTTATATCAGGGGGGATATGGTGCGTTACAACAACCACGGTTGTGCCTAAATGTTCTCTGGCATTTTTGAGCAGATCCCAAATCAATTCACTTGAGTATTCATCAAGATTGCCTGTCGGTTCATCGGCTAAAATCATCACAGGATTGTGTGCCAAAGCTCGTGCCATCGCTGCTCTTTGTTGTTCACCCCCACTCAATTCAAGTGGATATTTATCGGCCTTGTGCAACAAATTTACATGTTTGAGCAATTTTTGCGCTTGTTTTAGACACACACCCTTAGAAAAGCCGCCTATCATCAACGGTAGCATCACATTTTTTTCGATACTCCACTCATTTATCAGACGATAATCTTGAAAAACAATACCCAAATAACGGCGTAAAAGGTTAAGATTTGCGTTTGAGATATTTTTTATATTGACACCGCATACATTTAAATCTCCTCGAAGCGGTACGATATCTCCATATAAAGATTTCAAAATTGTGGATTTTCCACTACCGCTTTTACCTGTGATAAACACAAATTCATGCGGTTTAATCTGCATATCCACACCGCTTATGACAGGTTCATCTCTGCCATAACCCAAAGTTATTTGTTGTGCGTTAATCACATTTTCCATACAATATCTCTTCAATTAGTTTGTGTGCGTTAAGATTATCTTTAGTCGCGAGAACGCTGTCTGGCAAGTAAGAAACGCTGTCTTTCTCGATCATGATGTATTTGTGTTCATTTTTCTGTGCACCGCCAAAAGATACACGCAAAACACCACTGACCTCATCCCTCTCATAAATCTCCTCAAGATGTGCAAAACACGCATCTTTTTGCAAAGTTTGATTTGCAAATATACTCTTTACATGTAAGAAATTTAATGGTTTAGTAAAAGCAATTCTTCCGATCTTAGCAACAGCTAACGCAGTTTCATCTTCATGCAAGATAAGATCATAGATATTTTTTTCTTGTTTTTTCCATCTGTCTTCATACTTACTGCTCACTTGCAATTCTCTATTCTTATACACCTGCACACTCGCTTTTGGAAACTGCATAAATTCAAAAAATGAGTATGTAAAGTAGTTGTCGCTATCGGTTCTTAGTTCAAGCGTGCCGCCTTCAAGCAAAACTCTTTTTGCTTGTGTTAAAAATCGTTGCGATATGACGCGTCTATGTGGTTTTTTATCCCACGGAATAGGAAAATGTACAAATATTTGTTTCACACTGTTTGAGGGTAAAAATTCAAAAAAAACTCGTGCATCATAATCAGCAATCAGTATATTTTCTATATTTTGGAGCGTGCATTGTTTTAAAACTTGCTCAATCGATGGCTTATGAATTTCCAAACCAATGATAATTTTATCTGGATTTTTCTTTGCTTGATACAAAAGATGTCTGCCGCTTCCAAAACCAACTTCTATAACAATCTCTTTATCAGTTACAAAATCATCAGCAAAATATTGCATTTTCTTGAGATATTGGTTTCCAGCGGTTGTTTTTTGGTGTTTTGGTTCTATATTTGCCAAATGTGATTTAGCGTTTATAAGCGTTCTAAAATCCACCAATGCTTGCTGTAAAAGTGCTACATGTGAAGGTCTTGTGATCTTATCTGCTTTAAAAAGATAGCCGTTTTTGTGGGTACTTGCTTTGATAAAAAAACACTCTGATTCGCATCTTACCATCACCAAACGCTCGCCTTTATCGGAAATTGCTTGATATAGAAATTCACTTTTACCCATTTTTGCAGGTAAAAGTGGTTCACTAAATTCACTAGCGTGAAAATTTGGCATATGGATTTATTCTCCCATCACAGAAACAACCACATCTTCAGATGGTTTACTTGCAAGACCGTATTTATCAAGAGCTACTATGTTGTAACGGTACGAAATATCTTTGAAAACATCGCGATCTACAAAGTTTTTTTGATTAATGCCCCTAAGCACTTGCTTGTTTGCACCAAATTGTTTGATCACTTCAAAAGATACCGCTCTAGTATCTTGCACCTGCCAATCGATACGAATGCTTCTTGTATCACTGTTGATGGAAGTTATAACCACGCCTAGTGGAATGCTCAAAGTGCTTCCTAGCGTTGCATTTTCTTGTCTGAATGATTCAAGCCCATCTTTATCTACCGCTGTGATTTTATAATAATACGCTTTACTATCTTCTTGTATCAAATCTTCAAAGCTTGTTTCTTTTGTTTTTGCTCTGTAATTGTAAAATAGCAATGGATTGAGCGCTCGATAAACTTTATAATATACCACATCGCTCGAGGCAGAAGGACTCCATTTGAGTTGGATTTTTTTGGGTAAATCGCTACTTGCTTCGATATTTTCTATCGGTTTTGGCAATGCTTTTGTACCAGCTTCTACAATGTCACTTGGCATTGAGAGTAATCCATCATAAGTTTTTACGATAACACGGTAGCGAAAAACGCGAGCATCTGGAAGATCTTTGTCAATATATTCAGCGTTCAATCGACCATTCACGATAGCTATCTGCTCCCATTTGCTTGATCCTAAATCACTGCGTTCAATGATATAAGAGGCAACTTTTTCAAACGGATGAGGACGCCAAATGATTTTCGCTCGATGTGGCAAGCCAGAAACGCCTTGTATAAAAGGCACTGAAGAGAGCAAAGGGCTGGTTGTCGCACTTATCACGGCACTTGGTACAGATTCTCGTTCATCTTCTCCAACACTTGTAAATCTATAGTTATACAGTGTATTTGGTTGTAACCTTACATCAACAAAATGCGAAGTATAGCCATCTTTGAGTGAGATAATACGCTCTAACTTTCCATTGTCTTTTGTCGGATCTGAGCGATAAATGTTATAGCCTTGCACCCGAGGATCAAGGCTTGGTGACCATTCAAAACCGATCTCACTCATCTGCGCAAGGGTTTTTATATTAGAAACTATAGGTAAAGATTCATCAATAACTGGTTGTTTTGGGGGAACAGGTGAATTTTGGCAACCACTAATAAAGAGTAGTAAAATACTCGCAAATATGCTCACTATCAATTTTTTCATGCAAACTTTCCTTTTCAAAATGTTTTTCCAATAAAGCCTCAAAATCTTCAAAAAGTGGGGCTTGTACTTGTATAAATTTTTGTGTGCGAGGGTGATAAAAGTACAATACAGATGCATGTAACATAACCCTGCTAATTGTATCTTTTTGGCTCTTAAAACCGTATAAACTATCACCTAAGATGTGGCGAGATAAGGAATTTAGATGGACTCTTATCTGGTGTGTTCTGCCGCTAAATAATTTTGCACCGATAAGCTCGTAACTACTTTTTGTGCTTTGTGCAAGTTTTACAAAGGCGCTTTTTGAAGCTCGTGCATTTGGTACTACTGCCATCTTGAGTCTGTTGTGTGGGCTTCTTCCTATGGGTTTATCGACAACGCAATCTTCTTTCAATGGCAAGTCGATAAGTGCTAGATAGTATCTGCCCATACTTTTATCTTCTAATTGTTGTGCGAGATGTATATGCGCTTCGTTATTTTTTGCCACTATCAATGCACCGCTTGTTTCTTTGTCGATGCGATGCACGATACCATGGCGTTCTTCACCGCTGATAGTCGAAAGTGAAATTCCTTTTTGGATAAGCCAGTCCACAACAGTTACCTCTTTCACGCTAGCAGCTGGGTGTACAGTCAAAAATGGTGGCTTATTGATTACAAGAACATCATCATCTTCGTATAAAATCTCAATATCAAAATCAACCGCATATTTTATCTCTTGTTTGATGGCATCTTGAAATTCATATGTTATCAACTCACCGCCAAGAAGCTTTTGGCTACTCTTATGACTAGGTTTCCCATCAATGCTTATGCCAATATTTTTGATTAATTTTTCGATTTGGTTACGCGGCAATTGTAGTTCTTGTGCCAAGATAGCATCTATCCTGCCGCTGCGTGTATTTTGTACTGTCATCTTTTTTATTGTCCTTGATTTTGTTATACTTTCGAAAAAACTTTTAAGGATTTTTTGTGTTACAAGTAGATAGGCGCATTTTTTTTCATTTTGATTTTTTGCTCCCCTTGCTCGTTTTTCCGATTGTAGTGTTGTCATTCTATCTTATATCCGAAGCAAATACAATTTTAGCAAACAAGCAACTTGTATATTTTACTATTGGTTTTTTTAGTTTTTGGGCATTTTTTCTCTTTCCTTTACGAAAATTTGAATGGCTCATCCCTTTTTTTTATTGGCTAACTGTCGCACTTTTAGTGAGTGTTGAGTTTTTTGGCATAGCAAAACTTGGTGCGAAAAGATGGATTGAAATTCCTTTTGTGCATTTTACTATCCAACCATCAGAACTCATAAAGCCGGCATTTATTTTGATGCTAGCATATCTTATCAAACAAAATCCGCCAGACACACAGGGCTATAATTGGCGTGATTTTGCAAGACTGAGTTTTTACATCCTCTTACCTTTTTTTCTCATCGCTAAAGAACCAGATCTAGGAACTGCACTTGTACTGCTTATCGTAGGCTTCGTGACGCTTTTTATCATTGGGGTTAATAAAAAAATATGGATTACACTCGCTCTTGTCGTTGGCATAAGTGGCCCATTTTTATATGGCTCTTTACAAGATTATCAAAAAAAACGCATTACTGATTTTATCTCTGAAAAACCGAGTTACCATGTTAGGCAATCAATCATCGCTATCGGTAGTGGTGGCATAAGTGGGCAAGAAAAAGAGGATGCAACGCAAACACATTTTAAATTTTTACCCATAGCCACGAGTGATTTTATCTTTGCATATTTTGTAGAACGGTTTGGTTTTTGGGGTGCTTTTGGACTCATATTTACCTATGCGTTACTGATCACGCACCTCATCACGCTTAATTTAAAATTTCACAAGGATTACTTTGGGCAAGTTGTCACAAGCGGTGTTGCACTCCTCATCTTTGTATATATGGGTGTTAATATCTCAATGACAATCGGATTTGCTCCCGTTGTAGGCGTTCCTCTGCCCTTTTTTAGCTATGGAGGCAGTTCTTTCATCACTTTTATGGTGCTCTTTGGCATACTTGAAAATCTCATCACTTTTCGTTATGACCAGACTTATAAGTTTGTAAAATATAACGCTTAAATACTAACCCTACGCACTTTTGCAAAAAAATTCGTACATACCTCTCCTTTTCTCAAAAAGTACCCTTTTCGTAGCTTTAGGGGGTTGAAGGACATTTATCCCTGCCACTAAAACGCACAAGTTCGTTTTAGTGGGTAACATCAGTTAATTATCTAAAATGATAAATTCATTTTCCAATAAATTTGTGAGCAAGATCTTGTTTTGCAAATTTTCGCCTAAGCCCAGTATGCTTTTTATACATTCAGCACTTTGCAATGCAGCAGCGTAAGTGACTGTAAAAGATGGATTACCAACACTAGTTTCGATACCCTTACTAGTCGTTTTGTAAAGATTTTCCAAACTGTTACATGTAGCGTGTTGCGCGTTGAATCCGCCGATGGCTCCGTGGATAAATATCTTATTTTTTTGCTTACATGTAAGACTCAAGGCTAACTTAATCTTAGGGTCATCAAGTGCATCAATGATCGCGTCACAACTCTCAATCAGTGCAAAATCTTTTTGTACATCAAACGCTTTGGCATAAGTTTTGATGTGCAACGCTGGATTTATTTTTTGCAATTGTTCACTTACAACTGTTACTTTTTGCTCACCAATCACTGCAAAGTTTGAAAAATTTTGACGGTTAAGATTGTGTTCTTCAAAGATATCAAAATCAAAAAGACACAACGAACCCACGCCGATGCGGGCAAGATTTTCGCCAACATGTCCGCCAAGCCCACCACATCCAATGATGGCCACATGCGAAAGAAGTAATTGTTTTTGTGCTGCACAACTGATGGTGCTTTGGTTTCTCTTGTACCTCAGTGGCGTGATACCAAGCTCTAGTGCATACAACTCTACTTCTTTACATGTAAGCGAAAATCTTTGCATAGCAGCCTTACATGTAAGATGTGAAAAAAATCCCGCTTCTTGTTTTTGTTCTAAAAATTTTTTCAGCGTTTGCATTAACCGCCGCCAACTTTTGGAAAGAGAGCGAGTGTATCGCCCTCTTGTAGTATGTAATCCTCTTTTTCATGTTTTGAATTAACCATCAAAACGCCAAGCGGAAGTTTGTGTTCACTAATGCCAAGCACATCCATGATATCTTTGGCACTCGTACCTTTTTTGATTTTTCTTTGCTCCACTTTAAACCTTTCTTCGCGGTATTGGGCAAAAAGTTTTATGGTTATGTGGATCTCTTGCATCAAAAATTCCAAAATTCATCAATCTCTTCATTGGTAAAATCCCAAACTAAATTGTGCGGTGGCAATGGCTCATAGTTCATAAATTCAGGTAATCTATCGCTCGCGCTTGTAAGCCCTGCTTTGATATTGAACGCCCTTTCTGTTTTCAAGATATTTGCGCCTAAATTGAGAACATCATCACCACTGAGACTAATACCAAATCGTGCATTGATCATATCTATGAGTGCTGGTAAACATTTTGGATCATCAAGCGCTGGAAAAGCTACAAAGATACACATACCAGTGCTATCGACTGCGGCTGTAGCTATCTGAAGATTTCTTGCAAGTGCCACTTGTCCCTCTTTTTTGAGTGGATCTACAAAGCCGCCTGAATTGAGGATATTTGTAGCAACTGCGTATCCTGCGGTGTGATCAGCACCCATCGGAGAAGTAGCATACGCTACACCTTGCCCTTTTACAGCTCGTGGCTCGTAGGCTGGAATACTTTGCCCTTTAACCACAGGCACGCGTACCAAGCCATAAAGTTTGCCAAGATTTGCACAACCACTGCCGATAATGCGTCCAAGTGGTGTACCGTTTGAAACATCATTGGCTAAGATTTCATACGCTTTTGCTCCATCACCATACGCTAGTATTCCAGCGTCCGCAGCAAGCCCCATCGTCACACCTGTTTCGATAGCATCTACACCCAAATCATCCATCAAAGCATCAATTTTTGCTATCAAATCTAAATCTCTTATGCCAAAATTTGCACCAAATGCCCAAATCATTTCATATTCAAAACCTGAAGTGAGGTAGTTACCATCTTTGTCATTATAAGTTTGCGAACACTGAATCACACAACCAGCATGGCAACCATGCGTTGTGCTACCACCTCTTGCTTTTATATTTTCAGCCATTGTTTCACCGCAAATATTTTCAGCAAAATCATATTGTCCACTTCTAAAGTTTCTTGTTGGAAGTGCTCCTGCTTCGTTAAGAATATTGACAAGCACATTTGTTCCAAATGCAGGCAAACCCTCTCCGCTGATAGGATTTTCTTGCAATGCTTTAGTAAAAACCTTATTGGCTTCCTTGAATTTTTCAGGATCTACTATATTTGCACTTGCTTCGTTAAATTTTTCAGCGTCCACAGTGATGCACTTAATCTTTTTTGATCCCATAACGGCTCCAAGCCCTCCTCTGCCATGGCTTCTGAGCTTGCCTTTTGGATCTTTTACAGAGATATTTGAGATGAGCATCTTTTGCTCTGCGGGACGACCTATACTCATTACGGCTACTTTTTTATTGTATTTTGCGAGCATATGATCTAAAACTTCAAAATTGTTCTTGCCAACAAGTTCTGGAACTTGTTGGATTTCTACTTTTTCAAAGCTTACATGTAAGTGATAAAATGTAGAATCATCTTGTGGCAACCCCTCGATGATAAGTGCTTTTATACCAAGTTTTGCCATGATACCAGCGGTTGTTCCACCAACATTGCTCTCTTTTATACCGCCTGTCAGTGGACTTTTTGCACCACAAGAATTTCTGCCACTATTTGCAGCACTTGTTCCTGAGAGCAAACCTGGTGCAAACACCAACTTGTTATTTGGTCCTAAAGGGTGGCATTGTGGATCAACTTCCTTTGCCACGATAGTAGAGGTAAGTCCTCTCCCTCCAAGTCCCATCCATTCGCTTGGAACATCCTCGATTGTAAAACTCAAATCGTTCATGTTGATGCGATAAATTTTATCTGCCATGACTACTCCTTTTAAAATTTCTGACTGATGTTACGCACTAAAACGAACTTGTGCGTTTTAGTGGTAGGAACAAATGTCCCTACAACCCTCTAAAGCTACGAAAAGAGTACTTTTCGAGAAAATGAGAGGTATTTGCGAATTTTTTTGCAAAAGTGCGTAAGGTCAGTTTTTCATAAGTATTTTATTGCAAGTTTATAGCATGAAAATAGCAGTCAAATTTTATAGCCTAATCGTGTAACCAATACCCCTAATGTTGGTTATAAAATCCTCTTTAAGATTTTTTTTGAGTCTGTTTATCTCGGCTCGTATGGTTGCATCGTCTATGGCATCATCACTCCAAACAAATTCACGGAACATATCATAACTACATACAAATGAGCGATTATGTGCTAGATATTGTATGATTTGCAGCTGTCTTTTTGAGAGTATTTGCGGGATATCGCCATAGTAAAGTGTGAGGCTATCACAATCATAACTATACTGTTGTGAGAGCCGCTTATGGTGCATATCTTTTTTTGCTCTTTGCACTATTTGGTTGATTTTAAAATTTAATTCTTTAAGATGGAAGGGTTTTTTTATATAATCACAACAACCAAGCTCATACGCCCTTGAGATATCTTCTATATCTATAAGTGTTGAGATATAGATCACTGGCACTGCTTTTTTGCACACATGTAACTCTTCTAAGATGCTTAAACCATTCCTGCTTGGCACATTGATATCAAAAATGCACAGATCAAACTGCTCATTTTTTGCAACACACAAACACTCTTCTCCATCTCTTTGTGGTGTAACGCTATGTTTGAGTGTGGTAAGATAGTGAGTGATGGCGACATTGAGCATAATATCATCTTCAAGTAGTAAGATTTTCATCTATCATCTTCTCTAAATTTATAAGTAAAAATTGTGCGATTTTCATCCGAATTCACGGTTATCTCAATATCCTCTTCCGTACATATGCGTTTAACAAGATTTAAACCCAAGCCAAAACCCTCTTTTGATTTTTCTTCACGATAAAACGCTTCAAACACAAGCTGTGGATGTTGAATTTTTCTTGAATGCGACGCCACGCTAAACAAGAAATACTCCCCTAATTTTTCAAGCGTAACACTAATCTTTTTGTTTTCGTGTGTATATTTGATGGCATTTGTGAGATTATTATCAATGATGCGTTGCAACTTTGTTTCATTAAAAAATATATACGCTTGAGGACTCTTACATGTAAACTCTAGCGAGGATTGTGCCTTGTATGCGACTTGTTCGAAAAAAGCCACGCGACTTCTGATGTAATCGGCCAAATCAATTCTTCTCTTAAAATAACTGATTTGATCTTTTTTCACCAAATAACTCAAATCATCATAGAGGGAAAAAATACTTTTTACCCCAACTTCTATGTTTTCAAGATATACGCTTCTGCCTAGTTCCATCTCATGCAATTCAATATTGCCCATAATCACGCTCAAGGGCAAATTCATCTCATGTACGGTGTGACGCAAAAATTGTTTATGTGCATTTAAAAGATTGTTGATATAGTGCATCTGTTCTTCTAATTTTCTTGATTGTGCGTCATAATCACGCGTACTTTGCTGTATAAGATTTGTCAATGCTTGGATGGTTTTTGCATACGCAGCCTCTTCTACACTCAATGGAATTTTAGGGGCATTTATTGCTACATCCGTACTCATTTTTTCACTAAGTGCAACTACGCTGAGCGTTTGGTTCAAGAGTTCATTATGCCCATTTTGATGATAAAACTCCGCATAGGTAAAAAATCCTGCCGTTGGTGCTAGTTTGGCGAAAGGTTCTGCTTGCAATTTTATCAAATCTGGCATATACCTTCTTCTTGCCATACATGAGTAGATAAAAAATGCTTGTGCTTTAATTGATTTAAGATTTTCCAATACTTCAATAGGATTTTTGAGCAACGACTCTGCATCGCCATAGCCAATTTTCACCTGATCACCAGCGTGCAAATTGCCGCCGCAACTCATACTTCCATCAAGATGTTTGGCGATAACTGCTCGAGCGATTGGTTTACCATTTTTTTCAAAAATAAGAGGAAATTCTATTTGCGAGAGATTGGTTCCGAGGTATTTTTCATAAAAATCTACAGGTGTCATTCCATCAATTTTATAGATACGGCTTCCCACGACTTCTTGCACTTCATGCCAAACACCGATAGCTTTCCAATCAAACTTATAATCGCTTGCCACTTGCAAGATATCCGAATCAAGTGCAACGCCAACTGCACCATGGCTTAAGATCGTGTGTTGTGAAGAGATATGCGTTTGCAAAAAATTGCCGTTGTCTCCAGCCATACCGCCACAAATCATTACTTTTGCATCGTAAGCTGCGACACCTCGCAAAAACTCTTCTGCATTCATCTGGGTACCATCGCTAAAAAGAATAAGAAGTTTTGTATCTTGTGTTACCAAATCTTTTGCCAATTCAAAGCCACATGTAAAAGCATCTTTTTCATTTTTATAGGAAGTTTTTAAGTGTGTTTGTGAAAATACGCTAAGAGAAACAGTGGTTTTGCATATACTCACTTGTTCTTCGCAAATCTCACCATCGGTTGTAGATCCTATACAAATCGCTTGAGGAATTTCGTGCAAAATAACACCGCATATCATCTTAAAAGCCCGCACATCTTCACCGCAAAACACTTGCACAAGAACATTGGCTTCATTTTTAAAAAGTGAAAAATCTATAATCTTTTGGATTGTATCTGCGACACAGCTAAAATTATAAGTTTTCAAATCACTACTCTTTATATTTTTTCTCTAATCCTATCACAAGTAAAAATGCAAATCTATAGAAGTCAAAATTAGTATAACAAATACAAAATATGCTTTTTTAGCATATCTTTTTTTACACATTTTTTTCTTCTAAGTAGCTTCAAAACTCAACGAGACCCTTTTGGCGGCACAAGAAAACTAGAGTCGCGGATTTAATTTTGGTTATTTTTTATTCTTTTTATCTTTTTTTAACAATCCACACAGTATAATTACACTCTTAAAATTTAAAGGGTCCTTAGCTCAGTTGGTTAGAGCACTCCGCTCATAACGGAGTGGTCGAGTGTTCGAGTCACTCAGGACCCACCACTTTTTTCTTCCGTACTCTATAATTACAAAAAATTTAAAGGCTTGATTGAGCTTATATGAAGTTCAATCGAGCCTTACAATAAGTTTTTCAACTACTTTTGATTATTAATCTGCTTTACGCGCTTTTGAAAAAACCTGTTTTTTCGTAGCTTTAGGTGCGTAACATTCACATTTATCTATTTTTTATTTTGTCTTTTTTGGTATGATAGACGGCGATAATTTTACCTTACATGTAACGAGCTTTTGCCTGCAATCTTCTTTTGTGTAGGATAAATTCCGTGTAACCATTGGGCTGCTTTGCCCCCTCAAATACAAGATCACATGCAGCAGTAAAGGCAAGACTTTCATCAAAATTTGATGCCATATTTTTATAATTTGGATCACCCGCATTTTGGGCATCCACGACTTTTGCCATAGCCTGCAAAGTTTGCAAAACTTGCTCGTGGGTAACTATGCTGTGATACAACCAATTTGCTACATGTTGCGAAGAGATGCGAAGCGTAGCCCGATCTTCCATAAGTGCTACATCGTTAATATCTGGTACTTTTGAACAACCTATGCCTTGATCTACCCAGCGAACTACATAGCCTAAAATGCTTTGGATATTGTTTGTTATCTCATCTTGAATCTCTTGCGTACTGAGTTTTGTTCGCAACATTGCTGGATTCAAGATGGCATCGAGACTTTGTCTTGGTGTTTTTTGCATCATAAGCTGCAAGGCTTTCACATCAACTTTATGATAATGCAAAGCATGCAAAACTGCTGCGGTTGGCGATGGCACCCATGCTGTATTGGCACCTGAGAGTGGGTGTGCTATCTTGGTTTTGATCATATCGTGCATCAGATCTGGCATCGTCCACATTCCTTTACCTACTTGCGCGATTCCAAAAAAGCCTACATGTAAGCCCACATCGATATTTTGATCTTCATATCCTTGCAACCATTGTTCTTTTTTTATCTCCTCTTTTGGCATCACAGCACCGAGTTGCATGATCGAATGAATTTCGTCGCCCGTTCGATCTAAAAAGCCTGTGTTGATAAAAAAGACTCGCTCTTTTGCTTTTTCAATGGTATTTTTAAGATTGACGCTCGTCCGCCTCTCTTCGTCCATGATGCCCATTTTTATAGTAAATTGCTTCAATCCTAAAAGCTGTTCAATCGCATCAAAAAGTTCACAAACAAATGCAACCTCTTCACTTCCGTGACATTTTGGCTTTATTATGTACACACTACCTTTTGTGCTATTTTTCAATTTTTTCTTACTTGAGAGATCATGCAAAGCACACAGCGTAACCACAAAAGCATCCAAAAATCCCTCAGGAATCGAGGCCCCATCATATTGCACTATATCTGTATACATGTGAATGCCCACATTGCGATTGAGTAACAATACGCGTCCACTTAAACACAATTCGCTTGCATTTGGAGCATAAAAGTGTTTATCATCATTAAGTTTTCTGTGTATTACCTTGTCCCTATTTGTAAAAGTGCTTTGCAAATCACCCAACATTAAACCAAGCCAATTGCGATAGATCTTTACTTTGTCGTTTACATCAACACACGCCACAGAATCTTCACAATCTACGATAGCACTCAGGGCAGCTTCTAGCATCACATCGCTCAAGCCAAGAGCATTTTGTGCGCCTATAGAGCTTGTTTTATCTAGCACGAGGATTACATGTAGGCTATGATGTTTGAATAAAAGGCTTGAAAGTTGTGTGTCTTTTTTTTGGTAGCCTGCAAAAATACTTCCATCCTCAAGTCTCGTTTGAGTGCCATTTTGCAAGCTAAAAACAGGTGTGTTGTCCACAAGTTCTATCTTGATCACATCACTAAAACTACCTTTTTGTAAAGGTGCTATTTCGTCTAAAAATGCGAAACAAAAGGCAAAAACTTTTTCACCTCTTTTTGGATTATAACTATTGGTGGTGTTAAATGGTGGTGTTTGCTCTATCACATCTGTTCCATAAAGCACATCAAAAAGGCTTCCCCATCTCGCATTTGCAGCGTTGAGTACATACCTTGCATTATCAGCTGGAACGACTAATTGTGGGGCTGCAATTTGAGAGATTTCATCATCTACATTTGCAGTACAAATCATAAAATCTTCACAAATATTTTCAAGATATCCAATGCTTTGCAAAAACTCTTTTTGTGCCTTAGCGTCAAATTCTTTCCCTTTTAAAGAACTATAAAATGCATCGAGTTTTTGCTGCAATACATCTCGTTTGCTTACAAGTTCTTGATTTTTTGCACCCAACTTAGTGAGTATATCTGCAAAACCTTCCCAAATCTGTTCACTATTAAAATCAAGGCCATCAAGCACTTGGGTATCTATAAATGTGTATAATTCTGAAGCTATCTCCAATTTTCCAACACGCATAAAAAACCTCCTAAAAATTTTCTTAATTTACTCTAGCAAATGCGTATGACATAAATCTATTATTTCTTACTTGTCGCTATTTGCCACATGCAAACTTTACGATTTTACACAAGTTTTTCCGACTCTACTTTCGTACTTCTACAACAAAGGCGTAAAAATACTTAGTATTTTTCGAAAAAGCTGTTTTTTCGTAGCTTTAGTGGGTTGTGTTCCTGCCGTAAAATGAAGTTTCTTTAGCAAAACGGGCGAGTTCGTTTTAGTGTGTAACATCAGTTTCTAAAAGAATTTTTTCCTCTAAGGGTGTGAGAAAACGCCAACAAGCGCTTTGCATATCCAGACTGAAAGAACCGATACTCACTCGCTTAAGATCAAGCACTTTGAGTGGAGTTTGAAATTTTGGATCTTTGAGCGCACCAAAAAGTCTGCGAATATGACGATTTTTACCCTCATCAATACATACCCGCAGTTTTGTTTTAGCACCACCCACGCCAATCTTTTGCACCTCTAAAGCTCTCAGCAATCCAAAAGGACTATGTACACCCACAAGAGCTGTAGCGATGAGTTCATTACTCACAAAGCCACGCACCCAAATTTCATAAGTTTTTATGCAATTTTTTGGTTTTGTAAGTGCATTATTGATACTACCATCTCTTGTAAAAAGCAACAGTCCTTTTGATGCAAGATCAAGCCGTCCTATGGGCATCCACCCATTATCAAATGCCCACTGAGGTAAAAGTTCATAAACAGTTTTTCGCCCCAAATCATCTCTGCGAGTAACCACATACCCCTTTGGTTTATGCAATGCTAAGAGTTTGGCTGTCTTTTGCAAGTGAGTCTAGCTTTTTGGTGATAGTGCCACAATGGCTTCTTGCAAAGCTTTAAGTAGTGAGTCTATCTGCTCTTTTGTGTGCGTGTAGTGGATACTAATACGAAGCCAGCCAGGTTTTTCCTCGAACTCTTGTCCATCTTCAAGATCTAGCAAATCGTGTCCATAGGGTCCAGCACAAGCGCATCCAGCACGGGTTTGTATCTTGTAATGATCACTGAGATATTTGGCTATATCATAAGGGCTGATATCTGTAAAATTGAGTGAAAAAATCGGCAATTTTTCTTGTGTGTAACTACAATACAGCTTCACGCCTTGCATTTGTCTCACTTGCAAGCCAAAATATCGCTTGAGTTCTTCTTCGAGTGCGTGAATCTTTTCAAGTCCTATGTCATTGCGTAATTTATACGCAAGTGCGGCTCTGATGAATTGTAAAATTCCTGGCGTTCCAGCATCTTCAAGTAGCTCCATATCACTTAGATATTCATGCCCCATACGGCTCACATACGCCACCGTTCCACCGCCTGCAAAAGTTGGTTTAGGGATGTCACATAACTCTTTTTTGATCACAAGAATGCCGCAACTTCCAACGCCACCGAGCAATTTATGTGGTGAGAGAAACAGTGCATCATAAAAATTGCAATCGATGTTGATGTAAGGACTTGCCGCAGCTGCATCGAGACATAAAAGCCCGTTATATCTTTTTACAAGCTTGTAAATACTTTTATAATCGCTCAAAATACCCGTTACATTTGATGCAACAGAAAAAGAGGCGATGATTTCCCTATTCTTGTAGGCTTCTAGCTTTTTTTCAAGGTCTGTAAGGTCTATATTTTTATCCTGATCAAGCAACACACGAACAACTTGGCACAAACCTTCTCGAAAACTAATCTCATTTGAATGATGTTCGTAAGGACCCACGAGCACGATCGGGAGATTTCTCGCCAAAATCGGATATCTTGCTCTTGTTTTTGGGGGAATATATAAACCTAAAATCTCTTGAAATTTTTTGATTGCAGCTGTTGCCCCAGTACCGCAAGGCATGATGTAAAAACTCTCATCTACTTGTAAAGATTCTCTCATAGAAGTTCTTGCATGAGCATACTGTTCGCTCATTGTTATAGCATTTGATGCAACTTCCGAGTGGGTATTGGCATATCGTTTGAGGATTTCATGGATTTCATTTTCTATAGGCTCATACGCCAAACCAGAAGCAGTAAAATCAAAATATAGTATATCTTTATCTAAAATGATTCCTTTTCGTATCTCTTGCATTATCATTTCTTTCTTGTATTGTTTTTGCAATTATACCTTACATGTAGGGTAAAAAAGTTCTACTTTATCAATTTTTTGTATAATTTACCCAAACAAAAGGGGGTTTGCATCAACAATCGTTTCAAAAAATTTCATTTGCAATTTCCTTATCTTGACATCCAAGAAGCGATAGAATTTTATGCTATTTTTGATGGATACCCACTTTTGCATACGCTGCAATTTAATACAGATATCTTTGAGTGCATACAAAGATATATCATTGAAAAGCACGAAGCATTGCAAAAATATTTTCTCTTCGATACAGATGCAGATTTTCAAGCCGATCTTACAGCGATCCTCTCGCGCATAGCAAAGGGAGATCGTAAAATTTATAGCACTTTTCAAAAAGAAAAGATATCGCAGATTCGCAGCAAACATCTTTTTCAAGTATTATTTTCTCTAGGGATTATCCAAAAAGAAAAGACACGAGAAAAGCCACTGAGACGATTAAAATCACACCCCATCAAAAAAGCTTTACGGCACTATGTTATACAAGACAAGCTTTACTTTCAAAACAATTTTACTCGTTTTTGGTTTACTTATTGTTATCAAAAAGTTCCTGAGCTTTTACATGTACAAAATTCACTTGATAAATTTACGAGTTTTTGTTTTGAGTATTTGAGCAATGCACTGATTATCCATCAAGTTGGGGTTGAAAATATTGAAGATTATGGCAGCTATTGGGATAAAAACAATGAGATCGATCTGCTTACCCATACAAAAGATGGCATAGTTATTGCTGGTGAATCAAAGTGGAAAAACACAAAAATTTGCAAAAATATTCTCAATGCTTTGGAGCAAAAATGCTTCAGGGCAGGCTTACATGTAAACAAGTTCGCGCTCTTTTCTAAAAGTGGCTTTTCCAAAGAACTTATGGAGCAAAAAAGAGAGGATGTTTGGCTCTTTGATATCACAGCTTTTAAGGAACTCTATGATTGATGAAAAACTACTCGCAACGCTCAGCAATACAGAAAAAGAGATATTTAAAAAGGGGCTTGCTGATCTTATCGAGCAAACCTATGTGATAGAAGAGGAGTACAAAAAGCTCAACACTTCCTACACTTCCCTACAGGATTTTATCCGCGAAATGATTGAAGTACAACCAAATGCGTTGTGGGTACTTGATGAATCGGGCGAGATATTTTTACAAAACTCTGAGGCTAAAAATTTAGGTGCATTCATTCTTGTAATCAAAGAAGATTTACAAGCCCATGAGATAGAGTATAAAAATCATTTTTATCTTATAAAAGTTGCAAAACATACTGAGAAAACTGTGGTCAGCGCTACTGATATTACAGAAGAAAAACGCAAAGAACGGCTTGCTTCGATGGGACAAGTTGCAGCGCATTTGGCACATGAGATCAGAAATCCCATAGGTTCAGTGGCACTTTTGGCTTCAACACTTTTTAAGCGGGTTGATATCAAAAGTAAACCGCTTGTGCTAGAAATGCGAAAAGCCATCTATAGAGTTGAACGAATTATCAAAGCCACACTTCTTTTTACAAAAGGTTTGCAGGCTAATTTTACCTCATTTTATCTGGATGAATTGCAAAACGAATGTCAAGAGATCATACAAGATTATAACTATTCAAAGCCGATAAACTTTGATTTTTCACTCTTGCATGTAAGAATCAATGCGGACAAAGAACTTTTAATTTTAGTTTTACAAAATTTTCTCTACAATGCTATTGATGCAATTGAAGAGCAAGAAGAGGATTTTGAAAAAAATCAAGTCTCAATTGATTATGATTGTGATGCACTCAATCATATGCTGATTATCAAAGATAGCGGCAAATCGTTTACAGATAAAAATATACTTTTTGAACCATTTAAAACCACTAAAACAAAAGGGCATGGTTTAGGTTTGGCGTTGAGTTTACAAATCATGCAAGCACACAATGGAGCTATAGAGCTACTTGAGAGTGAAAAAGGATTTAAAATATTGTGGAGAAAGAAAGAACATGAATGAGAGCTTCAAGATCTTTTTAAGGGATCTTAAAAATTCTTTTAAAGATTTAGCACCTATTGTAATTGTCGTGGCACTTTTTCAAGCGTTAGTGATCAAAAATATCCCACAAGATCTTTTTTCTATCTCTTTGGGCTTAGTGATTGTTGCTGTTGGACTGGCACTTTTTATCAGAGGACTTGAGATAGGTATCTTTCCTGTTGGAGAAAATTTAGCTAATGATTTTGCAAAAAAAGGTTCTGTGTTTTGGCTTTTACTTTTTGCTTTTCTTATAGGATTTTCCACTACAATTGCTGAGCCTGCACTCATTGCGATCGCAAATAAAGCTGCTATCATTAGTGATGGTAAAATAGATGCTTTTTACCTCAGACTCACCGTAGCACTTTCGGTTGGTTTTGCCATCGCACTTGGTACTTTACGAATTCTTTTAGGACATCCTATACATTTTTACATTATAGCGGGCTATATCTTGGTTGTGTGTACTACTTTTTTTGCACCCGAGCAGATCATAGGGCTTGCATATGATAGTGGTGGCGTTACGACATCGACTGTGACTGTGCCACTTGTAGCTGCTCTTGGCATTGGACTGAGTTCTTCAATCAAAGGACGCAATCCGATGATTGATGGATTTGGTCTGATAGCTTTTGCCTCGCTAACGCCGATGATCTTTGTACAAATTTTTGGTATCGTCGTATATAATTTCAACACATCCACAGATATAGGAGTGCTTGTTAGCGAAGTGGCACAAAATGCACCGCTCCTTCATCGCTTTAGTGTGTATAATCTTTTTTTAGAACTACTTGGCGTTATAAAAGATGTTTTGCCTATACTATTGGTTATCTCGTTTTTCCAATACCTCATCATCAAAAAACCGATCGCACACTTACCAAAAGTGATCACGGGTATTATCTTGGTGATCATCGGATTGGATGCTTTCATCGTTGGACTTGAGCTTGGACTTTTTCCAATCGGTGAGAGTATCGCTTATGAACTAACGCGCATGAACAACAACTGGCTTGTATATGCTTTTGGTTTTTTGATAGGCTTTGCCACAACCATGGCAGAACCTGCACTCATAGCTATCGCTATCAAAGCAAGTGAAATAAGTGAGGGCAATATCAACCAAAATACACTACGAACAGCCGTAGCTTTTGGTGTTGCCATAGGAATAGCTTTGGGATGTTTTAGGCTTATAAGTGGCATGGCGTTGCATTATTTTATCATCGTGGGGTATATTTTTGTTATCATCATCACTTATTTTGCACCTCGCTATATCATCCCTATCGCGTATGATAGTGGAGGCGTTACGACATCGACCGTGACCGTTCCACTTGTCGCAGCTCTCGGGCTTGGATTGGCTGAAAATATAGATGGAAGAAACCCGCTTATTGATGGATTTGGCTTGATCGCTTTTGCATCTTTATTTCCCATGATTACCGTTATGGGATATGGCATCATTGTAGAAATTATCGCTCAAAGGAGAAATAACAGATGAGATTTGTAGTTCTTGCGGCTATCGTTCCAGATAACAAAGAGGAAGAAGCTATAGGCATAGCAAAAAAAGCAGGCGCAGGCGGTGTTACGATACTGCATGGAAAAAATATAGGACTTGAAGAAAAAAAAGTCTTTTTCGGACTCACTTTAGAGGAAAATGTCTCTGTGCTTCTTTTTATTCTACCGCAAAGGTTAAGCATGAAAATACTCAAAGCATTTCGTAAGGAGTTACAACTAAACAATGAAAACAATACAAATGGAATTGTTTTCACTTTTCCACTTACACATCTCTCTGGCATGGAGAGCAAAGAAGTTAAATTATTTGAACAAGAAATATTAGAGGAGTTATAAAATGTTAGTCAAAGATATAATGGTACCAACTGACAAAATAGTAAAAGTTTCGCCAATGCTTCCCATAAGAGAAGCACTCAACATTATGCGACAGATGAAAGTCAAGTCTCTTGTAGTCGATAAAACTAAGCCGCACGATGCTTATGGTATGCTCACCTATAAAAACATCTTGCAATCTATCGTGGCAAATGATGGAGATATAGATCTGCTACGAGTCTATGATATCCACTCAAAACCGGCATTTCAAATCTCAGAAGAACTTGATGTAAAATATGCGGCACAAGTAATGGTAAAAAGTGGCGTGAAAAGACTTTTAGTAATCGACAACAACGAGCTAGAGGGCATCTTGACTATGAGTGATATTTTGGGGGTTTTACTGCAAAGCGTAAAAGAAGCGCAAGAGTGATGTAAAATCAATTTTTAATAATAAAATTTATTCTAAATTTTTCATTGACTATGCAAGATAACAAGAGTATAATTTCGCCTTTGAATTGACTCTCCTTAGGATATTTCTATGAATTTATCACATTATCTTCCACGAAGTGTAACTATATTTAAATATGGCTACACTTTTAAAAATCTTTATGCAGACACTGTCTCTGGCATCACAGTTGCTATCATTGCATTGCCACTTGCTATGGCATTTGCAATTGCTAGTGGTGTTAGTCCTGAAAAAGGAATTTTTACCGCCATCATCGCAGGATTTCTCATCTCACTTTTGGGTGGTAGCAAATATCAAATAGGTGGTCCAACTGGTGCTTTTGTAGTTGTACTTTATACGGTGATACTCAAACACGGCTTTGATGGTTTGCTCATAGCCACACTCATAGCTGGTATCTTACTCATTTTAATGGGTGCTTTCAAACTTGGCAATATCATCAAATTTATCCCCTATCCTGTGACTGTTGGCTTCACTTCAGCAATTGCACTTATCATCTTTACTTCTCAAATAAAAGATTTTTTTGGACTTTCTATAGAAAAAATGCCAGCAGAATTTGTGGAACAATGGAGTGTTTATGGGGAACATTTTTCTGGAGTAAATTTTTATACATTGGCAATTGCTTCTGTGTGTTTGGTTTTACTTTTTAAACTCAAATCACTCTATCCAAAAGTTCCAGCGCCTATCGTTGTAATTGTTTTGAGTTCCCTTATAGTTGCTGTGTTCAACTTGCCTGTTGAAACGATTGGCTCAAAATTTGGTTCTCTGCCTTCCACATTACCTTTTCCAGAGTTTCCAACACTTTCATTTGACAAGATACGAGCGGTTTTTCCAGATGCGATTACTATTGCGTTGCTTGGTGCTATTGAATCTTTGCTTTCATGCGTAGTAGCTGATGGTATGACAGGAGACAAACACCACTCGAACAAAGAACTCATAGCACAAGGAACGGCAAATATAGCCTGTGTATTTTTCGGGGGTATTGCTGCAACTGGTGCAATCGCAAGAACAGCTACAAATATAAAAGCAGGTGCATTTAGTCCGCTCTCGGGTATCATTCATGCATTTATGCTTTTAATTTTTATGTTTCTGTTTTCAAAACTTATCTTACTTATACCACTTGCGACACTTGCTGCCGTACTTGTTGTGGTTTCTTGGAATATGAGTGAATTTCACCATTTCAAAGCCATCACACTTAAATCAGAGCGAAACGACAAGATAGTATTGCTGATGACTTTTTTTCTTACAGTTTTAGTAGATCTTAACACAGGTGTACAAACAGGGATTATGCTCGCTGGTCTGCTTTTTATCAAAAGGATGATTGATGTAACAGATATTCAAAGCAGAAAAGAATCCAACTTCATCTCATTTGGTGATGAAGACGAAGAAGATGAGGGAAAAGATCCAGACGCACTCTCTTTGCGAGCTGTGCCTCAAAGTGTTGAAGTATTTGAAATCAACGGACCATTTTTCTTTGGTGTAGCAGACAGGCTTAAAAGCATACTTGATATGGTTGAAAATCCTCCAAAAGTATTTATCTTACGAATGCGACATGTGCCGATGATCGACGCTACTGGGTTACATGCACTGGAAGAATTTCTTGATTTGTGTATGGAATCAAGCACAACGCTTGTACTTTCGGGGGTTGGTTTAAAGATAAAAACAAAGATGCACAAAACAGGATTTGAAAATAAAATAGGCTTAAGCAATATCACTTCAAATATAGACAAAGCCCTACAAAGATCAAGGGAAATTATAAGTGAGCAGGAATAATCCCCTACTCACTTATGCAATAACTTCTACCCCTACAATCTGCTCAATTTGATGCGTGATAGCCGGATCTATACTAATATTTGTACTCATTTTGATATCTACAAGCTTAGAAGTAATCATAAGTTCAACACTTGATCTGCCATGATTGCCTTTTGTTAGAGCGTATAACTGCTCGATAGCCTCCTCGTTTTGTGATATATCGATGCGAATAAGCGTTGGAGCAAGAGGCATTTGCATAATTTTTGTCTCTACTTTTTCTTTTTTAACATCTTCAAGACTCATCACTTTCTCACCCAAAATTTTCATACCTGTATCGTCTCGCGTAACTTTGAGCTTAAAGGCTATTGGCAAATCAAGATCAAAATTTCCAACCATTTGAAGTGTTTTTTGAAAAATCATAAACTCTACGCTTCCATGAAAATCCATAAGTGAAACTATCGCAAATTTATTGCCTTTTTTGCTGATTTTTTCTGTAATACTTTCAACTTTTCCTATCAGTAAGGCCTCGCCCGAATCAAGATTTTCAAGATCGGAAGAGAGAGTATGCGGCATAGCTTCTATCTGAGTACGAAAAGCATCGAGCGGATGACCAGAGATGTAAAAACCAACAATCTCTTTTTCAAACTCTAAAATCTTTTTTGCATCAAACTCAGCTATATCTTCTATGTTTACAGATACACTCACCATCTCTTGCGTATCTCCAAACAAAGAGTTTTCTGCCATTTTTTTAGCTCTCACACACTCGCTAGCTGCCTCAACAATTTTTTCTAAACTCTCAAGCAACGCTCTTCTTGTATGCCCAAAATCATCAAAAGCACCTGCTTTTATGAGTGATTCTATCACTTTTTTATTGACTTTTGAAGTATCTATGCGTGATATAAAATCATTGATACTTGCAAATTCACCTTGCACTCTTGCTTCTAAAATCTTGCCTATGGCTGAACTTCCAGCACCCTTGATGGCTCCTAAACCAAACAAAATAGCTTCTTTATCATCACTATTTTTTATAGCTGAAAACTCAATCAAGCTTTGATTTATCGATGGAGGCATCAGTGAAAGTCCAAGCCTTTTGACCTCATCGATGTATTTGACAATCTTATCGGTATTATCTTGCTCACTTGTTAAAAGTGCTGCCATAAATTCTTGTGGATAGTAGCATTTCAGATAAGCCGTTTGAAAAGTGATCATAGCATATGCTGCTGAGTGGGATTTGTTGAAACCATAGCCTGCAAATTTTTCAATAAGCCCAAACAGTTCAATTGCATGTGATCTATCTAAGCCTTGTTTCACAGCGCCATTTGCGAACTCTTCGGCTTTTTGCTTCATATAATCTATCTTTTTCTTTCCCATTGCACGACGGATAAGATCTGCTTCACCTAAGCTAAATCCACCGATACTTTGGACGATTTGCATAACTTGCTCTTGATACACGATAACACCGTAAGTTGGTTTAAGTATAGGCTCAAGTGGTTTCGTAAATTCATCAAAAAAATATTCCACAGGTTTTTTGCCATTTTTTCTATCAATAAAATCATCAAGCATACCAGATTCCATAGGACCTGGACGGTAGAGTGCAAGCACAGCTATCAGATCTTCAAAGCCACTTGGTTTAAGCCTCTCGTTAAGTGATTGCATACCACTTGATTCTATCTGAAACAATCCAATCGTATGCCCACTTTGAATAAGTTCATACACAGCTGAATCATTTACATCGATGGCATTAAAATTGATCTCTTTATTGTATCTTCGTTTGATAAGTTTGAGTGCATTGTCTATCACAGTTAGCGTTTTCAATCCCAAAAAGTCGAATTTGATAAGATCTACATCTTCAAGATAATTGAGCGAATACTGTGTCACAAGATGCTCTTCACCAGATGGTTTGTACAATGGTGTTTTGCACCAAAGCTCCTCATCGCTTATAACAACGCCAGCTGCATGCATACCAGAGTTGCGATTGAGTCCCTCAAGCGCAAGAGCAAATTTCCAAACCCTCGCTATCTTTGGATCTTCTTCGATAAGTTTTCGTAATTTTTCCTCTTTTTGGAATGCTCCGGCTTTATATCCCTCTTCTCCCTCTTTACCTTTTCCATTAAGCGTGATGCCGAGTTCATCTGGAACAAGTTTTGCCATCCTATCAGCTTCAGCGTAAGGAACTCCCAAAACGCGTGCAACATCTCGGATAACACCTTTTGCCAAAAGTTTACCAAAAGTGATGACTTGAGCGACATTGTATCTGCCATATTTTTGTACCACATAATCAATAATCTCGCCTCGTCTGCTTTGACAAAAGTCGATATCAATATCTGGCATACTGATCCGTTCTGGATTCAAAAATCGCTCAAAGAGCAGATTGTAAGGCATAGGATCTATATCTGTTATTTTGAGTGAAAAAGCAACCAAACTTCCAGCAGCCGAACCTCTTCCTGGGCCAACAGGCACACCTCTTTGTTTGGATTCTCGGATGAAATCCCAAACGATAAGCATATAGCCAGGAAATTTCATATCACAAATGATATCCATCTCCCGCTCTAGCCTTGCTTGATACTCTTCGTGTTTATGCTTTGGCACAAGCTTCAATCGTTCCTCTAAGCCCTCGTGGCATTTATAACGAAAATACTCATCATCATGGTCTATATCTAAACCCTCTTGCTTGGCATACTCTTTAGTAAATTTAAATTTTGGCGGTGTTGGATCGCCGAGTTTTATCTCTAAATTACATTTTTCTACGATCTCTTGAGTGTTTGCGATAGCTTCTGGAATATCTGCAAAAAGTTCACTGATTTGTTGGGGCGATTTGATATAAAATTCATGCACAGAGTGTCGCAAGCGGTTTGGATCATCAAACTCTTTATTCATGGCGATACACATAAACGCTTCATGCGCATCTGCATTTTCTCTAAAAGGATAGTGTGTATCGTTTGTTGCGATTACTTTAATACCTGTTTCTTTTGAGATTTGCAATATCTGGTTGTCAATATGATACTGATCCTCAATGCCGTGACGCATAAGTTCAAGATAAAAATCATCTTTAAAAATCGCTTTATATTCAAGCGCTATCTCTTTTGCCCTCTCATATCCGCCCGCACCATATTGGACATTTTTAGGGTTATTGGTATTGAGATGCCAGTTTACTTCACCCTGCAAACACGCACTTGAACAAATCAGCCCTTGAGCGTGTTTTTTGAGTAAATTTTTGTTAATGCGTGGGTAATAATAAAAACCGTGGATGTAACTTTGACTCGAGAGAAACATGAGATTTTTATAACCTATCTCATTTTTTGCAATTAAACAAAGATGAAACCTTTGTCTCGTAGTTTTATCATCGAGCGCTTCTTGATTGTGTATATATGCCTCCATTCCAATAAGTGGCTTGATCCCATTTTTACGCATTGTTTTGTAAAAATCAATCGCTCCAAACATATTTCCATGGTCAGTAATCGCCACAGCTTTTACGCCTTGTGCTTTGAGGATATCAGCCAATTTATCTATCTTGTTTGCCCCATCAAGCAGTGAATATTCCGTGTGCAAATGAATATGTGTAAAATCTAAAGTACTCATCAAATCTTCTTTTGTTGTATTTTTTTTATTTTATCATACTTTTACCAACCACATAACCGCTTGCCCATGCCCAGTGCAGGTTAAAGCCTCCGCAATCTCCATCTACATCTAGCACTTCACCGCTAAAATAGAGATTTGGAATAAGTTTTGAGGATAGAGAAGTTGGATTTATTTGGCTCGTATCAACGCCTCCGGCACTTACTTCGGCACTTTTGAGTCCGAGTGTTTGCTTTACATGTAAGAAAAAATATTTCAAAGCAAATACAAGTGCGTTGAGCTCTTTTGGACTCAAATCTTTTGCTCTTTTGCTGTGAAAATCTTTTGTGATAAAACGGGCGAGTTTTGAGTGGACAAAGCCCTCTAACCAAAAATCGACGCCCTTGTCGTTGGCATATTTTAAACGCGATTGCAATAATTTTTTAAGCTGTTCTTTGCTGTATTCACTTGCTAAATCCAGCTTGAGTTTGACCTCTCTTTTTTGTTCAATGCCAAGTGAAACGACACGACTTATATCTAATATCGCAGAACCTGAGATACCATAATTTGTGAACAGTATATCTCCAAAAGCATTTGTTGCAAGTTTATTATCAATATAAACTTCAACACCTCCAACACATTTCACACCACTTATACTACTAAAATCTTCAAAACTCATAAGTTGCACAAGCGAGGCGTACGGGGAAATGATTTTGTGACCTAGTTTTTTAGCAAATAGATAGCCGCTTTCACAACCTCCTAAAGTTGGCATTGCAAGCGAACCTGTAGCTATCAAAACCGCCCTTACATGTAGCCAATTTGCGTTTACAAGTAAACTAAATCCGCTTGCATCACTTTGTATATCTTGTACCAGCGCATTGAGCTTGATTGTCACGCCAAGGCGTTCACATTCATACGCCAAAACACTAGAAACACTAGAAGATTGACCACTTTTTGGATACAACCTACCTTTGTTTCCCTCAACCAACACAACACCGAGTTCTTCAAAAAATCGCTTACATGTAAGCGTATTAAATTGGCTGATAGCGTAAGTCACAAAAGAGGGGTTTTCTCCGTGGTAGTGAGCGGTTTTTATATTTTCATTGGTGACATTACATCTGCCATTACCGCTGGCGAGTATTTTTTTGCCGACCTTAGTATTTTTTTCAAAGATAACAACTTTTGCTCCAGCTCTTGCTGCAACTATTGCAGCTGTTAAGCCTGAAGCGCCGGCTCCAATGATGGCTATCACTGAGATGAAATCCCATGCTCATCTAAGCGGATCTCGCCTGCTTCTATTAGTTGAGTGAGTGCTTTTTTGTAGTTTTTACGACTAAGATTAAAAAGTTTTTTGATCTCTTCTGGGCTTGTTTTATAGTTACATGTAAGCACTCCACCGTGGGATTTTAAAACTTTTTGCACCCTATGCGCGGCAACATCTTGCAACTCTTTGCCGATAGGCTGCAAGGAGATATCCATCTTATGATCAGGGCGAATTTTCTTTATATAGGCTACTTTTTTTTGTCCAATCCAAATATCTTCAAAGATTTCATTGTGAAAAATCATCGCCTCGTATCTGTTTTCTACAATCACCTTAAAGCCCAAAGGCGTTTTTTCGCGAATGATGATGGCTACTTTTTGATTGACTTTAAGTTCACTTATATCATTTTGAATAAATTTTTTAAATTTGTGTGCTGCAAAAAGTCTATCTGTTTTTTCATCTAAACACACCCGAAATACAAATTTCATACCTATTTCAAGGGCAATTTTTTGAAACGCTTTTGGAACAAAAAGATGTTTTGGCAAACCCCAATCAACAAAAGCTCCAAAAGGGGTAACATCAACCACTTCAAAATAACCAAATTCTCCGAGCATTGCTTTTGGTTTTTGCGTGGTAGCAACAAATCTATCCTCAGAATCTGTATAGATAAAAACTTCTATTTCATCGCCTAGTTGCATAGAATCATTGACATACGCCTTAGGTAAAAGCACATCATCACCATCAAGTGCAACTAGATAAAATCCATGATCACTATCTCGCTCAATTTTTAAGGTATTGAGTACACCGAGCTGTATCGTTTCGTTCAATTTTTATTCCTCGCCAATCTTTTGGGCATATTCTTGCACGATTGCATCATGTTCATCTTGAACTTTTTGCAAAGCATCAAATCCATCTTCAAGTGTTTTTTCTTGCAATGCTACTTCTTTATATAAAATTGAGATTTCACCATTTTGTCCACTTGCGGAAAGTCTAATGAGTTCATCTTGATTTTTTTTAAGTTTTTCTTCGGTGTTTATAATTTCTTTTTCAAGTTTGTCAATTGCCATCTTTAATGGTGCGAGCAATTTGTTGCGTGCTTTCATAAGACTAGCTCTGTATTTTTTATTGACAAAATGTTCATTTGTAATGATTTTTTTTACTTTTTTTGTTTCCTCTTCATCTTCCCAGCCAATTTTTTCCAAAAATTCATCATAAGTTCCATCAAAAATCTCTGCACCTGCATGTGAAAAAACAATCAATCTGTGTGCGATGCTCCGCAAAAGATCTTCAGAGTGTGTAACGATAATGCTTGAGCCTTCAAAATTTTGAATTGCGGCTTTAAGTGACTCGATGGAATCCATATCGAGGTGATTTGTTGGCTCGTCCAAAAATAGTAGATTGACATCTTGTGCCAAAATCTTTCCAAGCATCACACGACTTCGCTCACCGCCTGATAGCAAGGAGATCTTTTTATCCATCAAATCCCCACTAAACATCATTGCCCCACAAATAGCTTTTGCTTTTGGCAAAGCAAGCTTGACATTGGATTCATAAATCTCCTCAAAAACACTATTTTGTAAGTTGAGATGGTTGATATTTGTTTGTCCAAAATGCCCCAAAACTGTGCTTACATGTAAGTCCACTTTTCCACTAAGCGGTTTCAATTCCCCCGCTAGCACATTTAAAAGTGTTGATTTTCCTTTGCCATTTTTACCGATGATCGCGAGGCATTCACCTTTTTTGAGATGAAAACCAATATCTTTGAAAAGAATCTTATCATCCTCATAACCAAAGCTGAGTTTCTGAACTTCCAAAAGAATCTTTGCGGGTGTTTGCTTGTAATTAAAATCAAAATCCAAAGTATTATCAAAGCTGAGGTCATCGAGCCTTTTTATCTTATCAAGTTGTTTGATTTTTGATTGGGCAAGTGTCGCTGTGGCAGCTCTTGCTTTGTTTTTTGCGATAAACTCTTCAAGCTCCTTTATCTTTCTATCTTGTGCTACTTTTGATTTTTCATGTTGCTCATCATTTGCTTTGAGTTGCTCATAAAATTTATGCGTATCGCCCTCGATGAAAGCTAGATTTTTTCGCACAATTCCCATCGTATGCGTACACACGCTGTCCATAAACTCTCGATCATGAGTGATAAGAATCACTTCGCCATCAAAACTTCGCAAAAAAGTTCGTAACCACCGCAAAGAAACGATATCAAGATAGTTGGTTGGTTCATCAAGCAAAAGCATATTTGGCTCGGTTATGAGTAGTTTTGCAAGGTTGATGCGAATTTGGTATCCGCCTGAAAAACTCAATGGCGACTTTTCAAGGTCTTCTTTGCTAAAACCCAAACCAAAGAGAATCTTTTCCACTCTATAAATATCCCATTTCATATCTTCGTGCAAAGCTTGTGCTACTTCTTGTGTGAGTGTTTTTTCACTAAAGTGCAAGTGTTGCTTCAAAGCACCTATACGATACCCTTTTGGAATCGCGATCTCACCAGTATCTGGTTGTTCTTCTGCTAGTATAAGTTTAAAAAGAGTGGATTTACCACTGCCATTTCTACCAACTAATCCCACTCTATATTTACTATTGAGTTTGAGATTGAGATCGCTAAAAAGCTCTTGCTTAATATAACTTTTTGAAATATTTGTAAGTTGTATCATAATAACCTATTCATTTTTTGTAGATAAAAGTACAGAATAGATTTCTGCACTTTACATAAGAAGTTTACGGACGAAGCAGTAAGCCTTGTGCTATAGCATCTGCTGCTGTTTTCGATTGCAATTTTTCAACTAAAAAGATAGCAAATTCCATAGCAGTTGCTGGACCTTTGGATGTGATGATGTTTTGATCACTCACAACGCTTTCCTCGCTAAAATATCCTTTATGATCTATCTGATTTTCAAAAGAAGGATAACATGTAAAGGCCTTTTTTAAAACTTTTGCACGGTCTAACGCTATCGGTGCGGCACAAATTGCTGCGATATATTTATGATCTGCATCAAAATTTTCCAATAATTGTTTCACTTGCGCATTGTCTCGTAAATTCGTAGCACCAGGAAGTCCACCTGGAAGTACGATCATATCAAATTCTTTATAATCAACATCAGCTATATGCCGATCGCTCAAAACTCTGATACCATGCGCTCCCATAACGCGTCTGCGTTCAAGACATACACTCACTACCTCTATATCTGCTCTACGCAAAACATCAATGATAGTAATCGCCTCTATTTCTTCAAAACCAGTTGCTAAAGGAACTAAAACTTTTGCCATCTTGTAACCTTTTTTAGAATTATTTTACTTTTTCTATGTATTCGCCCTTGATTGTATCCACCTTAATCACATCGCCCTCAAGCACATGAAAAGGAATCTGTACAACAGCGCCGCTCTCTAGCGTAGCTGGTTTTTTACCACCTTGTGAGTCGCCTTTGAAATTTGGCGGAGTTTCTACGATTTTAAGCTCAACTACTGCTGGCGCATCTACGCCTATTGGTTTACCATTATGAAAAAGCATATCCACGCTCATACCGTCTATGATCCAATTTGCAGCTTCACCAACTTGATCACGAGTAAGACCTATTTGGTCATAAGTTTCAGAATCCATAAACTGTAAAAACTCTCCATCATCATATAAAAATTGCATCACTTTGTCTTGCAAATCTGGCGTTTCACACTTATCACCCGCGTGAAAAGTTTTCTCTATGAGTTTGCCATTTGCATACGATTTGATTTTTACACGCACAAATGCGGCACCCTTCCCAGGTTTTACATGTTGATACTCAACTATTTTATACGGTACACCCGCAAGTTCTATCTTGAGGCCTTTTTTCAAATCGCCCATGCTAATGCTTGCCATTCAATCACTCCTAATTTTTTTTGTGATTATAGCTAAATTCAAATTAAAGAAAAAATACTTACTGATGTTGCGCACCAAACGAACTCGTCTGTTTTAGTGGCAAGGACAAATGTCTCTACAACCCCCTAAAGCTACAAAAAGGGTACTTTTCGAGAAAATGAGAGGTATTTACGAACTTTTTTACAAAAGTGCGTAAGGTCAAATACTTATGAGAAATAAGGAAGATGTTTTTATACATTATTTCGTATATTTTATACTTTTTAAATACTTTATTGATTTTATATTTATTTTTTTATGATTATATATGTATTTTTTATAAGTTTTTACTATTTTTTTGCATTTTTTACTGTGTTTATTATCTAATTTAAGTTTATTTAATAAGTAATTATGTATAATTTTTTATATCAAATCAAACTTCAAGGAGCAAATCATTATGACACATGTAAGCATTGCTGAAAAAAAAGCACTTGAAGATGTCTTTCTCTGTCTTAGTGAGTGTGAAAAAAAGAAGTATTTGGTAAAAAAGTATTTTTTTCTTGCTAAAAAACGATACTGTTTAACAATGAAAAAGTTGCTCCCTCTCATTGAAATCAGAAGGAGCTACGAGTTTAGATAGCTTTTGTATTATCCATCAAAATTGGAACAAAAATCAAAGATACAATAACCGCGACGATTGTGCCAAAAATAAGTGCCACACCAAGCCCTCCAAATATCGGATCTGAAGCTAAAAGTGTACTTGCAAGTATGATAGCCACTGCTGTTAAAAATATCGGCTTTGCCCTTGTTGCGGTGGCAACTGCTATAGCTTTTCTTTTTTGCATACCATTTTTGATGAGCGACATAGCAAAATCAATAAGCAGTAAAGAGTTTCTTGAACTTATCCCCATAAGCGCAATAAAACCTATCAGTGATGTTGCTGTAAGGAAAAATGTATCCTGCGTAAATAGATCCATAATCCAATGGCCAACGATAACACCGATGATAGAGAGAAAACTTCCAAGCAAGATGATACCACTAAGTGCAAAACTTTTGTAATAGATCACCATCAATAAAAATATAAGTATTAAAGCTGCGATAAAAGCACCGCCAAGATCTCTAAAAGTATCCATACTGACTTTCATCTCACCATCCCAAACTAACTCATATACTTCACCCGTTTGTTTATCTTTGAGCGTATAATCAAACAAATGAGAAGAATTTATGATATATCTATCACTCAATTTTTCTTTGATCATAGTTCGTGCTTCAAGCAATGGATATACCTGTGATACAAGGTCGGTTTCTGCGATGATAGTTACCATTCTTTTGATGTTTTTACTCATAATCATAGGGTTAGAATCAACTTCTTGAATTGTTACTATTTCATTGAGCGGAATCATCATGCCTTGTGGATTCATAAGTCTGAGTGAAGATAGCTTTTTTTGTAAAGCATCTTTGGAAAATTCATGCAGATTCTTTGTTGCATCACTCAATACAAGATGTAAAGCAATCTGTTCGAGTGAATTTTCACTATTTTTTACCGCTATATCCATGCCCTCAAATGCGAGATAAATAATCTGATTGGCCTGTTCGATAGAAACTCCTGAGCGAATCATTTTTTCTTTATCAATCACAAGTTCAAACTTTTTATATATCTCATCTTGCATCACATCCACATCAACCAAACCTTGCGTATTTTGCAAAATCTGTTTTATCGAAACGGATATTTCACGCAATTTATCTTGATTTTCTCCATAAAGTTCTATCGCTATGGCTGCTAATGTTGGAGGACCTGAGGGTTGCTCTATCATTTTAATAGATGTACCTTGTATGATTGGCTCACAACTACTTTGAATCAACGGTCGTAATCTATGCACCATATTGTAAGAAGTTTCACTTCTATGGTGCTTATCTGTAAGGTTGATAACAATCTCTGCGACATTTTCGCCCATCTTAAACGAAGACCCTTTTACCAACCCTGCATAATCAAGAGGCGAACCCATACCGTTATAAATTTCAATATCTTTTACACTTTCTTCTTTTTTCAATACATCCACAACGCACTCGTTTATCTGAGTTGTTTGTAAAAAGGAACTGCCACTTGGGGTATCCACATAGATAGAAAATGTATTGGCACTTTTCCCAGGAAGCATTTTTGCTAAAACAATTTTACTAGGAAACATCATCACAGAGCCGATAAATGCTAAAGCGATAAGAAAAATGACAAGAAATTTTTTCATTTTACTTTCAAGTATTGTATAAATAAGATTTTCAAAAAATTTCATAATTCCTCCTTGAGGCTGTGCTTATGCTGCGGTTTTTTTAAAAGTCTTCTTGCTAAATACGGTGTAAAAATATATGCTATAACAAGTGAAGCAAAAAGCGCTACAGGAACATTTGCTGGAATTGGCGTCATAAACTGCCCCATCATTTGACCAACAAATGCCATAGGAACCATCGTTAGGATGATCGCAATAGTTGCTATATTTGTTGGAGCTCCTATTTCATCGGTTGCTTCTATCAAAATCTCATCCATTGTTTTATGTTCACTTTCGCTTACATGTAAGTGCCTGTGGATATTTTCTATAACAATGATAGCAGCATCTACTAAAAGCCCTAAAGAGAGTAGAAACGCAAAAAGCGTGATGCGATTAATGGTTTGTCCGCTGAGATATGCTACAAAAATTGTTACTGCTAAAATCGCAGGAACCGTAAAAGTGACAATCAAAGATTCTCGCCAACCCAATACGAACATCAATAAAATAGCAATAATCACAATAGAAATTAAAAGATGAAAAACAAGTTCATTCACAGCCTCATCTGCCCTTTCTCCATAATTTCTAGTGATAATATATCCAATTGCTTCTTTGTCTAGTTCTTGTTGCATTTGCTGTAAGGAATTTTTTATATCTTCAGCAATAAAAACAGCGTTTGTACCTTTGAGTTTTGAGAGTGTGAGCGTTACTTGTGGCGTGGTCTGTGTAAAATTCTCGCCTTGTTTAAAGACTATTGAGGCTGATTTGTGATTTTGAATATCCTCTCCAGCATAAACACTTGCAATATCTTTGAGATAAATAACTGAGCCCATATATTGTGCGATGATAAGATTTTGCACATCCTTCACACTTTCAATCGCATTTTTAATGCCAAAAACCACAAGTTTTCCATCATGTGTTCTGTTAGTAACATCTGGAACATTGATAGCAAGTGATTTTAATGCAGTTACAATTTGACCCATCGATAGATGAAAGCCTGAGAGTTTATCAAGATCTACTTCGATATTGTATTGTTTTTTGTGTCCGCCTTTGATTTCACTTTTAGCGACATTTTTTATGGTATTGAGTCTTGTTTGTATCTCTTTTACTTTTTGATAAAGTTTAATTTGATTTGTCTTTGATGTATCTTTTGCATAAAATGCAACTGAAATTATCGGAACATCTATATCTATATCAAAAGGTTTTACAAGTGGCGGCAAAGTCCCCTTTGGCAGTTGATCCATATTTTGCATCACTTTATCATAGAGTTTAAGGTTTGATTCTTCTCGATTTTCCCCTATATAATACATAACATTTACGATGCCGACATTTTCAGTAGACATCCCATAAATATGCTCAACTCCCTTGATCTCTTTGATCTTTTTTTCAAGTGGTTTAATGATAATATTTTCGATCTCTTTAGGTGTTGCTCCAGGGAGTATCGCCATAATTGTACCGCCACTTATTTGTATCTGTGGATCTTCCTCTCGTGGTGTGATGATCAAAGCCAAATACCCAATCGCAAGAAGAAATACCCCGAGCAATGGCGTTAGAGGACTGTGCAAAAATGCTTTTGCAAGTTTGCCAGCAATATCTGTTACTTGATATTCTGATTTTTGCATATCGCCCTACTTTACACTTATAACAGCATACATACCAGGATATATCTCTTTGCCCATCTTGTCAAATGAAATTTTTATCTGGAATGTGTGTGTCAAAGGATTTGAGCTAGGAATAATACTTGCAATGCGACCTTTAGAATCATAAGAGACAGAGGGAATTGAAACGGCAACTTCTGTACCAATACTAATGTCGGCAAGATTGGCTTCAGAAATTTCAGCAGAAATTTTCAAATCGCTCAAATCTGAAAGAACAATAGCAGGCATTCCTGGCATTGCCATTTCTCCTACTTTTATATTTTTTGCGATAACAACGCCATCATTTGGTGCTTGTATGCGGAGATATTTGTACTGATTCATCACTTCTTGCAATTTTGATTGTGCTTGTTCTATCTGTTTTTTTGATATGCTAACCATAGTTGCTAAATTTTTACTAGCAAGTTCAAGATTTTCTACATCAAATTTTGAAACCATATCTTTGGCAAGTAATCTTCTATTTCTCTCTAGGTTTAATTGTACATTTTGGTACTGGTTTTCATACATACTAGAAGCTAGTTTTGCTTGTGAAATAGCAAGTTCAACCTGTGCCTTGGCACTATCTATCTCTTTTGAATCGATACTGTAGAGCAGTTCACCTTTTTTCACTTTTGCACCATCACTCACACCAACCTCTTTGACAAAGCCCATGTATCTACTAGTAATCATTTTTTGATTGTCAGATATCACACTACCGCTCAGCTTTAATTCACTCGCAAAAAGAGAATTTGTTGCGAGCAAAGTCACACAAATACTCACAATTTTTATCGCTTTTTTTATCATACCTCATCTCCATTTACTATTTTTTCTAACTCTAAAATTTTACTACTTCTGGCATTTTGCAACTCTTTGAGTTTTAAAATATTTTCTATCTCCATAGATTGTTTGATGATAACATCGTTGATTGATACCAATTTTTCTTGATAACGACCAAGATAATTTTTATAAATCACTCGAGTGAGTTCTAACTCTCTGTGTAAGGATTCTATGTCAAAATCAAAGCTTTTTATCTCAGTTCGGATTTTCGCTACATGTAAGGCTATGCCATTTTGAGCAAGATTGAGTTGTGTTTGGACTTTGAGATTTTCAACCCGTGCTTTTTCTATGTTGTTTTTATCGATACCACCATTAAAAAGGTTCCATTTAAGTTGCACACCTACTGTGTAAGCATCGTGCTTTGCAAAATTATTTAAAAACTGATTATCGCTACTTCCATACTCCGCAAAAGCTCCTATTTCTGGGAGATTAGATGCTTTTTGCAAGTCTATAGCCATTTTAGTTATTGCCAAACCTTGCTTTGCTTTTTGTATGTCAATATTGTTTTGCAAATCACTTTGTGCAACAACATCTCTTGCTTGTAGATTCGCATAAGTTCCTGCGATGGATTGTACCTGCACATTGAGTAAAAATGAGAGAAATTGATACACCAACTCTTTGTTTGCATGTGCTTTATTGATCATCCTTGTAACATTGGCTCTTTTTGATTGCACCTCGAGCAGATCCACTTTTTTTGCATAACCTTCTGCGATCATATTTTGTGCCATGTCTTCAAGCTGGCGTATATTTTCATCAATAAGAGTGAGATTTTTGAGGTATGCATCAAGTAAAAAAATATCAAAATAACTTTTTTTTACCTGAAAAATCTTTTCATTCAAAATTTGCTTTGTATCAAGTTTTGAAAGTTTTATGAGTGCTTGCGTGATTTTGCCATACTGCTCAAGCTTTCCACCAGTATATAGTGGCACTTGATAGCTCAGTTTTGTTTGAAAATGGTTTCTCGCATCTGGATAATTGAGATCTTTTGGTTGAATATCTAAAATAGTGCCTAAATTGGATGAAAATCCAGCTGGTAAGGCGTTTTGATTTGCCCCTTCAAGAACCTGACCCAAAGGCGCCAAAAACTCTGCAAAACCAAAATCTGCAAAGCTTGCTTCTCTGCTTTGGAGTTTGAAACCAAAAACATTACCCGCATCGTTTGAACGCAATGCTAGCTGGGTAAGATCGAGCTTTCCATAATTGTAACCTTTGGCTATTTGGTACTCAAACTCTTTTATTTGTTCGTTAAACAAGGCTACGCGTAATTCTAAATTTTCTTTTTTCACTATCTGTAATGCCTCTTCCAAAGGAAGATTTGTATAAGTCACTGATGATGCAAAAAGAAAGTTGAGAGTACATGTAAGCCAAAATAACATTTTCATCCAATTCGCTCCTGTTTTGTTATCTTGTATGCATGGGAAAAATCCCATGCAATTTTTAGTGGTGAGATTTCAAGATGAGCATAGTCATCTTGATATTTATAGCAATAAATCGAACGATCTGCCACGGTACACAGTTTCTTCTAAATTTTGTAAATCCTGATGGAACAGGTGTATAAGCATTTTGACTATAAGGTGTAAGTTTCATTGTGTTTCCTTTAAAAAATTTTCATAATTTATAAAAATGTTAATTATAACCAAAGTTTGATTAAAAAATATTTTTACTTCATTTTACTCTATCATATTTAGCTTGGTATCATAAACTTATTCTGGAATAATTGTCCAAAATGGTTTCAATTTTGCTTTCCACAAAAATGAGTAATGCAAAAAGTGTTTAATCCAATGTCCAGCAAGTCCAATCTCTCCAAATGTGCCGTTAAGATCTCGTCCATAATCTGGGTATTTTTGATAATCAGGCACAATAGGGTACATCGTCATCGCAGCAGCACTACCACTAAAAAATCCCTTCCCAGCACTTGCAACACAAGCAGCACCCATTTCACTCATCCTTGCACTATGCGTTGGTTCTGTTGCTCCTTTTTGAATCATATCTTTGATATTATAAGCAACTGCTTTTCCCATCATAGCACTTGGCATACCAGTTCGTGGAGGCGTCGGGTTGATAGGGGTTCCATTGGGACTTTTCATAGGTTTAGAGATAAGATGCGGCGGAGCAAAAGCTATCCCTACTGCAAACATATTTTTGTAAGTTTGGTTTTGACAATACTTTGGCCAATCTTCAGCACGATAATCCTCAAATGGAGCAGCGCCCTTTGAATAATCAGCATCAACAAACATAAAACCACCAGGGTTAAATATCTTACTAGTAATATCTTCACCATTTTTATCATAAGCTTTCATTCCAGCACCCGCAAAAGGAGGAATGAGCATTGCATAGTCAAACTCTTCTTCTTTCATATCTCCATTAAGAGTTTCATAATCTATTTTGCCCTTGCTTACTTTCTTTACATGTGCTCTTGTAATCCATCGCACACCTCGCTCTGTGTATAATGACTCAGCAAAAACTTTACCACTAGTTATATAGCCACCCATCTTCAGGTGCATACCGCCAACACCAAAATCACCAAGTTCATACTCATTTGAAATATATGTGATTTGCGCATTATCTCGAACTCCAGCTTCTTTAAGCTTATGTTCAACATTGAAGGTAAATTCGAAAGCAGCACCTTGGCATGTACACATACCATGTCCTGTGCCTATGAGAAATTTTTTCTTTTCACCTTTTTTCATCTCCTCAATAACCTGTGCTAATTTTTCATACGCTTCAACTGCGTGATCAGCTGTACAGATAGAAACAGTATTGCCACAATCAGGTCCCAAACCCTCAGTTGCTGCAAAATTCAAACGAGGACCTGTTGCATTGATGAGATAATCATAAGTTATATCTTCTTTGGAGCCTGCATTTGCAGTTCCTGTGTATTCTACACTAACAAAAGGCAATGCACTCGTTGCAGAACCTTCAGGATTGATAGAGATAGCTTTTGCTTGTCTGTAATCGATACCCGCTTTTTTATATACAGGTGCGAGTTCAAACACGACATCTTCGCGGCTCATACCGCCAACACCCACCCAGACATTTGATGGTATCCAATTCCATTTACTATTTGGGGTAACTACAACAACCTCATGACTTCTACCTAACCACTTTTTTAAAAAAGTAGCTGCTGTATGTCCTGAGATACCACCACCTAAAACCAAAACTCTTGCCATTACATACTCCTTGTAGTTTATTAGATATTCTTATCATAGTTTTTTATTATATATTAAATTTTAAAAAATAAACTATTATTGTATGAGATTAGTAAAATATTTTTGTTTTTTTGCTAAAAGAGAGTAATTTTGTATCACTTTGGCTATTTACAGGTAAAAGCCAAAGTGATATTAAAATTTATACGACAGCGTAGTTTGCCCAAATACATGTCGGGAGATTATTCAGATCACTAATAATTTTTTTGGATATATCTTCATCTACTAAAATAACAGCCATAGCAATACCATCGCAACCTCTTGAAAGTCTAAAATCAGCTATATTAACTCCAGCTTTTGCAAGCATTGTAGCGATATCTGCGATAACACCAGGGACATCAGAGTTTTTAAAGACTATCATCTTTCCTTTTGGTTTAAAGTCAAATTTAAATCCATCAATTGCAACGATTCTCTGCTCATCTTCTCCAAATACTGTTCCACTTAAAGCAGTAACATTTTTTTCTGTTGTGATTTTAACTGTTATTTTATTTTTATACCCTAGAGCATTTTCTTTGGTTTGCGATCTTGTTTCAATATTTTTTTCTTTTGCAACAAATTCGGCATTCACATAATTGATTTTTTCGCCCAAAGACTCTTTCAAACAGCCAACAAGTGCAAATGTCACAAGTGATTGTAAATAATTTTTTACATCGCCCTCAGCTTCAATACAGACTGATTTTATTGAAGATTTATTGATTTGTGCTGCCATAAATCCCATTTTTTGCACTAATTCAAGATATGGAACAAGAAATGGTGGCAAATCTTCTGCTTTAATCGGTAAATTCAATGCATTTGGATATGCAATGCCTCTTGCTGCGCTTATTGCATTTTCAGCAGCTTGCAAAGCTATCTTTTCTTGTGATTCAAGTGTATTTGCTCCTAAATGTGGTGTCACGCAAATATGCTCCAAATCAAGTAAAAAATGGTCGGTTGCTGGCTCATAAGAGAAAACATCAATACCAGCAAACGCTATTTTTCCACTTTGAATACCGTCAAACAGGGCTTTTTCATTATACAAGCCACCTCTTGCACAGTTTACAAGTCTTACGCCATCTTTCATTTTAGCAATTTCATCATAAGAAATAATATCTATAGTTTCTTTATTTTTTGGAGTGTGGATAGTAATAAAATCGCAAGCAAGTATGTCATCAAAATTTTGTGTATAAGAGACACCCAAGTCGGTTGCTTTTGAAGCTGCAATGTAAGGATCATAAGCAATAACATCCATTTCAAAAGCTTTCGCCCTTACACCTACTCTGCTTCCAATGTTACCAAAGCCAATAATACCAAGTTTTTTACCACACAATTCAACACCATACCATTTTTCTCGCTTCCAAATTCTTTGCTCTTTAAGATGATTATTGGCATTTACAAAACTTCTTGCGGTGCTTAAAAGATGCGCCATTGTAAGTTCAACAGCAGCTATTGTGTTTGCAGTTGGAACATTCATAGCTATTATCCCGCGCCTACTACAGCCCTCTTGATCAACATTGTCAACTCCAACACCAGCCCTCACTATTGCTTTGAGTGATTTTGCATTCTGCAAAAAAGCCTCATCCACATCAGTTGAACTGCGTGTTATTGCAACATCTACATCGCCCAACATATGCAATAATTCATCTTTTGGAATTTTTACAGCATCAATGACTTCAATATCCTTTTCACTTCGTAAAAGTTCAAAACCTTTTTGATGGATTGCATCACAAACTATTATCTTTTTTCTTTTCATAATTTCTCCAAATTTTTAGCATAACTCAAATTTAGCACCAATCAGAGCCAAATTTCAGTCATTTTTGAGTCTATATCATATTCATTTAAGCGTTTTACTATATCTTTAAGAATCACAGAATCTTGCGTAGTTATATAAATATCTGGATTTTTTGATTTTTCTTCGATAACAAATGGCAAATCAAAAGAAGCGAGTGTTTGTGCTATGCAAAAAAGAGAATATCTATCTGTTTTGTCTATAACTAACCTAAAAGATTTTACTTTAGGCGGAATAAAAGACTTGAGATCTATTTGCAATGAGAGCTCATTTACAGCAAATTGATAAGTATTTGTATTTGCGATAGCAAAATCCTTAACCCAACCTTGCGGAGTAAGTAAAGAATTTGGTTGCGGCTGTACCGGAGTCGGGTACTCTTTGCTGGTTTGAAATATCAGCTCTTCATGTTGTAGTAGACTTGCAAGCAAGCCCACTATAACAAGCGTCAAAATACTAAAAAGTGCAAGAAGTACCTTTTTTTGCATTGACTACTTCAATTGATCTTTGATTATATCTCCAAGAGTCATTTTTTCTTCTTTATTGATCTCTTTAAGAGCTTCTCGTTCTTTTAGTTTTGAAAGTCTTCGAATAGACAATCTAATGCGATTCTTTTTATCATCAATAAAAGCAATAGCTGATTCGATACTATCACCTACTTTTAAGTCTGCTTCATTGATATCGCCCAAATCTTCTTTGCGAATTAACGCATCTACATTGTCTTCAAGCTCAACAAAAATACCGAAATCTTTGATGTCTCGGATAACTCCTGTTACGATATCACCATTTGCATGTTTTTTTGCATAACTTTGAATAGGACTATCTTGCAACTCTTTTTTACTTAAAGAAATTTTTTCATTTTCTTCATCAATCTTAATGATAATTATTTCAACTTCATCGCCTACATTGAAAAGATCTTTACATTTTTCACTTCTATTCCATGAAGCATCTTCATTGTGTAACAATCCCTCTACGCTTCCTATTTTTACGAATGCACCAAAATTTGTAATTGTTGTGATAACACCTTTTGCATTACTACCAATTTTGTATGATTTTTTAAATTCTTCAAAAGGTTTTGGAAGAACATTTTTTAAAGATACTCTGAGTCTTCGATCCTTCGCATCGATTTCAATTACTTCAACATCTACTTCTTGACCCTCTTTTATATAGTCTTTTGGATGTTTGATGTTTTTATCCCAAGAAATTTCAGAGATGTGTAAAAAACCTTCTATATCATTGCCTAAATCAACAAAAGCACCATATGGTTCAATGTTGCTAATAGTAACGGAAATAGCATCGCCTACTTCTAATTCATCTTTTATCTCTTCCCAAGGATCTGGCATAGCAGCACGGATCGAAAGCGAAAGGTGTCTTTTATCCTTGTCATATTTGATAGCCTTAACAGAAACAATTTCACCCTCTTTGTAAATCGTACTTGGATTTACTGGTCCTTTGTAGCTAATTTCACTGTAGTGTACGAGTCCATCGATACCACCTACATCAACAAACATACCATAAGTGGTAATTTTTTTAATAACACCATCTATAGTTGTGTCAGAGTCCATCAACTCTTGTACGATCTCTTTTTTCTTTTTGCGTTCATCGTCAAGAAATTTTTTGCGAGAAACTATGATAGATTCACTCTCTTCGTCTATTTTTATAATTTTAACTTTTAGTGATTTTCCTACAAGAGAATTGACATCTTTAACAGCGGCTTGTGAACGAGGGAGAAAAAATTCTATCTCATTTTCATCTTCAGCAATAAAACCACCTTTGTTTTTACCAATAATTTTTATATCAAGAACCTGTTCTTCGTCTTCTTTATAATTTGCAATAAACTCTTTTACGCGTTCTTTGCGAAGTGCTTTTTTGTAAGAAACGCTTGGTCGTTCACTTCTAAAGCCAGATATAACTACTTTGATAGGATCTCCAACAGAAAATTTAAGATTTCCATTTTCATCAGTTATTTCAGATACATTCAAACGACCCTCTAGTTTTTTACCTACATCAACTAAAGCGACATCGTCTTTTATCTCCACAATAACACCATCAATTAGTGCGTCTCTTCCAGAATCTTTTTTGAAGGATTCCTCTAGCATAGCCGCAAAATCCATCTCCTCTAACTCACCCGCGGCTTCATTTTGAACAACCCCGTTCGCCTCATTCACCATTGCATTCCCTTTTTTTTGATTTTTTGTCTTTGATTACACCAAAACAAAGTGATAAAACTCTTTTAATTTAAGTTATATTTAAGTATGGTATAAAAAGTAACTAATTATACTTTAATTTTGCTTATTTTGCCAATAATTTTTTCAATAATCCAATCAGGAGTTGATGCGCCAGCGGTTACACCACACAATTTTTTATTCGCAAACCACTCTTTTTGAAGTTCATTTTCATTTTCTATCAAGAAACTATGTTCACAGTGTTGTTGTGCGATAGAGAAAAGCTGCTTGGTATTTGAGGAATTTTTGCCTCCGATTACTACCATTACATCCGCTTCTTTTGCAAGTTCTCTTGCGGCATCTTGATTTTCGAATGTTGCATTACAGATTGTATTGAAAACACGCACTTCTTTAAAATTTGCAACCAAATAATCCACTACTTTTAAAAATTCTTCGACTCTACGCGTTGTTTGTGAAACTATTGCTATCTTATTTGAAAGTTTTAATTCTTTCACTTGTGCAACATCTAAAACAACTTTTGCACCATTATGTGCGTAGCTTTTTACACTTCTTACTTCAGGATGTGTAGCATCTCCAAAAATAATAACTTCATAACCCTCACCACTCATCTGTTCACAAATCTGCTGTGGTTTTGTAACAAAAGGACAAGTAGCATCAACTATATCAATTTTTTGATCTTCGAGAATTTTTAAGTCATTTTTTGGAATTCCGTGCGTTCGTATGATTGCTTTTTTGATGCCCTTGGCTTCTTCTATGGAGTGTAGCGTTTGGACATTGAAATTTTCTTTTAAGCGTTGTATCTCTTCATTGTTATGGATAAGTGGTCCTATCGTAGAGGCATCTATAGAATCTTCTGCTATCTTTATAGCTCTTTTGACACCAAAACAAAAACCATAACTTTTTGCTAGCTTGATTTTCACTGACAATGCTCCTTTGTAGCTTACATGTAGCTTTTTACTGTTGTTATTTGAGCAAGTAAATCTATGAAATTTGGAAAGGAGGTCTGCACACACGCTACATTTTGGATTTGCATCGGAACTATAAGTCCAGCTATTGCAAAACTCATAGCAATGCGGTGGTCTCCAAAACTTTCTATAGTGGCGCTGCGTAACGCTCCCCCTTGGATCTCATATCCATCCTCAAACTCTCGTACATTTATACCACATAATTGTAAATTTTTCACAACTGAAGCGATGCGATCACTCTCTTTTACGCGCAATTCTGCTGCATTTTTTACAATACTCACACCATTTGCACAGGCAAAAGCAATAGAAAGTGCTGGCAACTCATCGATGAGCCACGCAATATTTTCACTTACTTGCACGCTCTTAAGCGGTGCGTTACGCACAACTATATCTCCAACTTCCTCATAGTTCTTGCTTGTTGTGATAAACTCGATATGCGTACCCATTTTTTGCAAGATTTTATACGCCTCTATGCGTGTTGGATTGAGTAGCATATTTTTAAGTGTAACTTGTGCATTTGGCACGATGGCCGCAGCAAGGGCAAAGAAAAAGCCACTAGATGGATCATTTGGTACAGTGATATCCAATGGTTTAAGGCTTTGCATGGGAGCTTGAAAAGTTATCTTTGTGCCTTCTCTTTGGATAGCAAGCCCCATGCCTTTGAGCATATTTTCACTATGATCTCGACTCAAATGGGGTTCTACAAAGCTACATGTACCATCACTATGTAAACCGGCCAATAAAAGAGCGCTCTTAACTTGTGCAGAAGCTATCGGACTTTCGTAGTGAAATGCTTTGAGCTTTTGACCTCTAATGCTAAGTGGCGCGTATTCACCATCGCATCTACCATCAATACTAGCGCCTATGCTTCGAAGAGGATTTGCAATGCGACGCATAGGTCTTTGTGCGAGGTATTTATCACCAAAAAGTACAAAAAATCCATCAATTCCCGCCAAGAAACCCATGAGCAAACGAATGGCAGTACCTGAGTTACCGCAATCTAAAATACAAGGTGGTTCAACTATCTTGTGGGGTGGTGTGATGTACATCGCATCATCTTTGTATGTAACGCTAGCTCCGAGTGCTTGCACAATATCTAAGGTACACAAAGTATCTTCAGCTTGCAAATAATTTCTAATAACTGAGGGCTGAGGACTCAAGAGTGAAAAAAGTGCACAACGATGAGAGATGGATTTGTCACTTGCTATTTTATCGCTCACAAAATTAAATGAGTTGCACGGAAAAACACTCAAATTCATCGTATGTTAATCCCAAAAGTCTCTTGCAAAGAATGTAAAATCTCTTCAAGCGAACTGTTTATATCAGCCTCTTCAAGTGTTCTCGTATGCGATTGAAAATGGAATTTCAATGTCAAACTCATCTTTGCTCCGAATTCTTCGCTATTATAAATATCAATAGGATAAAATTTTATGAGTTCTTTTGGTGCGATTGATGTGATGTGTTCTTGTAAAATACTGTAACGCAAATCCTTGTCCACCATCAAGCTCAAATCTCTCGTGCTTGCTTGAAATTTTGAATACTCTTGAGCAACTTGCTGCTTACATGTAAGAGCATTTAAATCAATTTCACAGATATAAGTTGCAGGAATTTCAAGCTCTCTTTGAATGCTTAAATGCAATCGTGCGATAAATCCAACCTCTTTGCCTTCGATCAAAATTTGTGCATATTCATACGGACTGCTTAAATTATCCTGTGGCTCTGCATTTTGCAACTCCATAACTCCGACCACATTACTCACGCGTTTTGCAAAAGTAAAAAAGTCTATAATTGCTGGCTTGCCATGGTTTGCTATATTTTCATTTTCACAATCGCCACTAAAAACAAAAGCAATTTTTGCAGTTTCATCTCTGGCTTTATCAAAAACAGTGCCTGCCTCAAAAAGTCGAACACTTTTTTTGCCAAACTTGACATTGCGTGCTACTGATTCGATTAAATTTGGAATGAGTGAAGTGCGGAGCGTATTGAGTTCATTGGTTATCGGATTGGCTAGATCTCTTTTTTTATAGAGTGTTTTGAGGCCATATCGCTCCATACGAGTAGCATCATCAAAAACGAAATGCAAGACTTCATAAAACCCAACGCTGGCTGCTCGATGTCGCAACGCTTGTCGCTTTTTAAAATTTTCATAGGCAAGGTTATTTCTGCCAGCTTCACTAAATGCAAGTGGCTTTGATTTGATATTGTCGATACCAACCATACGCACTATCTCTTCACACACATCTTGGATATTGAGGATATCTTTTCTTGATTGTGGCACTTTGAGGTGCATCACATTTTGTTCATTTTTAAATCCAACTTCAAAACCGAGTTGCTGTAAGATTTTTATAATTTTATTTTTTTCAATCTCTTCACCTATCATAAGTGCAAGATCATCGAGATTGAGCGTTATAGTTGTAGGCTCTATATCTTGAATAACTTCTTGTTCACCTGCATACACGAGAAGATCTGAAGTTTGCTCTAAAATATACACCAAATAATGCATCCCAAATGCAAGTTCGGGCTCACTACCTCTACTTGAGCGATACAAGTGCTTATCTGCTTGTATATTTGCTGAAGCGTTATTGAGTGAGATAGTAGCGGGAGGGGTATAGTTTGCTTCTAGTATGATGAGCTTATCATCGCTATGTGGTTTACATGTATCATCTTGTGAAACACCTACAAAGGCCAATGGTGTATTTTTATTGCCATAGATTGCATCAAGGGTGTTTTTGTGTTTTTCTATTTTGATGGTCGCCTTATCTTCTTTTGCAAAACACTTGAGTGCGTACGCTCGCAATAAAACACCCGTAGCGTATGAGGCATATTGTAAAAGTTTTACAAGTGCGTCTGCTTCATAAAGTCCTGCAAATGCGAGTCTTAAATCAATAAGTAAATTTGTTCGTAACTCTTTTTGATCTATCACTTTATACAACAAGGAAGCATCTACTTTCTCGTGAGCGTTTACATGTAAGACTCTGCCAATTCCTAATTGATTTTCATCTTCTTTTATTTGCGTCTGCTCGATAATTTGCAAGCCAAAAGGAACGCTCAAATCTCGTGCAATGCCATAGATACTCAAACAATCCCCACGATTTGCGGTAAGTTCGATCTCTATCACATCGTCATTAAAGAGCGGATATTCGCTCAATTCTTTACCTAAAACAAGTTTGCCTATACTCTCATCAAGCACCATAATGCCATCTTCAAGGTTTGGCAGTCCAAGTTCTGCTGCAGAACAGATCATGCCATTTGATTCAAGTCCACGCAGTTTGGTTGATTTTATCTCCATCCCATTTGGCAAAGTAGCACCAACTTTTGAAACTGCCACAAATTGTCCTGCACGAACATTTTTGGCACCACATACTATTTGCACACTCTGTTCACCCAAATCAACCTGACACACATTAAGTTTATCAGCATCGGGATGTTTTTCACATGTAATCACTTTCGCAACTACAATATTTTGAGGAATTTTTATGTGATGTAGACTATCTACTTCTAGTCCGATCTCATTAAGTGTTTTGCAAATTTTTTCACTCGATATCTTTGAGACATCAATCCATTCATTTAGCCATTGTCTTGTAATAATCATCTAAATTGCTCCAATAATCTTAAATCACCTTCAAATAAAGAACGGAGATCTGGTATCTTGTGTAAAAGCATCGCAAATCGCTCAACACCAAGTCCAAAGGCATAACCGCTCACATCTTCATAGCCAACAGCTTGGAACACATTTGGATCAACATACCCGCTCCCTAACACTTCAAGCCAACCTGTGTGCGAACACACACGACACCCCTTGCCCTTACAAAATATACAGCTTATATCTACTTCAGCACTTGGCTCTGTAAAAGGGAAAAAGCTTGGTCTAAAACGCACTTGCACATCGCCAAACATATACTTTAAAAAATCCTCGAGAATAAATTTGAGATTTGCAAAAGAAACCTCGCCTGATTTTTGCACTACCAAACCCTCTACTTGATGAAACATGGGTGTATGCGTCAAATCATAATCTCTGCGAAATACCGCACCTGGACAAATCATACGAATAGGCGGTTTTGCTTTAAGCATTGTTCTTATTTGCACAGGACTTGTATGTGTTCGAAGTAGCATGCTATCTTCAAAATAAAAAGTATCTTGCATATCACGAGCTGGATGGTATTTTGGTAAATTCAGTGCTTCAAAATTGTGAAAATCATCCTCTACTAACGGGCCCTCTTCGATGGAAAAATTCATGCTTACAAAATATTCGATAATTTTATCCATAGTCTGCATAACAGGATGCAATGCGCCAACTCCTGTATCACTATTGAAAAGAGTTACATCAACACCATCTTTTTGCATTTCATATGCTATAGCGTCTGCTTCTAGCGCCAATTTTTTGTGTGCCAAAAGATTTAAAAATTTTTCTTTATCGACATTTATATCTTGGGCAAATTGTTTTTTCTCTTCATCACCCATCGTTCTCATTTTTGCAAAAGCGTCTGCAAAATACCCTTTTTTCCCGAAAAGTGAAACTCGCAAGTTCTCAAGTTCTTTTAAATCATCACAAGAACCTATCGATTTCTCAATATCTTTCATCTTTTTATTTTCCTTTACATGTAAACAACAATACAATTTTTAGTATTTTATTGAAAAGTTGATTATAAAAGAGTTAAATGCTTGAATTATAGCTCGTGTAAGTCGATTTGAACTATAATTATAAAAAAATTTAGGAGCAAAAAAATGACTATTTTTAGTAAAATTATAAGCGGAGAAATTCCTTGCAATAAAGTCTTAGAAAATGACAACTTTTTAGCGTTTCACGATATCAATCCAAAAGCCCCTGTTCATATTCTCATCATTCCAAAAGTGACGGTAGCAAATTTTCAAGAAGTAAGTCCTGAAACTATGGTAGGTATGACTACATTTATCCATGAAGTTGCAAAACTCTTAGGTTTAGACCAAAGTGGCTATCGACTCATCACAAACAATGGCAACGATGGTGGGCAAGAAGTTATGCACCTGCATTTTCATCTTTTAGGTGGTGCAAAACTCAGCTGGAATCATCTCAGCGATAGCGATTCTAAAAACTTTCTCTAAGCTTGAAGGGTAGGCTAGACACCTACCCATCACGCTCACTTAGCCAATTTTCAAAATATTCTAATTGCTTAAGCGTGCTACATGTAGCCGTACCACCTTGCGAATTTCTAGCATTCATAGAGGTTTCTAGTTGCAATGTTTTGATGATATCTGACTTGATAGCCGGCTCAAATTTTTGCAATTCTTCTAAGCACAACTCACTCACATCTGTTGCTTTTGTGTCGGCATATGCTACGATTTCGCCTGTGAGTTTATACGCATCACGAAAAGCATATCCGCATTTTGTCGTGAGATAATCAGCCAGATCAGTTGCACTCAAATGTCCTTTTTTGGTTGCTTGCAACATCGCTTTTTTGTTGATAGACATACTCTCAAGAGCTTGCGAGAGAATTTGCAAAGATATAGTAGCAGTTTGTACGCTATCAAATACGCCCTCTTTATCTTCTTGCATATCTTTATTGTAAGCTAACGGTAAGCCTTTTAAAACTGTGAGCAAAGCGATGAGATTCCCATTGACTCTTCCTGTTTTACCACGAAGAAGCTCAGGCACATCCGGATTTTTCTTTTGTGGCATGATAGAACTGCTGGTACTATACGCATCACTTAATTCCACAAAACGAAACTCACTGCTACTCCAAAGAATAATCTCTTCAGCAAATCTAGAAATGTGCATCATCATAGTAGCGATATTGAAAAGTATCTCAAGAGCAAAATCTCTATCACTCACAGTATCCAAACAATTGATGCTCACTCCATCAAATCCTAACAATTTCGCTTCATATTCCCTATCAGTTTCATAAGGTGTACCAGCAAGTGCAGCACAACCGATAGGTGAGACATTATTTCTTGTAAATGAGTCTTCAAATCTTTGGATATCTCTTTGAAACATGGATACATATGCGAGCATATGATAAGCAAAATTTATAGGCTGTGCATGTTGTAGATGTGTCATACCAGGAAGCAATGTTGTTGTGTGTTTTTTTGCGATATTTAAGAGAGTTTTTATAAGTGTTGTGAGCAGTGTGACTAATTTTTTATTATTTTTCAAAACAAACATTCTAAAATCAAGTGCAACTTGGTCATTTCTGCTTCTTGCTGTGTGCATTCTTTTTGCATCATCTCCGATAAGTTTACCCAAACGACTTTCTATCGACATGTGAATGTCTTCATCACCTATATCAAACGCATACTTGCCCTCATGGATCTCTTGCAAGATAAGTTTCAAACCACTGATAATCTTCTCTTTTGATGTATCTGTAATGATATTTTGTTTTGCGAGCATCTTTACATGTGCGATTGAGCCTTGAATATCTTCCTCATAGAGTTCTTTGTCAAATGTGATAGAAGCATTGAACGCATCAAGCAACTTTGCTTTTGGTGCTGTTGTTTTCCCAGAGGCAACTTTTGGCACAGTAGATCCTTTTTGTCATATTTATGGTGGAGAATTTTAGCAAAAAATAGCTACAAATACGGTAACTATTTTTTGCTAGTGGATTAGAGTTTTGGGCCAGCTTGTGAGAAATCTGACTCTGCTGTGATGTATTTTTTAAAATTTTTGATAAACATTGAAGCAAGTTCTTTGAGTGTTGCATCAAATTTTTCTTTATCTTCCCAAGTGTTTCGAGGATTGAGGATATTTGCATCCACGCCTTCGAGTGTTTTTGGCACGCTGAGTGCAAAAAGAGGTGTTTGCTCAAATGTTGCGTTATTGATGCTGCCATCTAAGATAGCATTGATACACGCCCTCGTAGCTTTTATACTCATACGCTTTCCAACACCATAACTTCCACCACTCCAGCCTGTATTTACAAGATAAACTTCAACACTGTGTTTTTCTATCTTTTCTCCTAGAAGCTTTGCATATACTGTTGGATGTAATGGCAAAAATGCTTCCCCGAAACAGGAACTAAATGTTGCAACAGGCTCTGTGATTCCTCTCTCAGTTCCAGCAACTTTAGCAGTGTAGCCACTCATAAAATAATACATTGCTTGTTCTTTAGTGAGTTTTGAAACAGGGGGCAAAACACCAAACGCATCAGCACTTAAAAAGATAATTTTCTTTGGATGTGCGCCTTGCAAGGATGTTTGATGGTTGGCTATATGATAGATTGGATAGGACACACGAGTATTTTCTGTTTTTGAACTATCGCTATAATCAACCTTTCCATTCGCATCCATCACGACATTTTCAAGCAACGCATCTCTTTTTATAGCTGCGAAAATTTCAGGCTCGCTTTTTGGATCAAGATCGATACACTTTGCATAGCATCCACCCTCAAAGTTAAATATACCATCATCATCCCAACCATGTTCATCATCACCTATCAATTTGCGTTTTGGATCTGTTGAAAGTGTTGTTTTTCCAGTCCCGCTCAGACCAAAGAAAAGTGCGCTATCTCCTGATTCACCAACATTTGCAGAACAGTGCATAGAGAGTTTACCCTCAAGTGGTAGCCAGTAGTTCATCATGGAGAAAATCCCTTTTTTAATCTCTCCACCATACCAAGTACCGCCGATGATAGCTATATTTTCTTCCACATTAAAAAGCACAAATACATCTGAATGTAAGCCGTGTTCTTTATACTTTGTATCTGTTGTTTTGCAAGCATTGTAGAGTGTAAAATCTGGCGTAAAGTTTTTTAGCTCCTCTTTGCTTGGACGGATAAACATATTTTTAACAAAATGTGCTTGCCATGCAACTTCACTTACAACTCTGATACTTTTTCTACTGTTGATACTTCCGCCGCAAAATGCATCTTGAATATAGATGGATTTGTTTGATAACTCTTGTTTTACTTGCGTAAAAAGTTCATCAAAAATTTCTTTTGAAACCTCTTGATTTATATTGCCCCAAGAGATATATTTTGCAGATGGATCTTGTTTTACAAAGTATTTATCTTTTGGACTTCTTCCCGTAAAAATACCAGTATCCACGGCAAAAGTTCCATTGTCTGTAGTTTTACCTTCATTTTTTTTCACCTCATGTGCATACAAAGCATCATAATCTAAGTTATGAAATATTTCTTTGATATTTTCAAGACCAAGCGCATCTAGTCCTTGAACATGTGACATAAATTCTTTCCCCACTTTCATAAATAATTAAAATATAGATAACAATACGCCAGCCGCTACTGCAGAGCCTATAACGCCGGCAACATTTGGACCCATAGCATGCATAAGCAGCATATTTGTAGGATCCTCTCTCATTCCTTCCTTGTTTGCAACCCGTGCTGCCATAGGCACAGCACTTACTCCAGCAGAGCCTAGCAAAGGATTTATTTTTGTTTTACTAAATTTGTTCATGATTTTTGCCATCATAATTCCTGCTGCCGTTCCAATACTAAATGCAATCAGGCCTAAAAGTAAAATTCCTAGTGTTTCTGGTATCAAAAACTTTTCAGCAGCAAGCTTAGAGCCTACAGCTAAGCCTAAAAATATCGTTATGATATTGACAAGTGAATTTTGTAGAGTGTCTGAAAGTCTTTCAACGACACCTGATTCTTTTACTAAATTTCCAAAAGCAAGTGCTCCAATAAGTGGGGTTGATTCTGGTAAAAGTAAAATTGAAAGTATTAAAATCGTAATAGGAAATATAATTTTCTCAAGTTTAGACACTACACGCAGCTGCTGCATCTTAATCTTCCTCTCCTCTTTTGTAGTCAAAAACCGCATAATAGGAGGTTGAATAATCGGTACAAGTGCCATATAGGAATATGCCGCAACCGCAATAGCTCCAAGCAAATCAGGAGCTAATTTTGAGGCTACAAATATAGAAGTTGGACCATCTGCACCTCCTATGATTCCAATGGCTGCTGCATCTTGCAAAGAAAAATCAAGGATAGATGTATACTGGCTTAGGGCGGCTGCCCCCACCAAAGTACCAAATATACCAAATTGTGCAGCTCCGCCCAAGAGTGCTGTTTTTGGATTTGCTAAAAGCGGTCCAAAATCAGTCATAGCACCAACACCCATAAATATAATGAGCGGAAAAAGTCCATTTGAAATTCCAATATCAAATAAAATGCCCAGAAATCCATGTGGACCTGCGATATCGGCTATAGGTATATTTGCCAAAAGTCCACCAAAAGCGATAGGTATAAGCAGTAGTGGTTCAAAACCTTTCGCAATTGCAAGATAAAAAAGCACAAAAACTATAAAAATCATCACAATTCTTCCACCGGTTTGAGAAAATGTGGACATTTCTTTACCGTGAAACACCAAACCCTCTACGGGGTTCAAAAAAGCATTTATGCCTGTTGATTTGTAAAATTTACCCAAGAGTTCGGTAATGCTTTTTGTGTGATACTCTTTTTGTACATGTGGCTTGTTTACATTTTCTTGCTGCGATGCACTTATTGGTGTAAGCGTAAAAAAAAGTATGGCTACAAAAAATAACATCAAATGCTTCATGAAGTTCTTCCTTACAGTGTGGCTAAAACTTGGCCATTTTCTACACTTTGACCTTTTTGTACATTGATAGATTTAATTACACCATCGCAAGGCGCTACGATCTCTATCTCCATTTTCATAGCTTCCAAAACTAAGATTACTTCGCCCTCTTTGACACTTGCTCCAACGCTCGATATAAGCTTAAATACAGAACCCGGTAGAGAGGCTGTTATCTCGGTTGTACCACTACTTTGCGGTGCTGATGGGGCTTGTGGTGTGGTTGCTGGTGTTATAGTTTTAACTTCTACACTCGCATCCAATCCTTCACTCACTTGAACATTAAATTTTTCTCCATTGACGATGACTGTGTATTCCCCATTTGAACTTGCCACTGTGCATTTCTCCTGTTTTGGTGTTATTTGATTTTTTCTCACATTTACTTGAGCTTCGCCTTTTAAAAATTCAATCCCTTTTTCTTTGCAAGATGCTGCTATAAATATATGCTCATCCGTAGCTTCGATATTTTCACGCAATAAAATATCTTTTACATGTAAAAATGATTTCGTAGGATCTGCATCGGCTATATCAACTGCATTTTCTTGTGTTGGCTGGAGTTTTAACTGCTCACTTGCCAATGCGATTATTTGTGCATCTGGCTGAACTGGTGTATGACCAAAATAGCCCAAAACCATCTTTCCATAACCTTCGGCTATTTTTTTCCATGGACCAAATATTACATTATTAAAAGCTTGTTGAAAATAAAATTGGCTTACAGGCGTTACGCTTGTACCATAGCCACCTTTTTCAACAACTTCTCGCATAGCTTTGATTACTTCTGGAAATTTTTCAAGGATATTGTTGTCACGCATCATTTGTGTATTAGCAGTTAATGCACCGCCTGGCATTGGTGAAAATGGGATAAGTGGAGAAACTTGTGTTGCCTCAGGAGGCATAAAATAATCTTTCAAACAATCTTGCAAGACCTCTTCATAAGTAAGAATTTTTTCAAGTTCCAAACCGCCAAGATCAAAGTTTTTTCCTTTTGTTGCATGCAAAAGCGTAAGGATATCTGGCTGACTTGTACCCCCACTCACAGGACTTGCTGCAAGATCAATTCCATCAATTCCTGCTTCAAGCGCAGCAAGATAGCAAGCAACGCTAACGCCGGCTGTTTCATGTGTATGTAGCCTTACATGTACACCTTCTGGGATGAGTTTTTTTGCCATTTTAATTGTTTCATATACTTTTTGTGGACTTGAAGTACCACTAGCATCTTTAAAACAAATGCTATCATATGGCAGACCTGAGTCTAAAATATTGCGTAAAGTTTTTTCGTAAAATGCCACATCATGTGCCCCGCTACATCCAGGAGGTAGATCCATCATAGTTACAACAGCTTCGTGTTTTAAGCCATGATGTACGATGCGTTGTGCCGAATATTTGAGATTTTCAACATCATTGAGGGCGTCAAAATTTCTGATCGTTGTTGTACCATGTTTTTTAAACATTTTTGCATGCAAATCGATAAGTTCTCTACTTCCGGTATCTAGCATAACGGTATTAACACCTCTTGCGAGCGTTTGCAAGTTTGCATCTTCACCTGCGATTTGTCTAAATTTGTCCATCATCACAAACGCATCTTCATTAAGATAAAAATAAAGACTTTGGAATCTTGCGCCACCACCAAATTCAAAATGTGTTATACCGGCTTCTTTTGCCGCCGCAACTGCTGGTAAAAAATCGTCCATAAGAACTCGTCCACCGAACACTGATTGGAAACCATCTCGAAAAGTTGTATCCATAATATCGATATACTTTTTTGCCATGAAAGAACTCCTTGGATTATTTAGAATTTTTATATGTTTGAATCGCTGCGGTAATTGCGGCTACAAGTGCTTTGTTGTCTGTTTTTTTTGCAGATTGATTTAGAGGTGTTGGGGGGATTTTTTGAGGAAAAAATTTAGTAATCACTATCGCTTGCAATTGCAAAACAAATACCATAAGAATCAAAAATAAAAATACAGTTCCCATGCCTAAAACCATGAACTTTAAACCTTCTACTACGAGATTGACTTCCATAGAGAGAACCCTTGATATGTTGAGATATTTTTTCTACATGTAATCAAATTGTAATTTAATTATTATAGAAAAACAAATTATTCTACCATTTCTTTTATTAAAGAAACCATAGTTTAAAGCAAGCTAAAAATAGAAACAAATAAGTGAGTAATTTAGTAAATGTATAGAATAAGTCACCACAAGTGTGGTGACTTATGTGCTTATTGTTCCATACAAAGATCGAGCAAATAGTAGATTGAACGGTAGCCTAAACCTGTATTTTCACTGAGTCCAATTTCGCAAGGCTTGCCTGTTGAAAATGCAAGTTTTGTACCTTTTGGTATAGATTCATTAAGATGTCTTAAGGCTGAGTGATTGAGTTCAGGGTAATTAAAACCTCGATCACCTGCAAATCCGCAACAGCTAACATCTGGTGGAATGATAACATTTGAACTACACATTTTTGCAATAGCTTCCAATTTTTCAGCAAGTCCCGCTTTTCTTGTGCTACAAATTGTGTGGATCACGATTGGTTCATTTATCTGTTTTATTTTGATGCGTTTTAAGAGTATATCGTGGATAAATTCAACCGGATCATACACTTTAAGCCCGCTTTCAAAATATGTTGCCATTGTTTTTGAGCAAGAACTCATATCACAAATTACTGGATATTTCCCATTTTCGCTAGCTTCATTGAGTGCAATTTCAAGTTCGTGTGATTTTTTGTGACCCTCTTCGATATATCCCTTGCTTGAAAATGGCATACCGCAGCAAAGTGGTTTGAGATTATTTGGTATGATCACTTCATAGCCAGCTTTTTCCAAAATTTCGATAATTAGCGTATCTAACTCTTTTTCACCACTTACAGGTCGTGGATTGCCCATAGTTCGGTTGAGACAAGAGGAGAAATAAACAACTTTTTCATCGCGTCCAAATTTTGTTCTAGTATCTTTAAAAGTATGACCAGAGGGGAGACTTGCAGTCCACATTGGAAGTTTTCCACCACTTAATGCAGTCACTCCCGAACTCATGGCTTGAACCGCACTGTGTGGAATGATATTTGTAATTGTTTTTACAACACTCAATACGCCACTACCAAAGCCCAAAAGCCCCGCATAGTTGTTTACTATGAAAGAAGCTGTTTTATGCTGTGATGGTGTGATTTGGTGTGATCTAATTTTTTTTGTCAATGCTCCTGTGTCTATGCCAACTGGACAGGTGAGTGAACATAATGAACATGTGGCACAAGTTTCAATTCCATCATATTGATAGAGCTTTTTGACTGCTTCATAAGTTTGCATATTGTTATTTTCTTTTAGCGTTGTCATATAACGATTAGAAACAATTCTTTGTCTTGGGGTGAGCGTGAGTGCATTTGATGGACATTTTGGCTCACAAAAACCGCATTCTATACATTTATCAATAAAATCATCGGTTTTTGGCATTGGTTTGAAATTTTTTAAATGCACTTTTGGGTCAACATTGAGAATAACACCTGGATTGATAAGTCCTCGAGGATCAAAAATATGCTTGATCTCTTTCATAAGCTCATACGCATCTTCACCCCATTCAAGAGCTACAAATGGAGCCATATTACGACCAGTACCATGTTCAGCTTTTAAGCTTCCTTTGTATTTTGTTGCTACTTGACTTGCGATTTCTGCCATAAAATTTTCATATCTTTCAATCTCTTTTGGGTTGTCAAATTTTTGATTAAATACAAAGTGAAGATTACCATCAAGTGAATGGCCAAAAATAATAGCTTCGTTATAACCATATTTTTTGAATAACTCTTGCAACTCAAGCGTACCATCTGCAAGCGATTCGATAGGATAAGCAACATCTTCGATTATACATGTAGTACCTGTTTCTCTAGCGGCACCAACTGCTGGAAAAAGACCTTTTCTAATTTTCCAATATTTTGTATATTCTGCAACAACTTTTGTAAAGTGTAGTGGCATTTCTGGTTCTATATATGCTAATTCTTTGAGAATTTTTTCTATATTGCTATCAAGTATTTCTGGACTTGGAGCTCTTGTTTCTACAAGTACAGCTGTGACTGTGTCGCCAAGAGTTTTGAGAAAATCTGGCATTCCCTCAAGGTCTTGAACACTTTTAAGCGCTGCTCTATCCATGATTTCAGCAGCATCAACTTCTGCATTTGCCATTCTTGTACGGCATTTTGTTCGCAAGGTTGCAACAGCATCACACGCATCTTTTACATTTTTAAAGAGCATCAAAGAACTGGCTTTATCTTTATATTCGGCTACGGTTGCAAAAGTAATATCTTTGATAAATCCGAGTGTTCCCTCGCTACCAATGATAAGATGTTGTAAAACCTCAATAGGATCATCAAAATCCACTAGCGCGTTGAGCGAATATCCACAAGTATTTTTAATCTTAAATTTTCTTACGATTTTATCGTGCAAAGTTTTATTTTCACGCACTTTGTGCATCAAAGATTTTATACCCTCAAGTATGCTTCCATGCGTTTGTGCAAAATTTTCAATACTTTTTTTATCAGCTGTATCAAGTTCAGTGCCATCATGAAAAATAATCTTCATAAATTTAAGTGTTTTATAGGAGTTATCAGAAGTCCCACAACACATACCACTAGCATTGTTAGCCGCAATTCCAGCGATCATCGCAGCACCTATACTTGCTGGATCAGGACCGATTTTTCTTCCAAGTGGGAGCAATTTTGCATTTACATCAGCACCAATTACAGATGGCTCCATTGTAACAAAAGAAGCATCTTTGCTAATTTCAACTTTTCTCCAATCACGCGAAGTTACGATCAAAATAGAATCAGTGATAGCTTGACCAGAAAGCGAAGTACCAGCAGCTCTAAACACAACTGGCAAAGAGAGTTTATCTGAGAGTTTCAAGATCTCACTTACCTCATTTGCATCTTCTGCCCAAATGACGACTTTTGGAATAAGTCTGTAAAAAGAAGCGTCAGTGCCATATGCTAAAGTATGTAATGGATCCGTAAAGACTCTTTTTTGAGGAATAAGTTTTAAAAGCTCACCATAAAATTCTAGGTATTTTCCGCTTAGTGCGTTCATGGAGTATCCTTTGTATAATTCATTGATGTTACCCACTAAAACGAGCGCATTCGTTTTAGTGGGAGAGACAAATGTTCCTACAGCCTCCTAAGCTACGAAAAGAGTACTTTTCGAGAGAATGAGAGGTATTTACGAACTTTTTTGCAAAAATTCGTAAGATCAGTAATTCATTTCAAGATTTTAACACATACAAATAAAATTGATATGATATTGTAAGGGCTAAATTGTGTTAGCCCTTACAAATTTTTCTAATGAAAAGCAGTAAGTCCAAAAAATTCTGGATAAACTGTGAGTATCATAAGAATAAGAATTTGGATAGCTATAAAAGGAACAACACCTTTGTAAATATCCATCGTAGAGACCTCAGGAGGAGCAACGCCTTTGAGGTAAAAAAGACTAAAGCCAAATGGTGGCGTTAAAAAAGATGTTTGCAAGTTCATAGCAATCAAAATTGCAAACCAGACTGGATTTAAACCTATCGCTTCGGATATAGGTATGAGAATAGGAACAATGATATATGATATCTCAATAAAATCTATAAAAAATCCTAGCACCATAATAGCAAGCATAGAAAGGATTATAAATCCCCATTTCTCGCCCGGTAATCCTAACATAAATTCTTCAACTATTGCATCACCACCCGTGTAAGAAAAAACCATAGAAAATGCAGTTGCACCAATCAAAATACCAAAAACCATAGCTGTGATTTTTACTGTTTCCAAAGAGGCATCATATACCATTTGAAATGAAAATTCTCTATAAATTAAAGCTAAAACAATAGCACCAATGCCGCCAACTGCTGCTGATTCTGTTGGTGTAGCAACTCCTGCAAATATAGATCCCAAAACAAGAATAATCAAAACAAGCGGAGGAATAATAGCAAATAACGCTCGTGCAACTTGTTGTTTTTTTGTGCCTGCATTGTCTTCAAGTTCAATTGCTGGCGCTGCGGTTTTACTAAAAAATGCCAGTATAAGAATATAGAAAATATAGGCACCAACAAGTGAAATTCCCGGCCAAAATGCTGCTTGAAAAAGATCACCAACAGGTACTTGAAAAACATCACCTAAGATGATAAGCACGATTGATGGAGGGATGATTTGCCCAAGTGTGCCAGCAGCACAGATGGTTCCGGTTGCCAATTTTTTATCATAATTGTACTTAAGCATTACAGGAAGTGAGATAACACCCATAGCTACAACACTTGCTCCAACAACACCCGTAGAAGCAGCAAGCAAAGCACCAACCAAAACTGTACTTATAGCGATACCGCCCCTTATCTCGCCAAATAAAAACCCCATAGATTCCAAAAGTTTTTCAGCCAGCTTTGTCTTTTGCAAAATGATACCCATAAAAATAAAAAGAGGAACTGCCATCAAAATAGTATTATTCATAATTGAAAAAATGCGATGCGGCATAAAAGCAAACATATGCATCCCCTCATACAACCCGTCCATAATACTTTGATCATAGGATATCGCTTCTAAAACACCGGCAATGAGACCGAAAACAACTGAAACTGCCCCAAAAGTAAATGCTACTGGAAAACCAAATAAAAGTGCAGCAAGAGCAACAAAAAACATAACAATCCCTATCATTTGCTTGCTCCTTTTATATTTTTTTGGTGCAAGTCATGGGCGCCTCTATAAAGATTGATGTTTTTTACAACAAATCCAATACTCACAAAAACAAGCAGATAAAAAGAAGCCGGTATAAATGCTTTGATAATCCATCTATTTGTAAGTCCCCCTGGATCACCACTGATCTCATGGCTTGTGAAAGCTTCCATCACAAAATCATAAGAACCTGTTCCTATAAAAAGTGAAAAAGGAATTAAAAATACTATGCAACCTATGATGTTGATCCATGCTTTTTTCTTTACATGTAAGTTATCGTAGATGATATCAACTCGCACATGTCCATCTTCTTTGAGTGCATAAGAGACTCCTAGGAGAATAACAACAGAAAAAAGATGCCACTCCATCTCTTGCATGGCAATTGAACCCGAGTTAAAAAAATAGCGCATAATGACATCGTAAAAAACATTCAACATCATAGCAATCATCAATATAGCTGTTATAAAGCCTATAAAATCAGCTATTTTATTAAAAAAATGCTCTACTTTTAGCAACATATCTATCCTTCTTTTTTTATATATATATTAAAAGTGAGCTTAGCAAAGCAACTCTTTACTAAGCTCACTTTTAGAACCCTTAGCCACTATGGCTAAGGGGATTTATCTTAAAGATTGTCTTTGAGATAAAGATAATCAGACATTTGTGTCCAAACTCTTGATTTTAGCATATATGCTTTTTGAGAATCCAATACTTTTTTAAGCAAAGGTTTATCTTTAGCATAATCACTCAATAAATCTTCGTTTGCTTTTTTCATTGCATCCATAACTTCTTTTGGAAAAGTTTTGATTTTGATGTTTGGATATTCAGTTGCCATCGTAGCCCAAGCATCACCACTCATATGATAATTTTGGATATACATATCATAAGCAGCTGTTCTCATAGCAACTCGTAAAATCTCTTTGTTCCTATCGCTAAGTTTATCAAAATTCTTTTGATTAACCATAAATTGCAACTCTGTTGCAGGCTCATGCCATCCTGTATAGTAATATGGGGCTACTTTATGAAAGCCCATTTTTATATCCATTCCCGGCCCAACCCATTCAAGTGCATCGATAGTACCTCGCTCGAGTGAAGTGTAGAGTTCACCTGGAGCAATGTTAGTTACGGTGAGTCCTAGTTTTGCCAATACTTCCCCAGCAAATCCTGGAATTCGCATCTTGAGACCTTTTAAATCTTCAAGAGAATTGATCTCTTTTCTAAACCAACCACCCATCTGATTACCAGTGTTACCGCCAGGAAATGCAAGAATTCCGTGTGGCGCATACGCCTCTTGCATAAGTTCCATGCCGCCACCATAGTAGAACCAAGCATACTGTTCAGGAGCTGTCATACCAAAAGGCATCGTTGTAAAAGGAAGTGTATTGATATCTTTTCCTTTCCAATAATAAGATGCCGAATGTGCCATGTCATATTGACCGAGTTTTACCATATCAAAAACACCAAAAGGTGCCTTGTGTTTATTTGCAGCATCGATTGTGATAACAAAATCGCCACCACTCATTTTGTTTACCATATCTGCCATACCATGAACAGCATCAGTAAATGGCGAGAGAGTTTGTCCCCATGTCATTGCTAGTTTCCACTTCACTTTCTTCTCAGCTGCATTTGCACTGATTGCAAGTACTGCTGCAAGAGCAAAAGTACCAAGTACTTTTAAAATCTTCATGTTTACCCCTTGTACTAAATTTTTAATCATCTCATCGTATCTTAATGGAATTAAAATAGAGATAAAATGCACTATTTTTGTACATAAGGTGCGTTACAATTTGTTACAGTTGTTAAAATGCCTAAACAGATAGCCGACATCCACAGCCGTTTCGATACAATCGAGTGGAATTTTTTTACGGAGCCGTCGTACAAGAGAACGGATAGAATCTATACTAGCAAAATTTCCTTCCCACACTATAGCTTGAATCGCATCAAAAGAAACTACTTTACCTCTTTGAGCAAGCAATGTGTTGAGTAGCAATCGCTCTTTTCTTGAGAGATGATCAGCAATTCCGTTCACCTCAAGAATACTATCTTTGAAAAAAAACTTACATGTAGGCGATATTTCAATAACATCTTTATCAAAATGGCACAATTTCTCAATCTTTATCTCGAGTTCGTCGATAAAAAATGGTTTTTTAAGATAATCGCTACATCCATAATTGTAAGAATTGCGGATGATATCGAGTTCGATGTTTGAACTGATAATAATCACAGGAGTATCTTCATTGAACTCTCGAATTCGCTTGAGTATTTCTATGCCATCAAGGGAAGGCACATTGATATCAAGAACATAACAAGTGTAGCCATTATCAACCGAATCGAAAGCTTCTTGCCCATCCATAAAACTATCAACCACAAATCCCTTGGACTCGAGTCGCTTTATTATAGTTTTATTAAGTCTTTCATTGTCTTCTAACAACAATATCCTCATGTGATTCCCCTTGATAATTTTCTTCTGGCTTATTTGGTACATCTAAATAAAAAATAACATTGTTTGCAAAATTGCGAGCATAAATCCGACCGCCCATTTTATCTTCTATAATAACTTTAGCAATATACAATCCCAGTCCTGTTCCATTTTTATTGGTTGTAAAGTAGGGATCAAAAATAAATTTTTTAATACTATCATCAATAGGACCTGCATCATCCATAATTTTAAAACGAGTTTTATCGTTTTTTTTCTCCACACTTATAAAAATATTGCCTTTTTTCTTACTGTTGATAATTTTCAGCTTCGCATTGTTGATGATATTTAAGAGTACTTGTTTAAACTCGTTATTATAGCCATACACCATAATATTTGCGTCATTTTGCTCTACATGTAAATCAATATAGGAATAAAAGATATGTTTTCCTATGATTTCTATAACTTCATCTATAGCCTTTTGCGCACTAAAAAGTACTTTTTTTACAGATGGCTTTAAAAAACTTCTAAAATCTTTAATTGTTTGGGACATGTATTGTATCTGAATCATAGAATCTTTTACAAATTCTTGCATCTGCTCTTCACTTAAATCATTATTTTTATAGCTAAATTCTAAATCTTGTAAGATAGCTGAAAGTTCAACAAGCGGTTCGTTCCATTGATGCGCTATAGCCGATATCATTTCTCCCATTTCGGCAAGTTTTGCTTGTTGAATTAAAAATTGTTTTTGTTGGTTTCGCTGCGTTATGTCATCCATAACGCTCACAACTCCTCCGAGCTTTCCATCGCTATTTTTATACACGGTTTTGGAGTAAGTCATCACTTTTTGACTCCCATCTTGTAGATGCAATGTTTGTTCAAAATGATCAGTTCCTTCTGTTTTTATTAATTCTCTTTCCTTTTTTGTTTGTAATTCTGCCCAATCAAAAGCAAAAAAATCATACACAGTTTTGCCTATAATCTCTTTTGGTTTACACCCCAGCAAATTTGCAAAAGCCCTATTGCAACCTATGTACTCTCCTTTGAGATTTTTATAATTAATAGGATTAGGAATGCTATCTAGCAATACACGGATAAATTGTAGTTGATTTTTAAGTGCTTGTTCGCTGCTGATTCTCTTTGATGTGTTGATCAAAAGTATCACCAAAACAATCATGAGCATAACAAAAGAAACCGATGCCGACCAAACAAACTCTTTGTACTCTTTATAAAATGAAAAAGGCTCATTGATCATTTCGTATTTGATGAGTGATTTTGGAATTGCTATATCAAATCTTTTGAGTTCTTTATAGTCAAAAAGGTATTTGTTTGGACTCTCCATAAGTATAGGTAGATTTATGGGCATAGTTCCTTTCAAAATCATGTCTGCCATTTTTGCAGCAGCACTTGCTTGCGCTTTTGCACTTGTAAGCACTCCTCCAACAATACCCTCTCCTAGATAAAAGTCCCAAAGCCCATAGATCGGCACGCGTGCTATTTTGCGGATTTGTTTTAAACTTTCCTTGTGTGTGAAATATTTGCCTGTGCTATCTTTAAAGAGAAGCACCCAAAGGATAACTGTATTGTCTGGAAGTGTCTTTACCTTATTTGCCAAATTATCGATACTGATGTCATCAACATACTCAAATTCCATTTTTTTTGAGTATTTTGGTAACACTTTGAAAATATCTTTCTTCATCGCCAAACCTGTGTTTGAGCGATCATTTATGATTAAAATTTTCTTTGTGCTTGGCTGTAATTGCATAATGAGTTCTATGTTTTTTTCCACATCAACTTGCTCTACGACACCTGTTCCATAAAAACGCATATTGTACTCTCTCAAGAGTTTTTCATCAAAATTATTGATACCTAAAAATATAAAAGGAGTTGTATCAAAAAGTGTTTTTCCATAGTGCAGATAAAACTCTAAAGCATTGTTATCCGCAAGCATAACAAGATCAAATGTTCTATTTTTAAATTGCTCTTCATACAGCACAAAAAGCTTTTCAAAGTATGAATTTGTCGCAATTCGCTTGGTATCCATATAGGCTATTGTCAATAAAATATTTTCATCTTCCTGAAACTTTTGCTCTATAACATCTGACATATCATCGCTCCATTTGTAGCCTTGATGATAAGAATGTATGAGCAAAACTTCTTTAGTTGTAGCAGCATATGCAAATCCATGCAAACAAAGCAAAATGATACTCAAGAAAAAATATTTTATTCGCAACAAAATTCCTTTAGGTTTTAGAAAAACAGAGATATTATACACTAATTTCCTATGGCTCATCTTGTAGATGAACATTACATGTAAGCAATTTTAGATCATACTTTTGTCATTTCTATCGTTTATGATGTGGACATTGAAAATTTCAAAAAGGAGACTTACATGAGTTTAGGTTTACAAGCTCTGTTTGCTGCACTGCCTATCATCAGTGCGGGCATTTTATTGGTTGGGCTTCGAATGCCAGCCAAGAAAGCGATGCCGATTGTCTATATATTGACAGCGCTCGTTGCGTTATTTGTTTGGGGGGTTTCATTTAACCGTGTTATTGCTTCCACACTACAAGGGGTTGTGATCACCCTAGCTGTTCTTTGGATTATTTTTGGAGCTATTTTGCTTCTTAATACTCTTAAACACTCAGGTGCTATTGCTGTTATCAGAAATGGCTTTAACAATGTCAGTGCCGATAGACGCATCCAGCTCATCATCGTTTGTTGGTTGTTTGGTGCATTTATAGAAGGTGCGTCAGGTTTTGGTACTCCAGCTGCGATTGCAGCACCACTTATGGTTGCACTCGGTTTTCCAGCAGCTGCGGCTGTTATGATTGGTATGATGGTACAAAGTACACCGGTAACATTTGGTGCTGTTGGTACTCCAATCCTTATCGGTGTAAACAGTGGTTTAGATAAAGCAACAATTAGTGCACAACTTACATCAGCTGGTTCAAGCTGGGATGTTTATCTACAAACAATTACCGCACAAGCTGCAATAACACATGCAATCGTTGGTGTTTTCATTCCAACACTTATGGTTATGATGCTTACAAGATTTTTTGGAAAAAACGCTTCTTGGTCTGAAGGACTAGCGGCTGTTCCATTTGCTATCTTTGGTGGTTTGGCATTTGTTATACCTTATGCGCTTACCGGCATATTTCTCGGACCAGAATTTCCTTCTATCATAGGTGCTCTTGTTGGTCTTCCTATCGTTGTATTGGGTGCAAAAAGTGGATTTTTGGTTCCAAAAAACTCTTGGGATTTTCCACCTGCTAGCGAATGGCCAGCAAAATGGATAGGTAGTATCGAGATCAAACTTGAAACACTTACTGCAAAAACAAAACAAATGTCTTTAATCACAGCATGGTTGCCGTATGTTTTAGTTGCAGGTATCCTAGTCCTTACTCGCGTAAGTCCTGAATTGAAAAAATTCCTTCTTTCATTTAAAATTGCATTTGTTGATATTTTGGGTGAAAAAGGTGTAAGCGGTGCATTGCAACCACTTTATCTTCCAGGTGGCATCATTGTTTTTGTTGTTTTGATTACATATTTTCTTCATGGTATGAAAGCTAAAGAGATGAGCGCTGCTGTGGGTGAAAGTGCAAAAGTACTTTTAGGTGCTGGTTTTGTGCTTATCTTTACAATTCCACTTGTTCGTATCATGATAAACTCTGGCGTAAATGGTGCTGAACTTGCTTCAATGCCTGTTACAATGGCTAAATTTGTTGCTGAATCTGTAGGTAACATTTATCCTATTTTTGCCCCTGCAATTGGTGCGCTTGGTGCATTTATAGCAGGAAGCAATACTGTTTCAAATATGATGCTTTCTCAATATCAATTCAGTGTTGCTGATACTCTTGGTCTTTCAACCGCACTTATGGTTGCCTTGCAAGCAGTTGGTGCAGCTGCTGGTAATATGATAGCTATACACAATGTGGTTGCAGCTTCAGCTACTGTTGGTTTGCTTGGACAAGAAGGTGAAACACTCAGAAAGACTATCCTTCCTACAATTTACTACTGTTTATTTGCGGGTATATTAGGACTTATTGGTATGTATTCACTAGGAATAACTGATCCACTTATGGGATTGGTTAAATAAGTTTACAAGATTTAATTACTGACCTTCCACATTTTTTGAAAAAGTGCGTAAGGTCAGTTAATCACTCAAAGGGGCAGTAATTATCTGCTCCTTTTTTTACACTATAAAAAAAGCTTCTGGGTTTTTTAAAATTGCTCCGTGTTCTGCTATAGCTTCCTCTTTCATATTGTATCTTTCATTAAAAATAGTTTTATGATACGCCACATCACCATCAACTATTTCAAACACCATTGTTTCATATACTATTTTTGCATTATCTCCATCAAAAAATGAGTGCCTTACATGCATACTGATAGTAGATACTAAAAATTCCTTTGCTCCAATTTTCAGTATATTTTTTAACTCTAAATCTCTCACATTTTTCCTTTAAAATAACTCTCTTATCTTATTGATCATCACAATTAACACAGCAATAGGAATAAAAAATCGTACTGAAAAATACCAAACTTTAAAATACTTTTTCCCATACTTTCTTCCATCAATGAACGCACTCGTTCTTTTTACATAACAAAACCCACAAAGATAGCAATCAAAATTCCACCAAGCGGCAAAAGAATAGAAGAGCTTGCAATGTCTAGTATATCAAAGAATTCTTTATTTCCAAATGTTACAAAGGAAGCATATTGCTTTGCATTAGAAAGCATCGTCATTGTAGCATAAAAATGAAAAGTGGCTTATCTGAAAAAGTAAATTTATGAAGATTTATAAAAAAGAATAAAAAAAGTATGGTGCGACGAAGGAGAGTCGAACTCCTACACCAATAAGGCACTACCCCCTCAAGACAACGTGGGAGACCAAGATAGCCCTAAAAATGGAGCTTTGAAAACTCCATTTTTATAAACCGAGAAAAATCCGAGAAAACGAAACTAAATATTGACTTAAGCTATATGTAGCAACGCATTGAAGATCTTAGATTTTTCCTCTGCTTTTTTCTGTTTATGAACATCTTCGAGACAATCCAAGTCATAATGCTTAGTTGTTACACTTGAACCTTTCACATGTCCTACCACTTCTTGAATATCCTCAAGTGAAACTTTTGAAGATTGGTTCATCATTGAGACATAAGTCCGTCTTGTAGCATAGAGTGTTTTATACTCAACACCTATCTCCTCAAGAAACGGTCTAAAATGAAAATCGACAATAGTTTTCGCGTTTTTGAATGGCTTTCCATCTTTTGAAACGAAGAGCCACTCATCATCTGGACGAAAATTTGCATAAGATTTCAAAAGTTCAATGGTCTCGGGAAATAAGAATATTTCCCGATTATGATTTTTATTCTCGTGGGCTATTGCCGATACATCGCTAATTCTACCTTTTGAGATACTTCTATGAATTTGCAAATATCCTCGTTCCAAATCAAAGTCAGACCATTTAAGACCTATAGCTTCACCCGTACGAAGTCCATATTTTAAGGAAAGTTCTAAAAAAATCTTGAGCCATCCTTTCGATAAGCTCAAGATTTGTTGTGCCTCAGACACCTTATAGACTTTTGTTTTTCTTGGAGTTTGTTTGAACTTAAACTTTTCGACCAATTGCATACTCATCACATTGTGAGGCATTAGCTACTCATCAAAAGCAGCTTTTAAAATATTTACTAGAACCCGCTTGACTCTGATGCATCTATCGTAACAATATCCATGCTTACTCTGCAAGGTTCCTAGGAACTCAGTGACATCTAAAGCACTGATCTCATGAAACTCAATCTTCTCAAAATATGGTAGAATTAACCTATTAAAGATACTTTCGTAGTCTTTCTGGGTCTCTTCCCCTCGATACTCAGAATTTGACCTAAGAACCCTCAATCCAAAACTCTCAAACGAAGTTTTTTTAGTTTCGTTTATATCAACACCGATTAATTTCAAAAGAACCTGCATAGGGTTTTGCCGCTCCACCCATTTTTTATTTAGTGGAGTCGCTTTTTTGCCTATGCTTTTCTTATAATGTTTGCCGTTTACGGTACCTTGTACATAGATCATATTTGTATCTTTTCTAACGTAAAAAGAACCGTCTGAACATATAAAATTATTATTCATTCTCTACTCCTTTACCAAACTTTAGTAGCTGTAAAGCAGTAGTTCTTGCAATAATTATTTTACCATCTTCTTTCCAAAAATCAACTTCTGGCTCATAGTTGTTGAGAAGTTTCATCCTTATGGCTTGCCTTGTTAAGCCTGTTCTTTCTGTAATAAACGAAATAGGAACTTTTTTAGGGAAAAGTGACAAAAACATCTCTCTTTGCTCTAATAGCAAAGTTTTTAACTCCAAATAGTGCATTTCACTCATCACAAACTCCTTTTGCTGAGTCGCTCAAAGTAGTTTTGCAGTTTTTCAAGTTCTGCAAGTTTTCCACTTTTTCAGGCTGTTTTTGCTCTATCCAAAAATAGATGGCATTTTTTTGATCTGGTCGTCGCTCATAGTTCCATTTACCCTTATCACCCCAAGTCGTAAACCACCTTGTAGCCTTTTTCTGACCAACTTTATACTCACTAAAAAATCGCATTTTTTCAAGGTGTGAGATGATCTCGCTTTGGTTCATCTCTCCATCTTCAAGTGCTTCTAGTACATAACTTACAAATTTTGACTCACGAGGCTCTATGTTTACCGCTTCATACTCAACCTCTTTGACTATTTTTCTGTCTTCTGTAAGAAATGCTTTACCCTCTATAGCGTACCTACTAGCTTTTTGCGGATGCAAAAGTATCGTAGAGTTAAAGTCATTTCTCGTAATAGAAAACGAATAATCCGCATAATTAATGATCTGCTGAGAGTCTGCAAAGTTTCCATCTTTATTCAGGTGATGGATAAAGAGCGTACTCCCACCCACACTTCGCAATATTTTCTCATAAAAATAAAGCTTTTGTGTATCCACAAAACCTCGTTTCTTAGGGACAGTAAGCATCAGTGAGTCTTGGATGACAAAGTACTCTCGATCTGAATGCTTGATCTGCTCTTCAACTATCTCAGCTAAGAGTTCTTGAACCGACTCTGAAAAATCGCCGCCTGTTTGCTTACCTACATAGAAAAATCTCTCGGGAAATCTCTCAAGCAAGTGTGAAGCTTCGCTCTCTTTGATCTTGGTTTGGTTCATATCACCGTCGATCATAAAGATTCTTGTTTTTGCTTTTTGGAGGGACTTCAAAGTTCACCTCCTACAACTTCAAGCTGACAACCACCCATCTGAGTAAGGAATACTGCTACACCCTCAGTCGGAAATAGTACTCTATCGCCAATGTTTGCATGAGGTGGTAGTTTACCGTTTTTAAGCCTTCTGTTTATCGTAGAGAGGCTCACCTTAAGAACTTCTGCCAAGTCTGTTTTACTCAACATATAGCCGTAGTCGAGATAAAGAGACTTATAAATATTGTTAGACATGGATAACTCCTAAATTTAATTAGGAGCTGAAAAAACTTAAATTTTCATTTCTTCCATATTTCCATTAAGTCTTTGATTTGAAGGGTTAGTAAAAATTTATCTAAAGGAGTTTTATCAACACCTTTTCAATAAACCTATCAAAGCGGGCACTCCACTACCGTACCCGAGGTATTTACATTCTTTTTAATCTTAATTTTTGCGCGCACATCGTAGATACTACTACTATTTTTGAACTTCATCAAATAATTCATCACATACTACATACTTGTATATATAAATAATATGACAAAAGGCAACCCTTTCTAAACCTAGTGTCATCGTTTTTCTAGCTTTTCCAGCTCGTGCTTGTGATGTCCTACAAAGGTCATCAACGGTCAAATTTTAAAGTATATTTTTTTAGATTTTGCTTAAGTGAACACCACTTGTCAACCACTGTTGTTGACAAACTTTTTAAATTTTTTGCATATATCATAATATAACACCTTCATTAAGTGCATTTTCATATAGTTGATACAATATTTTAGATTGTTTGGGAGATGGTAATATCATCAATCCATTAGTATATTTTGTTAAAATATCTAATTGCATCATAGAAATGTGAAGCTTTATTTCATCTTTTTGATAATACTCTAATAATTGTTTCCATTTTTCTTTTTCTAAATTGATTACAAATGATTCAGTTTCTATGCTTGAATCTAACTTCTTTCCTTTTTTAGCTTCTCTTTTATTATATTTTTCTTCTTCTCTGTCAGTTAACAACTCATCATTTATTTCAATTTTTAAATCTAACTTTTTTACCCTATCCCAACATTTTGTTTTTTTACACCATTGTCCAACATTTGTGTTACCTTCCGGAGGATTTGTAATGTCTTTAAATACTGCTTCAGCTATTATTTCAAGTATGTTGTATAATGAGTTTGGTAGCTTCTGTGATTCCCAAATTAAATTAAAATTTAAATATTGTTTTTTTTCTTGAATATGATGAGCTAAATATGCAATTGTATACGCAGCAGTCTGTGCTCTGTAGGCCTTATGTAATTGATACCACTCAGATTTTGAGATTAATCTTTCAACTTCTTTAAACATTATAACACGAGATATACTGTCTTTAAAATATTGTTCAGTTATTGCTAAATTATCCTCTTCTAATTTATCTGTTATTGTTTTTGCAAAATCTGCAAAACTATATTGTGCACCTTTAGACACTATATCTGGTTTTTGTAACCACACATTCTCACTTTTTGATAAAAAAGTTTTATCAATTAATTGTAATTTTGGATTTTCTAATTGAAATTGTTTTTTTTGTGACTTTGTTAAGTATGCTTGTTCATTTAAATATTCGCCCCTAACTCTTTCATAAAACCAATGTGTTCTTCTTTGTGAACCACCAACTGCAGTAACCCATATTCTTTTAGAATAGTTTTTAAACTCTTTATGAAAAGGACTATTAGAAAAAAAGTCTGATTTATTAATTTTATTTTGAGTATTTGCATACTCTGAAACATTTGATACAAACTCATTTTGTTTTTCTTTATCCTTAACTACTGAAAGTTTCATCTGAACATAAATACTTGAAACATCCAAGTTTGAAGTTTTATTTGCAGCATAAATTGCTGATGTAGTTTGACCACCATTCACAATTTGAAAATTAACTATTTTTGTTATGTTATTTTTATCATCCACTTCTACATCCGTAGCTATAGCAGTTATGCCATTATTATAAGCAAAGAACATTTCTGGATTATATTCGATTGTATTTCTTAGTCCTTTATTTACATTACCTCTAAATTGTAAAAAAGTTCTAACATTTTGTTCAAGCAATTTTTGCCCATATTTATGATAGATATCAACAAGTTTATTACCATCTAATATAGTTAAAAATGATTTGTACTCATTTGAAATTGAATCAACTTGTAAAGTTGGAATATTAACATCTATTTCAAAGTCGCCACCAGTATTTTCTGATAAATACACTTTGTACAAATATTCTATATCAACAACTCGAAATTCAATTTCTAAATTAGTGTTCATATATTCAGTATCTATATCTAATAAATTTCTAGTAGCTTTACCATCAGAAATCAACATAAGTCTAACTTTTTTGATTGCATTTTTATTTAAGTAGTTATATATATTAAATGCCATAGAATAATGTTCAAATCCTTGCTCCATATTTTCATAAAGTGCTTGACTAGATTTTATAAAAAATGTTTTTAGTCTTTTAAATTTTGTATCAATATGACTTTTTGTTAATGTTTGGATTTCTTCTTCTTGAAAAAATTGATGCGCTAGTAAAGTTAATATTTCTCTTTCCTCATCATAATCGTACCCATAAACTTCCATACTTTTTTTTGTATATTCAGCTTCTGTATAATTATTTGAAAGATCTCCAGTTGTTATTAGCTCTTCACATACATTTTCAAAAAAAGCTTGAGGCTTTGGAATTCCTCTGCTTTGTGTATCTGATAAAATTGATTGTAAAAAATCTTGATGAAACTCTTGTAGTGTAATCATTATCTACCTTTGAATTGAATTCTTTCTATTTCAAATTCTTTACACTGTAATAAATCAATAGAATAGTTCAAATTTAAAATTCTACTATCAATATCTAATGGTGTAATTTTTGGGAATAATGTACTAACATGGAATATCCTATTTTTATCTATAATAAATTTATATTTTTTTATATCTAAATCTATCATATATCCATATTCAAAAAGTTTATTATGAAATATCTCAAAAAATTCAAAAGATTCATTCTCTATTTGTTTTTCAATATCTAAAATTAAATCATCAATAGAAATTCCATTATCTGTAGGAGTTAATCCATAAGAAATTAAATATATAGGTTGTTTATCACTATACAGTTGTGCGGCAGAAGATATTGATACAATTGGTGTTTTTGATGTTTTATATGATTTGACTTCAATAATCATATCTTCTAATAAAAAGTCTTGTTTATCAAAATCAGCACCAACCCATGAATAAATTGCATTTTTAATACCAATATTATTAGCAATTATCTCTTTTAAACACATTAGTTCACTAAACAAGCCCATTTGCTTATGTAGTGGGAAGTCTATACTTTTATTTTTTAAGAGAAATTGTTGCCATCTTTTTAGTCTATTTTCAATTGCATTAAACATAGTTATATCATCACTATATTTTTTTGCTATTAATATCAAATCTTTACATAGAGTTAAAAATATTTCCCAATCTTGGTTACTATTTAAAGCTATGAATAGTTCTGTAGTATTTTCTTCATTTCTTTTTAATATCGATAAACCTTTTAACTTTAATATATCTATATTATTATCATATATTGATTTTATTTTAATATATAATCCATATTTACCTTCTAAATCAATAATCCAAAAAATGTCATGATTGATATTTTCTTTAACCCTTCTTTGGGTACTTTTTTTCATATCTTTCCAAGGATTAATCATCATATTCCTCTCCATATCTCATTTGTTCTTCAAGCTCTTTAATATATACACTATTTATAATATATTCAACTGTTTGAGAATGTCCAAAACCGTTATCTGGAAAACAAACTCCAAAAGCAGGTAATATTTTACAAAATTCTGGAATATCCAATATGTGAAGCATTAATACTGGATTTTTTAATCTTTTTCTGATATACCTTGACTTTTCGCCTTTTAGAAAATCTTTAGCATTTATCTCTTTTTGTAAGTCTTTATCTAATAATATTAGCTCAGGAGTACCAGATGAAGCTTTTCTTCTAGCAAGTTCAATATAATCACCTTTGTCATTAGGATTATTTCTTAATTGGGCTTGTGTGATAATTGGTCCAACAGCTATTTCTTGTTGCTTGCCACTATATAATACTATATCCCATTTTGTGTCTATATTTTTAACATATTCTTGAATAAACTTAATAGGCATCAAATTATCAATTACACTTCTCTTGTAAATAATAAAATTATTTAAAAAATTTTCTATAGTTTCTCTTTCAATTTCCCTAAAAATAAAAGGAGATTTGTTATCTGATAACTTGTAATCTAAATTCTTAACTAAATCTATAAGTACACTTAAATTTTGTTCGTGGACTTTTTGATCTTTAGAAAATCTAACAGTTTCTTTTAAAACTCCATTTAAATTCATTTTATGAGGTAATACTTGGGTATTCTTGCGTTTATTTTTTGCAGTTACTTGCAATAAGCTATCTGGATGCTGTTTAACAGCTAAACCAAAATCCAGAGGAGTTTTCTTTTCTTTTGCAATCTCTTTAAAGTCTAACATTAACTCCTCAGTTGCTTCAATTATTTGTCTAAAATAATTTTCAACTTCTAAAGGCATATATATTTTACATAAATCTTCATAGCCTGCTCTGTATCCAAACCATCTACCCATTTGCATTAATGTATCATAAAAAATTGTACTTCTTATAAAATAGCTTACACTCAAACCTTCGAGAGTAAAACCTCTTGCTAAACTCATGCCACCAATTGCTATAATATTTGAGGTTATATCTTTACGATATTCTATTCTTAATTTGCTTTTTTGATGTTCTTCTCTCACCACAACAGTATCAATAATATCCACTAGTTTACCAAGAACATTTTCCCACTCAAATTCAATAAAGCTAAGCTTTTCAAGAAATAAATCATAAAATTCTTGAATTACAAAACTTTGATTTTTTGCATTTGCTAATTTTCCATAAGATTTTATATCTGCTTTAATAATTTGTAAATGACTATTTACTAAAAAAGCAATTTTAGAATGCATATCTGAAAACCTACTAATATGAATGAGCATACTATTGTGTTTATTCTCTTGTTTTCTTAAATATCTAATTGCTATATTTAAAATATATAAGTTAATTGCCTCATACAAAGAGTCTGGCAGAGTTGTCAAGTCATCATCTTTTTTATGGTTTGTTGGTATAATGTCCTGATAGTCATTTATATTAATAATATATTTTTCTGTATTATTTATAAATATTTTTCTTGCACCAAAATAGTTTGTCGGAGCATCAAGCGCATAAATAAAATCTCTTGGAAATAAATCTTTAGCTATATCACTTTCTTTATTCTTATTATCAAGATAAATATTTTTTGTTTCTTCTACTTCATGGTCTATAAAAATATTTGCATATGGTGTTGCAGTATATGCAACATAGCTACTTTTATGAAATAAACCAAGTAACGCCCTGATTTTTTTGTTTATTGTTGTTGGGTCTTCTTGTTCTTTGGTATTTATTGAAGCATAGTCTGATTCGTCATCAATTACAAGCATTGAATGCTTGTATATTTTGTTTTTATATTGATTTTTTATCCATGAGATAACACTTGTTAATGTTGATGTGTTTTTTTTAATTACTAATAAAATTGGCGTATTAATATTATCAAAATTTGTCCCTTGTGAATTTTTGTCTGCATCCCTTGCATTAAAGTCTTTTTCAATAGTTGTTAAACTAATTGGTAATTTATCTTTTTTAGAATCTATTAATCCTACACCAACTAACTTTGAAGTATTTTTTCCTAAAAATGCTTCGTTGATTCTTTCTTGAGTTTGATCTCTTAAATTATTTTTATCCCCAGCAATAACTACTATAAATCTATACCCAGCATCTGCTGCTTTACAAAGAAGTGATGAATAGTTTGCAGTTTTTCCAGATTGAACATGACCAACGACCATCCCATATATATCAAATTCTTCTAAATTAGGATTGCCAATATTATCCATTACCACATCAGTATCTTCATCTATTGTTTTTATTACTTCTGGAGGTAAAGATTTTTCATGGTATTTTTTTAATCTATTCCAATAATAATTGTAATTACTTTTTTCTTGTTCTAGTTTAGTTTTATTACTCCACCATGTTGTATCTCTTTTTTGTTGCTCCTCTCCTTTTATTATTATCCCTTCTTCCATTTTAACATCAAAATGTTTCTCAACTTCGATTCTTAGCTGGATAAAATCTTTATCTATTAAATTTTCTATAAAATTAATAAAGAAATGACTTTTCATATCAGAGGAAAGTATTGTTTTTATATTATTAATTTCTTTTTCTATATCAGATACTTCTAAATTTTCTTCTTGAAGCTTATATTGTTTGTTTAGTTTATTTAATAAAAACTCTTTAACTTCTTCATATAAATTCATTTGCATCAAATAACTCCTCATGGTTTTTATATAATTCAGTCTTCAATAAACTTTCTATATATTCTTTATCAAAACCTAAATTTTTCAATTTTATAAATAATTCTTTTTTATCATTATTTGTAAGTAAATTTTCTTGTTTTATGTGATGAGGATTTTGTTGTAATTGATGTTGTATTGATTCTAAAGGAAGATAAGCCTGCAAGCCTTTAAGATAACTATTAAATAGGTCTTTATTTTCTTCTAGTAATGATTCAATAAGTTTAATATAAATTGGATGCTTTTTATTCACTCCAAAATGAAATCCATCTTGATCTGGAACTATAGTCCAAAACCTTGTAGTTGTTTTATCATTTATTTTTCTACCTCTTGTAGAAAAAGGTTTAAATCCATCTTTAGTTACTTTTTGTATGATTCTTTTTAAATCTTTTTTTAATTCTGGCAATGGGTTTGCAGTTGATTTTTTAATATCGATTCCCCAATAACCATCTTGATTATTTGATATATCGATTTTAATTCTTACTAATTTATGTGCATCACTTGCTTTATGTAAACCCCACCAAGTACCATATATCAATAATCTATTAGCTCTATAAAGATAAAATCCTTGTGATTTTATATAACCATCTTCTGTTCCAAATCTATCCCATTCTTCTCGAGATAGATTTTTATGATGAGGAAGTATAAACGATGTAATTTTTATATTTGAACCATAAAAGTTTATAATCTCAGGAGATTGTTCAAATGTTGCATCGTGATTGGAATTAAAAGGATCAAAGGGTTTTAAATAATTACTATTTACAGAAATTTTTAGTCTTGTAAAACTATCAGCTCCTTCTAAAAATCTGTGAAATACTAAAGACAAATGACTATTTAGCTTTTCAACCTTATGTGAAAAGGTATCCTGTTTGTATTTATCAATTTTCTCCCAAATAACTAATGTACCACTTTTACTATTTGAAAGTTCATTAAAAAAAGGAATATCTTGATATGTGTTTAATTCAGGAGTAATTAATTCCCATTCATTTACTTCTGAAATATAATCTAAATCCCATTGTTTTATTGATAGTTGATTATCTTTTTTAGAAATTACAGTAAGTTTTTTACATTGAGAAAAAGATGCTGTTTTTAATCCTAAGCCAAATCTTCCTAAATCTTTTTTATCTCTTTCATCATCAGGATTTTTTGTTGCAAGCCTCATAGCTTCTAATAATTCATTATCATACATACCACTACCGTTATCAAGCATATAAAATACTAACTCAGGTTTTGGTACAGTATAAATTTTAACTTCAGTAGCATTTGCTGAAATACTATTGTCTAAAATGTCTGCTACTGCAATTTCAAATGTATACCCAACATCTCTTAATGATTTTATAAAGTTTTTTAGATTAGGTTTAACTAAGTTGGTTTTCATTAAGAACTCTTACCATCTCTTCTGCAATTTGTTGAACCATTGGAACCACTACTGAATTTCCAGCTTGTTTATATAATTGTCCTCTTGCAATATTATCAGGTAATTTAAAAGTTTTAGGAAATCCTTGTAAGTTGAAACACTCTTTTGGAGTTAATCTTCTCGGTGTATCATTATCTAAAATAATAGGTATGTTATGTCCACCGCCGCCCATATTAGCTGTTAATGTTGGACAGACACTTGATTTATTTTCTCTTACATAATATCGTCTATATTGATATACTGTATCTGTATCTTTTACTGCCTCCATTACTCTTTGGTGTATCTTATTATCAAAATTATTATAAATATCATTTGCTAAAACTGTGGATTTATCTAAAAATTCTTTTACTTTTTTAGGACTTTTATTTAATTTTGGAGGTATTTCAAACAATTTTGACAATAATTGTTGTTCTATATCATCAATTTTATTAATTTTTATCGGCTTATCAAAAGTATATTCACATTCATCTTTAAAACCAACTATATAAATACGTTCTCTCCCTTGAGGTATATAGGTATGTTCTGCTGCATTTAAAATAAAAGGGATAAATGAATATCCTGCTTTTTTTAATTCTTTTTTTACAACTTTAAAAGTTTCACCATCATTATGTGATGCTAATGTTTTTACATTTTCAAGAAAATAAGCTTTTGGCTCTAAATCTTTTAGTAGTCTTATAACATCAAAAAACAACTGCCCTCTCTCATCTTCAAATCCTTTACCATGTCCAGCTTGAGAAAACGGTTGGCAAGGAAATCCTGCTGTCAAAATATCTATTTTTTCCAAATTTTCTTTCGAAAGTTTTTTTATATCACCTTTTATTAGTTCTGTATCTTTATGGTTTAATTGGTAAGTTGTACATGCCTTTTCATCAATTTCGTTAGCCCAAATAACCTGACATCCTGAATTTTTAAAAGCTTGACATACTCCTCCAACTCCAGCGAACAAGCTTCCTACTTTATATGACATACTCACCCTTAATATATATTCATTATAATCAACTTATAATATCATAATTAATATTTATAAAAAATTATTCATTGATTTATTACTTCTAAAACCCCTGTCTTTTCAACTCTTTTGCAAACTCACTAAGCCCTTGCTCAATCTTTTCCATAGCAGTATTGTTACTCACTGGAACTAACTGAACTATACCGTTGATGAAGTTAGTTTTGAAGATCTGCTCTGTCTCTTTGTCGATAACCATATCATCATAATCTTTGTAAAAATCATAGTTTTTTGTAAACTCTTCTTGCATTACAGTTTTAACTTGTTCCATTATTTATTCTCCTTATCTTAGATCTTTAGTGTATCTTTTAGCTTCTGTATAGCTTCAACTTTTTTGACTTTTGGCATTTTCTTAAGGTTGAGCATTTTCCACTTTACAGATGGAAGTTCTTTTATGTTCTCAAAAGGAAGCAAACTCCAGTCAGGATTACCCTCTTTAAAGCCTATCAAAAAATCACGATGATTTTGAGTAAGTTTAGAATGAATTGTGCTAACAAGCTCTACTCTAGTTTCTTCTAAAACTTCCAATGGCATTGGAACTATGGGCATCCCGACAAACTGTTGGGCGTAAATTCTTTTGATGTCTATCAAGTTTGGTTGCAGTAGTTTTGATATAGGTTGATTACTGCTTATCAAGTACACTATAAAAACATCCATAAGAGTATCGCTTATACCCTCATTGTCAAGCAGTCCTCTGACATCAAAAAAGTCTCTAGGGTGTTGTCTATCAAGTGCAGCGCAGAGTTTTCCAGCATACAGATCGTCCAAGTGAACTACGCTAGTCTCCGCAAAACCAAACTCCTCTTCCACCTTTACCGATACGCTTAGAACGCTCGGTTCTCTCACTGTTCCTCTTATTACTGGCGATGCCTCTATTTTGATTCGTACACCGTTTTTTTCAACTTGAAGTTTAGAAAGTATTCCATCTCCTTGTTGATCTAGCCTATGTACTTTTGTACCTCGCATTGAAGATTCTATTGTCTGAGCAATTCTTTCAAACGATTCGGCAATATTTTGAAGGCTTGTTTGTCGATCTTCTACAGGTAAGTACATCAAATCTATATCAACCGAGAGTCGTGGCATATCTCTGACAAACATATTGATAGCCGTACCGCCTTTGAGAGCAAAGCACTCCTCTTTTGAGACATAAGGCAATACTTCCAAAAGTAGCTGCACTTGTTTATAATAAATAGAATTTTTATCTAGCATGGTACTCCTTTGGTACTGTTATTAAAAACTCGTTGTCAAAGACACCGTTTTTTACTATTTGCATTCTGCCAGTTCCCAGTTTTAAACCCTCTTTTTTTATATGCTTTGCCCAAGGGTGGTTAAAGTAGCTTGTCAAAAAAAGAAAAAGGCGTTTGACTTTTATATTTTCACACATAGTTAAAAGTTCATTGACTAAAGATGGTCGAAGAGTTGTTAATCCCTCAAATATCTCTGCTGCAAACTCAAAGCTAAGTCCATCGGGTTTTACTTGATAAAGAAGCTCCATGATAGCTCTCTCAGGAGATGAGACTACCATTTCCCAATCTTTTATATTTGATGGTATGCTTTTCAGACCTATTGTCTTAAAATAGGGCTTTTTCATCACATAAAACTCTTGTTCAAGTTTTATATTTTTAAACCATGCTGGAAGTTTTTGAGTGCCGTACAGATATATTGTTTGTGAGTTGTTCAATGGAAGATAATGAGCATAACCTTGAAGATTAAGAGATGTTACACCACCTATGTGAAATGGCTGATTGCTAAGTTTTTGCAGTCCTAAAACAGCTCCCTGCCAAGATGGCTTCGCATCGCCTCTTATGTATGAGCCTCTTGAAGTTTTTTTGAGCCAACCGCTTTTAGTGTACTGATAAAGTAGTTGCATAGAATAGCCCTGCTCTGCAAGCCAAGAAGCTGGAGCGATTACCCCCTCTGGTAACATTTGATAAAGTTGTAGTATTTTTATATCATTTTGTAAATTCATAGTTTATATTTTAGCTATTTTTTAAAACAAAAGCAAGAGGTTAGTTTTAAATTCATATCTTTTTGTAAAATATTAGTTTATAAAAGTAGTAATTTTAGAAACAAAGAGGAAAAGTTAATTTATTTTTATAAAAGGGGCTGTATTTTGAGTAATCGTTTTCATATCTAAAACTAAAAAAAGAGAAAACAAAAGCTTCAAATGCTTTTATCTATTCACTCTGTGATTTTGGCACTTCATAATACTGGATATAGTTTAAGAGATATAAAACAACACCTACAAAATAAATATAAGAAAACTATATCACATTGTCAAGTGGCATGAATAAAGCTGTAATTTGCAGAACTTTTGATGTTAAAAGAAGCACTTTAATTGATAGTTTGAGGAGGGATAGTTAAAATAATCCCTTCTCATCTAACGGCACATAACCCATCTTTTTATACCCTCTTTGCTGTTTATGAAAACTTGACCTAAGCATAGGAGTGTTCTCATCAAAAAAATCAACCGCAATGCATTCCTGTCCATTTCTTCCAATTCGTCCAAGATATTGAACTATTCTTCCCCAATATGATACTGGCATAGTAAGCACAATAGTATCAAGATGAGAAAAATCGATTCCTTCTCCAATAAAACTGCTTGTAGATAAGATAATTGATGAATTATTTGCTTCTTTTAAAAACTCTTTTTTCATTTTTGATTTGAGTCCACCATGTATAAGAATAGATTTTAAACCTTTGGCATCAAGTAGATGATACAGAATATTCAAATGCTCGATTCTCTCACTAAGCACCAAGATATTTCTATCTTTGAGCTTCTCTATTTCAGAGATAATCAGATTGTTTTTGTCAAAGTCTTCCACCATCTCATTTAAAATAAGCCCAAAATCATTGCTGATTGCTTCAAATGGCGATACAACAGTTTTTAAAGTATGAATTTTTCTAATCTCTTTTTTTGACTCATATGCAATTTCACCACACTGCATAAACATAATCGGATGCATTCCATCTTGTCTAGCAGGCGTTGCACTAAGTCCCAAAACATATTTGCCTTTGAATTTTCTAAGAGGTATCTCAAATGAAACGGCTGGAATATGATGCACTTCATCGATGATGATTTGTGAATACTCTTCAATGAGTTCAGGTCTATTTTTTAGCGATTGCAAAGTAGCTATATCTAAATTTGAGTTTAACTTTTTCTTTCCATTGCCAAGTTTTCCAATAGTTTTAATATCAAGTTGAAAATATTCACAAAGTCGCTCAACCCATTGATCAAGAAGATTGCTTTTATTTACTAATATCAGTGTATTGACACCTCTTTTTTCAATAACAGCTGCGGCAACTGCTGTTTTTCCAAATCCTGGAGGTGCTATTAAAACTGAATAGTCTTGATTTAAAATTTTCTCAAGTGCTATTTGCTGCTCATCTTTTAAAATAAGAGTGAAATTTAGTTTATCTATAGGTTTTACAAATCGCTTATCTTCAATAAAAAGTTTTGCTTTATGAGAATTGAAAAGGTTTAAAACTTTGCTTGTAAGCCCTCTTAGAACTATGATATATCTTTCATTGTTATCAAATGATGTGATGATTCTTGGAGTGTTAAAGGTTGACTTTCGTAAATTTTGCAATACAAAAAACTCTGGGTTTGAAAAGCTTGAGAGTCTTTGAAGGTGATTTAACACACCTTTAGAGAGGTTTTGTTTTTCAATATACAAAGCATCATATAGTACTGCTTTTGTAGTTTTGCAGAAATTCAGAGGCTTATCTTGCTTAATTTCCCATGGCATTAGATTTTCATCATTATTTGAACCCAGTAAATGCTCCCTTAAAATCGCTGCAACTTGGTAGATTGATATTTTATAAATGTTTTGTAAGACTTCCCATTGATTTGGAAATGGCTGCATGGTATCTATATCTATAAAAACCGTTTTATTTTCATTTCTTGAGCCATAATGCAGTGGAAATGCTACAAGATTGCCAAGTGCATCGGGAGCTACAAAATCTTGATTTGGAAACATCCTATCATAGCTTGTCATGTCGATTCCACTACTTGCATCCATAGCTTTTGTGATAATAATATCACCTAGTTTTCTTGCATCTTTAGCTTTTATTGGAAGTTCAAAGAAATACCATATATGAATACCGTTACCAGATTTTGAAAGCTCAAAAAGTGGCTTTAGTCCAAGAGATAATGATATTTGTTTGATTGCTCTTACATCCTCTGTAAAACTTGCTTTATCTAAATCAATCACTAAAAACTTTGCCATCGTCTGATTTACAACAACATAAGTACCAAGTCTGATTTTGCCTTCAAGGTGTTGCTGGATAATCTCATTTGACACAGGGATATAATCACTTCCTTTAAAAGTGTAAGTTGCTGGAGAATATCCTTTTTTAAGTCCATCACGGCTAAGCCAATATTTTGCAAACACATCACCTCTACCTATAAAAAGCGATTTAAAAAGTTCGATTTTCTGCTCTTTTGTAAAAGGTGAGAGTTGTTCTATTTGCTTTTTTATTTGAAGAATCTCATTTTCAAGTTTTGATTTTTCAGATTCTAAATATTGTAATTTTTGATGGAGGTGTTGAAGTGTCATAATTAAGCTACTTCACTTTTATATTCTCAATTATTGCTACAAAAAACTCTTTTGACCAAAGTTCAATTTCTCTCATATCTTTTATGAACGGCTGTACATCATTTTTTGCTTTTGCTACATCAAGGCTTTCTATCCTTTGTAAAAGCAGCTCTTTTATGTTTTGCTTTGTAAGTTTATCTGGTATATTTATCTCATTTGCTTCTAGGTATTTACAGCTTTGAGAGAGTCTCGCTTTTAAGTGTTTTACATCAAGTTCTACATCGTTTGCTATGTACCAAACCAAGTCATACCAGTCACGCCCTTTTGGTCTGCTACTCCATGCACGGCAAAGTATGGCATGCATTTTTCCTGCATAAAGAGACGGCAAAGTAAAAGCATTTATAGAAAACGGTCGTGGAGTTAGTCTTATAATGTTTTGTGTTTCAAACTCCAGCGGTGGGTTTGTATCTACTTCAAGTTTTATCTTTACAGCTTGATCTCTATGGATTTTACTCGTTATATCTTTTGGGGCATTTATATTTATGAGATGCTCAATCGTGTTGCCTTTTACAAAAGCTGAGGCTATGGCACTGCTATTGTTTTTCTCTTTTATCTCTATGGTTACATCAAAGCCAAAAGCTTTTAAAGTTGAGATAATCGCATCTTCATAAGGTTTTAGGTTAAACTTTTGGTTTGACTCAAGAAGTGAAAAATCCAAATCTTCTGAAAATCTTGGAAGATTGTGCAGTATTCTAAGAGCTGTTCCGCCATAAAAAGCAGCATGTTTAAAAAATCCAGCATCATAAAGACCTAACAGTACTATCTCTTGCAGTATCTCTCTAAGAGCATCAAAGCTGGCATTAGGATTTGAGAGGTCATATTTTTCGAGCATTTTTATAAGTGCTGGATGTTTCATAGCTTTCCTTTTTCAACTACTTGAGAGAGCGTTTTGAGATTTCGTGATCTATATGCGATGGCTATCTCTTCTATAAGCCCAGCATCCAACGGCTTTGCGATCTCAAGTCGCAGATCATATTTGAGGTAATCTACCATCGCACCTTGAGTAAGAGTACCGATACCTCTATCGTAGCGTATCTTATCGCACAGAGCTTTTTCTGGAGTTGCTATAAATCTTCCGCCTTCAACATCATCATAAAGCCAGTCAATCCCTAAAGAGTAAACTTTGAGAGATACTTTTTTATAGCTAAATCTTCCTACGGGAGTTTCAAAAAGTTTTTCGTTTTTACTTGTAGCAGATGTGATTTCACTTACCCTCTCAGGTATCATCCTGTAGTAGCTCAGAGCATAGTCAAAAGAGACATAAGAAGGAGTATAAAGAGTGTTTGCAACACTGATGAGATCTATCGGTTTTGTAAGGTAGGCTTTAGAAAAAGTATAAAAACCTTTTTTGAGTCGTACAAGTTCACCACTTTTTACGAGGTTTGAGATCTTATCGTTTACATTGCTCACTGATTTTTCCAGCAGTGCATAAAGCATCTCATGGGAAAAAACTGACAGTGGCAAGGCGTTTTTAATCTCGATAGTTTTCATAAGAAAGATTATAGCATAAAATCTATAATTTTATATAGATAATCCAATAATTATATACTTTCTATACTAAATAGTGTATTTTATTTGTATTTATAGTAAGGGCTATATTCTGAGTAACCGTTTTCGTATCTAAATTTTCCTATGGCAACCACAATGGTAAAGAGTACTAAGGAATATGATTAATAGTATATCTAGTTCCTCTACCTATCGTACCCTCTACTTGTTTAATACACCCTTTTGCCAATAAATCTGATATATCCCTTGAAGCATTAGTTTCAGCAGTATCAGCAATTTTTACATATTTTGCTTTTGTAAGATCACCTTTAAAGTTTTCACTTCCAATATCAAGAAGTCTATTAAGTACTTTTATTTGTCTTATATTTAGTTCATCTTCTCTATGTGCATCCCAAAACTTCGTTTTTTCCACAACATAGTTTAGCTGTTTCCCGGCATCTAACAGTGCATGGTGCAAGGTTTTAAAAAACCACTCCATCCAGTAAGTAATATCTAGCGGATCATCTTTAGCAAATCTTCCAGTTGTTTTATCCAAAGCTTCATAATAACCAATTCTGTCTTCATAGATACTCTTTGACATGGTATATATTTTTGAAAAAGTAGATTGTTCTAATTTTGATAATACTCTATCAGTTAATGCTCTTGTGATTCTTCCATTGCCATCGTCAAATGGATGGATAATTACAAACCAAAGGTGAGTAATAGCTGCTTTTTCAAGAGTTGTAGGAGCATCATTGAACCATTTTATAAAACTATTCATTTCATCATTAAGAGTATCATAAGGCGGTGCTTCGTAATGGATTCTCTCTTTACCATAATCACCAGAAACTACTTGCATAGCACCTTCTCCTCTAAACTGGGCTACTTTAATCTTTGAAAATCCACTATACCCTTTTTCAAACATAGCATGATGCCAACCAAAAAGTTTTTCTAAAGTTAAATCCTCATCATAGTTTGTATTAGCATCTATAAGAATGTCTACATAGTTATCCTCTTTTCTTAGAGCCTTATAGTGCTGCTTTGATTCTAAGCCCAATTTTTGTTTTATAGATGAGCGAACACTTTGGCGATTCAATATTTCACCCTCTATTTCACAACTTGCTATGATCTCATTTTCTAAAGTTTGAGCTAATGAATAGTTTGTGCTCTCTTTATCCATCAATAGCATAAAAGATTTTAGTTTGCCTTGTTCATAAGCAATATCTCTTAACAGTGGTTCTAGTTTGGCTTTATCGTATCTAAAATTGGGATACTCATCATATTCCCATATCCATTTTTGTTTTTTCATAGAGTGAGTATAGCTAAAGTGGAGTGAAAAATCAATATTTTCGTTCCATAAAGTGGTATGTAAAATAAATCTTTTCATTCCATTAGAAAGAAGAACGATTTATAAAACTGAAATAAATACCCTTTAAAAAAAATCTCTCAAAGAGTCTCTAAATGGTTTGTGGTATGTTACGAGCAGTGCAGCTACAATCATCATCAAAATAACAAACGACGCATCATGCTCGCCACGAAGTAATGCAAAAAGAAACAGTGCAATTAAAAGCAATAAAAACGGCATAAAAACCTCCTAAATGAAGCAATTTAATACACTCAAGTATCAGTTGGTTTCATATTTCTTTCCAATATCTCGTTAGCTTTCTGCTTGTAAACTGATATGAACCGCAGGAATAAACCCTTTCTTAAACATTTCAACATATGATTTTGGTGTTAAAATTGTTACATCACTATGAGTAATGTTTATATTTGTAGATTCATAGCCTTGAAATGTCCATTTGAAAATTTTATGGTTCCAAATTAAATATTCAATATTATTAATCTGAACCATTGTACCATTTGGCAATAAATGCATTTTATCTTGATATGTAACTTTTTGTTTCTTGTTGATTCTATCTCGATGAATAATTTTATCAATATTAGCTATACTCGTTGAATTATCATTTAGTAAACTTTGATTTGCTTCTAGCCATTTAGTTTTAAATTCATTGTATCTTGTTCTTCTGCATTCAGCACAAGGACGATGCCCTGCTGAAAATGCTGTTGCTTCATCTAAAAAAAATAGCTCAGTATACTTACCTTTTGCCATTAACTCTCGTTTTCTACCTTTGAATTCTAATTGACAAGTCACCCAACCTTTTATTTTAAAAGGTGAAATAATTTCTTTTTCCTCGTTATGGATAATGCCACGATTTCCAAGAAATGCACCTCTTGATTTTACAGCTTTAATTTCACCTTTTGGGTTAACCCTATTTTGTAATGGCATCAAAACATCCTTTTGTAAGCTAACAATTGCTTAATATTATAACACTATTCTTGAACATAATAAACAGTATCGCCTATGGCTAATGTAAATTTCCAACCGTTTTTTATAGCATCTTCTCTCAGCCAAGTTTTTGGTTTAACAAAATCATCACTCTTGCAATTTCCTAAATAGTTTGGGAATCTATTTGACTTAAGACACCTCATGACCTTTTGAGAGTTTTTTACCTTTTTAAAAGTCACATAAAATGAATGTTTATTAACTGCAATCCAACCATCTTGTAAAATGTCTATAACTTCAAAGACCTTATTGCTTGGTTTGCATTTTACATATTCATAAGTCATAGTTGAAGTTTCACAATCGATTATTCTCCCTATATCATCAGCATATAGATGGGAATTTCCAAAAAAATATGTCAATAGAAAAAAGAGATAAACTTTCGACACTACCATCTTCCTCCAGTAGTGTCATACATCGCCCAAAAATTTGCTTGTCTGTGATAGTAAGCATTTGCATTACCTTTCTTATCTGGCTTAAACCAAGCAAATATAAATGGCATCCATACAACAAACTCTGCAAAAGCATTGTCACTTACACTGTGTATAAACGCTAGCATAGAGCTATAATCTGCGATAACCCAGTAACCTGCCAAAATAGCCAATGATATTACCAATAAAGTTAAATAGCTAACAATCAGTCTTGCTAGTACATGTGCGAAATACTCTGCCATGTTTTGCTCCTGAAATATTTATTTTATAGGTTTATTATAAAAAGATTTAGCTTAAAAAATATTTCACTATAGGGAATTTTATTAATTTGTGTGATTCTATATAATCAAGTAAAAATGTTACAGGATTTTTTACATAGAAAATTTACAGGAAATCTCACAGGATGATATACAAGAACTGCATCGAAAAATTGCTGATAATGTTAAAGCTATACGCAAACAAAAAAATATATCTCAATTAAATTTAGCTCATTCTATCGGTCATAAAACTGTAAGTACAATTGCAAAAATTGAAGCTGGGCATGAAAACAAACACTACAACATAGAACAACTCTATAAAATTGCTAATGTACTTCAAGTAGATATTAGAGATTTTTTTATACTCCAAACATAATTTAGTCCGTCGCTATTCACTGTCGTTCATAATAAGCGTGATTTTGTCCTTGAAAAAGGACAAAAAGAAGTATTTATATACTTGATTTTGTCCCCTAAAATAAAATGCTTACTAAAACGATACTGAGAAAGCCCTATATTAAGTACTTTCTAGCATAGTGTCAGAAAAAATCGTTACTAGGTTGAATTTTTCGTCCCTTTTACTCATTTGGAGACTTTAAGAGGGCGACAATATTCTCAAACTCTATAAGATCATCTTCTTTTATTTTGAACTTTTCAGTCACAAGTGCATAGGCATACGCATCGAAAATATTAAACTCTGGATACCTTTCTTGCAGATTATTTAAGCGAATATTTTCATAGACTCTTTTGATCTTTTTTTTGTTTTTATCATTGTATTTGTCAAAATGATAAATAGCTGCTCGTTTGATGTTTTCATCATAATTTTGATATATTGTTTTTACAAACTTTAGTAAAAATGAACGATGAATTACATAACCTTTTTTGAGTTTCAAATAGTACGCTTTTTTAAGCCAAGTATCTACGATCTTCTCAAGTCGTGATTTTGTTTTCTCTGAGCGGATGCCAACCATTTTATCCATAGTGGAAATAATCTCGGTAATTTCTGGCTCACCTTGTGTAATATCCCAAATTATTCCAGGCACTGCATTTATGGCTTTGTCATAATAAATATACGGTCGCTTAAAATCTTTATCTGTTAATTTATCATACAGATATCGAAAAGCATCTTTTGAATACGGATATATATCTAAGAGTGAAGATTTTTCTTTTGATTTAATTCGTGGCATTTTTTTCCTTAATAACCTTTATTTGATAGGACAAAATCGCTATCTATTAAGAGTATATTTGAAAAAACAAGCCAATTCTAGGGGTAAATTTTGATTGATACATAGTGATATATGCTGACACAGTAAATATTTTTCTATGTTTCAAAAAGATACAAAGTTTTAAAATACGATAGATGTAAGCTTAATAGATAAATCCAAATAGCCAAAGAGGAATTTTATTATCAATACCAATCTCTATATCATCTGCAACAATATAAGCATCTTCTAGATTTTTAATCTGTTTGATATTTTTATCTTTTCCACCGATCTCAAATGTATATTTGTCATCAAGTATGAAGTCTCCGCTTTTAGGATAGTTTATATTATGTTTATATGAAACAGGCGAAGCAAAGAAAGTTTCTCTTATAGTCCCTATTTTTGCACTGTCACAAAATATTGAAAAAAGGTTTGTATTGTCCAAGTATAGCTTCTCAGGTTTAGAAATTATGCTCACACCGCTTGACTTTGCACCGAGTATTCTGATGAGTCCTGCTGCTTGTAATATTCCTAAGTATTTATAGAGTGTTCTTTGGTTAAGTTCAACTGCAGCACAAAGTTTAGAGATGTTTATGTCATATGGTTCGCTTTGGCAAAGCATTATCATAATTTTTTTGAGTGCGTTTATCTTGTCGTGATCAATAGTATAGATCATAGGTAGATCGGTTTCTAATATCTGCATAGAGGCACTCAGTAATTTTTGTATGTAGCTCGTTTTACTAGTTGTATAAAACGGGTATGCACCATTTTTTAAATACTCCTCAAAATACACAAATGGTTTTACTTTTAATAGAATTTCTGTAGCTAGTAAAGTATGATTTTTCAATAGATCTTCCAAAGAAAAAGGTTCAAACTTTTCATTAGTTTCTAACTCCAAGAACTCTCTAAATGAGAGCACCGGTAGTTTATAGATCACTGCTCGCCTGCTTAAATCTGCTTTTGCATTGTCAATTGCGACCGCATTGGAACCTGTGAACACTACATTCAAACTAAAAAAGCTATCGTATATAAGTTTGAGATCTACCTCAAAACTTTTAATTTTATGAATTTCATCAATTATTAAAACCTCTCCCCCTTTTTTCTGAAACTCATCGGCAATAGCGAACAATCCAAGTTGGACTACAATGGGATGATCTGCCATAATGTAAAGTGTTTTTTTATTTTTATATATCTCATGAAGATATTGGAGTAAAATAGTTGTTTTACCCACACCTCGTGAGCCTAAAACTCCAATAAGCCGTTCATTAAAATCTATCTCAGAAAAAAGAAACCTTTTATAATCAGGTACCTTTTGAGCTAAGATTTGGTTTGAAAGTAGTTGTAGTTGTTCTATCATTTTTATTCCAATACATATAAATTAGTATATATTTTGTATTCTAGTACAAAACAATAAAATTGTCAACAAGAGCTATAAAAATTAGAAAACTTGCATAACTTGAAAATCTTGCGAAACTTATCAAACAAAGCTATAAAAACACAGTTTGATGGCTTGCAAAGTCCCTATTTATCGATGTTTTGAAGATGATATTAAGTTTATGTTAAGAATATTGAAGATTTTTGGGTTTACCGAGAAAAGACCGAGAAAATTTAGTTACCAAAATGTTGTCAAAAGCGTAAAATGAGTCAAGAACTACTGCTAGATTTTTGTTGATTTTGAAATTTTTTATGGTGCGGACGGGGGGATTTGAACCCCCACGCCGTGAAGCACGAGCCCCTCAAGCCCGCGTGTCTACCATTCCACCACGTCCGCTAAATATAAAAAACTCTTTCAACGACCATTTATCTTGATTTGTTCCCTCAAGATAGCGTGTCTACCAATTCCACCACCGTCGCACAAAAAAATGAGGATGGGGCTATGATAAAATAGCCCCTGATTATTACATAAAAGGGTTTGCGTAAAGTACAAGCAAAGATACAACAAGAGCGTAAATAACTTGCGCTTCGATCATCGCTAATGCGATAAACATAGTTGTCATTAACTTTGCACCAATTCCTGGGTTTCTTGCAGTTCCAGCTATTGTAGCTGCTGCTGTATTTCCCATACCAATAGCGCCACCAAGAGCGGCTATACCAAGACCTAAAGATGCTGCAATTACTGAATATGCTTTCAGCATTTCACCATCACCAGCAAAAGCAAATGTTGCAAATGCAATCATAAGAAAAAGAAATTTTTTCATAGAATTCTCCTAATTTTCAAAGTCTGTTCGGCTCATATACCCCTACTTATCACTTTGTAGGCGTGATTTTAGCGAGATTTATGTTAAAAAATCTTTAATTAGACTATTTTTCAAGTCCTAATTCTATTTTTCGACCATCTTGTTTCAAAATCCGAACTTTTACTATTTGATCTATCTCAAGATAATCACTCACTCGCTCAACACGATGATCGGCAATTTTACTTACATGTAAGAGTCCATCAATGTCACCTGGCAGTGTAATAAATGCTCCAAAATCAACTATTCGTGCAACTTTCCCCTCAACGATTTCATCTTTTACAAAAGATGGGGCTGGAGCTTCGTCTCTTCTTGGTCCTCTTGAGTTTCTGCTATCTCTTCCGCCACCTCTGCCTCCAAAGGCTGGTTTATTCACAATTTCCATGATTTGGCTTTTTGCGGCTTCAACTTTTGTTTTATTGTCACCTGCAATTTTTACTTCACCCTTATCTCGCACAAGGTCGATAGAAACTTCAAATTTTTCTATCAATTCACGGATTACTTTTCCACCCTGACCAATGATATCAACTATTTTTGATGGATCTACGCTAAAAAGTTCAAGTTTTGGCAATACTTCATTGTTGATTTTTATCTCTTTATCTGCTGTTTCCATTAAACCCAATATATGTTCTCTGCCCTCTTTTGCTTGATATAACGCTTCTTTAAGTACCTCTTGTGAAATCCCACCTAGTTTTATATCCATTTGCAATGCTGTAATTCCATCGATACTTCCAGCAACTTTAAAATCCATATCGCCGTCATGATCTTCAAGCCCCATGATATCGCTCAATACTGCATGTTTATCGCCTTCAAAAACAAGCCCCATAGCGATACCGGCTACAAGTTTTTCAGTTTTTACACCAGCTGCTCTTAGTGCTAAAGACCCGCCACAGATAGTTGCCATTGATGATGAGCCATTTGATTCTAAAATTTCCGAAACAAGTCTAATAGTTTGCAATCTATCCATCTGTAAAAATGGCTCTAATGCTCTTCTTGCCAAGTTACCATGCCCTAATTCTCTTCTGCCAGGAGCTCGCAATGGCGTTGCTTCGCCAACTGAAAAGCCAGGAAAATTGTAATTGACCATGAAAGTATCTGTAACACCACCTCGCTCGGTGAGCATATCATACATTTGACCATCTTTATCACCACCAAGTGTCACAATAGCAAGTGCTTGCGTTTGTCCTCTTGTGAAAAGACAAGAGCCGTGTGCATTTGGAAGGATGTTAGTTTCAATACTTATCGGTCGAATCTCTCGCAAACTTCTACCATCAGCTCTTCTTTGCTCATGAACGATCATTTCTCTAACCATTTTCTTTTTATACTCATTAACAACAGCATTAACGATATCGAAACTCCACGCTTCTGCTACTGCAACATCATCCGCAAGTATAGTTCTCACAACTTCATTTAACTCTGTTGCTCTTTCACTTTTTGCCATTTTTGCAACAGCATTTTTTATTGCATCTTTATAGAATTCATCAACATAAGTAAAAATAGAGTCGTTTTTCAAATCTTCTTTGTACTGTAACTTCGCATCTTCTTTTTTAAGTGGGGCAAATGTAGATTCATATGCGGTTGTTGCATTTGTGATCGCATTTTGTGCTATATTTATCGCTTCTAAAATTGCGTCTTCACTAAATTCATTTGCATTTTGTGACTCCATAAAACTCTCGCTCAAAGCAGGATCAAGCATAGGATCAATTGCTGCCATTGGTAAAGAAAATGTGCTTTGTGTGGATGATGAACGCATTTCTATCATCAAGAGTTCCTCTTTTGTACCAGCAACATACAGATCTAGTGTACTTTGTTTTAAATCACTATTGCTAGGATTGAGGACATATTTTCCATCGATATAACCAACTCTTACACCTGAAACATTTTTATTGACCGGTATATCTGAAAGATATAAAGCAGTACTTGCGGCATTGAGTGCAGCAACTTGCAAATCAACTTCCGGATCACAACTAAGTACGAAAACGGTTATCTGTGTTGGATATGCATACCCTTTTGGAAATAGTGGACGCAAGCTTCTATCGATGACTCGTGAAGTGAGCGTTTCAAAATCACTTGGCTTGGTTTCTCTCTTGATGTAACCCCCTGGAAATCTTCCTGCGGCATACATTTTTTCAACATATTGCACCGTAAGTGGTACAAAATTTCCATCAACCTGATTGTCATCTCTAGCCACGGCTGCAAGTATTACTGTATTTTTTATCCGCAATAAAACAGAGCCCGCTGCTTGTTTTGCTACTTTATCAACATCAAAGATCTCTTCTTGATTATTTACTTCTATCTTGTATTGCATCTATTTTTCTCCTATTTTTTGAAATGGCAAATAATTTTTTGCATTTTTGATTATTTCTATCTCATCTTCTGAACTCATTTTATTTGATACGGCATAGTAAAATCCAGCATCAACAAAGTTTGAAACCTTATACGATGTAAATATCTCATCAATGATTGGATCAAGCACGGCTAAAACATTGCTAGCTATCACTGGTGTTGCATATGCTACCGATTTTGCATGCAACCCTATGGCTGTTTTTGTAGCTATAAGTGCGCTCATACCTGTTTCACAACCCAAATCTACTAGAAGCACATTCTTATCCGCAAGTGTGCTGATCAAATCTCCTCTTCTGTACTGGTATATTTTCTTTAAAATCTTCTCCTCATACTGTCTATGTGCTTGCGCATAGACAAAATCCAAACTTATATCAAAGGCATCTACTAGCGCTTGGTGCAAAACAATCTCTTCTGTTTCGCTTACCATAGCTACAGCACATTCGTTATTATTTGGAGCATATATAGGTTCAATAAATAAAAGATCATATTTTACATGTAGCCTTTTAGCAAGATCATCTACAATACGCAAAGCTTCTGCATTGATTGCTACTAACAACCAATCATCAGAGTGGATATTTTGTGTAGACAAAATTTCATACAGTTGTTTTGCAGCATCTAAATCATCTTGAAAAAAAGTCTCAGTTTTCTCTTGCGCCATCATTGCACTCCAGATTCTTTTATAAAATCATAATTAACAGCACCAATTTGTGCTAAATTAAATGTAAGATAAATCCCTTTTCTTTTCACAACATCACTTCCTGCGCCAGTAAGTTTAGGCGTACGATCTTCTCTATAAATGATCGAATAATCCCAACATTTTCTATCAAATTTCCAACCTATTTTCCATGCTTTAAAAAAGGCATTTTGTATATCATAATCAGCACCTGAGAAAAGATTGTAATTTTTTACATAATTTGTTTTAAAATCAAGACTGATAAAGTTCGTCTTTTCAATTTCTTTCTCATTTTCATGTGTATAAATTAGTGAAGCATCATACTGTTCGTTTTTATAGGTGATAACTGTTTGCAATTTTGTTGTTTTTGCATACTGATGTGAATAATTAAGAATAGTTGTGATATTTACATTGCTTGAGAGATACAGTTTAAGTGTATTTTCTAAATCCCCATACTTATAATCATAATCGCTCAGATAAATGACTTGTCTGAGTACATGTGAAACTTTTTTTTCACCAGCACTATTGTAAAAAAACTGTACAAGGTTTAGACTGAGATTTTCCTTATCATCACTCGTAGGAATAAAAGTTTCAAAATATCCTTTTGAGTTTGAATATCCTGGAAGTGTATAGTTTGCACCAAGATAAATCGTGTGAAAAAAATCTGGATACGCTTTTGCTAGATCACTATACAGTGAAAAAATGTGTGTATTTTTGCTGTATTGCCCAAAGTTGTGAGACAAGGAAGCGTTGCCGTAATTAACCCTTGTGAGATAGAAATTTTCACTAAATGAAAAATTGAGATACTCTTTAAAAAGTGGAAAATGGATACCAACTGGAATATTAAGCTCATTTTGAAAAGCAGTTGAGCCCTCATTTCTTGTATAATTTGTTGTTTTATAATCCAAAGAATAGTAGATATTATCGGCAAATAGATTATCTGTGAAACGATGGTATTGTAAAGTTGGCAACTCTTGAAGTGTATCTTTATTGTTTACTTTATCCGTATCTATATAATACTTAGCATAAGCACCGAAGTAATCTTTGTCTCTTTTGTAAAAATAATTTGCTCTTGAAGTCACAAGCTTATCATAAGAAATACTTTCACCTTTAAGGGTATTGAGATAATCGATATCATTTAGGTACTGAAAATCAAACAAAAGTCCATCTTCACTCTGTGCTTCTTTTGTGTCTGAAAAAATATTGTTGCGATCATAGTACAAAGAATAGCCTCTATGTTTTTCATTTTTAAGTTTATTTTCTAAAGCATAAGAGGAGTACTCTTTGAACTCTCCCAAAGAGAATTTACCTTGCGAATAGGGCGAATCCACAAATCGCATCGTTGCATCTAGCCCATAACCTCTGAGGGTTCGAATCTGTGGATCAAATTCTAAATCCCAATTTTTCGCAGGAGCTATAAAAAGTGGTTGGAGATAATAAAATCCTTCATCTTTACCATAACCAAATTCAGGACGCAAAAGTCCTGTGCGTCGGCTTTTATCCATTGAATATGCAAAATATGGAAGATAAAAAACTGGCACATCTTTGATGTAAAAAAGAGTGTTATAAAGCTGCATAAACTTAGTTTGCTTATTGTATTCACCTGTCTGAAATCCGATCTTCCAATCAGGATCTTGCACTTCACATGTAGAGGTAATTGCTTTTTTTGCTAGATACGATTGGGCATTGAAATTCCCATCTTCACATTTCATCCACATACTAGTTGTTGGATTGAAAACAAAAAATGGCTGCATATTACCACTATCATTTTCTAAATTCATCTCAAGCTTAGAGGCATGTGAAACAAAATCTGTCCCTTCGAAAAAAGTTACATTACCAACAAGACTAACATCTTTGCTGATTATATTGTAGGTGCCGCTATCGCTTGAAAGAATATATTTTTGTGAGTAAAGAACCACTTCCTCTTTTGCATGAATCAAATCCCCATCTTTAGAAATATTTTTAGCAAGAATCTCTACATCTTGTGTCGCCATAAGGATAGAATTTAATGATAAAAAAATAAAAAATAGATTTTTAAAAAGCATTTACAACCAATGTTTTGCCTATCTTGTCATGCCAAGTTTCTTTTTTTGAATTGAAATAAGCCCAAATAAACCCAATATAAAACAAACTTTCACTGAGCACACGCACCAAAGCTCGCAAAAAAGCATAAACAAATGGTGGATTTTCCAAATCTGCAACGGACACAACTTTGATCTTTAAAAATATCTTTCCGAGTGTCGCACCATAAAGTGTAACAAAAATACTTTGATATGCAATTTTGAGCAAAACAACATACAAAAACATACTATTGATCATCAAAATAGTTTCTTCTACGCTAGCATCATCAGGAAGATAATCAAGATAAATGAAAATAAAAAGTAATGAAACTAACACTTCGTCTATAAAATACGCATATGATCTTTTTGTCAATGAAGCAAGTGTGATATTTTCTCGCTCAAATTTTTCAATAATCTCTGCATCACTCATGATTGCAAAGCCTGATACGCAATATCGCTTCTATACTGTTTTCCAGCAAAATGAACATCGCCACATCGCTCATACGCCCTATTTCTAGCCTCTTGTATACTATCACCAAGTCCTACACAAGCAAGTACACGCCCGCCAGTTGCAAAAAGTTTTTCATCTTCCCGACTCACTCCCGCAAAACAGATGTGTGTATTGGCGTTAATTTGTGTATCTAGGGGTTCATTAAGAAGAATTTCTGAGGGTTTTGAACTTTTATAAGGATAATTTTCACTCGCCATCACAACGCAAACGGCGTATTTATGAAACAATTGGAGTGTATAATTTTTTAAATTTTGTGTTGCGGCACTATAAAAAAGTTCACTCACTGATGATTTGATAAGTGGCATCAATATCTCACATTCTGGATCACCAAAACGAACATTGTACTCAAGCACAATAGGCTCGCCATTTACAATCATCAGTCCGATGAACAAAACACCCTCAAAAGGGTTATTTTCCTCTTGCATACCTTGAAGTGTTGGGATTATGACTCTATTTTTAATCTTCTCGTACAAAGTAGTATCGATGAGTGGGGTTGGAGCGTATGCACCCATGCCTCCTGTGTTTGGACCAGCATCGTGATCAAGGAGTTTTTTATGATCTTGTGCAGCTGGCAACACTATAAAATCTTTTCCATCACATAGGGCAAAAACTGAAAGCTCGTAACCATCCAAAAACTCTTCAACAACGATATGTTTGCCAGCCTCACCAAAACGCTCACCACTGAGCATCTCTCTCGCCGCCTCTTTTGCTTCATCACAACTTTGAGCTATGATGACGCCCTTTCCAGCACATAAGCCATCAGCCTTGATCACTATAGGTGTTTGCAATGAATCTATGAAAGCATTTGCTTTTGAAAAATCATCACTTTGTATATAAGCGGCCGTTGGAATTGCATGTCTTGCTAAAAAGTTTTTCATAAACACTTTTGAACTCTCAAGCTGAGCGGCTTGTTTGCTAGGCCCAAAAATTACAAGACCGCGGGATTTAAATATATCAACCACACCAGCACTTAGAGGATCTTCTGGGCCTACTATGGTTAAATCAATTGCATTTTCTTTTGCAAAATCAGCAAGCTTATCATAGTCTTTTATAGCAATATTTTCACCTAAATCATCGGTTGCACCATTGCCAGGAGCAAAATATATCTTTGAAACTTGTGGATCTTGTTTGAGCGCTAAAGCGATAGAATACTCTCTACCACCACTTCCTATAATTAAAATTTGCATCAATAAATTCTCCAAAAAAATAGCAGCGAATAAAATCCGCTGCTTTAAACCCAAGTGGACGTTGCGATTAAGTATTGGCCCTAATAATGCCAACAACGCAGAGTCGATCTTCTCTTTAGGCTACAATTTCTCATATGCCAAGCACACTCAAACAAAATCACAGACGCACCAAAAAGATACAAACTCCACACAAATATATATGTTGGACCCTCATAAAAACGCTTAGCGCTACACCCAGGCATTGATAATACCGTAAAACTATTATAAGTTAATTTTGCTTAATTAATGTTTTAGCAAGACTGACACAGGCATCTATGCTTTGAGTTGTGCTTACATGTAGGGTTGTTTTGAGAGTAAAAGCTTGAGCACTTATCGCTCCGATAAAAACAGCTTGATAACTCTCACGCCAAGTATAGCAGTGAAAAAAACATCGCACGCTTGATGGAGAAGTAAAAATAAAAACCGAATCTACCGGAAAGCTCAAAGAAGAATTACAAGGCTTACATGTACTCTCATATACTATGAATGAACTCAAAAAAACACCGGCATTTAGCAAAATATCCTCAAGACTTGAAGCAATTTCTTTGGCTCGTAAAAAAGCTACTTTTTTACCTCTCAGCATTGGTGATATCTCTCTTGCAAAAGCGTCACCATACGAATCATTAGCTGTGTATACTAATTTGCCGCTATGTTTTTGTATGGCTTTACTTGTGGCTTCTCCGATGCTATATGCGGGAATTTCTTTCCAATTTTCATCTATCTGTTGCATTGCATACACTGCATTTTTTGAAGTAAATATCAAAGCATCAAATTTTGAAAGATCAAGGCTTACATGTAAGGATTTTATCTGCAACAGTGGGAGGCTTATCGCCTCCTCGTGTTTTGTGTTTGAAAGCAAATAAATAGGCAATTATTCCCACTCTATAGTTGCTGGCGGCTTGGAACTGATGTCATAAACAACGCGATTAATGCCATTAACTTCATTGATAATTCTTCGAGACATATTTTCAAGTATCGTATGAGGAATATGTGAAAAAGTTGCCGTCATACCATCTGTAGCATCCACGATTCGGATACATGCGGTATTTTCATAAGTTCTATTATCTCCCATAACCCCAACACTTTTAACATTGAGCAAAACTGTAAATGCTTGCCAAGTTTTCTCATAATACCCGCTAACACGAAGTTCTTCGAGCATAATGCTATCAGCGGCTCTCAAGATAGCAAGATCCTCACTGCAAACTGCTCCCATGATACGAATGCCAAGACCAGGCCCTGGAAAAGGGTGTCTGGAGATCATATCTTTAGGCAATCCAAGCTCTAGCCCAAGTTTCCTCACTTCATCTTTAAAAATCTCATTGAGTGGTTCCACAAGCTCAAAAGACATCCAATCTGGCAAACCACCAACATTATGGTGTGATTTGATCGTTTTAGAAGGTCCTTTGACACTTACTGACTCAATCACATCTGTATAGAGTGTGCCTTGTGCTAAAAACTCTATACCATCATGTTTTTTAGCTTCAGCGTCAAATACCTCTATAAAAGTTTCGCCAATAATCTTTCGTTTTCTCTCAGGATCAACCACGCCAGCTAGTTTGCTCAAAAAGATTTCACTTGCATCAATGGTGATAAGCTCGACTCCAAGTCTGGTTTTAAACATGGCCTCAACTTGCTCACGCTCACCTGATCGCAACAGTCCATTATCCACAAAAACAGGAACAAGTTTATCGCCTATAGCTTCATGCAACAATGCAGCCACTACAGAACTATCAACCCCGCCACTCACGGCACAAAGAACTTTTTTATTGCCAACTTGTTTTTGGATAGCCTCTATTTTTTCTTTTGCGAATGAGCCCATATTCCAAGTACTTTCGCAATTGCAGATATATTTTGCAAAATTTTTGAGTAACTTTGAACCACATGTAGAATGGTACACTTCAGGATGGAACTGAAAAGCATAAATGCCTCTCTCCTCATCTGCTATTGCAGCGTAAGGTGAGTTTTCACTAAAACCAATCTTGTCAAAACCAGCAGGAAGTTGTGCAACTCTATCACCGTGACTCATCCATACTGTTTGCTCATCTGGAGTATCACTAAAAATTTGATGATTTCCTTCAAAAAACAACTTTGCTTTACCATATTCGTGATGACTTGCAGGAACAACACTGCCACCAAAATGATCAACAATCAATTGCATACCATAACAGATACCAAGCATTGGCAAATTGAGTTGGAATATCGCTTCATCAAGATTATATGCATCTTTAGCATAAACAGAAGCAGGACCACCACTAAGGATCAAACCTTTTGGATTTTTCTGTTGAATAATCTGGATTTTTTCATTGTAAGGTACTATTTCACAGTACACGCCCTCTTCTCGTAATTTTCTTGCGATAAGTTGCGTATATTGGGATCCAAAATCCAATACTATTATAGGGACTTGCTTCATTTATAACTCCATTTTTTAGGGATTTGCATAGCGACTACTTCCAATGTGGATAAAAATTGAGTATCTCAAACTGTATGAACCAAATCGCAACTGAAAGGATGTAGCCCACTAGAATTGTCCAAGCATATTTCATGTGTGCTGAAAAAGTATAGATCCCTCTTAATTTTCCCATAACACCAACACCAGCAGCACTTCCAAAACTAATCAAACTACCACCAATTCCAGCTGTAAGCGTCACAAGCAACCATTGGTCAAGCCCCATTTGTGGATTTGATTTTAAAACCGCACTCATAACAGGAACATTATCAACAATAGCTGAGAGAAATCCAACGCCTATATTGACCGTTGTGGCGCCTGCTGATTCATAAAGTTTGGCAGCAAGATCCAAAAATCCCAAAAAGTGTAACGCGCCAACCGCAGCTAAAATACCAAAAAAGAAAAGTAGCGTGTCATTTTCTATCTTACTTATGGATTTGAAAACACCGATATCTTCTTGATGTCTTGTTTTGAGTTGGTATGAATAAAGTTTGAGCAAAGACAAACCAAACATCATCCCCCACATCGCTGGTAAATTAAATATCTGGTGTGACAAAACTGCGGAAGAAATTGTAAAAATTCCCAAGCCAATGATGACTTTGCCGCCTTTAAGGATATTTACCCTTGGTTCAGTAGACACATCAAAAACTGGTTTATCTTTTGGAACATACAAGGACAAGAGCCAAGCAGTTGTAATCCAACCTACGACTGAAGCTGGAAAAAGATACATAAAATCACCAAAATGCCCCTTGTTGGCAGTCCATGCCATAAGGGTTGTGATATCTCCAAAAGGACTCCACGCACCGCCAGCATTAGCTGCTACGACGATATTTATCGCACCAGGAACAAGAAATTTTTTGTTTTTTCGCTCAATTGTAATCAAAACAGTTGAGAGAATAAGTGCCGTTGTAAGGTTATCAGCAACTGGGCTTAAGAAAAAAGCGATTAAACCTGTAAGCCAATAGAGTTTTTTATAACTGTAACCTTTTGAAACAAGATTGTACTTGAGCGTGTCAAAAACCCTTCTCTCTATCAAGGCTTCGATATAAGTCATCGCCACGAATAAGAAAAAGAAAATCTCTGCAATTTCAAGTATCAAAAGCTTTACTTCATGATGCAAATCTTCTACAGCAATGCCATGTGTTACATCATAAAAACCTATAAGCATAAACAAAAAAGTACCAATAAATAAAGCGGGTTTGGCTTTGTTTATGTGGTATTTTTCTTCTGCAGCAATAAAATAGTACCCAAGCACAAAGATAATAAGTGCTGCAATACCCACCCAAGTAAATGTCAATGTAGCCTCTTGCGATGCCCATGCCATATTTGCTAGCAATGATAGCAATGCCAAGTATTTTGTCATATTTTTTCTTCTCCTAAAATGTAGTGTGCACCAAGTGAGTGTTCTCTTGCGAGTGCGCTTTGTATAATTGCCCTAGAGGCTAGCAATCGCAAACCTATAAGTTTGCCAATTTGTAATTCTAACATTTCTTCAACTCTATTCAAAGCTTTTTTTAATCTTTTTTTCTCCCGTACTATCCCAGCATCTTGCCACATGATAGCTCTGAGTTCGTTTTTCAATAATTTATCACCATCTCTTATGAGTTTTTCATTATTTTGTGCAAATACAACTCTTTTTTTATCTCCTAGCGTTTCTTCGATATTGCTAGCAACTCGTGTTGAAAACACGAATCCCTCGAGCAATGAGTTGCTTGCAAGTCTATTAGCACCATGCACGCCCGTACAAGCTACTTCACCGATTGCATACAGATCGGCAACACCTGCTATTTTTCCATCAAGATCTGTTTTGATGCCGCCCATAGCATAATGAAACGCAGGAGATATTGGCACGAGCGTTTGCGGCAGATCATAGCCTACATTTTTCATATTGAAGTAGATACTAGGAAATCTTTTCTTAAAATGTTCACAATCAAAAGACCGTAAATCTAAAAAAATCTCTTTTTTTGTCTTTTGCGCGTGGTCAAAAATTGCTTGCGAAACTAGGTTTCTAGGGCTCAATTCACCCCGCGAGTCATAATCAAACAAAAATCGCTTCCCATCACTATCCACGATCATCGCACCCTCACCCCGCAATGCTTCGCTCAAAAGTTGCTTGCGTACAGCATCGCTTTTGACAAAAACGGTTGGATGAAACTGCATCATCTCCATATCTCTAAGCGCTATCCCATGACGCAAGCAGATACCATGCATATCTGCACTAATAGTTCGTGCATTTGTATGGTACGCATACAAAGACCCGACACCACCACTTGCTATCACCACTTTTTTTGCATAGAGATTAAATTTTTTATTCGCATGATACACTTTTACACCATAACAGACTCCCTCATCAATGAGCAGATCAGTTACTTGCGTATTGTAAAGAATTGGAAATTTTAATTTCTCCATTAAAAAATGGTGTATTGCCCTTCCTGTAGCATCACCGCTTGCATGTAAGATTCTATTGGTGCTGTGTGCTGCTTCTTGTGTATAGAGTAGATTGCCATCACTATCGGTATCAAATACAAAACCCTCTTGTATAAAAGAATCAATCACAGTTTTACCCATCGAACAGAGCAAATTCACTGCATCCTCATCGCAATGTCCAGCACCGGCGGCAAGTGTATCGGCTACATGTAAGGTTACATCTGCTGTATCTTTTGCAACTGCAACGCCACCTTGTGCATAAAAAGTATTGCATTCCCACGCATAATCTTTACTCAAAACTAACGCATCTATGCCTTGCGACAATTTTAAAGCCGTATGCAAGCCAGCAACGCCAGAGCCAATAATGATCACATCATAATAATTTTTCAAAATGCTAACCTAAAATTTACTTATCTTCACTCTGCTGCACAGTTTTCTTGCCACTATAAACTGGAGCGTCTTTATAACCACAACCACTTAAAAAAAAGAAAAGAGATGTTATAATTACCAAATGAAAGATGCTAAAACGATTATTTCTCATTTAAAAAAAAATCCTTTATTAAATAATCTCCAAAAAAAAGAGTGCTTTTCACTTCTTTTGGGATTGCTTCCAAAAAATTTTGCCATACATGTAAAATTTTTGTATGTCAAAAATGATACCCTATTTTTTGTGCTTTCACACCAAAGTGCAAAAATGGAATTCAATTATAAACGCAATTTGATAAAGGGTCTATTAAAGCAGATCACAAATTTGCATGTATCGTGTGATTTTTCCCATATAAAAGAGGTTAAATCGTTTATTTCAAACAAAGAAATGCCAAAACTTCATGAAACGCAAACTACTATTTTCTACCCAGAAAGAGCCGATGGAGCGTTTAAAAACCTTTCAAATGACCCAAAGCTGTATGTACTTTTTGAAAAAATAAGAGAAGAAATCCTTTGCTCGAAAAAAAATTAAAGGATCTGCCAGATAGTGCGGGCGTTTATAAGTTTTTTAACCAATCAGGCTCACTTTTATATATAGGTAAAGCAAAGTTTCTCAAAAGACGCGTTAAAAGTTATTTTCGCTTTACACCCTCACTCGCAGGCTCATCTACCCTTTCAGCTCGCATAGCCAAGATGATAAGTGAAGCATATGATCTTGAATATATTCTTTGTGCACACGAATATGATGCACTTATTTTAGAAAATTCTCTCATCAAAGAATTGAAGCCAAAATACAATATACTTTTGCGAGACGATAAAACTTATCCCTATATTTCTCTTGATATGCGAACTGATTTTCCTCGTTTTGAAATCACAAGAAAAGTAGAAGATATTGCAAAGATAAAATACTTCGGACCTTTTTCAAGTGGTGCCAAAGAGATATTGCAAGCCTTGTATCTCTCCTATAAATTAGTGCAAAAAAAAAGTTGCATCAAAGGCAAAAAAACCTGTCTTTTTTATCAAATTCAAAAATGCCATGGACCATGCGAGGGTAAAATCACAAAAGAAGATTATATGCAGATACTCTTACAAGCCAAAGATGCCCTCATAGATCGTAGAAAACTCATCAAAAAAATGCAAGAGATGATGCAAGAAGCAGTAGACACATTGCGTTTTGAAGAAGCCGCACTTTTACGAGATGTCACAAAAGCTATTGAAAAAAGCTTACATGTAATAGAGCTTGATCTTGCAAAAGCTGAAAATTTTGATCTTTTTGCGATTGTAAACGAGAATAACCTTGCGGCGATTATGATTCTTTTCATACGAGATGGCAAACTCGTATCAACCATCAATAAAACACTAAAAAATGCTACAGAATTTGATTTAGATGAGTTTTATAAAAGAGTTATGCTTCAATTTTACAACACCAATCCACAAAGTATTCCTCATAAAATTTATACTGCCCACGATTTTGAGTACAAAAATGATATCACTTCATTTATCATCAATAAATTTGGCATAACAACGCATATATTGCACCCAAAAATTGGAGATAAATCTGCATTATGTAAACGAGCTTTGCATAATGCAAGAGAAGACTTAGAAAAATATAAAAAAGAAAAAATGACAGATATTCACGAACAATTACAAGAATATTTTCATCTCAAAAAAACTCCTTTACGCATTGAGGCATTTGATAATTCTCACATTAGCGGGGATTCTCCTGTTGGTTGCATGGTTGTGTATGAAGATGGTTTCATTAAAGAAGCTTATAGAAAATTTAATTTGCTTGGTAGAGATGAATATGCACAAATGCAAGAGATGCTCAAAAGAAGAATAGAACATTTCGTTCACGAACCAACTCCAGATTTATGGCTCTTAGATGGGGGTCAAGCACTTGTTAATCTTGCCAAAAAACTACTTGACATAAAAGGATATGATATAGATATCATAGGTATTGCGAAAGAAAAAAGGGATGCCAAAGCTTACAGAGCAAAAAGCAAAGCAAGTGATTTGCTTTACTTATTGAGCGGAGCGATAAAACTTGAAACAAGTGACAAAATGTTACTTTTTTTACAAAAAATTCGAGACGAATCACACCGTTTTGCCATCTCCTCTTTTCGCACAAGAAAACAAAATAAAGATCTAGAATTGGGTTTAAAATATGCTTCAGGGATTGGTGAAGCTAGCATCAAAAAACTACTTTTATATTTTGGAACCTTTGAGAATATTTACAATGCACATCTATATGAGTTACAAAAACTTTTAGGTGAAAAAAATGGTGATAATTTTTATAAATTTTTAAATACATAATTGACCTTAAGCTCTTTTGTAAAATCTATAAAAAAAGTTTTAAACATTTGGTAGTTTTCTAAAAACTTGTTTCTCGTAGCTTTAGTGTTTGGCGGAGGAATTTGTCCCTGCCACTAAAAACTGACGCGTTTGTTTTAAAGCTGAATATCAGTAAACAACAAAGTATTTTAAGAAACACTTTGTTATAATTGAATGTTGGCTTAATTTTCTGAGAATTTCTCTCATTTTTATAAGGATTTGCATGATACTTTATGACAAAAGTGGTAATTTTTTAGGCCTTAGCAAAAGTGAACTCTCTTTTTTAGGCTTTGAAGATTTAGAAGAATTTACAAGCCAATGCAAAGATTTTGCTGATCTTTTTTGCAATAAACCAGGTTTCATTTTTAAATTTAAAAACTTTTCATGGATTGATTATGCCTTGCATAGTGGGGCTCCAAAAAAAAGCATTGTGTTAAAACTAAAAAATGGTCAAGAGATCGAAACAAATTTTAAAATTACGGAGATATTTCTTACAAATTTCGATGTAAATAATAAAAACACCCTATACTATGCAATAGAACTACAAGCCATCAACACGCAACAAAATACCGAGTTTTATTATGCACAGACTACTCAAAATTCAGAACTTCAAATACCTCAAAATGAGCCTCAAATTCCTATAGAGAAGCCTTCTGTTCAAGAAGATTTCTCTTTGGATGATGATTTTGTGGCTGAAGAAGATTTTGTTATCAAAATGGATGCAGACACTCACATAGATGAAAATAAGAGCGTTTTTCATATCAATTTTGAAGAAGATTTTACAGAAGAAGCTCCAAAAACTACCGATGTAAATTTTGGCGATGTAAAACTTAAAATAGATCTAGATGATCACGCAAATAATTCTATACAAGCAAGTGAAATTCAAGAGCCTATTTTATTAACATTTGATATAGTTGAGTGCGCTCAAGAACTTGGTCTTGATATAAGTACCATAGCAGAGATTATCGATGATTATGTGAGCGATATAGAGAAAAATCTCCCCGCATTGCGTGAATATATTCAAAATGATGCAACAGATGAGATAAATGCTATGATTACAAAGCTCAAAGGTATTGCTGATTCCTTACATGTAGAACAATTTGCAACACAACTGTATGATATCACGCAAGCAAAAGATACAATTGAGCGTTCAAAACAATTGGCAATTTTTGAACAGCTTTTTACACAATTTAAAAACAACTTACTATAAATTAGGAGTAACGATATGAGTATGAAATTTAAAACGCAAGATACGCTAAGATTAATTAGTTTTTATCCACTTCTTATTCTTTTTCTTTTTTCTTCATTTTTTTTATGGCAGTCATACACACAATATACTCAAATAGAAAATTTTGAAAAAAAACTCAAAGAAAATGAAGTCTTAAATGCTCTCTCAATCAATCTTGCTAAAGAAAGGGGATTGAGTGCAACCTTCCTTGCAAGCGACGGTGCAGTCGCTGAAGATACACTCAAGCAACAAAGACAAACAAGCAATCTTAGCATAAAAGAGTTTGCTGATTTTTACAATACACGCAATAGAAATTTAACAATCACACAAATCATAACGATGCTCAATAAAATTGATGAAGCAAGAAAAAAAGTTGACTCACTTGATAAAGATAATTTTAATGACATCTTTTTTGATTATTATTCACAAATAAATGCGAAAATATTATTTGAACTCAAATCCATTACAAAAATTGCAACTAAATCAGATCTTGTTTCGCTTTCGTCATCTGCTGTTTCCATATATCAAGACATAGAATATTCAGGGCAAGAGAGAGATTTTATCTCTAAAATTATCAGTGAATATGCACCTTTTAGTGATGAAGATTTAGCTACTTGGATTGAACTTTTTGGAAGATCGAACACTTTTTATTATGGAATAGATTTTAATGGTAAAGCAACAAATATCATTAAAAATTTGAAAACTTCAGATGAAAGACTTAGACTCTCAGATGAACTAAAAAATGCAAAATCTGAAATTATTCGAGCAGCACAAAGTGGTGAATATCTTATGGATCCTACACTTTGGTTTGAACTTGCATCTGAAAATATTGCTTTTCTAGAAAAAGCATCGGATGCAATTAATGAGGATTTGCAAGAAGAGGTTGAGGAGTATTATGAAGAAGCCTACAAGCGGCTCGGGGGCGCTGGAGGTATCTGGGTTATATCTATTATTCTCTTAATTGTTGGGTATTTTATGTCAAGACAGTTTCGCAAAAACATTAAAGGGCTAGAGAATATTTTTAAAAAAGTTGGCGAACTAGCAGAAACAGATGCAATCGTTGATTTTAATACAGCTGCTGGAATGGACGCTGCTTATGTTGTTATAGATAGAGCTATCGAAAATATTGCGCAACAAAAAAATAATGCACAAGAAGCAAGTGCTGCAAAAAGTATATTTTTAGCAAATATGTCACATGAAATTAGAACACCGCTCAATGGCATTATCGGCTTTACTGAGCTTTTGAAAAATACCGACCTTGATGATGAAAAAAAAGAGTTTGTAGATGTTATAGAAAAAAGCTCTGAAAATCTTCTGTACATTATTAATAACATTCTTGATCTCTCTAAAGTTGAAAGCAACAAAATAGAAATTGATGAAATCCTCTTTTCGCCAATTGAAGAATTTGAAAATGCCGTAGAAGTGTACGGACCAAAAGCTGCTGAAAAAAATATTTGCCTCTCACTTTTTATTGATCCTAGTCTCAGTAATTTCCTAAAAGGTGATATCACAAAAATCAAAGAAGTTCTCATCAACCTAATGAGTAATGCGGTGAAATTTACACCACAAGATGGAAATATCACAACAGAAATAAAACGCACAGAAAATACTCCGTCGGGCAAAGCAAGATTACTTTTTAGCGTTCAGGACAGTGGGATAGGGATTAGTGAAGATAAAATAGTCGGAATTTTTGATGCTTTTTCACAAGCAGATTCTACCATTACAAGAAAATTTGGAGGTACTGGGCTTGGACTCACCATCTCTTCAAAATTTATCAGTCTTATGGGCGGAGAATTAAAAGTTGAAAGCACAAGTGGGGCGGGAAGTAAATTTTACTTCACACTTGATTTTGATGAATCTCCATCAAGTGAAGCTGATTTAAAAAACAGCTTCAGTCAATTTAGCGTAGCAATCTACGAGCAAGATAAAAATCCAAAAATATCTTCTCAATTTTTATATGCATATATGAAATATTTTGGCTCAAATGTAAGATATTATGAAGATTTTGTTGATTTAAAAAATCTTATCTATAAAGCGGGTGTCAATACAATGATTGTGCATTATGACACGCTTGTAGCTGGCGAGCTTGAAGAATACAAAAAAACTCACATTCCGATGATACTCATTATGAAATCTTCGCAACATGGGATGTTTGAAAAAATACGCTCTCAATTTATCGCACCGCTCTATGAGCCTATAAATCTCACAAAATTAACAAAAACTCTCGAGCAATTTAAAGATATCTTGCCAAAACAAGAAGAAGAATTAAAAGTTGTAGAGCAGACAGTTGCAACAAAAAGTGTTCACAAATATGGACATAAGTTTGATGCAAAAGTACTTGTTGCCGAAGACAATGAAATCAACCAAAAACTCATCAAAAGAACGCTAGAGAACTTAGGGCTTGAGCCTATCATCGTGCCAAATGGTAAAATTGCTTACGAAAAAAGGCTGAGTGATAATTATGATATGATATTTATGGATATAGCAATGCCTGTAATGGATGGCATTCAGGCTACACATAAAATCCTAGAATATGAAAAAGAAAATGATATCAAACATATACCTATAGTTGCAGTCACAGCTAATGCACTCAAGGGGGATAGGGAAAGATTTATGCAAGAGGGATTGGATGAATATATAACAAAACCTATTAAACAAGAGGCAATTTTAAACATTCTTAATATGTTCATACCTGAAAAAATTGTTGAGGATCAGCCAAAAGCAATAGTACAAGTACAAGAGAAGAGCGAAGTATCTGAAGTATCTGAAATACAAGACCTTACAATAGAGGCTTCATCTCCACAAAAAATTGCAAATTTAGTTGAAGATGGAGATACTGACACACACAATATCCTTATCATGAAAAAAAGCCCAATTGAAACAAAAATTTACACCTCTATACTTTCAAAAACTATAGATAAAATTGATAGAGCGAGTTCTTTGGAGGAATTTTTAGATTTTATAGCTAAAAATAGCTATAAGATAGCAATCTTTGACAAAGAGATATCGGGTTTAGATCCAGAAACTATCGCCATAACATTACAAAACAAAGGAATACACAGCATTATGTTTCACGATCCATCACAAGAAATTTCTGAGCATATAACTATGCTTTTTGATGCAGTAAAACCAAATATCATCAGCAAACAGCAACTCGAAGAGCTTATTTGCACATACTTATAATCAAAGGCTAGCGAATGACTAAAAAAATGAAAATTTTAACAGTGGATGATGATTTTATTAACTTAAAATTATTGCATTCTATACTCAACAAAAATTCACTTGTAGGAGAAATTTGCGAGGCAAAAAATGGACTTGAAGCGATCAATCTTCTTCAAGAAGTTGGAGATATTGATCTTATTTTATTGGATATTAAAATGCCAATCATGGATGGTATAGAGTTTTTAGATACCATCCAATCTATACCAGAACTTCATAAAATTCCCGTGATTGTTCTTACCACTGATGAAACAAGAAAAACAGAAGCTTTCAACAATGGTGCATTTGATTTTTTAGTAAAACCTATCAGAGAAGCACAACTCTCCCTCAAAATAGAGAAGATAGCACAATTACTTTAAATTTTCTGTGAGATCTTTTCATATAGTGAAAGAATCTCTGCTTTTTTTTGAATAAAACTATTTTTATTTGCAATCAAATAGGCAGAGGACTCCATAATAGTTTCTACTACTTTGAGCCCGTTTTGCCGCATTGTATCTCCAGTTTCAACAATATCTACGATAGCATCACATAAACCTACCAATGGGGCAAGCTCGATAGAGCCATAAAGATGTATGATTTCAACAGCTACTGCTTTTTGTGAAAAATATTTTTTAGTGATATTGCTCATTTTTGTAGCAATTTTAATCTCTGGGAGATCATAATTTAACTCTTTTCCCTCTTGCAAACCAACGCAAATTTTACACTTACCAATACCTAAATCTAAAAGACGGATAAGATCCTCATCTTTTTCTTCAAGTACATCTAAACCAACAACACCAATATCAGCAGCTTGATGCAAGACATAAGCAGGCACATCTTGATTTCTCACAAGTAAAAACTTAAAATCACCAACCTCTAAGATCAATTTTCGATCATCAAATACAAAACTGTCTCCAAAAATAGAACTAAATATCTCTAAAGTTTCCTCAGCAATACGACCTTTTGGGAGCGCTATACTTATCATGGCTTATTCCTTCAATTTTTCTTTTTGTATCACTGCTAACATTCCACGGAAGATAAGCGTGCGATCATAAATAGCATTTTTAAAAAATTTTGAAAAAAACTTTCCATCACCACCGGTAAAATAGATTGTTTTTTCTTTACATGTATCTTGTAGCATCAAAAAAATCGATTTACATATCCCATAAGATATGGCATCTTCTGTTTTTTGTGGCAAAGCATCAAGTATAATATTTGGATTGAGTCTTACTGCAAGTCTTGCAGATATCATCTCATAAGATTTTTGATAGGCACTCAATCCTGGCAATATATACCCACCAAGGTGCATACCATTGGACATAATATCCACGGTAATTGCACTACCAGCATCTATGACTATACCATCTTTCACAGTGCTGCAAGCGGCAATTCTATCGATACCAATACCTTGATAAATGGTATCAAAAATAAAAAATGGCTCTAAATTCTTAAAGTTTTTTTTATCTTGAAGATAGTTTGACATTGCATCATTGACACTAATATAAAAAATATTTTCTTTATTAGAATAGTTTTTGAATTCATTATGACTTAAAGTCCATATTTTTCCATCATGATACATACCCACAGTTGAGTTTCCAATATCACATAAAATCATCGTGTATTCTCCAACCCTCATTTTCTAAAAATACTTTTGCTTTTTGACATACGGCGCAACAAAGGCATAGATGTTTAAACCTGCTTCGTCTTTTTCGTAGCTCATCTAAAGTCACTTGCAGTTGCGATAATTCGTGTGCATGCTGCAAAACAAATCTACTTTTTTGCTCAAAAATAAAAAAAGTATGATAAAAATCTTTCGTATCTAAGCCAATAAAAACTGTAAGTTTCTTTCGTGTACCTAATTTTTTTTTATCAAAAACTTGAAGCTTTACCAATACAAGATTTCGCTTGATAGCAAGGTCACTTATCTGTTTGTATAAAAACATATCCACAAATAGTTAGCTATTTTTTTGCTAATTTAAAATATTTATCACCATAAAAGAATTGATCTTTTGTTGTAAATAAAAATGTATCAATTGCATCTGGCAATTCATATATATTGACACTCACAAGATCAAGATCAGTAGCAATTAGGTATCCGCCTCTTTCAACCACATAAATAAATTCACCATAAATCATCCCAGCAAACACGGCAAATTTAAATTTTCTCTCTTTAAGCACTTTAAGATCCGCATTTGTAAGTAAAATTTTGCCATCTTTTGTAAAAATAAGCACCCTATCTTTGAGAATTATCACATCCTTGATTTCTTCATCTAGGTATGCCATACTTGTTGGATTGATTGAAATTACTCTATTTTTTGTAGCGGCAACGAGTCTATCATCTAGAACATCAAGATAGATAATATTTGAGAAAAACTTTTCACTTTTTACAACTATATCTCTTACAACTTGATGCGTATTTGTATCTACAATGATAATCTTCCCATCAAGTGTTGGAAAAACAACAAGTCCTTTGAGAAAATAAGGCAATGCAATCTTTGAATCATGCGCATACACCATATCTCCTCGCAATGAAAAAAGTTCTTTGGTGCTAAGTATATCGACGATGGCAAGAGAATTATCTGCAAAAACTAAGGCTAAAATATTGTCTTTTATATTAGCACTTGCTACGGTGGAATCAAATTTTTTCTCGTACAATCGAGTACCGTTTGCATCTACAATAATCAATCCGCCACAAGCATTAACGCCGATGTATCTATCATTTTCACTATTTACAAATAAAAATCCCTCCGGTAATTGCACGCTTTGTAAACCGGTAGAGGTGATAACTTGTCCATTTTGCAGCGTTGCACCGTTTCTACTTGCATCGATTATTTTATCGGGAAGCGAGCCATCATATCGTATCTTTCCGGCTGGATTAAGTGGCTCAAAATATTCTCTTTTCGTACTGCATCCGCTCACTATGAGTATCAAAAAAACGAGACTTAAAGGTAGTAAAATTTTTCTCACTTTATTTTCCTTGATAATGCTCAAGGCTTCGAGCAATATTTTTTAGAGGAGAATTGTCATTGATCAAGGCAAATTCCAATCTAGCCTCGGCTACTTTGCCCTTGAGCATTAATGCATATCCTTTTTGCAATTGCACAAGACCTTCGAAAAGTTCAGATGTTTGTATCGTTTTTCCCTCAAAACTTGCCAACTGATATGCCGCAAAATCTGCTATGATAACATCATCTTTGAATTGTGAAAGTTTTTGCAAAGCTATTTTATCTTCATTTTGCAAGGCTGTTGTGAGCATAAAAAGATTATGTAATTGTGGATTATTTGATGCGAGAGATTCTAAAGCTTTTACATCTTTTGCATCACTCATAAGTGTAAGATATGCTTCATTACCAGCTTGCAATCTTCGCTCATGAACAAAGTTAACAACAGCGTACACAACGCCAAATATCGCCAAAGCTATAAGGATCGCAAGGATAATTTTTTTGTATTTTTTTATAAATCTTTCACCTTTGATCATACTTTCCAAGAACTGTTCTTCAGCGCCAATTTCTTGTTTTATAGCACTTATATTTTCTTTTAATCCCAAATTGTATCCTTTATATTTATTGCTTAAAAATGGGTGTCATTTTATCATAAGAAAAATAAAAATAAACTATTCCATTAGTTTTCAGCCAAGCTCCATTTATATTTTGCTATAATTTTTTGTATTAAAATCAAGGATTGGGACTTATGAAAATTGATAATGATTTGCTTTGCAAACTTGAAAATCTTGCGGCTTTGCAAATAGCAAAAGATAAAAGAGCTGGGGTTATTGAGCAATTGAGTGAAATAGTTGCTTTTGTGGAAAATCTCAATGAACTTGATTTGGATTTGCAAGAACCTACTTTTACAATACTAGCAGGTGGCACACCCTTAAGAAAAGACATACCAAGTACAGACTTACATGTAAGAGATACTATCTTAGAACACGCTCCTAAACGAGATAATGGCTATTTTGTAGTTCCAAAAATCATAGAATAAAATCCAAAAAAGGAAATTTTCATGGCAAATATTAACATCAAGTCATTACTCAAAAATATCATTGCCTATAAGGCTTCTGATCTACATCTTGTTAGTAGAAGCGAACCACAGATTCGCATCGATGGCAAACTTGTTGCACTTGATATGGAAAAACTTGACGGTAAAGATATCGAGGAGATATGTTATACGCTAATTACTGATCGTCAAAAAAAGGAACTTGAAGAAAACAAAGAGCTTGATTTTGCGATTATGTTTAACGACATTGGTCGTTTTCGTGTGAACTATTACTATACCATGAATAATGAAGTTGCTGCTGCTTTTAGAATCATTCCTATTCAAATTCCCTCATTGGATGAACTCAAGGCTCCTGAAATTTTTAAAGATATCACCAAAAGAGAAAAAGGGCTTATTCTTGTTACAGGGCCAACAGGGAGTGGTAAATCAACAACGCTCGCGGCCATGCTTAATGAGATCAACAAAACAGAGCATAAACACATCATTACCATAGAAGATCCAGTGGAATTTGTGCACGAAAACAATAAATCGCTTTTTTCTCATAGAAATGTTGGCGAGGATACAAAAAGTTTTTCAAAAGGATTAAAGTTTTCTTTACGGGAAGATCCAGATGTCATACTTGTAGGCGAGATGCGTGATCGTGAAACAATCAGTACCGCTATCACAGCGGCTGAAACTGGACACTTGGTATTTGCAACTTTACACACAAATTCAGCTGTTCAGACAATCAATCGTATAGTAGATAGTTTTGATGGTCCAGAGCAAGTACAGGTGCGAAATATGCTCTCAACTTCACTTTATGCAGTTATCTCGCAGAGTTTGTTACCAAAAATAGGAGGTGGAAGAGTTGCTATACATGAAATTCTCATCAACAATGCCGCAACTGCAAATCTTATTCGTGAAAATAAAATCCACCAGATCTATTCGCAAATGCAACTCAATCAAGCAAAAACAAGTATGCTCACACAAACACAAGCTATGATTAAATTTTTAAAATTAAATATGATAACCAAGGATGATGCGATTCGATACTCAACGCAACCTCAAGAGCTTATCAACAATATTGGCATATAAAGAGTTTTACCAAAATTACAGCAAACCTTTGCTAGAATTGTTTTCTATTGAATTTATATAAATTTCTTAAAGGTGCGGATACACGATGGATAAAAATAAAGATTTTGCTAAAAAAATAGCACGCATTGGTGAAGAGTCGTTTTCAAAACTACAAAGTTTAAGCGTGCCTCCTTATCCTAGATATTATCATGATACCTTTATAGAAAATCTTATCAATAGTAAAGATCCATCACTTACTGATCTTGATACGAAACATCCAAATCTTTTTCAAAGTATTTTCAATACGCCACCAAGCCCTATACCTTTTGATATTGCCAAAACAACTTTGCAAGAATTTGAAACAACAAATCTTAATCTTAAAAATATTTCAAATGAAAATATCATTGATATTGCGGGGCTTAAAAAAGAATATGATGGCATCCATTTCAAACAAATTCTTGATGCATTTGATACTTTTCAAAACAAGATCAGCAACGAATTGCTCAATGCTGATGAGACTATCACGAGATTGAAACTTGAAGTAGAAAGACTGGAAAGAGAAGCACACATTGACCCGCTTACAAAAGCTTACAACAGAAGAATTCTCACAAAAGATCTTGAAGAATTTATCACATGTGATACACAAAATCTTTTTGTTGCCATGTTTGATGCAGATGATTTTAAATATATCAATGATACTTTTGGGCATGTAGCAGGAGATAAAATCCTTATTTTTATCGTTAAAAATTTGCAAAATGCACTCAAAGATACGCATCGAATCTATAGATATGGGGGTGAAGAGTTTGTGATTATTTTAGAAAATACCACACAAGCAGAAGCACAAACATTGATAAATGTAATCTTAAAAGAGATTGATCAAAGTAAACTTTTATACAAAGGTGATGCCCTACATGTAACGCTCAGTGCTGGCTTAACACAACTACAAAAAGGTGATAGTGCGGATATGCTCATCGAGCGGGCTGATAAAGCGTTGTATGAGGCAAAACAAAGCGGAAAAAATTGCTTAAAGGTAGGCTTCTAATGCCACAAGATATCTCAATATTTGACATAGTTTCCATCGCTTTGATACTTATCCTTGCGATCAAAGGCGTCATCAATGGCTTTATTAAAGAAGTAGCAGGACTAGTTGGGCTTGTAGGAGGAATATTTATAGCCTCACGATACGCTCATGTAGCAGGAGCTTTCATTGATACAAATATCTATAAGATACAAAATGCAGCTTCACTCTATATCGTAGGTTTTATAGTGACTTTGATTGGCTTTTGGATACTCAGCCTTTTTATTGGTTTCATCATAACACATATGCTAAAAATTAGCGCCTTAGGCGGCTTAGATAAAATTGCTGGTTTTTTTGTAGGTGGCTCAAAAATTTTCTTTATGTTTTCCATCCTAGTGGCTACGCTTTCACACATAGAATTTGTTAAAACAAAGATGGATAGCGTGATGGAAAAAAGTTTTGTATATCCTGTATTTTTGGAAGTTGGTGAATATATCCTTAAAGAAGCACCAAAACCAACCTTGCAAGAGTAACACGCAATGGCAGATATTGAAAATATGCAATATGATTCTTTATTGATCCGTTTTAAAGATATACTCAAGCATAATAATTTAAAATACACAAAACAACGCGAAGTTGTACTCAAAACACTTTACAACAACCATAAGCATTTTACACCCGAAAAACTCTATTTGTATATCAAAAAAAACCATGCGAAACTCAATGTTGGTATCGCTACGATCTATAGAACACTCAATTTACTAGAAGAATCAGGCATAGCAACTTCACTTTCTTTTGGAAGTGCGGGCAAAAAATATGAACTTGCAAATAAACCACACCATGATCATCTTATCTGCACTATTTGTGGTGAAATAGTAGAGTTTGAAAACAGCGAAATTGAGTTTATGCAAGAAGAGATTGCTTTTAAAAATGGTTTTCACCTTACCGCACACACTATGCAACTTTACGGCATTTGTAAAAATTGCCAACACGAAAATGTAAATTTATAACGAGAAAGAGGACATATTTTGATATTTGATACCCCATACGAATTACAGAGAATTCAAAAAGCTGACACACTGCGAAGTATCGGCAAAAATCCATACCAGCACAATCTTACCAAAGAAACAAGCACAGCAGAATTTTTAAAAGCATACGCATATGTTGCCAAAAATGAGCCACAAAGAGATGAAAGCAAGGAAACAACACTTATCGGTCGTATCAAATTTTTACGACACATGGGAAAAGCTGCTTTTGCAAAGATAGAAGATGAAGATGGCATTTTACAGATCTACTTTAGCAAAGAAAGTATTGGTGCAGATTGGTTTGACAATGTCAAAAAACTCATCGAAGTTGGTGATATTATTTGCGTTAAAGGTTTTCCTTTTGTTACAAAAACAGGCGAACTCTCCTTACATGTAAACACACTTGAGCTTGCTACGAAGTCAATCACTCCTTTGCCTGAAAAATTTCATGGGCTTACTGACATAGAACAACGCTACAGAAAACGCTACCTTGATATGATTATGAATCCAAGTGTAAAAGAAACATTTAAACTCCGTTCAAAGATAGTGAGTACTATCCGACATTTTTTTGAGGAGAGAAGCTTTTTAGAAGTTGAAACTCCTATGATGCACCCAATCGCTGGTGGTGCAAATGCAAAACCTTTTGTCACCTATCATAATGCTTTAGGCGTAGATCGATACTTGCGTATTGCACCTGAGCTTTACCTTAAAAGACTTGTTGTGGGTGGCTTTGAAGCAGTATTTGAAATCAACCGCAACTTCAGAAATGAGGGAATGGATCAAACACACAATCCAGAATTTACGATGATAGAATTTTACTGGGCATACCACACCTATCATGATCTTATGAAACTCACTGAAGAGATGTTTAATGTATTACTCAAAAAACTAAATCTTCCACTCAAGTTACCTTATGGTGCAATTGAGATAGATTTTTCCAAAGAATTTCGCAAAATCTCTTTCAAAGATGCACTGATACAAATTGGTGGCGTTCCACAAGAGGCACTCAAAAGTGCAGCAAGCATTTATGATTATTTGCATACAAAAGGTGAGGCAGTAAAAGATGGAATGAATATCGGACAATTATACGAAGAACTCTTTGATCTTTTCGTAGAAGAAAAACTTATCGATCCCACTTTTATCATTGATTATCCGATACAAATCAGTCCACTTGCAAGAAGAAACGAAGAAAATCCAGATATAGCTGAACGATTTGAGCTTTTTATCGCTGGTCGTGAAGTAGCAAATGGTTTCAATGAGCTCAATGATCCAATTGATCAATACAACAGATTCAAAGCGCAAATAGATGCAAAAAATGCTGGTGACGATGAGGCACACGAGATGGATGAAGACTTTGTGAGAGCGCTTGGTTATGGCTTGCCGCCAACAGCTGGCGAGGGACTTGGTATCGATAGACTTACCATGCTATTGGCCAATGAATCATCCATAAGAGATGTGATCTTATTTCCAGCTATGAAACCTTTGAATGACGAAACAAATAAACAAAAGGATGAATTATAATGAATAATTTAAAAAATGTTGACCCAATTATTTATGAATTGGCACAAAAAGAACTCCAAAGACAAACTGATCATCTTGAAATGATTGCAAGTGAAAACTTCACTTATCCAGCCGTAATGGAAGCTATGGGAAGTGTGTTTACAAACAAATACGCAGAAGGATATCCAAATAAACGCTACTATGGTGGTTGTGAATTTGCTGATCAAGTAGAGCAACTTGCGATTGATCGGGCTTGTGAGCTTTTTGGTTGCAAGTTTGCAAATGTCCAACCAAACTCTGGAAGTCAAGCAAATCAAGGTGTTTATCAAGCCTTACTGAAGCCATTTGATAAAATTCTTGGCATGGATTTGAGCCATGGTGGTCACTTAACACATGGTTCAAAAGTAAGCAGTTCTGGAAAAACTTATGAGAGTTTTTTTTATGGTGTTGAGCTTGATGGTCGCATCAATTATGAAAAAGTTAGAGAAATAGCAAACATCGTCAAACCAAAACTCATCATCTGTGGTGCAAGTGCATATCCGCGGGAGATAGATTTTGCTAAGTTTAGAGAAATAGCTGATGCAGTAGGTGCATATCTTTTTGCAGATATAGCACATATCGCTGGACTTGTTGCAGCAGGCGAGCATCCAAATCCATTTCCACATTGTCACATCGTAGCAACTACAACACACAAAACACTCCGTGGACCTAGAGGCGGACTTATATTAACTAACGATGAAGAGCTTGCAAAAAAAATAAACAGTGCCATTTTTCCAGGTATTCAAGGTGGGCCACTTGTACATGTGATCGCTGCAAAAGCCGTCGGATTTGCTCAAAACCTTAAGCCAGAGTGGAAAACATACGCAGCAAATATCAAATCAAATGCAAAAGTCTTAGCTGAAGTGCTTATCAAAAGAGGCTACGATATCGTGAGTGGCGGCACAGACAATCACCTTGTCCTAGTTTCATTTCTCAATAAAGATTTTAGCGGAAAAGATGCCGATCTTGCCTTAGGAAAAGCTGGTATAACAGTCAATAAAAACACCGTTCCAGGTGAAACTCGAAGTCCTTTTGTGACAAGTGGCGTCCGCATCGGCACACCAGCACTTACAGCACGCGGTATGGGTGTAAAAGAGTTTGAAATCATCGCAAATAAAATAGCAGATGTTTTGGATAATATCAACGATGAAGCCTTACATGTAAGCATTAAAGAAGAGATGCGTGAACTTGCAAGCCATTTTGTTATCTACAATCAACCAACCTATTAGGGGCTTATATGTACAATATAGATACTTCCCTCATCAAAATAATTACAGATCACTACTGGATAAAACGCGATAGCATTGTTGAAAAAAGAATTCACAATGGTCGTACTTTTTTTGATAAATTTGAACGCGTTAATGCAACACTTACAAACAGTATCATCAACCAGCACAGAAAGGGTGAGATTACTGTTGCACATTCACTCATCAATCGTTTTTCAAAAGTAGAAAATATTGTTTTTGATTATAACGGTATCAATACAGATAGATTCTGGCACCGTGCGCAATTACTCTTGCGTGAAGAGGGTTTTATCAATTTTACAGCATACAATTCCAAAACGCCGGGGCATCTGCATCTGTATGTGCACAAGGGACACACAACTTTGCAAGAGGGATATCAAATAGCAAAAATGCTCTCCATGAAACTTGCACAAAAATTACCACGAGAGTGGAAAATGTTTCCAGATCCAGATATCCCAAAAGAGTTCAACATCCTAACTTTGCCATATGGAATGTACAATAAAGAACGGGGTGCTTCTTGGTCAAAGCACATGTAGAAACTTGATGGTATAAATAATGCTTTCACAAAATGAGATACAAGCTACAAGGGAGTTATGATGGAAGATAAAAATGAATTAAGTGATATAATCTTAGAAAAAGATGACAACAAGTCTATGAAGATGAAGCGACTTTTACTGATTGCCGCGCTTGGCATTGTAGTGTTTTTACTTGTTTTGGTTGTGATGCGAGTGATCAATAAACCGCAACAAAACGAACAAGTGCAAAAAATTATACTACCTCCGCAGCCAACACAAAAAACTATTGAAACAGCCAAAGATGAGCAACTTTTCAAGCAAGTTCCAATTATAGAAGAGGAAAAGAAAAAAGAAAGTTTTGAAGAGATGGTTAAAAGCTTGAAAGAAAAAGAGATTGCAAAAGAGGAAACAGCACAAGTAATCCAGCAAGCAAAAGAGGAAAAACAAGAAGTTAAAGCCGAAGTTGTGACAAAACCGATCATACCGAAAGTTGCACAAAAAGTAGAAATACCCAAGCAAGAACTTACCAAAAAAGTAGAAATACCTGCGGATTTAACTGCTGAAAATGGCTATTATGTTCAAGTTGGTGCAACAAGCAAAGCAAGTCCTGACAAGAAATTTTTGAATTCTCTTGAAGCACAAAAATACCAATACAGACTTCTACCAATCAATGTTTCTGGTAAAAAAGTAACTAAAATTCTCATAGGTCCATATGCCAATAGTAATGATGCAAAAAATGCTCTTGTGCAAATCAAAGAGAGTATAAATAAAGATGCCTTTATTTTTAGAGTGAAGTAGCCGTGCTTTACTCTAAAAAAATTCTTTTTGATCAACGCACCCCTATAACTATATATGCACAAATTAAGGAATATTTTGAGGGAGAACTTTCTTTTTTATTTGAAAGTGCGATCAACTCAGAAGCTGGCAATTATAGTTTTTTATTTGTAGGCGCTCTTGAGAGGGTCATTCTTAAAGATGGTATCGCCCTACATGTAGATGAAAAAAATCAAACAACCAATATCGGCACCAATCCTTTTACTTATTTAAAACAAAGATACAAAACTTCTGATGCACAAAAATACATTGCGTATCAAAAAGAGTTACAAGTTGGATTTGTTGATGGTTTTATAGGATATATTGGATACGATAGTGTAAAAGTATTTGAGCCTAAACTCTCAAAAAAGATGGAACATCTCACGGATGAATTTGATATTGCAGATGTTGATCTTATGCGTCCAAAAATAGTTTTCACTTTTTCACATAAATCAAATACACTCACCATCCACACCTTTCAAAAAGACTTGCAAAAGGAGCTGAACCTCATCGAAACACTTTTGAAACAACCACAAAAATATATAGAAATCAAAAAAAGCCACATAGACAAAACAAAAGGTTGTTTTGCGTTTAACAAAGAGCATTTTTTTAAAATGGTGGCTAAATCAAAAGAGATGATCCGTGATGGTGAAGTTTTTCAAATCCTTATGTCAAATCGCTTCACTCAATTTGCAAGCATAGATAAACTCAGTTTTTACAGAATTTTACGGAATAAAAATCCATCTCCTTATATGTTTTTGTTGGATTATGGAAAGTTTTCCATCATTGGTAGTTCCCCTGAAGTGATGGTTGGACTCAAAGATAGGCAAATCATTCTACGACCAATCGCTGGTACACGCAAAAGAGGCAATAGTGTAGCAAAAGACAAAGCCTATGAGGCTGAGCTATTGGGCGATGAAAAAGAGAGAGCGGAACATCTGATGCTTATTGATCTAGGTCGCAACGATGTAAGTAAAGTTGCAAAAACAGGCAGTGTCAAAGTAAGCGATATGATGCGTGTTGAACGATATTCACATGTTATGCATCTTGTAAGTGATGTGGAAGCCATTTTGGATGAAAAGTATGATGCTTTTGATCTTTTTGGAGCTACTTTTACAGCTGGAACTATGAGTGGAACCCCGAAAATTCGAGCGATGGAGCTTATCAGTGAATTTGAGGGATTAAAGCGTAGTTTCTACAGTGGTGCTGTTGGTTATTTTGGATTTGATGGTAATATGGATAGTGCGATCATGATTCGCACTGCTTATCTTGATGACGAAAAGATCGTTTTTCAAGCAGGTGCTGGAGTAGTTGCCGACAGTAAACCAGAACTTGAATACCTCGAAGTAACTAACAAATTGGCTGCAATGCAGAGCTCACTAGAAGATTTAGCACTCTAGCATGAAACTCTCATTCCAACAAGTTGCTATACAAAAAGATAAAAATCAGGGTTTCATTCTTGTTTCTAGACAAAGTTTTAGTGAACGGAATTTTCATCTTGGTTTTTGTAAGATGCAAAGGAGATTTAACAGATGAAACTTTTTTCGATTTTTGGCAATCCAGTTTCACACTCAATCTCACCCAAAATGCACAATCAAGTTATCCGTGATTTTAACCTCAAAGCATGCTACATTCGTACATGTATTCAAGATCCAAAAACACTTATGCAAACTTTTCACCAACTCAAACTCGATGGCGCTAATGTAACAGTTCCTCACAAAGAAGTTGCCCTTGCACAGTGCGACAAACTCGATAGTTTTGCTCAAATGCTTGGTGCTGTCAATACGCTTGTGAAAAAAAATAACACAATCATAGGCTACAATACAGACGCGCCAGGATTTTACAAGGCAATCACATCATTTGGCAAGATAAAAAATGCTCTCATTTTAGGAGCAGGTGGCACCGCTAGAGCAATTGCGATGGTTTTACGAGAAAACAATATCCAAGTCACGCTCCTCAATCGTTCAGCCAAAAGACTGGAATTTTTTATAGTAAATGGTTTTGAAGCCTACGATTGGCAAAATTTTCAAGCTAGTTCATACGACCTCATTATCAACACAACCTCAGCAGGTCTTAGCGATGAAAAACTGCCTTTAGAGCAAAATCTACTAGCTAATTTAATGAAAAATGCCCATTTTGCTTTTGATGTTATCTACAATAAACAAACACCTTTTCTAAAACTAGCTCAACAAAATGCACTTACATGTAAAGATGGAAGCGATATGCTTTTGCACCAAGGAATCTTAGCGTTCAATCTCTTTTTTGACAACCGCTTCAATTTAGCAGAGATAGAAAGATCGATGCAAAAAGTCTTTCTACTCTAATTTTTAAACTTTTGTGCATAGGCTTAGAAAAAGAAAATTATATCGTTAGAAACAATGCTAATACTCTTTTTTTATTAAGATCTGATGTTACCCACTAAAGCTACGAAAAGGGTACTTTTCGAGAAAATGAGAAGTATTTACGAACTTTTTTACAAAAGTGCGTAAGATCAGTTATGATTCATATTGCTGGCTTTATGGAGTATTTTGTTTGGTTACGATACTTCCTTTAAAGCCAGTTTTATTCCACTTTTTTAGTGTACTTTTTGCTTAAGTAAGTGCCATTCTAGCCTGTCCCCATTTTATTGGGGATTAGTCTCTTGTCTTCCAAATATCTGCTAAAATGAGTAAACACATCAGCAAGATCGAGCTTACCATTAAGCCTCCCATTGCAAAGATGAGATACACAAGTTCGGGGATAAATTTTGAAAACCACCATGAGAAGATATCTAAAAATGCTCCTCCAAACGATGTCAATATAAGTCCAGTACGCAATATCGGATGATAGCTTGTGTATGCAAACATTAATCCTGTGAGGATTAAAAATGTTGTAATTCCAAACATATGAATATGTGCTTGTTTTGACATTTTTAACCACGAATATCCTGCTTGCGTATGCGTCAAGACTTGTTCGTAGGTTTCAAAAGAGATAGAGGGCATGGCTTTACTCATTTTTGAACTCTTACTATGGCAATTAGCGCAATCTTGTTGAATAATTTTCCACGCATCTCCATAAAGCTCTCCTTCTTTTTTAGCACCTTCTTTAATCCATTGATTTACGGTATTGATATCTGCATCGTCACTCACATACTCATACATGCCACCTTTCATGGCGGCAACTAATGTTGGCATAGTGTATTTATTCTGCACCTGTCCTATTGTTGGGATATTTATCCCTTTTTTTTCGCCCGATAATTCTAAACCCAATAGAATAATTGATGAAATCGTTGCGACAATCACAAAAAGCAAAAAGAGAGAAATTGCTGTTTTTGCTTGAAAATTAAGTTGTTGAATCGACACCATTGCTCCTTTTTATTTACTGATGTTACGCATTAAAACGAACGCGTCCATTTTAATGGCAGGGACAAATGTCCCTACAAGCCTCTAAAGCTATGAAAAAAGTACTTTTCGAGAAAATTAGAGGTATTTACGAACTTTTTTCAAAAGTGCGTGATGACAGTTATTTAAATGACAACTTAAAAACACCATCATGATAAAGGTGGTTAAGCGCTGTATTGTCAAATACGGCAACGCCAAATGAATATTCTTTTTTCAAATCATTGAATTGCACATCTTGTATTTCTGATTTTGGATGTTTTGTAACCAAAGCTCGTTTAAACACAAGTGTCCATTTGCCATTCTCCCATTTTGCTTTTGAGGCAACATCACCCCGAGAACCTTCCATAGGAGCTACGATCATACTTGGAATCATATCGCCTGCTTTAAAAGTATCTACAAAAGGAACTTTATCACTCTCAAGAATCCAAAACTCTTTATGATCTTTGTTTTTGCTCATAAAAATAGGTGCTGTTTTTTCTTTGTTTACATTATCTTTATAGCCGCCTGAGATTATCTCATCGCCTTTTCGTCCCCAGTTTTTATTTGTTTTACCATTATCAGTGCTATCAACAAATTGGTCCGTGTTATGTCCAACAGGCTCGCCTCTAACAGACATCCAGTGCCACATGTCAATTGTTTCTTTTAAATTACGAGTGTATTTTCTACCAGGTGCTTTTTCAGAATAGCCATTGATCTTACCGTCTTTTGCTATGTGGCAAGCAATTGCACATCCTTTTTTATCAAAACCTTTTGTATTGATGTTCCAAAACATTGCAAATTTATCCTCATAATAGGTATTTTCATGTCCAGTCTCATCATAATTTTTCTTCATTTTCCATGTACCATCAGCTTGTTTAATCCAAGGATATCTCTCTAAACTTTGCGTTGGATCTGCATACTCAACTCTAAAATAAATATTTTCAGCATCATAAAGCGATTTAAGATCAACACTTGTATCTTGAATACCTTTGTAATTTGCTGGTTGATATGGTTTTTGATCCACCAAAATAGTCAGCGTTTTTCCCTTCACCCATGCAACATCATTGCTATCCATTGAAGCTGGTGAGCCTTTGAAGCTCTCAAGGATACCAGCACCAAACAAACTTGATCCAGCGATAAGGCAGGCTGCCAAAACAGTTGAAACTTTCATAAAATACTCCTTTTGAAAAATATAGTCGCACTATACGCTTTATTTATTGCCTCACCATTAATGAATTCTTTCTTTTTTTTAATAATTATTTTATGGAAGTATGCTAAGATTTGTTTATGAGAATACTTATTATTGAAGATGACTCCAAAATAGCATCATTTGTACAAAAAGGCTTACAAGAAGAAGGTTTTATCGTCGATACAGCAAACGATGGTTTTGATGGACTTTATCTTTGTGAAAATCAAAAGTATGATTTGCTTATTGTTGATTGGATGCTGCCCACTATTGATGGTACCAAAATTTGTGAGCATGTGCGTCAAAAAAGAATTCTCATTCCAATTTTAATGCTAACTGCTCGCAATAATGTTGAAGACCGGATAACAGGATTAGAATGTGGGGCAGATGATTATTTGGGTAAACCTTTTGTTTTTTCAGAATTATTGGCACGCGTGCGTTCGCTTTTGCGTCGCTCCCTATACCAATACCATGAAAATATTTCTTTTGATACCCTTGAAATTAATCTTACAAAACGCATCGTCACACGATCAGGAAAACCGATTACTCTTACTATTAAAGAGTTTGATATTTTAGTTTATATGCTCTCAAATCAAGGAAGTACAATCACCTACACACAATTTCAAGAAAAATTATGGGGTATTAACGAATCTGTATCTAGTAATGTAGTGAATGTTTTTATTCACCATCTCAGACAAAAAATTGATACACAAAATGAAAAACCCTTAATTAAAACCATTCGGGGTTCAGGGTATAAGATCGAAATTTAATGGAAGTTATTTTCTTTATCTATGGACTTTCGTTTTTTGTTTTAGGAATATTGGTTCTATTTGTCAAAACAAAAGATAGTAACATTTTTTTTGCTAAAAAAATTTGGCTTTTAGCGGCATTTGCTCTTTGTCATTCTCTTGTAGAATGGATGTTTTTATACATGTATATTTTCCCACAATATGAAAGTGTATTAAACCCTCCTAAAGCTGTTTTATTATTTATTTCTTATCTTTTTTTATTTGAGTTTTCACGCTTTATCGTCCGTGAAAGCTTCAAAAATAAAAAATCCAAACTCCATTTTCTACACATCCTCTATGCAGGACCTACAATTTACACTATTGGATTATCAAATCTCTTAATACTTATTCTAATCCACCCATCACTCAACGAAACTATTGCGGCTATTCGCTATACCTATGGATTTTTTGGTCCTTTTTTACTTGGTGTTGGACTTTATTTTTATGGAGAATCGTTAAAAAAAGTCGAATATATTGACCGTCTAAAAATTTATTTTAAAATTCCAGGCATTGCTTTTATTGCTTATGCACTACTTGCTGGCATTGCTGTTGCACCAACGCAATATTTTCCAGGAAATATTATCAATACCGTTTGGTTTTTTGAAACATTTGGTCTGCCTGTACAATTTTTAAGAGCCATTTGTGCTTTGGTCATCACCATATGCTCAATCAAGGCTTTGCAAATTTTTAGTGATGAGACTGATTTAAAGCTTCGCGAGTCACTCAGACAAATCAAACGCTTCTCCTCTGATGTTTCACATGAATTAAAAACGCCTTTAACTGTGATGAAAGGGGAAATTGAGGTTGTCTTAAAAGAAAATAGAAGCAAGGAAGAGTATCGTAATGTTTTAATTTCAAACCTAGAAGAAGTTGACAAACTCCAATCTATCGTGAAAAATCTCCTCATGCTTACTTATATTGAAAAAGAATCGTTAAAAAATAAGTTTACGCTCCAAGCTTTGGATGATATTTTTTTAAGCTCACTCGATGAATTAATGGTGGTAGCAAGTCAGAAAAATATAAGCTTCAAGGTTATTCAATTAGATATTATTTACCTCAAATGTGATGATATTTTACTCAAAACCGTCTTTACTAACTTGATCGAAAACGCTATCAAATACTCACCTGAAACTACAACCATTACTTTGAGTTTAGAGAAAAAAGAAAATTATGCTTATTTTTGTATTGAGGATCAAGGCAATGGCATTGAAGAAGAAAAGCTACCGCATATTTTTGAGCGTTTTTATCGTGCCGATATGTCACGCTCAAAATACATCAAAGGATACGGACTTGGCTTGTCGCTTGTCAAGCAAATTGTAGAACTACATCTAGGTGAGATAACAGCGCACAATAAAAAACCAAAAGGACTTCGTGTAGTTGTGAAACTGCCTCACATACCGTAACTTTTTTTTATTTAAACTTTTGTTCGTAGGCTTAGGGCTTTTGAGAGGGAGAGCATATCTACATTTTCTAGGTGTACGCCTGTAGGTACGCCTTGGGCTATTTTAGTGAAATTTATAGCATAATCTACGAGTTTATCTTCAACAAATAACATCAAAGCGTCATTGGCAATGGAGGGTGTGAGTGCAAAAATAAGCTCTTCTATGCCCTCTTGCACCAACTCTCTAAGTTTTTGTATATGTGCTTCATCAAGATTGTCTAACACAAAATACAAGCCATCATAGAGATTGTTTTCTTCCAAGATAAGAATATCTTTTGCACTTTCTACGATACACAAGGTGCTTACATCTCTGTTTTCATCGAGACAAATATCGCACAGTTCGTGTTCGCTCAAACCGCCACATCGCTCACATTTTGTGATATTTCTCACGGCACTTTCAAGAGCATTGGCAAGTTTCATAGCTGCAAAGTTGTCGTGCAAAACAAGATGATAAGCAAATCGCAAAGCGGATTTTTTACCTACAGTTGGCAATACACTAAAAGCTTCAACAAGATTATCAAATTTTTCCAAACCTCTAGTTTTTTTCATAATTTGAGATCGATAATAAATTGATGTTGCGATTCAAAGTAGCGGTAAGCTAATTCGCAATCATTGAGTTTGAGGATATTCTTCACGATATACAAACCAAGTCCAAGCCCTGGTTTGAGTTCATTTTTCCCTGATACAAATGGCTTTTCATACTCTGAGATATCAACACTGAAGGGCTTTCCATTGTTGGCGATCACAAGTTTTCCCTCTTTAGTACTCACAAACACTTTTTTATCGCTAGCATATTTGATGGCATTATCAAAAAGATTCTTCAATGCAAGGGCAAATGAATCAAAATCAACCCGTACCATCAAATCAGACTCTATATCCAGACTTACATGTAAGTCTTTTTTTTCATCTTCGAGCATCAAAAGATCAATGGCATATTCTATTACATGCAAAAGTGCGTATTGGCGTATTTGCATAGAATAATTTTTTGAAACGATCTGTTCAAGTTTTGAGAATTCGTTGATTAAAAGATCAAGCCGCTCAAAGATGCTTATGAGCCTTGTGCGAGGTTTTTCATCACTCAACATTTCAGCAACAATTCGACCTTTGCCGATGGGAGTTTTAAGCTCATGCATGATTGTGCGTAAAAAAAGTTGTCGTGAACTGATAAGATCTTTGAGCTTTGATGCTGCCTTGTCAAACTCATTGGCAACTTCTGCTATCTCGTCATTTTTATCACTTTTGCAGTTGATATCCATATCGCCTGATGCAAATTTTTTGATCTCAATCGAGAGTTGTTTGAGTGGAGCTATACTTCTTAAAATTGAAATGTAAATGTAGCTTAAAAGCAAGATAGATGCAGCAAATACAAACCAAAGGATATCATTTGCCTTCGCCGAATAGATACTTTCAAGCATCATACTTGAAACAAGATTATCAATGTACAGATAGTATCGATCATTATAGCGAATCGAGGAAAATTCGCCCAAATTTGATGCTTGCTTAAAAATAACTGTGCCTTTTGCAAGTACAGCATTTTTAAGATTTTGATTTTTTACAGGTTTAAGCCCAAAATTGCCAAAATACTCGTTGATTCCTTGTGGCGAGAGGTTATTTCTATACAGTATAAAGATGTAATTGATGGATTCAAGTTGTCTTTGCTTCATTAATTCTAGATTTTTTTCACTCTGATAACGCATCAAAACGAAAAAAAACATACACAAGAGGACAAAACAAAAGATAAAAACGATCGTTACTTTGCTGCTGAGTGAATTATTTTTCATCCGACGAGTTTATATCCAATGCCTCGTATAGAATGGATATATTTTGGATTTTTAGAGCTATCTCCTATCTTTGTTCGAAGCCTTCCGATAATCACATCGAGGCTTTTTGAACCCTTGTCTTTAAGGGAATTACAATTATAAACAAGCTGTTCTCTTGAGATCGAATACCCGTGTTGCTTAAGCATATAAGAGAGGATCTCATACTCCGCTGGCGTGAGGTTGATAGGCTCTTCTTTGAGAAAAATCTCATGGCGTTTTTCATCGATGCGGAAATCACTTGTTGTACTTTCGTCTTCATTTCCATTTGTTTTTTTTACTCTACGGATAAGACTTTGAATTCTTGCATACATCTCTTTTGGATCATATGGTTTTGGCAAATAATCATCTGCTCCAAGTTGCAACCCTATAACCTTGTCGCTCACATCGCTACGAGCTGAAGAGATTATGATCGGGATATTGTATTTTTCTACCATTTCTTTGCATACTTCAAGCCCGTCCATACCAGGAAGCGTAAGATCTAAGATAAGCAAATCGTATTTTTTGACTCCAGCACTCAAACCTAAATAAGGATCTTCATAGTTGGTTACTTTTATATTGTATTGTGCTAAATATTCGCTGAGAATTTCTGCAAATTCTGTATCATCTTCTATCATTAAAACATTTATCATTTTGCTATCCTCTAAAAAATTGGAAGATTATAGCGTTTTATAGATTAGTTAAAAAGAAAAAGATATTTTTATCGTCCATTTCATTTGCTATCAAAGCAGATTTTTGATAAAATTGCAGACTTTAAAATACTACAACAAAGAGTTTACAATTGGATATAGATTACTACGAGATATTAGAAATTACACGAGATGCAGATACAGGTGCCATCAAAAAGGCTTATAGAAAACAGGCTCTTAAATTCCATCCAGATAGAAATGAGGGCGACAAAGAAGCTGAAGAAAAGTTCAAAATTATCAACGAAGCTTATCAAGTTTTAAGTGATCCACAAAAAAAATCCACTTATGATAGATATGGAAAAGCAGGACTTGATCAACAAGGCTTTTCACACTTTAGCGATATGAATTATGAAGATATAATGGGTGATTTAGGTTCTATCTTCGAATCTGTTTTTGGTGGCGGTTTCAGCGGTGGATTTGGTGGAACAACACGCAGAAAAAACAGAAAATACCCGCTTGATCTCGAAACTAATGTAACCGTAGCTTTCAATGAGGCTATTTTTGGTTGCTCTAAAGAGATCAAATTTACCTACAAAAAACCGTGTGATGACTGTCATGGCACTGGTAGTAGTGATGGAAAAAAATCTACATGTAAAGAATGTCAAGGTAGAGGACAGATCTATTTTCGCCAAGGTTTTATGACTTACTCACAATCTTGTCCTACATGTAACGGCACAGGCGCAAAAATCGATACACCCTGTAAAAGTTGCAATGCCAAAGGTTTCGTAGAAATAAAAGAGAATTTTAAAGTTGATATTCCAGAAGGTATCGACAATGGTAATCGCATCCGCGTAGCAAGACGGGGCAATATCGACGAAGATGGGAGCAGAGGTGATCTTTACATCCAAATAGGCGTAGAAACGGATGAGCATTTTGTGAGACACAATGATGACATTTATATCGAAGTTCCCGTGTTTTTCACACAAGTTGCACTTGGCGAAAGCATTACGATTCCAACACTCAGAGGCGAAACAAAGCTTGAATTGCCAATTGGCGCAAGTGATAAACAACAATTTATATTTAAGGGCGAGGGTGTGAAAAATGTCCACAGCAATACAAAAGGCAATATGATAGCCCAAATCAAAGTCCAATATCCAAAGAAACTGAGCAAGGAGCAAAAAGAGCTTTTAGGCTCATTGCAAAAGAGTTTTGGGATGCAAAGCACACCATGTGAAAGTAGTTTTGAGGGTGTCTTTGAAAAAATTAAAAACTGGTTCTCATAAAACCCAATGTGTAGGGCATCTTTTTTACAAAGACACAAAGCTACCCTACACTATCATCACAGATAAAAAACTCAAAAATTTTTACATCTATATCAGCAATAAAGATGGAATTATCGTTAAAAATCCCAATTTTTCGCTCCAAAAAGTCGAATCACTCATCACATCAAAAGCTCGCTGGATCTATGAAAAATCAATACATATAGCCCAAAGAAAAACACCAAAAGAGATCTGGGAACAGGAGAAAAAAGTTTTGCTTTTTGGAGAAAAGCAGGACTTACATGTACACGATTTTGAAAATTTTTACAAAATGCAAACACAACAAGCCATAAATATTGCCTTACAAAAATACACGGCCATTATGCACTTATATCCCACTAAAATAGGGTTTCGCAAAGCAAAAAGGAGGTGGGGAAGCTGTAGCGGACTTGATAGTTTGAGTTTCAACATCTCTATCGCGCAACTGCCGCTTACATGTATAGAATATATCGTTGTGCATGAACTTGCGCACATCAAACATAAAAATCATCAAAAAGCTTTTTGGCAACTTGTAGCAGAAACAATGCCAAATTTTCAAAATTGCGAAGCGATGATCAAGAATTACACGCCTGCTTTGGACTAATTTATGCTAAAATACAAAAAGAATAATTGGAGAGATTATGAAAAAAAATATCAAAGATAAAGTCATAGATTATGTTTTTAAAGTTTCACAACAGCCTATTTTGCTGAGAGATTTATTGCAAGCAAATGCGTATTATAATGAAGGAATGTATGTAGATGGAGCAAAATTAGGCTTTCGCATCAATATAATCAAAGCTTATACTGCTTACGCTGTGGTTTGTCTTATCATCATTACACCTATCTTTTTACTCACGCACAATTTTTTTGCCAATCTTGATTTTCACATCTCTGTACTTGGCTCTATCTTTACAACTTCGTGTGTTTTTATAGGCTTTACTTTTTTTAAATCATACCTTAAGGATGGCATTGCACGCAAGCAGATTAAAAAGGCTTGGGCAGTGCATTTTCCATTTTTTGCGTATGAAAAATACAATAAAAAAGTAGAAGAAGCCTACCAAGAAGCCTTAAAAAAAGATATTGCCAAAAAAGATCTTGAACAGTATGTGCTAGATACACTCTTACGATAATACGAACTTTATAATAAAATAGTATAATTATCACATTTTAATTTCAGGAGCTACTATGTTTACAACTATTCGTGGAAAATTGGCCCTACTTCTACTTATCTTAGTTTTGGGTTTTGCTACTTTAGGCTATGAAACCTTTAAATTCGCCAATGATGCCAATAAAGTTTCACAAAGACTTGTAACTATGGGAAATATCAATGCTTTTTTAGCTGAAAGTATGATGGAGTTTAGAGCTTATTATCTGAGTGCTTCGCCATCAAAACTTGAAAGTGCTGAAAAAAGTTACGGTGAAGTTTTGCAAAATATCGATACACTTGTTCAATTATTGGTCGATAAAAATAATCAAACTGCTATCATAAAAATCAAAACAGATGTGCAAGCATGGCATCAAATCACAGCACAACTCAGTGAACTTTCTCAGCAATTTGGTCAAAAACTCAACTATGAAGATTTTGGCATTGCATATCCGCAAGAATTTAAAAAACTTATGGCATTAAGAGCAAGCTCTGCCCAAGCATTTGATACAACAATGAAGCAGGTAGATGATTTGAACGAAAAAATACAAAATTCCAATTTTACACTACTCAATCAAGATAAAATTTTTATTCTCGCGCTCATCGCCATCGTCTCAACAATCGTGCTTATTTTATACTTTATCATCAGCAACTCTATCAAAACATCCGTTAACAATTATAAAAATGCTATCTCTTTAGCGTTAAGCACAAAAGATCTCAGCACAAGCATACACACAGGAACCAAAGATGAGATACACGATATTGCAACAGAGCAAAATAGTTTCTTTAACATTATCGCACAAGGTTTAAAGGAAGCAAAAAACAATGCAAATGAAAATGCTTCTGTCGCCGAGGAACTCTCAAGTACTTCTTTACAGATAGGAAAAAGGGCTGAAGAGGAAGCCAATATCGTAGCAAATGCTAATGATTCAGCAAAAAAAGCAGCAAACGAAATCCGCAATGCAGCACACGAGTTCGCACAAGTAAAAGAAGTGACAAATCAAGCACAACAAAGCCTAGCTACAGCACAAGGACTGCTTAATGAAACGCTAGAGAAACTTGAGCAAACAGCATCCGCAGAATCACAAATCAATGATCGACTCAACCACCTTGCAAATGAAGCGCAACAGGTACGAACTGTCCTTGATGTGATAAGCGATATAGCAGATCAAACTAACCTTTTGGCACTCAATGCTGCCATTGAAGCAGCAAGAGCTGGCGAGCATGGTAGGGGATTTGCAGTTGTTGCTGATGAAGTGCGAAAACTCGCTGAAAGAACACAAAAATCACTTATAGAAACAAATGCAACCATCAATGTCATCGTACAATCCATAGGTGACATCAGCACGCAAATGAACCAAAATGCCCTCAGAGTTGATGAGCTGAGTGAGTATTCCAATAAAGTTGCAACACAAACACAAGATGCGGTAGGTGTACTTGCACAAAGTGCTAGTGCGATAGATAGTGTCGTTATAAAATCAAACGAAAATATAACGCTCGTAGAATCATCAGTCATCGCTAAAATAGATATTATTAATCAACTCTCAAGTTCAAATGCAAGAAGCGTTGAAGAGATAGCAGCTGCGGCTGAACATCTCTCAAAACTTGCAAGCACGCTCAGCGTCACACTCTCACAATTTAAAACAGCATAGAAAAAATAAGCTTACATGTAAGGGGTTATTTCCCTTGCATGATAAGTTCAAGATATGCGCTAATATGGCTTATCACATACGCAAGTACGCTCTCATCTTCATCATTAAATTTATTTGAACCATCTATCTTGTTGATAAGTTGCATAACTCCAAGCACTCTATTGTTATACCCAAGAATTGGCACTGCGAGGATAGATCTTGTAACATAACCACTGGCTTTATCAACCTGTGGGTTAAAAAATTCGCTCCTACTTACATCATCAACAATCATACTTTTTTTGGTTTGAAAAACTTGTGCAACTATCCCCTTTTCATTGGGTAATTCAAGATAACTTAAGCCGTCAATATATACAGACCACAAAGAATTATTCTCCTCATCATATGCGAAAATAGTGCATCGATCCACTTTGAGTATATCTTTGATGCACTCAGAGATGATGATCACTCGTGATGCACAGTCATCTTCTAAAACGATTTTTTTATTGAGTTCGAAAAGTTTATTTAGCTTTCTTTCGCTAATTTTTTTATCCATAATAGTACATCACTCCCTAATTTTTGCATCATAACATTATAAGCTCTCACAGCACCTTTTGCATCAATGCTTTCACACAGCACCGTGTATCTAAAAACTTGTGAGTCAATTAAGTGATTATCTGTTTGATCAATCATATGTAAACGAACACTAAATTGCACTTTTGCTTGTTTATCTTGCACCACTTGCTTTGCCTCTAAAATCTGCATCTCTAGCAAAAGATCGGCGTTCATTTTTGAGGATTCATAAAATACAGTTCCAAACAAGCCACTTTCATACAAAATCTCACCTAAAGATCTTGAAAAAAGCGTGCCAAAGTTTTCACTCCATTTTGCATACAAATAATGGTGCATCGATAAGCTATCATTGCTATACCAAATATACTCACTTCTAAGATGCTGGGGGGCTTTTATCTGTGGTATTTTCAACACTCCAAAGGAATATTTTGTGGTTACTTTTTCCAATGTTTGTCGCTCGAGTGTATATTTTGTAGGTGCTTTTTGTACTTCTTTGAAAGAGCAACCACTTAAAACTATTAGCACCATCAATACAAAAACTTTACTCATGACTTTCTCCTGGTCCGAGAATTTTTTCCTGTCGTTCATACAAAATACTACTTGGATTCTCTTCGAGGGATTGGGATATTTTGTGCAAACTTTGACTTAACTGTTCAAGTGAGAAAAGCGTGGCATTAAAAGGCTCTAAATTCTTATCTACAATGCTTGAGAAATCAAATTCTTTTGATTGCAGCTTGCTTTGCATAGATTGAAAAAATATTCTCGTCGCATCGGAAGCACTTGAGACTTTCACGCCTGCTTGAGCAAGTACATCAAATGATTGTGATATTTTATCTTCAAATATTCTAGATTGTTGCAAAAATTGTTTTCCATCAGTGCTAAAAATATCTAATTTTTTTTTCATATCAAGCGCTAAAAAGTTTACATTTGCGATCAAATTAGTAAATTGTTCTTTGTTTGCATTGAGGTGCGTTGTAGTTTGCTCTAGATTTTGAAGAATTTTTTCTACATGTAAGCTGTTTTTATCATTTAGTAGCATATGAATCTTTTCAAATGTTTCATCTGCTTTTTGCAATATTGATTCGCCGCTACTAATGAGCGTTTCAAGTGGTGATTTTTTTGTGCCAATGATTGCAATCTCATTTTGTGTACCTACGAGTCGTGGTGCATCTTTACTACCGCCTTGAATTTCAATATATTTTAGCCCCGTAATTCCTTGCGTACCCAAAACAGCGATATCATCAATTTTGATTGGTGTATCTTTGATAATCTCAAGCAAAACCATTACTTCTTCACTGTTTTGCTTGTTGATGCGAATCTCTTTCACGCTTCCTATATTTACACCCTTTAGTTTCACGGATGATTGCACATTGAGACCTGAAACTGATTCTTTGAAAAAACTTTTATAAAGATCAAACTCTTTTGCGCTGTCGCCATACTTACCCATCCAAAAAAGAAACAATGCCAATGCACAAGAGAGAATGAGTACAAATGCCCCTACTACGCTATAACTTATTCTTTTTTCCATGCTCGCATACCTCCTGCGCTAAAATACTCTCGTAAAGCAAAATGTTCAAATGCTTTTGCTTCATCAAGTGTTCCCTCAAAAAGAATCTTTTTATCATAAATAAGACAAAATCTATCAAGAACATGTTCAATCGTATGCAAATCATGCGTCACCATAACAACACTCATCTGCATCAAAACACTTAATTCTCGTATCAATCTATCAAAATTTTCAGCACTCAGCGGGTCAAGTCCACTTGTTGGCTCATCCAAAAAAAGAATTTTTGGCTCCATAGCGAGCGCTCGTGCAAGGGCAACTCTTTTTTTCATACCACCACTGAGTTCACTCGGAAAAAGATATGCAGTTTCTTTTTTAAGTCCAACCATAACAAGCTTACTCATCACGATATGTTCGATAAATTCCTGAGGCAAATCAGTATATTCAAGCAATGGCACGCTTATATTTTCTAACACATTGAGCGAAGAATATAAGGCACCAAATTGAAAAAGTACTGCTGTTTTTTTCACTAGCCACATTTTTTGTTCATATGAAATGTGACGCAACGATTTGCCCAAAACTTCAATGGAGCCGCTATCAAAAGGCTGTAACATAATTATTTCACGCATAAGTGTAGATTTGCCACTACCACTACCGCCCAAAATACCATAGATTTCACCCTCATTGATATGAATACTCACACCATCATGCACAACATGGTTGCCAAATTTTGTACAAACATCATCAACCTTGATAATCGTTTTCATATGCCAACTTCAGTAAGCAAAACAGAGATAACGGCATTGATAACGATCACTAAAAAGATAGCATTTACTACACTTATCGTAGTGTAATGACCTATACTTTCTGTGCTTCCAGTAACTTGAAACCCGCGGAAGCAGCCGATCAGTGCGATGAGTAAACCAAAAAAAGGTGCCTTGAAAAGCCCAATGAGTATATGTTTCATCTCAAGTACATCTCTGCCTCTTTGGATAAATTCATCATAACTGATTCCTAAATGGTGTTTTGCCACAATCATACCACCAAAAACACCCACAATATCTGCAAAAAATACAATAAGTGGCATAGAAAAAACGAGTGCGAGTATGCGTGGTAAAACCAAAAAATCAATCGGATCAAAACCCATCGAACGCAAAGCATCGATCTCTTCTGTGATTTTCATGGTACCGATTTGAGCCGTGTATGCTGAAGAACTTCGACCTGCTATAACGATAGCTGCTATAAGTGGGGCTAATTCTCTAAAAACAGAGATACTAACCATATCCACAATAAAAATATTTGCCCCGAATTTTACCAACTGTTCGGCACCTTGATACGCAACAACAAGTCCTACCAAAAAAGAGGTAAGTGCCACTATCGGCAAAGCATGAGCACCCGATTTTTCTATATGTGCAAACACAGACCTAAAACGAAAACGCCAAGGCGTGGAGAGTAACAAGGTAAAACGAACAACACTTTGTCCAAAAAAAGAGAGAAAAAGATGAAAAGTTATCCACATATCAAAGATTTTTTGCCCTAAATTTTGTAAGTATTTTTGAAAATAAAAACCTTTATACTGTTCTACATGTAACTCTTCTCCTAAATTTTTTCGAGCAAAAAAGAGAAGAGTTTTATACTCTTGAGCCAAATTTTCTACAAATATAGTAGCTTTTTGTTTTGAAAAATAAGCTGCTAGTTCTGCTAGCAACAATGCTCCACTAAAATCAAGATGCGTTACATGCCTACAATCAATGATAAGTGAACGCAGAGGATGACTTTTGAGTTGCTTTACATGTGGATAAATCTTTTTGATACTCGTTACATCCAAATCACCATAAATACTAATTTTGCAAATCTCATCACCAAGATGGTTTATCTGCCATAAATTTGATGCTGGCTTTGGCTTCACTTTATTTCAGTTCTCCCCAATTTTTCCCGATGGCGACACTCACTTTGAGCTTTACTTGCAGCATATAAATATCTTCCATAGTCTGTGCGGCAATTTGTGCAAAGATATCTGCTTCTTCCTCTTTAACTTCAAAGATAAGCTCATCGTGGATTTGTAAAAGCAACTTTGCGTTTTCATGGCATAAACTCCCATTAATACGAAGCATGGCCAATTTTATAAGATCAGCTGCACTGCCTTGAAAGAGCGTATTGACCGATTCTCGCTCGTACATCGCAAGTTGCATAGCATTTGCATTTGCAAAATCAAAATAACGCCTTCGGCCTAGTAAAGTCTGGACAAATCCGCTCTTTTTTGCATCAGCTACAATGCTTTGGAGATAGGATTTTACCGTTTCAAAAGAGTCAAAATAACTCTGTATATACCCTTTTGCTTCAGCTTGTGAAACACCGAGCGTTTGTGAGAGTTTCTTTGCACCCATACCATAAAGCAAGCCAAAGTTGATGCTTTTTGCAACATTTCTTTTACTATCTGCTAACGCCTCGCCAAAGAGTTTGCGAGCAGTTTGCCTGTGGATATCAAGGTTATTATTGAATGCTTCGAGCAGGTCTTTGTCTTGTGAAAAATGTGCTAACAGCCGCAATTCGATTTGTGAATAGTCGATGCCTACGAGCAAAAAACCCTCTTTTGCAATAAATCCATGGCGAATTTCTCTGCCAAGCTCTGTTTTGACTGGAATATTTTGCAAATTTGGATCTTTTGAACTGAGACGGCCTGTGCTTGTACCTGTTTGCAAAAAGGAAGTATGGACTCTATTATCACTTTTTTGCTCACACAGTTTTAAAAGCGGTTTAATATAAGTTGATTGGAGTTTATAAATCTCTCTATACTCTAAAATTTTTGCAACACAAGGATGTGCATCCACAAGTTCACTCAAAACACTCTCATCAGTACTGTACCCTGTTTTTGTTTTTTTGGCAGTTGGTAAGGCAAGCGTTTCAAAAAGCACAACACCTAATTGCTTGGGCGAATTGAGATTGAACTCACAACCACAAAGAACATAAATTTCACTCTCAAGCCGCTCAATCTCTTTTTTACTTTTGGTTTCAAGCTTTTGAAAGTAGGCTTTGTCCACCAAAATCCCCACATCTTCCATCGCTAAAAGTGTTTGCACAAAAGGATATTCTACCTCTTTTGCTAAGACAAGAAGTGAAGGCTCAACCATTTTTTGGAATTTTTCATAGAGTAAAAGCGTCATCCACGCATCTTCACTCGCATACACACACGCATCTTCAAGACTTACATGTGAAAAGTTTGTTCCTTTTTTTACCACATCTTTAAACTTCACCATATCATGATCAAAATACCGCTTTGCCATAGCATCGAGTGCATGCGAAGCCTGTGGATCAAGCAACCATGCTAGCACCATTGTATCTGCAAAATTATCATTTTTATGCAAACCAAAATTGTTTGCTACAATTGCAAAATCGTATTTGAGATTTTGTCCCACAAGCTTGCATGTAAAGATCTGTGCAATCGCCTCTTTAGCGTCTTGTAAACTTACTTGTTCCCCAACACCTAGATAATTGTGTGCAATAGGAACATAGTAAGCCTTATGCGTATCGAGTGCAAAGGAAAATCCAACAATCTTAGCAACTTTTACATCAAGCCCATCTGTTTCGGTATCAAATGCCACTAAATCATCGGCACAAAGCTTATGTATGATGGTAAATAGTTTTTCTTTAGTATCTAAAAGTATCGCTTCAAAAGCGTTTTGTTCATTTTCTACAGGCTCTTTTGGTGCGTAACCGATGCGGGATAGAAGTGAGCGCAACTCATATTTTGCTAACTCTTGTGCAATGCTTAGCAAAGGTTGTCCACTTGGAAATGAAAAATGCTCAAAACTCTCTGTAATTTGCAATGAATCATCTAACAAAACGAGTTTCTTGCTTAAAAATGCACTTTCTCTTCCCTCTTCTAGCAGTTTTTTAGCACGCGGATTACGAACCTCTTGCAAATTTTCATAGATATGCTCAAGATCCCTAAACTCATCTAAAAGTTTTTTCGCTCCCTTAGGTCCAATTCCGCGAACTCCGGGAATATTGTCAGCACTATCGCCTATCAAGGAGAGATAATCACCGATATTTTGCGGATAGACACCAAATTTCTCATAGCATCCCGTTTTGTCTATCTCGATTTTTTTAGCAGGATCGTAAATCACAACACCTGCATCTATAAGTTGATAGAGATCTTTGTCGTGGGTAACAATGCTTGTTTTTATGTCGTGTGTTTTGGCAAATCTCACAGCACTTGCTATCACATCATCAGCCTCGTAACCCTCTTTGCAAAAACATTGAAATCCCATCTTTTCTATCCACGATATGGCGATTGGAAGTTGCGCTAGAAGATCTTGTGGTGGTGTTTGTCTTGTTGCTTTATAATTTGGGTCTATATCGTGGCGAAAAGTTTTACCTTTGCTATCAAGAGCAAAAAAGATATAGTCACTTGGATATTCACTTTTAAGAGTATAGATAAAATTGGCAAAACCCGTGATAAGTCCTGTGGGAAAACCCTCTTTATTGCGTAAATTTGGTAAAGCGTAGTAGTTTCTAAAAAAAAATCCAAATGTATCGATAATGGTTAATGTTTTCAAAAATGCTCCTAAAATGTATCGATGATTTTCTCAATTGCAGTAGCAAAATGACTTTGCTCCATCCCCTCTTTTTCTAAAATATGCAAAGCGATATTGACACTTCGATCAGCAAGTGGGGCATTCATAGGAATAGCTGTTTTGATTACATGTAAAGCAAGTGAATACGAACGGATAGGATCTTGTGCGGCATTATAATCATCTGCATTTGCGATAGCTTGCACCATCGTTTCATCAAAACCCCAATGCTCAAAAATCTTGGCTGTTATCTGGGCTGTTGTAACGCCAACAAAAGATCGCTCAACCGAAGCGATGTTCACCGTGCTTGCAATTTCTGATTTAAATTGGGTAACCTCATCGTTTTTAACAATCTCATCGGCTATCAAAATCTTTCCTGTTTCTTGCAACAAAGCGGCCAAAAAAAGCATATCAAGTTTTGTTTTATCTATAAATTTATACCATTCTTTTATGAGTGCGCTTTGCATGGTGCAAACACGAACAAACTCCTCAGGGGCTATGCCATAAGGTTCTATATCGACTTTTAAAAGCTTTTTAACAGATATATCTGCTACCAATGAGCGCGTCATCGACATGCCAAATAAAGAAACTGCTTGCAATACGCTTTTAATCTCATGCGTAAAACTATACAACGGTGAATTAGCAATTTTGAGCAAATTTGCAACAAGCATTGGATCTGCTTCGATCACCTTTGCAAGCTTATCTATAGTCCCGTTTTCATCTGCACAAATAGCATTAATTTGTACAAAACTTTTTGGTAAAGGAGGTAAGGATTTTATCCGCTCAACAATAGTTTCTAACATACTTTAACCTTTGTTTTTTTGTTTACATACGATTCTTCGGCAAGAAATTGCCCCGTATAACTACCTGTTTTTTGAAAGTTTTTTGCAATCTGCATAGGCGTGCCAACAGCTACTATCTTACCGCCACCGCTACCGCCATCAGGGCCCATATCGATGATATAATCACTATTTTTAATGACATCCATATTGTGTTCGATAACCAGCACAGAATTGCCCAAATCTGTGAGATGGTGTAAAACTTTTACTAGCCTATCCACATCTGCAAAATGCAAACCAGTCGTTGGTTCATCGAGAATATAGAGTGTATTGCCCGTATCTCTTTTACTTAATTCCTTTGCAAGTTTAATGCGTTGTGCTTCGCCACCGCTGAGTGTTATGGCATTTTGTCCTAGCGTGATATATCCCAAACCAACATCACTCAGCGTTTCTAAAATAGCACGAAGTTTTGGAATGGCGGTATAGAATGCCAATGCTTCATCGACACTCATACCAAGCACATCGTAAATCGATTTGCCTTTGTATTTTATCTCAAGGGTTTGTGCATTGTAGCGTTTTCCTTTACATGTATCACACTGTACCATCACATCTGGCAAAAAGTGCATCTCTATCTTAATTTCTCCCTCGCCTTGGCATTTCTCACACCGTCCGCCTTTAACATTGAAAGAAAATCTTCCAACTTTATAGCCACGAATTTGCGCCTCTTTTGTTTTGGTAAAGAGCAAACGAATCTCATCCATAAGCCCTGTATAAGTCGCTGGATTGCTTCTCGGGGTTCGTCCTATAGGGCTTTGATCAAGATAAATTACTTTATCAAGCAACTCCAATCCCTCACATGTAACGCCTGCAACTTTTTTCACTTTTCTAGCACGATTGAGTAGCTCTTTGGCAACTGGCAGAAGTGTTTGCAAGATGAGTGAACTCTTGCCTGACCCACTCACGCCCGTGATGGCGACAAGATTGCGAAGTGGGATAGCAACATCTAAGTTTTCTATATTGTTAATTGTAACATTTTTGATAGCAAGCCAATCTGTTTGCACACGATCATGGCGGTAATCTATCGTTTTGATACCATTGAGATACTGTGCTGTGAGTGTATCTTTTTTTTGCAACTCATCAAATGTACCTGCAAAAACAATTTCACCACCAAATTTTCCAGCCAATGGTCCAATATCGACAATAAAATCAGCAGATTGGATTGTTTTTTTATCATGTTCCACCACAATGACACTATTGCCTTTTTGTTGGAGATTTCTTAGAGTGCGGATTAGTTTGAGTGTATCACGCTCATGTAAACCAATACTTGGTTCATCCAACACATACATCACGCCACTCAGTCCGCTACCGATTTGTGAAGCTATACGGATGCGTTGTGCCTCACCGCCACTGATGGTTCTTGCATCTCTTCCAAGTGTTATGTAGCCTAAGCCTACATCAGATAAGAAAAAAAGTCTTTCCCTAATCTCTTTAAGCACAGAACTCGCGATAATTTGTTGCTGTGGACTCAAATAAGCAAAATTTTGCTCATTTTGAAAAAATATTAGGGCTTGCTCGATTGGCATATCTAAAATGTCGGCGATATTTTTATCACTCACTTTGACACTCAAACCCTCAAGTTTGAGTCGATGTCCGCCACATGTATCACATACTTTTTCACCCATATGATCGCTGATATCTCGTTCATCTTTAAGCATATCATACGCTAATTTGATAACACCTTCCCATTTTCGAACCAACTTATGCCGCTTCCAAATAAAATGTGATTCTTCTACGCTTCCATGTAAAATGGCTTTTTGTTGATAATCTTCAAGCTCTTCAAAAGCAATGTTTGTATCTATCTTTGCATTTTCACAAAATCCATGCAACAACTTCGCGTAATATCCTTTATTAAAACCATAAAAAAGCTTTATAGCACCCTTATCGATACTCAAACTCTCATCTATAATTTTGGAGAGATCAAGACTATAACGGATACCTAAACCATCACATGTAGCACAGGCCCCTTTAGGTGAGTTGAAAGAAAAAGAAAGCGGTTCAAGTGGTTCAAAACTGATCTTACAATCAAAACACGCTAGATGCTCACTGTAGTGTACATGTGAGAAATCTAGCCCTATCTCTTCTTTGTTCAAAATATCGATTTCCACTTCACCGTAACTTTGCAAAAGTGCTTTTTCGATAGCACTTGCTATTCTCTCTGTGTTTTCAAGCTTACATGTAACTCTATCTATAACCGCCTTGATAGTGTGCTTTTTCGTTTTTGCAAGCTCTATATCCTCATCAAGTCGTACGATCACGCCATCTATATATGCTCGCACAAAACCTTGATGACGCAAAGATTCAAGCATATCCGCAAATGAACCCTTTTTTTCATTAATCATAGGCGCAAGGATGATAATCTTGCTCTCATCTGGTAGTTTTAAAACTTGTTCGATGATATCTGCGCTGGACATTTGTGAGATAGGTTTGCCGCACAGATGACAATGCTGCTTGCCAACTCGCGCAAATAAAAGTCGCAAGTAATCATAAATCTCTGTTATAGTACCCACGGTAGATCGAGGATTTTTGCTAGTTGTTTTTTGATCTATTGCAATAGCAGGGGTTAGCCCCTCAATTCGTTCAACTGCTGGTTTCCCAATGCGATCCAAAAATTGCCTTGCATAGCTTGAAAGTGATTCTATGTATCTTCTTTGACCCTCTGCATAGAGCGTATCAAAAGCGAGAGTCGATTTACCGCTTCCACTTAAGCCTGTAAAAACAACTAATTTATTTTTTGGTATAACGAGATCGATATTTTTGAGATTATTTTCACTTGCGCCAAAAATTTTTATATTATCCAATATGCAACCTTAAAAAAATAGTTTATATAAACTCATCAAAAATATAATAATATACATGCCTAAGATAAGTTGTTTATGCCTTGCAACTTCAGTTTTATGAGAAATTTTGAGTCCAAAATATACGCCAACCAAAGAAGCAATCCCAACAATCAAGCCCTCTTGATAATGGATATATCCATAAGATGAAAGAGAAATAAAACCTGATATTGATGAAAAAACGATATAAAACAGTGACAAGCCAACAGCTTTTTTTACATCATAATTTAAAAATCCAACCAAAATGGGAGTTAAGAACAATCCGCCACCGATGCCGATACTGATGGCAATAAGTCCCACAAACATACCCACCACAAAAAGCACAACACCAGAGTTAATTTCCTTTTTATCGGTCGTTATTGGGGATTTAAAAAATTTTAAGATAGCGATTGTAATTGCAAAAAGAAAGATAAGATTTAAAGCTAGAGATGGCAAGAAATGCACAACAAATCCACTTCCCTGTGCGCCCAAAAATCCACCTAAACCAAGCAAAAGCCCCTCTTTTGCAATTACTTTTCCCTTTTTAATGTTGAGATAAGTTGCAAAAACAGAACTAAAAACCATCTGCATCACAGATATACCAATGGCATATTTTATATCAAATCCCAAAAACATCAAGGAAGGCACAAGAACCGTACCGCCACCAATACCAAAAAAAGCAGATATAAAACCAATTACAAGCCCAAATAACGATAGTTCTATATACAAATTATACTCCTAAAAGTAGTATTGTATCTAAAAGTTTCTGTTGAAGATTTAAATATATGTCACATTTTTAAAAAGTATATCACTGATGTTACGCGCTAAAAACGAACGCGTCCTTTTTTCTAAAGAAACTTGCGTTTTGCAACGGGGATAAAGACACTACAATCCCCTAAAGCTACGAGAAGTAGCATTTTCATATATATCTTAAACATTGTATTGCTCTAATTTTTTTTATTTGGCATTATTGCTGCCAATCCTCGCAAGCTTGTACGCTTGCAACTGCCGCTGGAAGTAAAGCTTCATTGAGTGCTGGGTGGATATAGAGCATCTGTTTTAAATGTCTGATATCATTATCGATATGCAAAACGCTCAATACTTGATGTATCATCGAAGAACTTTCAGGTCCTATCATGTGGCAACCGAGTATCTCGTATGTTTGCGGATTGATGATAAATTTGGTAAGCGGATAATTGATACGAAGTGCCATGGCTCGCGCACTTGCTTGCCAGTTTGTGGTGGTAGCTACATACAAAATACCCTGTTTTTTTGCTTGCTCTTCAGTGATACCCACACTTGCAACTTGTGGATCTGTAAAAACTGCGTGTGGCATATACTTAAACGCCAAAGGCTCTGCACAGCCCTCAAACAAAATTTTTCCTAAATGATTGGCTTCATAAGCAGCTGCATGTTGCAACATATGCTCACCCGAGGCATCTCCTATCACATAAACACCTTTTACGGTAGTTTGCATATACGCATCGCGTTTGATAAAACCTCGCTCATCTGTTTGAATAGTAGTATTTTGCAAATCAAGTGTATCACTATTTGATTCTCGCCCTGTTGCATACAACAGTGCGTTACTACTGTGTTCACATGTAACACCATCTTTTTGCTTTAAAGTCATTAAAAATTTATCATCCACATACCGTACTTCTTGAATAATTGTATCAAAAGATATGTCGATATTTTTAGAAAATTCCTCCTTGAAGATACCACTTATAGTTCCATCCTCTTGAGTGAGCATTTTTTGAGATCGAACAAGCACTTTTGTTTTGACACCAACAGCATCAAAAAAATTTGCCAATTCACAAGCAATAAAACCAGATCCGACTATGGTGATAGAACGCGGTACTTTGCCTAAAAGCGGGAAGATATCATCACTACTCCAAGCTTTTTTATGTTCTGGTTTTTTAGGTCTTGTTCCAGTTGCTATAACTATAATTGCACTGCTGAGACGCTCATCGCCTACTCGTACAATATGGTCACTTTCAAAAGAGCCGACTCCTCTAAATATAGTTACATTTTTACCAAGATTTGTCTCATATCTTCCATCAACTTTTTCTATGTAGCCATTAGTTTCTTGAAAAATTTTTTCTAAATCAATACTTTGTATGCTTGCGTCTATAAAGTGTCTGTTAGCACCCTTTATAGACCTTGCAACATGCGCATATCCTTCTAAAAGTTTAGAGGGAACACAGCCTCTATTTGGGCAAGTTCCGCCAAGCTTTGAACGCTCTATAAGTGCTACTTTTTTGCCAGATTTGGCAGCTTTCAGTGCAAGATTGCTCGCTCGACCTCCACCTATAATGATGATATCAAATTCTTTCATGAAATCTCCTATATCTTTAATTATTTTTAATTTTAAAGACTTTAACATTTATTTGTTGGATAAATGTGTACTATTTATAAGGACTTTAATCAACAATTTAAAAAATTTAAAATATAATGTTTATATTGCTATAAAAAGGTTACTATGATAAATGCTGTAGATCTTGCGTTAAAAAATTTTTGCGTACAAATTTTAGGTTTAGAAAACATACAAGCACGCTATATAGGTAAAAATCTTTATGGTGCTGCGATTGCTCTTTGTGCAAATGAAAAAGAATACCAATGGTATCTTCTTTTTCAAAAAGAAACGCTCAATATTTTTTCAAAAGCATTGCTTTTTGATGATGATTTGAGTGAAGATGATCTTGATGATTTATGTAAAGAGATAGCCAATATGATCATCGGTTCAGCAAAAGTTACTTTAGAACAAAACGAAAATAGCCACTTGCATTATACACTCGGTGTTCCAGAATTTTTAGGACGAATTGACAATACAAACTCCTTGCATTTAGATGATATTTTTGTTTACAAGATAAAAAATCGCACATTTCTTATCGGGAGAAAGCTGGAAATATGACAGAAACTGAAAAAAAATTTGTAGAAGAAAAATTGCTCAGTAATTATGAAAATCTTTTGGATATCGGAGTAGATTTTATCGCCGAACTTGGCACCACTACTTTGAGTCTTAAAGAGATGTTAAAGCTTGATAAAGGTTCTCTCATTGATCTTGAAAAGCCGGCTGGTGAAAGCGTGGAACTCTACATCAACAATAAAATTTTTGGCAAAGGTGAAGTGATGGTTTATGAAAAAAATCTCGCTATTCGTATCAATGAAATCCTTGATTCTAAAACAGTCATCCAATACTTCAAAAGAGAAAATTAATGCGCGCACTTATTTTGATACTTATCTTTTTAAGTTCTGTATTTGCAGCAAACCTACTTACTTACAATATTTATGAAAGAACAGACAGAGTTGATCTCATGCTCTCCTTTGATGCACCCTACGAGGGAAGAATTTTGCAAAAAAAAGGTGAAAATATCACAATACTAACGCTTGAGGATCTCTCCTTTGACAAGCTCGTTGAAAAAAACATTAACTCCTCTATCGCACAAGCCATTAGTATATCTCCAAATGCACAAAGCACTATCATCACCATAAAAAGCGATAAAAACATAGGCGTTATTGCTTCAAAAACGGTTGATGGCTTTGGATTGCGAGTAAGAAGTAAACCGATCGAAACACAAGCCATAAACACAAATGAAAACCAATTACTTGAAAATAATGTGGGCAAAAATAGAGAGAATATTTTAGATACAGATTATATCTTGGTTATTAGCGTACTTATTGTTTTACTTCTTTTTATGCTTTGGTTAAAAAATAAACTGCTGCAACAAAAAGGACAATTACAAGCAAAAGGCTCTTGGCTTTTTAAAGATACTCTTCCAAAAGGTTCAAAAAAAGAGGTACATGTACTCCATAAAAAAACGATAGACAATCAAAATAGTGTTGTTTTGCTCGAATTTGACGGTAAAGAATATCTAGTGATGACTGGCAGTTCAAATCTTCTTTTAGAAAAATTTTCACAAAGTACTATCAGCAATGAAGATGATTTTGAGAAGGCATTTGAAGAAAACAGAAAAAAACTTGATGATTTTCTACGATTACAAGATGGCGGCATAGATAAATACAAATCAAAAGCATCTGGAGATTTTCATCCTTCACTCGAGCAAAGATAAGTGGATATTCTGCTCAGTGTAGGTTCAGTTTATCTCTTTATCATACTTGGCTTCTTTGCCAAAAAAAAACTCAAAGATGAGTTGCAAGAAAAGTCCCTTGTTGTTTTATCAATCTATTTTTTACAACCTATGCTTACATTTTGGGGCTTAAGCACCAAAAAAATTGATCTCACACTCCTACAAGCTCCTTTTTTATATCTGTTTATCAGCATTCTTTGCATACTTATCAGTTTTTTTGTAGCACGCATCTTCTTTGAAGATAGAAAAGAGCGATCCATAACAACTATCGCAAGCATCATCGGCAATACAGGCAATTTAGGCATTCCCTTGGGTATCGCACTTTTTGGTGAGGGTTCGATCATCTACACTTCTTTAATCAATGTTGCCAATATCTTTCTTATCTATACGCTTGGTGTTTTTTTCTATTCAAGGGGCAATTTTAATCTCACAGATTCGATTAAAAATATTTTTAAACTGCCTTTAATCTGGTTTGCAGCACTTGCATTGCTTTGTAATTATTTTGATATATCCATCCATCCTTCCCTTTTTATCTCCTTGCAAATGGGAGCTTATGCTTCTATGGTTTTGCAATTGTTGATTTTTGGGATGTACATGTATAGCACAAAACTGAAACAAACAAACAAAAGATTGCTTAGAGCTATGTTTGGGATTAAATTTTTTCTCATTCCACTTATAAGCGCTAGCGTTTTATATCTCTTTGGTTTGGATAGGTATGTTTTTTCGATTATTTTACTGGAACTTATCGTGCCTTTGGCGGTAACAAATGTTAATATCGCAGCATTGTATGATTGCAAACCACTCGATGTAACAGCACTTGTTTTTTTTAGCTCAATTGCTTTTATTCCCTACATAGTGCTACTACGCTACTTTTTGTAAAAAGGATAAATTATGAATGAAAAAGCATTGCGATTACGGTATGTGAGGGCTTTGGAAAAATTTATCAATAGCCATATCTCTTACCTAAGAAGCAATGATTTTGACATGGAGATATTGAAAAAAAAAGTTGCTAAAACTTATGAAATTTTAGCAAAAGTACAAGCGGTTCGTCTTGATTCGCCTTACACTTTTGCATTAGAATGCTATGCAAATTCTATAATTCACATACTCAATATGCAACAGATAGATGCCTTACATGTAAGGGACGAATTGATAAAGGGAGCAAATTTATTGCAAAAAGAGAAAAATAAAAACCGCTACAAAAAAGACAAACATTCAAAAGCGAGCTTCAATGATGGGTACTAGAAAAAATCTTCAAGCACTTTACGCATCCGTGCAACATCGCTGATTGTATTTATCTGGGAACGAAAATCTGTAGCTTGCGGGTAATTTTTTGAGTAAGTGTGCAAATGCTTTCGAAACATAGCAACGCCATGTTCACCATGAAAATCTATCATACTATCAAAATGTTCAAGCACAATATCTTTTTTTATCTGTGGATCGATATGCGTTGCATTGTGTTTGAGCTGATAAAAAATCCACGGATTACCGATAGCGCCTCTTCCGATCATCAGTGATTTACAGCCTGTGATCTTTTTAACCTCAAGTGCTTTTTCATAACTTGTGATATCACCGTTTGCTATAACTGGAATGCGACAAGATGCACGCAAAACGCCTATAGCCTCATAATCAACGGGAGCCTTGTACGCACCGGCTCTTGTTCTGCCATGTACGCTCAAAAAATCTGCACCACTTTGGTTGATCGCATTTGCTATGTCTTGTGGAATTTTTTCTTTGTAGCCTAAACGAACTTTGAGACTCGTGTAAGGTTTGTTGGAGTATTTTTTTATTGTATCAACAACTCTTACTAGATGGGGAAGATCAAGCAACAATGAAGATCCAGAGTTTTGTGAAACTACTTTTGGTACTGGACAACCACAATTAAGATCAATGCCATCAATACCCTCAATGTCATTAAGTATCTGTACGGCCTCTTGTACAACATCAAGATTTGTTCCAGCAATCTGCACTATATATGGCGTTTCATTGCCTGCTTTTTGAAGCATTTTAAAAGTTTTTTTTGCATTATGAACCAGAGCATTGGAGCTGATCATTTCAGAAAAAGTTATATCTGCTCCAAACTTTTTTACAACCTGCCTAAATGGCAGATCGGTAAATCCAGCAAGAGGGGCTAGAGCCAAGATACCCTGTTCAAAATCAATGCGTTCCATAGTTTAAGCGAATCTCAGAAAAATCCCGCTATTGACATTTTTACCGTGATCTTTTAAAAATAGTAATGTTTTAAATTTGACAAACTCGCCCTCTTCGGAGTTCTCTAAAATTTCTCGAATTTTATCAATCATTTGCAACTCATACAAGACAAAAAGATACGCATCGCTTACTTCTGTATGATCCGGAGAGTTGTAGAGTTTTTCAAAAAGTGCCATCCATGCATCTGGTGAAAGTTTTACTTTAATCTCATAAGCAAGCTCAAGATAATCTTCTCTCGTTGCCTTAAATTGCATCAATAACTCTTCAATGGATTCAAGAGGCATATCAAATTTATCTTCAGGATCCAAATATCGCTCCATCAACACTCTAAACATCTCTTTTGTGGGTGCAAAATGTATCTTTTTAATTTCATCGAAACTTGCATATCTCAAGAATGCAAAGTACGCATCATGGCAAAGTTCGCTTGTTTCATCTTGACACTCTTTGAGGATTACACTTGCGTATTTTGGATCTTGGGTGAGTTTATTGCGAGCAACTTTTTCTTTGAGTTGATTTTCAGCAGAGAGTTTGTATTTTTTCAACTCAACTACTTTTCCCTCATCAATATCTTGCACTATTTGCATAAGACTATCGATTTGCTCGTCATTGAGTGTTGTAGCTTGCGTTGGCATTTTATAGTGTAAAATCTTCAAACTATTGCCCAAAAACTGAAACCACGAAGTTTTATAAGTGGCTTCTAAATCTTCAGATAAAATTTTTCTTGCTAAAACATTTTTAAAAGTTTCAAAATCTTTTTTTAAGGAACGCTGGGAGAGAAAATCTTTAAAACCATAAACCATCATGTGCAAACTTGAAGCAATAAATAAAATTGCAGCAGGGATGATTATCCACGCAGCTATAGGCAGATCAAGTGAAAGCGTCGCTATATTTAGTGCGTAACTTTCCCCACTTAAACTATACACATATACACTGATTGCTGCTAAATATATGATTGAAAATATAATGTATCTCTTGATTCCCATTTCGTACCCTTTTTATTTTTTATTTGCTGATTTTTCTATAATCTCTCTACATACTATACAATACCTTGCATGAGGCTTTACTTTTAGTCTTTGAAAACTGATATCTTCTTCACACATTTCACACACACCATAGCCACCAAAGTCTATCTTGCTCAAAGAATAATCAATCTCAGAAAGCTCTTTTCTTTGTTGCGAACTGATAGCTTGCTCAATCATACGATCAGTGCTTACGGAGGCATGATCTGCTTCATCACCCACATCGTCATCTTTTAAATATTCTATCTCTTTATTTGCATCATTTATGTTTTTTTTAATTTGTACTTTTCGCTCAAGAAGTATATTTTTAAAAAATTTAATATCACTATCCCGCATTTTTTTCCTTTTTTCTTCTAGCCTTAAGCACTATTTGTGATAAGGATGGTTTTCTTTGATACACAACCCACGATAGATTTGTTCATATAAAACAAGTTTTGCTATCTTGTGCGCGTATGTTAAATAACTTAAACTTATAACTTTATCAGCTTTTTGCAAAAATTCTTTGTTAAAGCCATAAGCACCGCCTATAAAAAAATTGATATTTACCGCATCTTCCATCAATTTGCTAAATGCAAAACTATCCATTTGTAAGCCTGCCACATCAAGTGCTATGTTAAAGCCTTTTACATGTGGCTCATAAACTTTTGCGTACGCTTCTTGAGCTGCTTGCATTCCAGTCGTTTGTGCCTTAGCAATCTGCTTGTTAAAAAGAACAAGATCCTCTATAACACTAAAGCGGGATATCATTTTTTTATACTCTTTAAGCATACACTCCAAAGAGTTATCTGTCGTTTTTTCTATGCTAAAAACTTTAATATACATATAAAAACTTCACATCAAACCTTATAAACTGGTTTGCATCAAAACCTAAAAAAATGGTTTTTATGCAAACCAGTGATTTTTATATTTATTGTTTTATCTTTAATTCAAATGCATCCGTTGGCACATCTTGAATCAAAAATCGCAACATATCAGCAACTGTTTTTTTAAGATTTGCCCTATGCACTATCATATCTATAAGACCATGCTCTAGCAGAAACTCTGCCCTTTGGAAGCCTTGTGGAAGTTCTGCGCCAATAGTTTGTTTGATAACTCGTTGCCCTGCAAAACCTATAAGTGCGCCGGGTTCTGCCATAATCACATCTCCAAGCCATGCAAAAGATGCACTCACGCCCCCCATGGTTGGATCGCTCAGGATTGAGATAAAAGGCAAACCAGCTTGAGTCAATTTTGTGAGTGCTGCAGAAGTTTTTGACATCTGCAAAAGTGCAAAAGTACTCTCTTGCATTCTCGCACCACCACTAGCACTTACAATTACTAAGCCCTCTTTGTTTTGCACCGCTCTATTGATCGCTCGTACTATCATCTCACCCTCAACAGAGCCTAAACTGCCGCCCATGTAAGAAAAATCAAAAACTATAAGTTGTGCTTTTACACCATCTATCGTGCAACTTCCGCTTATGAGCGCGCTATTGCGTCCTGTTTTTTCATGTGCTTCAGTTATGCGTTTTACATAGGATTTTTTATCGACAAATTTGAGTGGATCAATCGGAGTTAATGTAGTATCTTTTTGTTCAAATGTTCCAACATCACTGAGAAGCTCTATCCGCATTTGAGCAGATATTCGCATATGAAATCCACATTTTGGACAAACATTGAATTCTTTTTCAATCTCTTTATAATACATCAAAGATTGACAGCTAGAGCATTTTACCCAATGGCTTGGAGCTTCGTTTGGGGTTGATTGTTTTTTTCTTATTTTATTAAAAATTTCTCCAAACATCATCTGTATCTCCTTGCATCAATAAATACTATTTTCAGATTATGGTTTAAAAATAAATCCCGACATTTTATCAAAAGTTTCCTTATCTTTACTTACAAGCAAAATTTGATCTACAGATTTTACATAAAGGTCTGCACACATGTAAAGCCCAGCAGCGATATCAAAAATTCTCATCGACCCCTCATACAGTACAAATGATACATCATGAGCATATGCCAATGAAAGCGCAAAAGCCCCTGGACTTCTATATTTAATTTCTTCTTCCAATAACTTTGGAGCTATAATTTTTGAACAATACGATCGCTCAAAAATCCCACTCTTTGCATAAGGATTTTTGCAAACATTCATCAAAAGTTTTGCATGTAATTTTCCCCTCACAAACCTTTTGGTATCTTTTATAAAAATATCATTATTTGCCAAATTTACAATCACAGCGACAAGTGTTTTATTGTTTCTTTTTAGTGCGACCGATGTTCCAAAATAGGGAATTTTAGAGTGAAAATTATCACTTCCATCAATCGGATCTATAATAATTGTATAAGCAGATTTAGCTGGTATTATTCCTTTTTCTTCAGAATAGATTGTACCAAACAAGTGTAAGTGTTTGATGAAAATATTTTCAGCGAGGACATCAATTTTACTACTGATATCCCCACCAAAACCTTGTGCAATGGGCTGATAAAAATCATTTCTCAATCCATGCGATAAAAGCTCACTTATCTCTTCGTTTGCACAGATAACCGCTTTGATAAATTTTTGTATCATTACATCAACAAACTTTTTATGATGGCTTTTGCTGCTTCCTTGCCCTCTTGTGCAGCAACTACAACAAGGTCGCTACCTCGTTTGCAATCACCGCCTGCGTAGACACCTGATTTACTTGTTTCATAGTTTGCATCCACATCTATTGCTCCCTTTTTATTGAGAGCTATACCATTTTCAGCTAAAAAATCAGGCCGTGATGGTGAAAATCCCAAGGCAAAGATAATCACATCAGCATCGATGCGAAATTCACTACCTTTGACAATCTCAACATTTGCCCGTCCACTCGCATCAGGAAAACTCAGCATCGTTTTTTGCATTTCTATGCCGATCACCTCATGGTTTGCATTTACGATAACCTCTTTTGGCGCTACATTATAGATAAAATCTGCTCCCTCTTCACTAGCGTTTTTAAACTCTTTTTTGCTTCCTGGCATATTGTATTTGTCGCGCCTGTATGCACATGTAACGCTTTTTGCACCTTGTCTTATGGAGGTTCGGATACAATCCATCGCCGTATCACCGCCACCAATTACCACAACTACTTTATCTTTAAGTATCATTGATGGCTCATAAGATTCTTTAAAAAGTTTCTGCTGCGTGTTTCTTAAAAAATCTATAGCTAAAAAGCAATTTTTAGCATTTTCATTGGTTATCTTTGCTTTTCTTGAACGCTCAGCGCCTATGCCTAAAAAGATAGCATCATGGCTACTTGCAAGATCATCAAAAGATATATCTTTACCTATTTCACAGCCTACATGTAAGCTCATACCACCTTCTTCTAGCCAACGAACGCGTCTTAAAACTATCTCTTTATCAAGTTTAAATCCAGGTATGCCATAAGTTAATAGTCCACCAGCTTTTGGTTGCCTATCATACATATTTACCTTAATTCCAGCTCGCAAAAGATAGGTTGCACATGCCATTCCAGCAGGTCCAGCTCCTATGATGGCTACACTTTTTTTAGTCGTAATTCCTGGAAATTCTGGTTTTAAACCGTGCTTGAATCCATACTCAGAGATAAAAGTTTCAATAGCACCAATCGTGATCGCACCATGTCCATCGTTGAGCGTACAATCACCCTCACAAAGTCTATCTTGTGGACAAATCCTTCCTGTTATTTCAGGATAAGGATTGCTTTCATTAGAGAGTTTAAAAGCTAAGTCTTTATTGAGTGTACTTATTGCTCGAAGCCATTGAGGAATATAGTTATGTAGCGGACATTTGTTGTGACAAAATGGATCGCCACACTGGATACATCTGCTAGCTTGTGATGAGGTGTCATTTTTATCAAAAACTTCATAAATTTCTTTAAAATCTCCGATTCTCTCAACGCTATTTCGTTTTTCTTGCTCAATTCTTTCTATCTTTACAAAATCTATCATCTTAGTCTCCTGCATCCGGATTTAATGGCACTTTGGTCATATCTTTTGGACGCACCATCCAAAAGTCTCTTACTGCGTGGCGAAAATTTTCGAGTATATCTGTAGCTTTTATGCTTATTGTTTCATTGATGTGCGAACGCAACAATCTTTTAAGAAAATGCCGTGCTTCATCCATTTCGTCTGTATCAATTCGTTCAGCTACAACCAATTCTTGATTGAGTTTATCTATAAAATCATGGCTTTCATCATATACAAATGCTACACCACCAGTCATACCAGCGCCAAAATTCACACCAGTTGTGCCTAAAATCAAAACAATGCCACCTGTCATATATTCACAAGCATGATCGCCCGTTCCTTCAACTACCGCAGTGGCTCCAGAATTTCTTACACAAAATCTCTCACCAACTTCACCTGCTACAAAGAGTTTTCCACCTGTCGCGCCATACAAACATGTATTGCCACCACAAGAATAGCCTACTCTTTGGTATGTTGGTTTGATAATGATCTTTCCGCCATTCATCCCCTTGCCTATATAATCATTGCCGATGCCATGTAAACAAAGCGTGACACCATTTACCAAGAAAGCGCCGAAAGATTGTCCGGCAGTTCCCTTGAGCTCAAAATGCAGTGCATCTTCAATTAAGCCTTTATTGCCATAGAATTTTGCAATTTCACCACTGATAAGCGCACCAAAACTTCTGTTTGTATTACAAATCTCTTTGTGAATAACAATCTTTTCTTCCGGATTTTCAAGCACTTTATATACTTGTTTGAGGATATCTTTTTCAAACTCATTTTTATCAAATGGTTCATTGCGTGGTTTTTGACGCGTATCTACGCCCTCGAGACACATAAGTACGCCCGAAAAATCAAATTTTTGCGCAAAAGAATCATCGATAACTTTTAGAAGGTCACTTCTGCCGATGATATCTTCCAATCTTTCATATCCTAAATATGCAAGAATTTCTCTAATATCTTCTGCTAAAAGTGTAAAAAAATTGATCAATTTTTCTGTTGTTCCAACAAAATATTCCCGTAGTTTTGGATCCTGTGTTGCTATGCCAACACTACATCTATTTTGATGGCAAATTCTTAAAACTTTACAACCTATTACTGTAAGCACAACTGTTCCAAAAGCATAACTTTCAGCACCCAATAAAGCGGCTTTGATAACATCCAATCCTGTTTTCAGGCCTCCATCTGTTTGCAAATGCACGCAATCTCGCAAATGGTTTGCCTTGAGAGCATTGTGTGCTTCAGCCAAACCAAATTCCCACGGATTCCCTGCAAATTTGATAGAAGTAAGTGGCGCAGCACCTGTACCGCCATCTCCACCTGAGATCACTATCTTGTCAGCATACGCTTTTGCAACGCCCGCGGCAATCGTCCCAACGCCAGCGGTTGATACAAGTTTTACCGCAATAATTGCATCTGGATTGATTTGTTTGAGATCGAAAATGAGTTGTGCAAGATCTTCGATAGAATATATGTCATGGTGTGGTGGTGGAGAGATGAGCGTGACTCCTGGTATGGTGTAGCGTAAACTAGCTATAAGCTTACTTACTTTATACCCAGGAAGCTGTCCGCCCTCGCCTGGTTTTGCACCTTGTGCAACTTTTATCTGAATCTCTGTAGCACTTCTAAGATATTCAGGTGTCACACCAAAACGACCGCTTGCTATTTGTTTTATTTTGGAGATTTTTGGAGATTTTAATCGTTCAGGTGCTTCACCGCCTTCGCCTGAGTTACTCATTCCTCCTAAGATATTCATAGCTTCGGCAAGTGCCTCATGGGCTTCTGGAGAGATTGAACCCAAAGACATAGCCGCTGTATTAAATCGTTTGAAAATTTCTTGCTTTGATTCAACTTTTGAGAGCGGTATAGGTTTTCTATCACTTTTTAATTCAAAAAAATCTCGAACCATTTTTTTATCTCTGCCATTAATGAGATCTTTGAAGTATGTAAAATCTTTTTTCTCTCCCGTAACACACAGTCTATGCACAGAGTGGATCACAGCGGGAGCATAATCATGAAATTCATTGCCATCTATGTGCTTATAAAAACCTCCCACTTCTAAGGGAAAGAGTCTTTTCATAATTTGGATTTCAAATGCTTTTTGATGCGCTTGATTGATGCGTAATTCTATATCTTCGTAACAAAGCCCTGGAATGAGTACATGTACATCGGAAAAACATTCATTGACTATCTTTTTTGAAAGTCCTAAACAATCAAACAATGAAGAGCTTCTATATGATTCAATCGTAGCAATACCCATTTTTGACATTACTTTAAGCAAACCTTGATTGAGTGCATGGTTTATATTTTTTAAAGCTGTTTTTGTTTCATAAGCACTTAATTCTTTAGTTTTGCACTCCTCAAGCGCTGATGCAAAAAGCATATAAGGATAAACGGCACTTGCACCAAAAGCTATCATCGCAGCGCATGAATGTGAGTCAAATATCTCACCACTGAGAGGAATCAAAGAAGCTTGATGTCGAATTTCCTCATCCAAAAGTGCTTGATTGACTCTTCCTATAACCATAAGCATGGGCATTGGTTTGAGTTTTTTACTCATCCCTCTATCATCAAAAAAGAGAATTTTTATCTTTTCTCGCTTAATCGAGTCTATTACATCATACACAAGATCTTCAAGGCTTCCTTTGAGGTTGTCTTCAAAAAGTGTTGAAAATACTTTGAACTTATAGTCATCTTTATATCGTGGTTTACTTGGATCTCCGAAACTCATAAGCACTTCAAGTTTTTCTTGCATCAACACAGGTGAAATTGACTTGATGCGTTTTGCATTTTCTTGCGTTTCTTCAAGCAGATTTCTCATCTCACCAAAGCCAGCGTTTAAACTCATTACAACTTTTTCGCGGATAGGGTCTATGGCTGGATTTGTAACTTGTGCAAATTTTTGTTTGAAAAAATCACTGAAATTTCGTTGTTTTTGACTAAAAGCAGCCATTGGGGTATCATCGCCCATAGAGCCAACACCCTCTTTTGCATCTTTCATCATAGGCTCAAGAACCATCTCTTTTATTTCTTGTGTGATATTGAAAAATCTCTGCTCTACATGTAAGTTTTTTCGCTCATAATCACTCGTCTTTGAAAATGGAAGTTCGATAAATTCCTGCAAATACACAAGATGTTTATTGAGCCATTCTGGATATCTGTTTGATGTTTTGATGTAGTTATCAATCGCTCCATTTTTCATCACTTTGCCAAATTTGAGATCTATGCCTATCATCTGTCCACTTTGCAATCTGCCACGCTCTTGGATATTTTCCTCTTCTATATCGATAACACCATATTCGCTTGAGATAAGAATTCGATCATCTTTAGTAATGATATACTTTGCGGGTCGTAAACCATTTCTATCAAGCACGCATCCGATGTATCTTCCATCTGTAAGTGAAATAGCAGCAGGTCCATCCCAAGGCTCAAAATTGATACTTGCATACTCATAAAACGCTCGCAGATCTGAATCCATGTGTGGAGAATTTTGCCAAGGTGCTTGTATCAAAACACGGGCAGCTTTGAAAAAATCATAACCGTTGATAATCATAAATTCAAACATATTGTCTAAACTAGCACTATCACTCATATTTTTATTTGTTATAGGCATAATTTTAACAAGTTCTTTGTCGCTAAAAACACTACTTTTCACACATTCGCTTTTCATTTTTGCATTAAATCTATTGGCAGTTATTGAATTTATTTCACCATTATGTGCAATCGTTCTAAAAGGCTGTGCGAGCTTCCACTTTGGAAGAGTATTTGTTGAAAATCTTTGATGAAAAAGTGAAAAAGTTGTTTTAAACGCAGGATCGCTGAGGTCTGGATAGAGTGTTTTGATATGCAAAGGCATCACAAGCCCTTTATAAGAAATCACTTTATTCGAAAAAGATGGGATATAAAAATCTTCATCAGCGATAAGTGCATTTTCTATCTCTCTACGAGTCAGATACAAAAGAGCTTCAAATCGTTTTGTAGCTATTAAAGAATTTGGTGTGATGAAAAATTGCACGATTTGTGGGAGCGTGTCAAGTGCTTGTTTACCGAGTGCTTTTATATTGATTGGCACATCTCGTATCAAAAGAACTTTGAGATCATTTGCTGCACAGATATCTTGAAAAACTTTTTTTTGATTATCGTTCTGTAAAAAAACCATAGCAACAGCAAACTGTTTTGGAAGATCCACCCCTAATTTTATCGCTTCTTTTTTCATAAATTCTTTTGGCAACGAAAATAGCAGTCCACTCCCATCTCCACTCTTGCCATCAGCCGCGATAGCACCCCTGTGCATCATCCGCTCAAGCGCACAAATCGCATCCTCAACATTTTGGTGCGTTGGAATATTGTTTATATTTGCGAGCAGACCAAAACCACAGTTGTCTTTAAAGCTGGTTATGAGATCTTTCATACAATCACCTTTTAATAAATTTTAACATTTTTGCTTTTTTAAGTGAAAAAGCATTGAAATATACTAAAATATTTCTTAATTTTTTATAAAATCGAATTTATCAGTTTTTTTGAATTTTACTTATCTTTTTTTAACTTAAATATCAATATAATTATATTTTATCAAAAATTGATGTAATTTATATGATAAAATGGTATAATTTTATCCATGCAAGGATACATAATTCACATAAACAAAGTCAAAGATGAAGATCTTATTGTAAGTATTTTGACAAGAGATTTGTTGGTAGATACCTACAGATTTTATGGTGCAAGGCATGCCACAATCAACCTAGGTTACAAGATTGATTTTGAAATCCAACAAAGTACTCGATCAAATATAGCACAACTTAGAGGGGTCATACAACTTGCGAGCAAATGGTATGCACAAAGAGATCGGATGCATATTTGGCAACTGTTTATACCACTTTTTTACAAGCATTTAAAAGGCATAGATTCTATTGAGCCATTTTATTTTGATCTTTTAGAGGAGTGCAGTGAAAAATGGCTACTCCAAAATCCAAAAAGAGTCGCCATAGAAGCGTATATTAAGCTTTTAGGATTTGAAGGTAGGTTGCATGATGATTTTACTTGCTTTGTTTGTGAACAAAAGATACAAGAAAATCCCGCCATCGTTCGAGGATTTCTTTTGGGACATGAAAAATGTATCTATAAAAACACCTTTGAAGCCCAAGCAATCCAAGAGCTTTTTTCGCATAAATCTACACTTTTTTTTGATGATTTTGATAGAGAAAAACTCTGGGATATCGTGCTTGAGGGTCTTTAGATTTCTACTCCACGATAAGGTATTGTTCGTCACAAAAACTTGAGAGGCTCATATGCTCAAATGCTTTTTTCATTGAGATAAAAAGTTCTGGATTTTGTGCTTCCATGTGGGATAAAAGCTCTTTGGTTTGCGCTCTCGCTATTGGCATCTTTACATTAAAACGCATGGATGGACATGCTTCATCGCTGATGGTAGGCATGCTAGCGCTGATGGCTTGGTCACGAAGCGCTCGTTCTCTTACATGTATAAACGGTCTTATTACAAGCAATCCATTTTGTGCCTTGTAGATTGGAGGCATGGAGCGCAACTGCCCATTGTGACTAAAATTCATAAAAAAACTTTCACAAGCATCATCCAAATGGTGTGCAAGTGCTAATTTATTGTAACCATTTTCGAGTGCATAAGTATAGAGAGAACCCCTTCTCATTCGTGAAAAAAAACTACAGAATGAAGAATTTTCTCGTATTTTTTCTTTTGCTACATCAAAAATTTTTGTATCTAAAATCGTATGCGGAATCTTATGTTCTAGGCAATGAGCGTGCAATTGTTCTAAATTTTCACCCATTCCATAAGCAATTGTGAGTGCGTGGAATTCAAAGTGAAAGGGTGCTACTCGCTGCATATGCTTGAGCGTATGTGCAAGAGTAAGTGAGTCTTTGCCTCCGCTCAAGCCCAAAAGCACCTTATCTCCCTCGCGTATAAGTCCATAACGAGCATTTGTTCTACCCGCAATTCGCAACAACTGTTTACTAAGCTTGATCATCAACCAACCGATCAACCATAGCCATGATAAAATCTGCACTCACACTTGCTGAAGATTGCAAAAATGTATCAAAATCAAAACTAGCATCCATATCCGCAGCATCACTAATGGAACGCAATATAAAAAACTTTACACCAAGTGCATTACATGTAAGTGCCACACTAGCACCTTCCATCTCAAGCGCACTCGCATCAAAAGTTTTTGCAATCCACTCTTTCTTCGTGCTATCACAGATAAATTGATCACCAGTAGCGATGATACCTTCTTTAAGCTTGATGCCTTTTTCTTGTGCTACTTTTTTGGCAATTGCTATCAATCTCGCATCTGCTTTTTCAAAAACACTTCCCTCGGGCACAAAACCATAGGGATGACCAAAAGCACTGATGTCAAGATCGTGTTGTGCAAGTGCTGTGGCAACAATAAGATCACCAATCGATAAATCCTTACTAATAGCTCCAGCAACTCCGCTAAAAAGTAATTGTTCGCATCCAAATTTTTGAATTAAACTCAAAGCCGTAATAGCAGCATTTACTTTACCGATTTTACTATAAGCAATAATTATTTCGTGATTTTTATAGGTAGTTTTATAAAATGAATTATTTGCATAAACAATGGTTTCATACACTTTAAAATACTCTAAAAGCGGGGCTATTTCTTCTGGCATTGCACCCATGATGGCTATCTTCATATCTTACAATCTCCTTTTGATTTTGAATTCGCAATACATATTTTTGGGCTATACGTAGATGTTGATCCAAGCTTACATGTAAACACTCTTTTTCAAACAATGCTGCTTGAAAAAAGTGTTTGGGCTTTTAGGCTTATAAGTCTTGAACCGCTCCAAAAACCATATCCTTACTAGCACTCAGTGTTACAAATTTCACAATCTCATCAAGGCTATAAACATCTTCAAAAACAGAATCCTTGATTTTTGGAATATTTTGAACAAGAGTTATTGGCATCTATAAACTTAACAAAACTTGCTCTAAACTTGCCATATCAACAATACTTAGCGTCGGTTTTTTTGCCAATCGCTTGTTTAGTCCTTGCAAAACTTTACCGCCAAACTCTATAAAACGATCAGCCTCGTCATCTACGCTTAGAATTGATTGTTTGTATTTTACAGGCATTACAAGTTGATTTGCTAACAATTCTAATGCTTCTTTTTTACTATCATAAGCTTTTGCGCTCACATTTGAGATCACAGGTGCTTGAAAGCTGTTCCGCAGATATTGCTCAAGATACTCCATCAACGGTTCTTGAACTGATTGCAAAAGTGGACAATGACTTGCCACGGACATATTTAAAACCAACGCTCTTTTGGCACCAGCTTGTTTAAAGGTATCCTCCAAAGTGAGCAAGTCTTTTTTTGCACCTGCTATAACAATTTGCCCATCACAATTATAATTTGCTGCCCACACTTGCTTGCCAAGTTTTTGTTGTGCTGTGATAATTTCATGCGTTTTTTCATCGCTCAGCCCTAAAAGCGCCATCATACCAGCATCTATATTCGCACAAGCTTTTTGCATAAATGCACCTCTTTTATGAACAAGTTCAAGCGCATCAAGAAAATCAAGCGCACCAACACTAGCCAATGCTGAAAATTCGCCTAAAGAATGTCCAAGTGCATAGAGTGGTTTTTTATGTACTTCTCGCTCAAAAAGTCTGTACGAAACAAGACTGATGAGTAAAATAGCTGGTTGGGTAAATTGTGTTTGTTCCAAATCTTCATTTGGCTCAAAAAGTAGGTGCGTAAAATCTATATCAAGCCTGTTGCTTGCATCATCAATCATTTTTTTAGCTAGTGGGTCATTGGTATAAAAATCTTTGCCCATGCCAATGCTTTGAGAGCCCTGACCCGGAAAAATCATAATATTTTTACTCATTATGGTCCTTTTTGAATTATTGTAATTGGTATGTATCTTTGTAGTCGTTTATCTTTTTACGAAGAGTGTTTCTATTGAGTCCAAACTTTTCGCTCATCAAAAGTTGCGAATGAAATTTTTTAAAACCACACTTGATCAATGGCACATCAAAAAGATAAAGAAGTTCTCTATAATCATCTTTACCGCCTACTTTTTTGCTTAAAAAAGCTTCCATCATCTCTAAGACATCTTGCTCACTCATGCTATTGATGAGGTATTTTAAATAGATAGATTTTCGCAGTGAAAAACAATTTTGGGATAAATCCAGTGAAAAATTTTCTAAAGAAAGTTCATTTTTTTTTAAAAAACCAAAGGCTATCGAAACTTCTTTAAAAAATTTTTCCGCAAGCAAGGACACATCTTCTAGTCTATCACGAAGTGGTGGAATAGTGATTTTAAGGCTAAAAAATTCATCTGCTATTTTTTCACTTAACTTATCTAGAGATGTTGCTATGATGCGTGTTTTATGTAATTTGATAACTGATTTTACTTTTTGAAAATTACCAATACGATGAAAATTTTTAATAATTAGATTATTTTGAGTGCTTAAACACTCTAAAACTTCATCTAAATTTTCTCCATCAACTACGATTGATTCAGGAAGTATATGTTTACATAAGGATACTTTTCCGACGCCTGATTCACCATATATGAGTGCATTTATATTGAGATTTTTGAGAAGATTAGCAGATTTTAGGGCTTCTACTGAAGCCCTTGATCTTGCTATATACTTAGTGTGATCCACAGCATCCACTGCCATCTTCATTGTGGTTTGCACCACCGCAGCATCCACCTTCATGATCGTGATGATGATCGTTTTCATCTTCATATGTAGTGTGACAACTGTCACCTGAACCACATCCACAACCTCCTGAACTAGCATTGCCAACAAAGCCATTGAGTAATTCATCTGCACTAGCATCACGAACTTCTGCGACTGAGATTGCAAAAAGTAGTTCTTTGCCAGCCAATGGATGGTTAAAATCTACATTTACACTTTCTTCATCAAAGCTTTTTACTGTTACTTGAACTGTTTCACCATGTTCGCCTTGACCATAAAGTGTCATACCTTCACTTAATTCCAAACCAGCAAATTGCTCTTTTGGAAGTGTTTGCACTGCAGTTTCATCATATTCACCATATGCATCTTTTGCAGCAACTTTGATTTGGGCGTCATCACCTAGGCTAAGATTTTTGATTTCACTTTCTAAGCCTGGGATAATTTGACCTTTGCCAACGATAAATGAAAGTGGAGCAGCATCAAGATTGCTATCGAGTACTTCTCCACTAACAAAGTCTTTCAATTCATAGCTGATTGAAACAACTTGATTGTCGCTAATTGCCATAATTTCTCCTTGTTTAATGAAGTGCGATTATAGCGTAAGAATGTTTACAGAGTCTTAATAAAAAAATTATTGGAGAGATTTTGCTTCTTTTGAATCTGGATAATTATTTTTGAGTGCATCAAAAAACTTTTTGGACTCAGTATTTTGTTTGAGTTTTGAAAGCGAGATACCTGTATGATAAAGTAGTGTTGGGATATAAGAAGCTTTGTCATACAAAGCGATACTTTTTTTGTAGTATGCTATAGCATCTGTATATTTTGTTTGCTTGTAAGCTATTTCTCCAAGATGAAATGAGCTATATGCTGGCTTATAATTTCGTTGCACTAATTCTTCAAACAAATATTTGGCTTTATCAAGTTCATTTTTCTCAAACGCCTTACTCGCTTGCTCAAGCAATTGTATACCTGAAACACCACTTGTATTTGGGCTTGATTGTTGCACTGGTTTTGATTGCAAAGATGCTACTATTTTTGCTAGCTTATCAAATGATGCCTTTGAGACATAACTTGTATTGATAGAATCTATCAATGAGCTTAATTCACCAAGAGCTATCTTGATACTTTCTTGATTGCTATTTTGTATCTCTTTGCTATTTTGCATCTCTTCTGTTAGCGCACTTATCTGTGTTTGCAATACAGAGATATTTGTATCGGATTTCAAAGCAAGATCAAAGATTTTTTGATCTATTTTTGCAATTTTTGTATTGATAGCTTCATTTACAGATCGGATACCCTCATAATTTTCACTAATTTTTGAAAATTGCAAAGATATAGAGTTAACTTTTTTGTCGAGATTTTCCAGCATTTGCTTATTTTTAAGAATGCGTTGTTCGCTTGAAGTTAATCCATAAGGATTTTTGCTATCAAGATCACCAGCACTATAAGCGGAGGGTTCATTTGCTACCAATTGCATTACTAGTGCAATTGGTAGACAGAGATGTAAAAAATTCATTGAAGATTATGGAAGCAGTTTAAATTCAGCTCTTCTGTTTTGAGCCCAACAAGTTTTATTGCTTTCTTTACATGTAGGGTTACTTTCGCCATAACTTACCATCATGATGCGTTCACCTGCAACACCTTGTGCAACCAAAGAATCTTTTACGCTTTTTGCTCTTTTAAGACCAAGTGCATAGTTATATTCATCAGTTCCCCATTCATCAGAGTTTCCCTCAACTTTGATAGAAAATGCTTGTGCATCAGTGGAATTAAATATCTGTGCATTTGTAGCAACAACTGGTTGCATATCTTCTCGCACGACATATTTATCAAAATCAAAAAATACTTTTGCTGTTTTTGATTCAAGATTTGCGATCATACTTTCGATAGCATTTTGTGCATTTTGCATATTTTGCGAATGCATGGTATTTGCATCAACACCAGAAATATCAGACACTTTTTGATCAGCAGTACTTACTGTAGTTGATCCACTTTTATCCATGTCTATCTCTGGATTTTTTTGACTACAACCACTAAAAATAAGTAATGACAATGTCAAACCCGCTAGAGCTATTTTTTTCATACTTTCCCCTTTTTTTATGTTAAAATTGTTTATATAATATCATTTTTTTCTTTAATTACCAATCAATTGATTGTATTTTTCCCACTTTGAGCGGGAAGTGATAACTTTTATTTGCATTCAATCTGATAACACCTAAAGCACTTTGATCTTTGAGGTACTTTATATATAAAATTGTTTCTTTATCATCCGCAAAACGAGGATAGAGATTGACGCCACTGGCTGTGAGTTGTCTGATAAAATCTGTTTGCGTAGAGATAAGATAAAGATTAAAAGTTCCAGAGCCAAATTCGCTCTCTTTTTCTCTGCTTGAATACACGATATAATTCTCAATAGCACTCAGTGAATTATTATTTTTTCCGTGGTATACCATTTGTTCAAGAGAACTATCACCAATTGTTTTAGCAAATATATTTGGGTATCCCAATCTATCAGAAACAAATACAATTCGTGAATCATCATCAATAAAGTTTGCTCCTACATCAATACCTTGATATTGAGTGAGTTTTTGCATTTTTTTGCTTGTCAAATCATATAAAAAAATATCTGTTTGACCTTGCGGTGCCATTGTGACGAGCAATTTATTTCCATCTTTTGAAACATCAGAACACACGATCATACCATCACTAGCATACACTCTTTCGCGTTTGCCACTTGAGAGATAGACTTTAAACAATGTAGGTTTTGCTCCATTGTATGATGTGTAATAAAAAGCATCTTGATTTTTATTTGCCCATTTTGGGAAGATATTGAGTCCGCCTTTGAGGACTGTTTTTTGAAAACTGAGTGTATAATCTGAGATAACTATTTCGCTCTGCTTTGCATCTGTATATTTTGCAAAAATTACAAATTGCTCCATCCATTTAATATCAGGAGCACCTATATACGCATTTATGTCTACTGCTATTTTATGTGCTAAAAAGGGGTATCTCTGCGTATCTGATATTTGGTATATTTTATAAAAATCAGTTTGACCATTTTTTGCATTTATAAGCTTAATTTTAGCCAATATGTTTTCATCTTCTTGAAAACTCAACTGGTAGCGCAAAATGAGATCTGATTTAGTTTCACTCATAAAGTTTTCTTGTAAATTTCCATCAAAACTACTTTTAAAATATGTATCATCAACTAAAAAATGGCTGCTCACTCGCAAATCTCCAGCAATGATCTTGTGAAATTTTTGCAAAAAACCTTGTTGCATATTTTCAGATGATGCATCTTGAAAAATAATCTTAGGCAATCTATCCATTCGTTTAACTATTTCTACCGTGGAATCATATGCAACCAAGCTACATGTAAGCACAAATAACATTATAAATTTTTTGATCATATCTACTCCAATATATCTTTGAAAACTACTTGCATGGTATATTTGTCTCCGTCGCTATAAGCTGGAAAAACAACCTCTCTCATCATCTCTAAAAATTCTCGTAGTTTTGCATTAAAGTCGTCATTATAAGATAATGTTTCTATGCTATAGCTAAAATTTCCTTTTTGATCGATGCTTACAAGCACTCTCGCTTCATTTCCAGAAACTGTGTCAATAGTTTCTTGCCAGTATGTATCTAAAATATCTGATATTTTTCCTTTAAATGGATCATAAATACCATCTTTTTGCGTAACAATCAGACTTGATTGCTTTTGCAGTTTTAAAGCATCTATAATTTTGGAAGCTTCTTTTTGTCTTTGAACCTCTTGGATAGGTTTTGAACTCTCTTTTTTACGCACTTGTTGCACTTGTTTTTTTGTAGAATTTAAGGGTTTTGTGATGTTTATATCTGCAAATAAATTTTTCAAAGGCACTGGTGTATTTTTTGCTATTGTTGATTTTTGTATCTTCGTCTCAGTTTTTATAGGAGTATTCTTTGGAGTTTGTGTAATTTTGAGAACCTCTTTTTTTATTTTTGGAGTTTCTAATTTCCGTTCCACCAATGTAACATTGAGCATATTTTTTTTACTCGCTGTATATTTTTGTATTTGCACAGAATGTTCTTGCAAAAGTAAAGTAAAGAAAAAGAGCAAAGAAAAATAGAGTAAAAAAGAGATACTCCACGCTACAAGATCATAAGTAAGTCTAATAGGCATCCACTCATCCACTTGTCTCTAAAGATACATGTACAAACCCTGCTTGTTTCACACTTTTGAGTATAAACATAACATCTTTGTAGGCAAGTTGTTCATCCGCTTTTATATACACGCGTGTTGTTTCTTGAGAAAAATTTTGTGCGAAGAGTATAAAATTATCAGGGAACTCTTGAATGGAAAATTTATCATTTTTGATATAAACAAAGCGGTCATTTGCAATGCGAATCTCTATCTCAGGAATCTTTTGCATAACCGTAGATTTGGTGCCATCTGGTAGTGTAATTTTTTCTTCATATACCAAAGCTGGAGTTGTAACCATCAAAATGGCTAAAAGCACAAGCATAATATCTACAAGTGGAGTTATGTTGAGTTCAGGAGTTTCATCCCAATCAAACATTGTTCACATCTTCTTGTGTAGATTTTTGTTGGGCAAGCATATAATCTATCTGTCTTTGTACATACACCATCACATCGTATGCTTTTCTTTTCAAAAAAAGATGAGCGCTATACGCAGGTATTGCTACAAAAATACCAGCTGCGGTTGCTATGAGTGCTTCAGAAATTGCTGGAGCAATGACACCCAATGATGCACTTGTACCACCACCGAGTTTACTAAAAGTTTCAAGAATGGATACAACAGTTCCAAAAAGACCAATAAATGGCGAGGTAGAAGCGATCATAGACAAAATCCACAAGCTTGAAGTTGCATTTTTTTCTGCAACACTTTTGCATACTTTAAGTAGGCTTTCATTGTTTTTTTGTGTATTTGAGCATTTTTTTAAAATTGAATCATCTCGAAAGTTTTTTGACCCCATAAGGATAGCTTCAAGTGAATTTTTTTCACTATTTTCCCAGCTTGCAAGATTTAAATATCTACTAATCAACACACCAAGAGTTACTATAAAATATATAGAAAGCCAAGCAAGAACTATAAAAGTTACTAAACTACTTCTTGCAAAGTAGTTTAGTAAAAGATCAAAACCATCCATAGTTTCTATTTATTTGTACGGGCAAATGTTTCTATTCTAGCTGTAACTGTAGCAAGTGCCACATCAGAATCGCCCATACTTTCTATAAGTTTTTTTGCCTTTTCAAGAGAGTCAGCAATCTGACTTTCCTCGTGTGAGATTGAAATTGCTCCATCTGCCAAAATTGCAACAGAATGCTCATCTACTTTCACATGTCCCCAATTTATGGCTACCATTTCTCGTTTTGCATTTTCTAATTCTATATCCACAACCCCTGCTTTAAGCAACGAAACGAGGGAAGCGTGACCAGCATAAACACCAAACTCACCCTCACTTCCTGGGAGTGTAACTGTTTTTACATTCCCAGAAAATATAAGTCCATCTGGTGTTACAATTTCTAATTTTAAAAGTTCCATCATCTAACCTTTTGCATCTGGCTTATTTGTTTTTTAATTTTTCAGCTTTTTCTATTGCCTCGTCTATGGTGCCAACCATATAAAATGCAGCTTCAGGAAGTTCGTCATATTTACCATCAAGAATACCTTTAAATCCAGCAATTGATTCTTCAAGTGTGACATATTTTCCAGGACTTCCTGTAAACACTTCCGCTACAAAGAATGGCTGTGATAAAAATCTTTCTATTTTTCTTGCTCGATCAACTGTTACTTTATCTTCTTCACTGAGTTCATCCATACCCAAAATAGCAATGATATCTTGAAGATCTTTATACTTTTGCAAAACAGATTGAACGCCACGAGCTACTTCATAATGCTCTGCACCCAAAATTTGTGGATCAAGCATACGAGAACTTGAATCAAGCGGATCAACCGCAGGATAGATACCTTTTTCTGCAATAGCACGATTAAGAACAGTTGTTGCATCAAGATGTGCAAAAACAGTTGCAGGAGCAGGATCTGTCAAGTCATCTGCTGGCACATAAACGGCTTGAACTGATGTAATTGAACCTTTTTTTGTAGATGTAATTCTTTCTTGAAATTTACCCATTTCACTAGCAAGTGTTGGTTGATATCCAACAGCTGAAGGAATACGACCCAAAAGTGCTGACATCTCAGCGCCTGATTGAGAAAATCTAAAGATATTATCGATAAACATCAAAACATCAAGTCCCATCTCATCTCGAAAATACTCAGCCATAGTAAGACCGGTAAGCGCAATACGATTTCTAGCTCCTGGAGGCTCACTCATTTGGCCATAACAGAGGGCAACTTTATCCAATACATTGGAGTCTTTCATTTCGTGATAGAGATCATTTCCCTCTCTTGTTCGCTCACCAACACCAGCAAATACTGAATAGCCACTATGTTTAAAAGCAACATTATGAATAAGTTCCATAATAATAACTGTTTTACCAACACCAGCACCACCAAAAAGTCCAACTTTTCCACCTTTTGCATATGGCGCAAGTAAATCAACAACTTTTATACCTGTTTCAAAAATCTCACTCTTTGTACTTTGCTCTTCAAAACTTGGGGGATCTCTATGGATTGACCAATAATCAGTCGGCGTTACACCCTCACCCTCATCAATCACATCACCAATAACATTAAAAATTCTACCGAGTACTTCTTTGCCAACTGGAACTTTGATAGGACTACCCATTGCTTCTACTTTAATGCCGCGAGTCAATCCTTCACTCATATCCATCGCTATCGTTCTTACTCGATTATCGCCTAGGTGTGCTGCTACTTCCAATACAAGCTTTTGTGTTTTGCCTTCTACTTCATAATTAACTACAATAGCTTCGTTGATCTTTGGGAGGTAGCCGTCGAAATCGACATCCACAACCGGACCCATGATCTGGCTGATTACTCCATTCATTGAATATTCTCCTTTTAATTTTTAAAACAGATTATTTCATAGACTCTACACCACTAATGATCTCAATGAGTTCAGTGGTTATAGCTTCTTGTCTAGCTTTGTTGTAAGCAAGTGTCAAAAGTGCCACTCGCTCAGACGCATTTTTCGTAGCATTTTCCATCGCTTGCATCCTTGCACTATGCTCTGCTGCTAACGAATCAATGAGCGCATAGTACATGTTGTATTCAAAATATTTTTTCATCAATGATTCTAAAATACTCATATCTTCTTCTGGTTCCATCTCCATCAATGAATCTGAAGTATTTTCATAACCAACAGGTTCCTCGACTGGAACAATATCATTGATTTTCAATTCTTGTGAAATCATATTTTTATAGCCATTGTGTACAAGTATAACTTTATCAGTTACACCATTTATAAAATCATCAATAGCTTCTGTAATAATTTCTTGTGCTTTTTTATAAGTAGGAGAAGAACTTACGCCTACATACTCTGCTTGTAATTCATAATCTAGGAATTTAAAATACGCAATACCTTTTTTGCCAACTCCTCGAAGACGAATTTTTACTTTCTGTTCTTTGTACTCACTTATGAGTTGCTTCACAGCTTTAATTGTTTGTATATTGAAACCGCCGCACAAACCTTTGTCGGCTGTCACAAAAATAATATCCACTTTAGCAGGCGTCTGTGTAGTTTCAAAAAAACTACTTTGCGTACCCTCAACTCGAAATTGATGTAATTTAAAAGATATTTCAGAAAGTACTTCATTTATTTTTTGTGCATATACTCGTGATTGCTGTGCTGCTGTTTTTGCACGATTGAGCTTTGCTGTTGAAACAAGTTTCATAGCACGAGTTGTTTTTTTGGTATTTTCAACACTCTTGATTTTTCTTTTTATCTCTTTAAGGCTTGCCATAGCTTATCCTTACTTGACACTAAAAGTTGCTTTAAACTCATTCAGTGCTTTCGTTAATAGTTCTTCAATTTCCTTATCTAAAGCTTTTTTTGTTCTAATTTGCTCAAGAATATTTGGATATTTTGCTTCAATAAATGGATAAAGTTCAATCTCAAAACGAGTAATTTCACTTGTTTGTATATCATCTAAAAAGCCTTTTGCACCTGCAAATATTATAACAACTTGCTTTTCTACAGCTAGTGGAGAATATGGAGGTTGTTTCAATATTTCAACCATTTTTTGACCGCGCTCAAGTTGTTTTCTGCTTGATTCATCAAGATCACTTGCAAATTGTGCAAATGCTTGCAATTCTCTAAACTGTGCAAGATCTAGCCTGAGTGTACCTGCTACTTGTTTTGTTGCTTTAATTTGCGCAGCACCACCAACACGAGATACAGAAAGACCAACATTGATAGCAGGTCTAATACCTGAGTTAAAAAGATCTGATTCCAAAAATATTTGTCCATCAGTAATAGAGATTACATTCGTAGGAATATATGCCGAAACATCGCCCGCTTGTGTTTCTATAATAGGTAAAGCAGTGAGTGAACCAGCGCCCAATGCATCATTTACTTTGGCAGCTCTTTCTAGCAATCTTGAATGAAGATAAAAAACATCACCAGGATAGGCTTCACGACCTGGAGGTCTTCGCAAAATAAGTGACATTTCACGATAAGCAACTGCATGTTTTGAAAGATCATCATATACGATGAGTGCGTGTCTTGAGCTATCTCTAAAATACTCGCCCATTGCCACGCCAGCATATGGAGCTAAATACTGCAATGCGGCAGAATCAGAAGCACCAGCATTTACAACTATTGTATATTCCATTGCTCCATGTTCTTCAAGTTTTTTTACAACTTGTGCAACAGTTGATTGTTTTTGTCCAATTGCAACATAAATACAAACAACATCTTGACCTTTTTGGTTGATGATAGTATCTAGCGCAACGGTTGTTTTACCTGTTTGCCTATCACCGATGATAAGTTCTCTTTGACCTCTACCAATTGGCACAAGTGCATCGATCGCTTTTAAACCTGTTTGTAGTGGCTCATGTACTGATTTTCTGGCCATAATTCCATGTGCTTTTTCTTCAACAAATCTTGTTTCAGTAGCTTCAATTGGTCCTTTGGCGTCGATTGGATCGCCAAGAGAATTAACTACACGACCAATAAGCGCATCACCAACAGGCACCCTTAAGAGTTTACCGAGTCTTTTTACTGAGCTGCCCTCTTTTATCTCGCTACTACTTCCAAGTACAACGATACCTACGCTTGATTCTTCTAGGTTTAGAGCCATTCCTCTTTCACCATTTTCAAACTCAACCATTTCACCAGCCATAACATTGTTAAGGCCATAAACATTTGCTATGCCATCAGCAGCTGAAACAACTTTACCAGTTTCTTCAACATCAACATCTAATTCAAAATTTTCAATCCGTTCTTTAATGATTGAGCTGATCTCATCAGCTTTCATTTTTGCTCCCACAAATTGCTCCTTATCATCTATTTTAAATAGCTTTTAATATATGCTCAACCATTTGAGCTTTTAATCTCTCAAACGAGAAACTCATTTCGACACCTAAATCATCAAGTTCTATTTTAATACCCGGATAATCACTTGTAACACTTTTCAATGCGATAGTCGCTGCAAACTTTTTGCTAAATCTTTCTTCGAGTTTTGCAACTTGATCTTGATTTAGCGTAAAATTACTCACAATAGTGCCTTGATAACTATTTTGTTTACATGCAATTTGAAACTTGAGTTCTTTATCAATCGCAGGCAATAGTGCAAAACGATCATTTTTTGCAAGTAATTTCAAAAAATTAACTGTTTTTATATTTGCATCGCTCACTAATGAAAGAATAAATTTTTCTTTTTTGTATGCGCTAAGATCTTGCGAAAATATAATGTTATTTAATTTTGGCAATGCAAAAGCAGTACTCAGGCTAGCTATACTAGTAGCAGTTTGTTGCAACTCATCTTGTGTGCAACTCTTTATCAATGCATTTACATATTTTTTTGCGATCATTGCTTTCATTATGCAACCTTCTTCATGACAACGCTCACAAGTTCATCTTTGTTGAGTGCCATATCTGTTTGTACAAAAACTTCATTTAAAATTTGTTCCACAACTTCTCTTGTGAGTTTTCGTCTTTGAATCTGCGTTTTATCTGTATATGCTTTTTCAAGATTTTGGATCTCTACGCGTGTGTCATTAACTAATTTTTCACTTATAAGCTCTGCTTCTCTTTTGGCAGTTTCTACTAAAGATTTTGCTTGTGCTTTTGCTTCCTCAACTTTGAGTTGTGCTTTTTCTTTCGCTAGACTTGATTCTTTTACTTTCGCTTGAATTGAGGATAATCGTTGTGCTATACCATCTTTTCGACCAATAAAAAAATCTTTGGCATGTTGTGCTACAAGATAGTACATTATGCCTGCGAAAATCAAAAAGTTAATGGCTCTAGGCACTATATCGGTTCCACCCTCACTTGCCAATGCTAACACAGGGAGATTCATCATGAATAGTATAATTTTTGATTTCATATACACGGCTCCTAAATCTGACTTAATTTTGCTTTAATACTCTCTTGGAAAAGCGGTATTTGCAAAGATAAACTTTTTTTGAGTTGCACTTGTTCAATTTCAAGAGTTTTCAAAAATACCAAATACTGGTCATCAAGCTCACTCTTTTTTTGAGCTACTTCTTTTGTAGCAATCTCTTTCGCTTTTTCTAAAGCAACTTCTCGTATCTTGCTTGCTTCTTCTTTTGCAACAAGCAAAATAGCGTCCGCTTCCTTGAAATAAGCATCAACATCGCTAACATTTTGACCTGCATTTTCCAAATCTCGCTTTATCGTATCATTTCTGTTATCGATAAATCCCAAAAGTGGTTTGTAAAGCATCTTGTTGAGTGCAATTAACAAGATTAAAAATACAGAGGCGGTTACTAGCAAAAGCGCGGGGCTTATGTCCAACATCTCTTCGCTCCTTTTTATAAGACTCTTATTTTATACAACAATTAAAACGATGCATATTATAAACGCATGATTAATTTTGCGCGAATTTTAGCATAAGTTAATAAAAATAATTATTAAATAAAAATTTATTTTTTAATTTTTTCTAAAAATTTTTTCACAAATGCCCCATTTTCAAACTCAATAGTGATTGTATTTGCTTTAATTTTTGTTTTTAATCCTTGTTTTTGAATCACTTTTTCTAGCTCTAAAAGTTCAAAAATAGTATTTTGTGATTTTTTCTTTGTAATGTCACTTATCTGTTCACCGGATTTGAGTTTTTTGACAAGTTTCTCAGTTTCACGCACACTAAGTTTTTGTCCTAAAATTGTATTGAGTATCTCATTTTCTAAAACACTATCTAGACCAACAATAATCTTTGCATGTCCTTGAGATAACTTACCATCAGTGATGCAATCTTGTGTTTTTTGAGAAAGTGTTAAAAGTCGTAGCGTATTTGTAATCTGTGTGCGACTTTTTTTGATAATCTCCGAAAGTCCCTCTTGCGTAATACTATATTCTTCTATTAGCTCTTTAAATGCAATGGCAAGTTCAATTGGGTTAAGATCTTCTCTTTGGATGTTTTCTATGAGGGCGAGTTCACGCAGATTTTCTGATTCTATGTCTGCAACAATAGCGCGTATTTTTTGTAATCCTGCTAATTTTGTTGCTCGAAACCTTCGTTCACCAGCAAGTAACATGTAATTATCATCTTTTTCAATAACGATAATAGGCTGTAAAAGTCCATGTTTTTTGATAGATTCACTGAGTTCTTTTAAGGCTGCATCATTGAAATATTTTCGTGGCTGGTAAGGGTTAGGTGAAATCCTTGATACATCTATATCTCGCACAAGATCTTTTGAACTGTTTATATCTTTATTGTAAGCATCTTCAACATCTTCAAATATAGCTCCCAATCCCCGACCCAAAGCTTTTTTTGGTTGCTTCATCCCTAGCTCGCAAGAATTGAATTTGCTAGATTTTGATACGCTATGGATCCTGCGGATTGCACATCGTACAAGATAATTGGTTTTCCAAAACTTGGCGATTCTGCCAATTTCACATTTCTTGGGATAACCACATAGTTTGATGCACTATCTACAAAAAGTTTATTTTTAAAATGTTGTTTGAGATCTGCAAAAACTTGCTTGGAAAGATTGTTTTGTGTAGAAAACATTGTTGGTAAAAAACCTTTTATATCTAGTGTTGGATTGATGGTTTTTTTGATAAGTTTTACAGTATTGAGTAATTGCGCTAAACCCTCGAGAGCAAAAAATTCGCATTGAATTGGGATAATGACTGAGTTTGCAGCACTGAGTGCGTTGATCGTGATACTTCCAAGTGCTGGTGGTGAATCGATGATAATAAAATCATATTGATCCTTTACCTCTTCGATTTTATTTTTCAGTATAAGCTCTCTACCTTTGATGTTTTGGTCATAAAACTCTTTTTCAACACCAACTAAACCTATGTTGGAAGGTGCTAAATACAGTGTCGGTAGTGTTGTTTGTAGAATTATTTGCGAAAGCTTCTTTCTCTCTATAAGCACATGATAGATGTTATACTCATAATCATTTCTATGAAAACCTAAACCTGTAGTTGCATTGGCTTGTGGATCAATATCTATCAACAAAACTCTTTTCTCAGCTACGGCTAAAGATGCAGCTAAATTCACCGCTGTTGTAGTTTTGCCAACGCCGCCTTTTTGATTTGCTATTGCTATTATTTCGCTCATCGTAAACTGTACACCTTTTTGTTTTCTATCTCAATCGAGCCATCTTCACATAACTTTGCTTCGGCTAAAGAGAGAATTTTACCGTTTAAATGAAATGTAAAACCAAGACTATTTTGAAATTCTATCTTATATTTACTAAAAACATTCTTCCATGAAATTTTTTTTTCAAGTTTATCTATAAAAAGATTTGCCAATGCTTTTGGTGGGATATCTATATCTAAAACACCGAATTCTTGGGGTGCATAAAGGATATTTATACCTATCGAGCCTATGATAGTAGTACCGATTTTTGAACTGATAGTGCCACCGATTTTTTTTGTATCCAAATAAAAATCATTAGGCCATTTTATCCATATTTTCGACCCTAAAGTGCATAAAACCTCTTTCATAATCCATGAAAAATAGATAGAACAAGACGCAAGTTGTAAATCTTTTGGTAACTGTTTCTCTTCTACACAAAATGAGAAGAAAAGATTGCCCTCAAATCCGTCCCAGCTGTTACCTCTGCTGCCAACACCTTCACTTTGAAAATCTGCACCTAAGGCTAGCGGTGCTTTGAATGAGCCACTTTTGACACCTTCAATAAGGTGCTTATGGGTTGAATTGAGATGTTTAAACCAAAGGATTTCCACACTCAAGCCTTTTACCTCGTGCATAATCCACGCTATTCATCTGCTTTTTTGATGTAGGTTGCACACTGATGATTTCAAGGCAACCCTCCTTACATGTAAGTTGCAAAGATGTAGGGCAAATCTCTTGTATCATTCCTGCACTCCATTTGGCTTTTACATGTGAGGGTTTAATCTGTTTAAGTTTTAACCCTGATGACAAAAATATACCTGGCCACGGATCAAAAGCTCGAAATTTTGTATAAATATCACACGCTTTTTCATTACTCAAATCTACTAGTCCATCTGTTTTTTGTATCTTTTTGGCATAGCTTATGGCTAATTTATTTTGTTGTAAAGCTTCAATATTGTGAAAATTTTTAAGTGTTTTAACGGTGAGTTTAGCCGCACATATGGCAAGAGTTGCAAAGAGTGTTTCAACTCTTACATGTGGATCCAATTTTACATAACTAAATCCTAACATATCACCACTATCTAATCCCTCTTGCATCAACATAGCGGTTACACCGCTGAAAGTTTCATTGTGTAAAATAGCAGATTGTATTGGGCTTGCACCGCGGTATTTTGGTAGAAGTGAAGCATGTAGATTAATGCAAGGAGCAAGCTGCAAAATCTGTAATGGAAGAATTTGTCCATATGCTGCTACGACAATAAAATCTGCTTTTGCTTGTGCAATTCGCTCTTGTGCTTCTTGTATTTTGAGTGATGTTGGCTGGTAGATGTCGATGCTTATTTTATTTTCTAGCACCCATTGTTTGATATGTGGTGGCGTGAGTGATTGTCCTCTTCCTGCTGGCTTGTCAGGTTGGGTTACTAAAAGCACCACTTCAAAATCACTACATGTAAGCAACTCTTGCAATATACAAGTAGCATAATCAGGCGTTCCCATAAATACTACTTTTCGCATTAATCGCCCTTACATGTAAAGAGTGTTCCGCCTTTATGCACTCCATGGATCATAAAACTTTTCACATCTTCAAGATCAAAGCCACTTGCCATAAAGAGTGATTTTCCTCTTTTTAAGAGAAAATCCGCGGCTTTGAGTTTTGTTACGATGCCACCTGTAGCAAATTCACTGCCACCAACTTGTGGCATCAAGAGTTCTTCCTCATTTATATTTTGTACTATTTTATACATTTTTGCATCAGCAAATGCCCGCGGATCTTTATCATAGTATCCATCAATGTCAGAAAGTATGATCAACAAATCTGCATCAAAATAATAAGCACAATGTGCTGAAAGTTGGTCATTATCTCCAAAAATAATCTCTTCGGTAGCGGTAGCATCATTTTCATTGATGATCGGTAAGATACCGTTATTGATGAGCGTTTGCACCGCAGATTTTGCATAAAAAGTGCGTTTTCGCGAGTCAAAATCATCCGCAGTTAATAGAATCTGTCCTGCCATTTTGCCAAATTTTTCAAGTTTTTTGTTGTAAGTTTCGATTAAATATGGCTGCCCAATTGCTGCAAGTGCTTGTCTGTTAGAGAGTACTTTTTTATCAATCTTAAGTCTTGTGTAGCCTGCTGCAATTGCTGCTGAGGAGACGAGAATAACTTCATGACTACTCATAAGTGAGACTAAAAACTCTATCAAGGCAAGCATTCGCTCTTTACATAAACGATTTTGCTCGCTGAGCATATGTGTACCGACTTTAACTACGACTCGCATCTTCTCTAACCTTTTTAACAATAGCTCCTAGCGCATATTTCACGCTTTTCGTATTGATACTAGAAGCCGCTGAGATAGGAAGAATAAAAAATGGTTTTGAACTATCATAATAGATCTCATCTTGAAAATAAGCATTAATTGTAGGATCAATGCCGTATAGATCGCCTAAAGTGTTTGTTTCAAACCCTAAGAGTGTCAAAAAATCTTCGCTTATTTTGTTGAGTTGTTCAAAACTCATGGCATCTGCTTTTGTAAGTGCGATAGCAAAACCTCTTGTAGAGAGTTCCTCTGAAAAGTTTTCTAACTCTTTTTTGAGAGCAACATATTGTTCTTGTAGCGTTCTATAATTGGCGATATCAAGCATAAAAAGTAAAAATTTTGTCCGTTCAATATGGCGTAAAAACTCTAAACCAAGTCCTTTTCCCTCACTTGCTCCATCGATAATACCGGGTATATCTGCCATAACGAAAGATTCAAAATTATCTGTTTGTACTACGCCTAATTTTGGTGTGAGTGTTGTAAATTCATAGTTTGCGATCTCTGGTTGTGCATTTGAGAGTGTTGCTATGAGCGTGGATTTACCAACATTAGGAAATCCAACAAGCCCAACATCTGCGATAAGTTTGAGTTCCAATCGTACACTTTTGCTCTCGCCTGCAAGTCCTGGTTGTGCGTATGTTGGTCTTTGATTTGTAGAACTTTTAAAGTGAACATTGCCAAGTCCACCCTTGCCGCCCTTGAGAAAAACTTTTTTTTCTCCATCAACCAAAAGATCCATGAGCACTTCACCACTTTCTTCATCTATGATTTGTGTTCCTGGAGGTACAATAACTTCTAGCGTGGTACCTGATTTTCCTGAGCATCTACGGCCTCCTCCGGGGACACCATTTTGTGCTTTGAGGTGATTTGCACCACGAAAATGTGAAAGTGTGTGGGTGTTTTTATCAACTTTAAAAACAACATCGCCACCGCGTCCACCATCGCCACCATCTGGACCACCTTGTATAACATGTTTTTCTCGTCGAAATGATACTGCTCCAGCGCCGCCCTTGCCCGAACTGAGCGTTAAGCTTACATTGTCTATAAACATTTGATAAAACCTTTTGAATTATGAGAAAATATATCCATAACTGCTACAACTAACTTTTATGGATATACTACAGAGGAAAAAGGCGGAAAATCCGCCCTTTAATTATGCGGGGATTACAGAAACTTTTTTTCTACTTTTGTCTTTACGACCAAATTGTACATGTCCATCTACAAGTGCGTATATAGTATGATCATTGCCCATGCCTACATTGCTACCTGGATGTGTTTGCGTTCCTCTTTGACGGATGATGATATTGCCAGCACGGACAAATTCGCCACCAAATTTTTTCACGCCTAGTCTGCGACCAGCTGAGTCTCTATTGTTCTGGGTACTTCCCTGACCTTTCTTGTGAGCCATTGTGTTACTCCTATTTCTTTCTTAGTGTCTTGTGGGAATTAAGCTTGAATGCTTAAAACTTTTACTCGTGTAAACTGTCGTCTAAAACCGCGTTTTACTTTTGAATCTTTTCTTCTACGCTTTTTAAAAGTAATGACTTTTTTATCTTTACCTTCGGTTACTACTTCTAGTTCCACTTTTGCACCATCAACAAATGGAGCTCCCACTTTTAGTTCGCCATCATTGATAGCTAAAACTTCCGTGACCTCGATTTTCTCTTTTGGCGAAGCGTCAAGTCTGTCTAGATTTACATAATCTCCAACTTGAACTTTATATTGCTTCCCGCCATTTTTTATAATTGCATACATGCGTATGTCCTTTTGGAGAGATTTAAGATGTGGATTGTATCTAATATTTCTTTAAGATTTATTTAAATAACTGATGTTATGCACTAAATCGAATGCGTCCGCTTCAGTGTTAGGAACAAATGCCCCTACAAACCCAGCAAACCACGAAAAAGTAATTTTCGAAAAAACAAGAGGTATTTACGAACTTTTTTGCAAAAGATAGATGATAGTCGAGATACCTGCGCTACCTAAAATCATAAGCATTACCATGATTTGGTATCTTGCAGCGATGAGTGGATCGGCTCCTGCTAAAATTTGACCTGTCATCGTCCCAGGCAAAGAAACAAGACCGACGGCTAAAAATGCGTTTATTTGAGGAATCATAGAAGCTTTAAATGCTATAGACCTTGCTTCTTCATACCCCGCATGTTGCATCTCTTTTTCAAATCGTTCTGCAACCAAAGAAACAGCATTCATACAGTTAGAATAGAGCATTCCAGCAAGCGGAATTACATAGCGGGGAGTGTTAAAGCTATCTAAATCCAAAACAAAAAAGAGAACTAAAAACAGATTGATACTTCCCCCCACAAAGATGGCAAAAAAGATGGAAAAATAGAGTTTTTTAGACTTACATGTAATATTTCTAATAGTTATAAAACTAGCGGCGGTTATCATCACTAAAACCACTACAAGCGTTACAAGCGAACTCTTAGCTTCAAATATATATCCCAAAAGATATCCAATGAGCAAGAGTTGTGCAAACATCTTAAAAGTAGCATAGATGATTTCTGTTTTATTGCCCACCCATTTGTAGTAAAAATAGCCAACAAACAAGAGCGGTAAAAGCATATATGTTAGGTTTTGTAATTCTATGATTTGCATGTTTTTTCTTTGCGTTCGATGATATCGGCAGTTTTTACCAAAATTGCTTTGAGTAAAAATTGGGGATCAAGTTTGATTTGCATCCCTCTAACTCCAGCGCTGATACTTATAAATGGATATTCTAATGCACTCACATGTAAGAATGTTGGATAGAGTTTTTTCATTCCAATCGGCGAGCAACCTCCTTTGATATAACCTGTGATTTTAAGTAAATCTTTCAGAGGAATCATGGTGCATTTTTTCACTCCTGCTACTTTTGCTAAAGCTTTGAGATCAAGCGCATCGTCTCCAGAGATACAAGCTACGAGCGGTTGGTTTTTCTCATCTACACAGACTAAAGTTTTAAAAATTTGCTTGATGTTTATACCCGAAACTTTGGCTACATGTAAGGCACTCAAATCACTCTCATCGATTGCATACTCGATGAGAGTGTAAGGGATTTTGTATTTATCTAATATACGACACGCATTTGTTTTTTTCATTTGCGCATTATAGCAATTTTTCCTTTTTAACCAAGGCTATAATGTAAAATATACTCGGAACGATAATCAAAGTTAGTACAGCAGAACTCGCCATACCTCCTATCATCGGAGCTGCAATTCGCTGCATCACTTCGCTACCAACGCCTTTTATGTACATGATAGGAATCAGTCCGCCCATGATAGCAAAGAGCGTCATGAGTTTTGGCCTGAGTCTGAGTGCTGCACCATTGTAAACAGCCGCAAAGATATTGGCTTTGCTAAATTGCAATTCCTTTTCTTTTAACTCTTTAAGCGCTTCATCAAGATACACAAGCATCACGATAGAAGTTTCAGCCGCCACGCCCAACAGTGCCAAAAAGCCTACAATCACAGCTATACTTATATTGAAATTTAAAAAATCCAGATATAAAATTCCTCCTGTTATCGCAAATGGCAAGGTAAAAAATATCACACATGTATAGAGAAAATTTTTCAAAGCCATGAGGATAAGAAAAAAGATAATCACAAAAGTAAGCGGTATAATGTAAGTGAGTTTTTTCATCGCACTTTCAAGATATTCACTCTGTCCCGCCCATTCTATATAAAAACCCTCTGGCAATTTTATCTCTTTGAGAATTTTTTGCGCTTCATCTTTATACTGTTTTGACGAGACCTCTGGCTTTGGAGTAATGTAGATAAAATTGACATTCATCCCTTTTTCAGATTTGATAACACTAGGTCCTTCTTTGTAATAAACCCGTGCAAAACTTTGCAAAGGCTGAAAACCAAGTTTTGTTTTTATCTGAATATTTTTGATACTTGTTATCTCTTTTCGCTGCTCACCCTCGAGTCGCAAACTAATACCATAGCGCTCCAAGCCTTGCAACATAACACTTACTTGAGCGCCACCGATAGCTAGTTGTACTGTGTCTAAAATAGTAGTTTTTGTGATGCCATAACGAGCAAGCAATGCATCATCTATGTCGATCATCAGATAATAACCACTATTTATTTTATCTGAAGACACGGACAATGTATGTTCTAGTTTTTTGAGTTTTTGCTCTATCTGTGTTGCGGTTTGCTCAAGTTTTTGGTGGTTGTTGCCATAAAGTTTGATACCAAGTGGCGTTCTTATGCCTGTAAGGAGCATATCTATTCGTCCTCGAATTGGATAGGTCCATGAGTTTATAAGTCCTGCAATTTGCAACTTTTCATCCATCTCTTTCATGAGTTTTTCATAGCTCATGCCTTCACGCCATTCACTTTGATCTTTGAATTGGATAATGGTTTCGATCATGGCAAGCGGCGCTGGATCTGTGGCAGAATCGGCTCGTCCCACTTTGGCAAACACGCTTGAAACTTCTGGAAAACTTTTGATGATTTTATTTGTTTTATGGGTGAGCTCTTTTGCAAAATCTATGCCTATTCCATAAGGTGTAACAGGCATATACATAAAGGTTTGCTCATTGATCATTGGCATAAATTCCCAATTTTGCTCTTTGTATAAAGGGTAAGTAAACGCCAACATAGCAACAAATCCTAGCACAACAACATAACGCAACCTCAAGGAGAGTTTTAAGATAGGAATATACAAAAAAGTAAAAAATCTATTGAGCCAGTTTTTGTTTTCTGGCAAAATTTTACCTCTTATAAAAAACAGCATTAAAATAGGCACAAGCGTAATCGATAAAAATGCGCCACAAAGCATTGCAAATGTTTTTGTAAAAGCAAGCGGAACAAACAACTTACCCTCTTGTCCGTTAAGTGCGAAGATAGGCAAGAAAGATACAACAACTAAAATCAATGCAAAAAAGATAGGGCGTCCCACTTGTTTGGAAGATTTGAGGATTATTCTTTTTCGCTCCTGCTCATCTATGCTCCCTTTTTCCAAGATAGCCTTATGGATGTATTTGTGTGCATTTTCTACCATAACAATTGTCGCATCAACCATCGCCCCAATCGCAATAGCGATACCGCCAAGGCTCATGATATTGCTTCCAAGCCCAAAAGTTTTCATCAGTAAAAATGTGAACAACACAGTTATAGGCAAAGTAAGGATGATGATAAAAGCACTTCTTAGGTGAAATAAAAACAGCGCTGATACTATCATAACAATGATACTCTCCTCAACAAGTGTGCTTTTTAGCGTAGCAATTGCCTTGTCGATAAGTGAGCTTCTGTCATAAGTTTCTACCACGCTCACACCCTCTACATGTAAGCTTTCTAATTTCTTTTTTACCCTTTGGATTACATCATAAGTGTTTTCTCCAAAGCGAACGATAACGATACCACCAACACTCTCGCCTTCACCGTTGAGATCCACCAAGCCTCTTCTGCTAGCTGGGGTAAGATTGACTTGTGCTATATCTTTGATCTTCAAGGGTGTTGCATTTTGTATTTTTACTGTGATCTCTTCTATGTCAGCTTCATTTTTAAGATAGCCTTTGGCTTGAATGATATTTTCAAATCCATTTTCTAAAATAATTCTGCCGCCTTTGTCGTTATTGCTCTTTTTGATGGCATCTGTAATCATCTGCAAACTTATGTCGTATTGCACAAGCTTATCTTGATCAAGCGTGATCTCATAATTTTTTACAAAACCACCGATAGATGCCACATCACTTACACCATCCACACTCAAAAGTGCGTATTTATAATAATAATCTTGCAACGAACGCAATTCATCAAGGCTTTTTGTTTTAGAGTTCAAAGCGTATTCATACGCCCAACCAACACCTGTTGCATCTGGCCCAATATTGACAGTTGCACCTTGCGGAAAAGTCGATGCAAGCTGTGAAAGTTGTTCCAAAACGCGTTCTCTCGCCGCATAAAGATCTGTTTTTTCTTTAAAAATGATGTAAATAAGCGCATTTTCAAAACTACTCACTGCACGCACTGTTTCGATATTTTGTAAGGATAACAAGCTTGAGATGAGCGGGTAACTAATCTGTTCTTCTATCGTACTTGGTGATTGTCCCGGCCATTTCACTTGCACGATAACTTGCGGTGGCGAAAGATCTGGCAGGGCATCAAGCGGAGTTTGTTTCACTGCCCAAATCGACAATCCCACCAAAACAAAAGTACTTAAAAGAACGATAAAAATATTTTTAATACTATAATCTATGATTTTTTCTACCATAATTTTTTCCTACCACTCTTCATCAGATTCATACAAACCATTTGTAATGGCATCACTATCTTGCATAAACATCACACGATCGATCACCGCATCACCCTCTTGCAAACCCTCAAGTATCTCGTAACTTTCACTATCAATTCTTTCAGCTTTGATGATAACTGGTTCATACTCTTTTTCATTGAGTGGTTTGAAAACAAAGTGCTTTTCTCCCTTGCTAAGCACCGCAGATCGAGGCAAACTAAGGATTTTTCGTGCTTTTTTAGAAAGTTCTACTGTTGCGAACATATTTGGCAAAATAAGATTTTCTTTATTGTCAATAACCAAACGAACATCGATAGTTTGATCTTTTTCGCTCACCGATGGATAAATATAATCTACGCTAGCAATTATTGGCTCAGATATTCCATCGATCATAATTTTTGCAGCCATGGCCTTGGAGAGAAATCCAACATCTTGTTGGTATACCTTAGCAATCACCCACAAATTTTGAAAATCTGCTATTTGAAAAAGAAGTTGACCTTTTTTAAACGCAGATTTTTGGTTAATTTTTTTTTGTATGATGTAGCCACTTATGGGCGAATAAATCTGGATATCGCTATCTTTGAATGCTCCTTGCGTTATCTTTGCAAGTGTTTTTTTGTGCAGATCAAAACGCAAAAGTTTATTGTAAGCACTTTGGTACAAACCGCTTTGCTTGCCCAATTTTTGTGCAAGTTTGAGTTCATTTATGGCTGAGAGTATTTCATCTGAATACACACTGAGCAAAGGGGTATTTGCATCCACAAAAGCATAATTTTTATCTGCTGTAAGATTTTCCACAAAACCGCTAAACCGTGGTGCTATATCGATGATTTTTGCCTCATTGATCATAGTTTTTGCATAAAATGTTTTTGCATATGCAAACTCTTTTTGCTTTACATGTACGATCTTTTTGTTAAATAACTGGTCTGTTTGTATGATTTTTGCTTGCGAATAAACAAAAAATAGAAAAAGTAAAAAAAAGAGTCTCATTGTGGTATTCCTGTGTAGTAAATTGATTGTGCGTACGCATTAAAGTATTTTTGCATCTCATCCACGCCTAGCAACTGCAAGGTGATAATTTCATTGAAATTTTTGATAAGATCCACCACACTATTGTGTCCTAATGCATTGTGTAACGCTAGACTTTCTTGTATGAAATTTCTTTGTGGAACCATACTTGTAAGAAGATTTTGATAGTTTGCAAATGCCGTTGCCATACTCACTTGTAACATCTCAAAGTTTGTTTTGAACACTTGTTTCGTTTTATGTAAAACATCAAGTGCTTGTGAACTTTGGTATTTTGCTTTAACACGCAACACATCTTCTGTCCCATAAATTGCAAGTGGCATAGAAAAAGAAAGATTGGCATAGTCTTTATACTTTGCATCTCTTGAAAAATATCCGAAGTTCACCCGCAAATCAGAATGTTTTTTCTCCTCTTCAAGTTGCGCAAGTGTATTGTATTTTTTGATTGCAAATTCTATGGATTGGATAAACGGATGCGTGCTGAGATTTTGTGGTACCAAAAAAGCTTTTTCAAGACTCAAATCAGCTTCAAGTGCAATATTTTTTTCATAACTCAATTGTTCAAGATTGAGCTGTAAAGTTGCTATTTTTGAGCGGATATTTTCTTTTTGAATCTGAAGGTTTGAACGCAAAAGTTGCACTTGCAAACTTGCAACCTGATTAGCATTTGAGTTTTCATACAAGGCTAGCAAAACTGTTTGCAACTCTTGTAGATTTTGTTCAAAACCCTCAAGCAATGCAAATTTTTTTTGTGCAATAAGCAAATCGTAACCATTTGCATAAATCGAAGATACGAGTTTGAGTTTCGCATCCTCAAGTTTTGTTTGTGCAATTTTTTGTACAATGCTTGCGATCTGTGTTTGATACTCAAGTTTTTTACCAAGCGGAATAAGTTGCGAAATCGCAACAAATACCGCTTGCATAGGCTCAAGATCTCTAGCACCTATATCATCAAATAAGATGTCATTTGCCCCTATGCTCAAAACAGGATTGCTCCATTTTTGAGCTAAAAGTATATCTTGACCTGCCACAAGACTCTCTTTTTGCAAACTAGCAATTGCGTCATTTTGTGCCAACGCTTTTTGCGTAAGCGCTTCAAAACTGATCGCAAAAGAACTCACATATAAAAAGCCGAGTGCAAAAATGGATTTAGCAAACATTAGATATTTACACTCCCTTTTGTTTTATGAACAACTCCGTCGCTTGTTTTAAACTGTAGTTGATACTGCCAAGTGCCGCCCATACCTAGACTGATGTCAAATTGAAATGTATCGCCTATTAAAACACCATTTGCTTTATATTCCATCGCTGGCATTCCTGGCATCTCTGGCATAAAAAATTTGATTCTTGCTTGTGCATCGGTTATAGCTTTTGTATCTTTTTGTATCTTTACATGTAGCTTATTTGAGCCTGCAATAAGTGGTTTTTGTGAACTCATCATAACACTGTAGCCATCTTTTTGCGTCATATTTGTATAGGCACCGCTTTGTGTGGTGCTTGAAGATTGTGCTATATTCATCTGCATCTTTGAATGATCCATATCCGCACCTACAAGCGCCACCGAACTCAATAAACCCAAACCTAACAATATAGCTGAAAACTTTTTCATCAAAACTCCTTAAATAATTTTGGATATTGTAATGAATCAGTGTGGAAGCAATGTGCAAGGGGATTCAAAAAACAAATAAAAACAGTATTAAAATTTATATCTCATATTTGTAAGATATAAAAATTTTTGCAAGAGCAATATGATGCCAAATACTATAAAAAAATATTCTAAATTTGTCATAGTTTTTTGTGCCATAATCTCATGAATAAGCACTAAAACAAGGGCAATATAAACGAGCTTATGCCACTTATGAAATTTTGCAAACAATTTTTTTGTGGAAGTAAAACCCATAAAAATAAGAATCAACAAAGCAAACACTCCAAGATAGATAAATGGTTTGTCCAAAGCTTCTTTGATTACAAATGAGAGTTCAAACTGCGCATCAAGCACGAGAAAATTGACAAAGTGCAACAAGGCGTAGAAGAGTGCTAAAAGCCCAAGTGTTTTGCGGTAAATCATCAGATTGTACAGTTTTTTAAGAGGGCTTAAACATATACAAGAGAGCAAAAAGACTAGTGCGCTAAACCCTGTGAGTGTATATATATATTTGATGGGGTCATTTGCATTTTGTACATGTAAAGCGAGATAACAAAGCGGAATCAATGCGATGAGAACAAGCACAATTTTGCGCATCAAAAATACCGTTTCAAATCCATATCTTTGTACATGTAGGCCACTTCTTTTTCATAACCATTAAATGGTAAAGTTTTTGTTTTAAGAAAACTGCCAAGTTTTCGCTCTTTGGCTTGACTCCAGCGAGGATGATCAACTTGTGGATTGACATTTGCATAAAATCCATACTCTCGCGCATTAACTGCTTGCCAAGTGTTTTTTGGCTCATTTTTGGTAAATTCTACATAATCTATAGACTTAATCGATTTGAAACCATATTTCCACGGAACGATTAAACGCAATGGCGCACCATTTTGTTTTGGCAACACCTTGCCATACATACCAACCGCCACAAAAGCAAGTTCATTTATAGCTTCATCCATGCGTAATCCCTCAACATACGGATAAGGAATCGCACCAAAAATCCCCCTGCCTTGATCAGAAAACATTTGTGGGTCATACTTTGTTTTGAAAGCCACAAATTTTGCACTTGATTTTGGTTTTGCAATATCTAGCAGTTTTTTGAGAGGAAAACCGATCCACGGCACAACCATCGACCAACCCTCAACACAGCGAAAACGATAAATCCGCTCCTCGAGTGTTACTTGTTTTAAGATATCTTCAACACCCAAAATAGTGTCATTTTCACACTCTCCATAAAAACCTACATCCCATGGACTTGTGATAAGCGTATGTGCCATTTTGGCTGGTTTTTCTTTTGAGGTAGAAAATTCGTAGAAATTATTGTAAGTGCTTGCTTGTTCAAAACTATTGAGTTCTAGCCCCTCACCATAAGCAGTTTTTGAAAATTGCAACGGAATTCTGTATTCTTTTTCCAAGGCGCTGAGCTTTTGAGCGATCATACCTGTGGAAACGAACGCCGCAGCTCCTAGCTTGAGAAAATGGCGTCGATTGTGAAAAAGAATTTCATCTGTAATCTCATTTTCACCGATCTGCCAACTTGGTTTTTTTATGATATTCATAACAATCTCCTTAATTTGCATAAAGAAGATTGTATAAGCCTAAAGTAAATATCGCTTATTTACGAAAGCATTTCAAGATAATACTCAATCTGTTCCTTGCGTAAAAGCCTGATGAAGTTTGTACTTCCCTCTACACCCGTTGGATGACCAGCTGTGACAATGTAAGTTTTATTTTTATCAATAAATCCGCGGTTTAAACCTTTTTGCATTGTTCTTGCGAGCATGATATTGAGTGTTCCCGCTTCAATATTCATAATAGGCTTCACGCCCCAAGCGATAGTAAGCGAACGCGCCACTCTCTCATCGTGCGTGATCGCATAGATATCATTTTTGATACGATACCTTGCAAGTTTTCTAGCACTCATACCAGAACTTGTGATTGAAATAACCGCATCGACATCCAATCGCTGTGCTAGTTTTGCTGTTGATTCGGACATAATATCTGTTTCATCCAAAAACGCATAGCGGTTAAATTTATTGTATGGGTATACTTGTTCGGTTTCTTTGATCGTATTTGCCATAACTTCGACTACATGTACAGGATTTTTTCCGATCGCACTCTCTTCTGAGAGCATCACAGCATCCGTTCCATCAAGTACAGCATTTGCCACATCACTGATCTCAGCACGCGTTGCCATCTCATTTTCAGCCATAGAAAGAAGCATTTGAGTCGCTGTAATAACTGGCTTGGACTGGGCGTTTGCTTTTCTAATAATCTTTTTTTGAATACTTGGAACTTTATAGTAAGGCACTTCTATACCCAAATCACCACGAGCTACCATCACCCCATCACTCACTTCTAAAATCTCATCTATGTTCTCAACTGCATCAAATTTTTCTATCTTTGCAAAAACTTGCGCTCGTGATTTGTGTGCATTGAGTATCTTTCTAGCTTTTAGTATGTCATTTGCATTTTGCACAAAAGAGATTGCAACAAAATCAACGCCATTTTGCACGCCCCAAAGCAAATCTTTTTCATCTTTTGGCGTAATAACTTCTATATTGATGATCGTATTTGGAAAATTAACACCTTTGTTTGAAGAGAGTTTTCCGTCATTTTCTATATTTGTTACGATCTCATCGCCTATGGCAATTACTTTTGCTTTGATATTTCCATCATAAAGATAGATATACTCATCAATTTTGAGCATATCGAGAATTTGTGGTTGGTTGATACAGAGCCTATAAGTATGTTCATCTATTTTTTTACCCTCAATAATGCGTTTTTCAAAAATCAATTTATCACCGGTTTTGAGGTAAAAATCTTCTTCAAGCGTACCAACTCTTACTTTTGGACCACAGATATCTTGCAAAATTCCTATTTTTTTGCCAACATTTATAGAAGCTTGTCTGATTTTTTCGATAGTTTCAAAATGATACTCATGCGTACCGTGAGAAAAATTGAGTCTAAATACATTAACACCAGCGTTAATAAGCCCTTCCAAAACTTCTAGTTTATCGCTCGATGGCCCAACTGTTGCTAAAATTTTTGTTTTTTTATTCATAATGACTCCTTTTTCGTAAAATAATATCTTTTTTTTATTACGAAAGTATATCATAAGCGAACTTATGTAATCAGTATTTTAGCAGTTTATTAAGCATTTTAAACTATAATATATGCTTAAAATTTAATCAAAAGTCATTTATGAAAATTATTAAAGAAGAGATTGTTTTTTTTATACCAGATGAGCCGCTTAACAGCAAAAATATTAAGCTTTTTATGCAAGAAATATTTGATGTACAAAACATACTCAGCCAAAGGGTTCTAAAAGGCATCTTTATAAGCTTGAAAAATGTATTGCTTCATGCAAAAATCGCACAGTATTTAGTGTTTGAACTTGATAAATTTTCAAAAAACCTTAATGCATCAATTGCTATTGGGGATTTTGTGAGCGAAAATTTTGTAATGTTGTGCGACCTTACTAAAGAGAGTAGCATTAAGCTTTTTAAGAATCAGCAAATCGCTCGTATGCTTTTTCATCCCCAATCTTTTCACAAGTCACTCTTTGTAGTCTTGTTGCAAGATGATGATGAAAATGAGATTGATAAAATTGCTTCTGTGTTATCATGGCAACAGCATCGCATCATTTATGTTACAACAAAACAAGAGTTTGAGACAAAATTGCAAGAAAAAGGTATCGATTTTGGGATTTATGAAACAAAACTCAATAAAATTTTGCATACAAACCAAACCAAACACGCTCTTGGTCTTTCCAAAATACTTGTAACAAATTTACCTATTTTTATCGATACGGCGGTGGAGAATCTTGAAATGCTCACAAATTTTCACGCAAAAAAAATCACACATAGCATCATAACTTTTCAAAAAGATAAAAAAGAGGAGATTATCAGTGCAGTTATGAAATTTAGAGGTGATCTTGAGGGTGTTTTTGTACTCCTTTTTCCAAAACAACTAGCTGTGCAAACTCTCGAAATTATGCTCGAACAAAAACTCGATGACAACAACAAAGAAGCCCTTGCTGATGGCATAGCGGAGATTTGCAACATTATCACAGGTGGCACCAAAACACTTTTTTCTAAAAAAAATATAAAGATACTTTTTGATCTGCCAAAAACTTACAACAATCTCGCATTAGCACACGCTGCTATAGGGGATTTACGGGGTATTTGGATCGATATGCAACTCGGTGAGAAAGCATTTTATATATTTATAACAAAATAAGGAGTCAATATGCGTGTAATCAAAGAACAAACTCAAGTGCTGATGGTTGATATTCAAGAAAAACTTGTCCCTCATATGTCAAATCCGAAAAGACTTTTGGAAAATTGCGCCAAACTCATCAAAGGTTTACAACTTTTAGAGTTACCTTTTATCTTGAATGAGCAATATCCAAAGGGTATCGGCAAAACACAAGGGAGTTTGCAAGAGCTTGTAGGAAGTAGTGAGGCTTATGAAAAATTTACCTTCAGCTGCTGCCAAACACAAAGTACGATGGATGCGATATGTGCGATGGATAAAAAATTTGTCATCGTCTTTGGCATAGAAGCACATGTGTGTGTTATGCAAAGCGTACTTGACTTGCTTGAGGCTGGATTTATTCCCGTTGTAGTGTGTGATTGTGTGGATTCACGAAAACCAAGTGACACAGATTTTGCACTAAAACGAATGATTCAAGCTGGAGCTGTACCTACTACACTTGAATCTTTACTTTTTGAACTCTGTGTGAGTGCTAAAAATCCTATTTTTAAAGGTATTTCTCAGCTTATAAAATAGCAATTTTAACCCAACTTTTGCGGGATATTGCAAAAACCTTGCGGGGCTACATCGAGTGCTGCATTGAATTTGCTCGAGAGATTTTGAAAAGCTATCAATCCTGTTAGCTCAACAATGCCATCTTCATCAAAATACTGTGCAAGTTCATCTCGCAATTCATCGCTTACATGTAAGTGCGAATAAGTAATGGCATCAGTGTAAGCTAGCACTACTTTTTCTTTTGAACTATAGAGTTCACTCTCTTGATAGTTGTGCAAGTTTTCAACTTTTTGCGTGGAACCTGCTCGTTTGATAAGGGTTGCTGAATTTATATCAACACAAAATTTGCACCAATTTATCTGTGAAACCCGAACTGTTACAAGTGATCTAAGCTCTGGAGTAAGTGGTGAACTTTTGCGATCAAGAACTCCGTAAAGTATCGCAACTGCGGCAAAAAGTTTCGGGACTCTTGCCCAAAGCAAACCAGGAATAAGCACTTGCCCATATTTTCGCTTTTGTAACCAAAAAAATGGTCGTATAAAAAATGGATATTCGTTGATTTCTTTTATATTTATTTTCAAATGATACCTTGTGATGAGAAAGATTTTTAGCTCAAGCAGCACTTGAGCTAAAAAGATATGTTAGTATTTTTTACCTATTTTGTCATAGAGATCATTTCTTTGATATCTAAGTTGGATTTGTTCCAAGATTTTTGCGTACATTTCTGGATCAAGTTCTGGTGCTTCTTTCCATTTTGGATCCGCACCTGATGCATTTGCCATAAAAGCAACAGCACTGATAAACTCATTTAAAGTAATCTTTGGATCGCCACCATGTCTTGGCATTTTTCTTGTACCAACCCAGCCATGAGCGCTAGGGAATTGTTGTCCTTCTTCTAGCAACTCAGCCCAATCTTTTTTATTGCCTATAACAAGCACTTCTGGAATATTTCTTACACTATGGCACACAGCACATGATTGTGCAAATGTTGTTTTTCCATCTCTCTCAACTCCGCTTTTAGCATCTTTTGCAAAAGCAACACTACTAAGCATAGCAACAGCTGCTAAACCTACAAGACCTTTTCTTAACATCGAAACTCCTTTTAAAAAATATATTAATATGTTACTTTTTTATTACTTAAATAGAGCTTAATGAATTATTTGTAAAAATTATAATTTCTTTTTCTGTTACATCACTAAACATAATATGTTTTAGAGTCTTTTGAAGTTTTAATGATGTAAGATTTTTAAAAGTGGATTTTGGGTGGTAGAACTGCCTTATCTCACCCTCATATCGCTCATAAAGAGTATCTTTTTTCTCAAAAAAATTAATCTTTGTGGTGAGGATATTGTGTTCGTATAAAGCTTCAATACTCAAAAAACCATTTGCATCTTCACTACTCATAGCACCCTCGGCAACTAAAAAACCTTGATGTGTATTGATGTCAGCAAGTAAGTACCCCTGGGGTTTTAAAACTCTGCTTACATGTGAAAAAAACGCCAATAAATCCTGTGTGTTCATGTAATTGAGCACATCACCGATGGCAACCACACAATCAAAACTCGCATCTTGTAGTGTGCTGATATCACAAACCATTGCATCCACACCCAGTTTTTTAGCGTATGCAACCATGGCTTCACTTTGTTCGATACCTAAAGCTTTATATCCAGCTTTTTGCAAATGTACAAGGAATTTTCCATTGCCACATCCTACATCTAAAACAGAGCTTACATGTAAAGGTTTAATGAGTTGCAGATACTTTTGATACAACACTTCATACGCTTCATAAAATCCGATGTATGGCTCAATTTTTGCATACAGATCAAGCGCTTGCATCAAACAACAAGATCTTTTTCAAATGTTTCACGATAAAATTGCTTACCTAAAAAATCGCACACAATTTTGGCATCTCGTTCTCCATTTCCTAAACAACTTGTAGCACCAGGGCTTGGTGTCATATTGAAAAGGATACCCGTACCTGGATTGATACTTGCTTCTCCTAGCATCAATTTTTGATTTTTCTTATCCAAAACTTGTGGCCTTACACCTCCAAAACCCTTTGCATATTCGATATCTTCCTCTTGTAAGGATGGCACAATTTTTCGAGCATCTTTTAAGAAGAATTTTTTATTGAAATAAGGAATTTCAAAAAGAAAGTTTCGCAAGATGTAACTGCGAATATCATTGTCAGTAAAAAGATCTTTAAAGATTTTGGCAATATTTTTATCAAATCGAAGCGTTTTTATAAAATCTACATAAGTTCCACTCGTATATCGCTCAAGTTTAGGAAGCACAAGTGCGGTTGGGCCAAAACGGGTAAAACCGTTTGCAAGGATATCTGGATCCCCATGTAAAGCCGCAAATGGCAACTTTGGATGCTGCACCATATAAACTTTACCATTGAGAATTTTTTTGGTGGTCAGATAAAAACTCCCAGCCACAGGTAAACAACCATAATCCGTTCCATGCCCCATGCGATGGGCTAGATAAAGCGAATGCGCGCCAGCATTAACCACTACAAAATCAGCGGTAAAGGTATGATCTTTTGTTTGCACTACATGCATATTGCCTAGCTTTTGGATACTTGTAACTTGAGAATTTAAAAATAAATCAGTTTGTTTATCCTCAATTTTCATCGCATTTTCAACAAGACTTTCGCTCATCGCACCGTAATCCACGGTACTCCACTCGCCACTTTGTACGCCAACACCCACGATATCTTCGCTTCGTTCTTTACCGTCTGCATCAAAAATAAGTTTTGGTTCTATCTCTTTAAGCTTTTCTTTACTAAAAATCTCAAGATAAGGAAAAAGTTCTTTAAAATCTTCATATCTTTTTAACATGTAAGCTACTTCTTTCTCGCCAACGCCTATCGCCATTTTTTGATGTGCAAACATAAATTTATTTTCATAACCATACTGCAAACAGTATTTTTCCACCATTTTAGCAGTTCTCTTTACATTTATAGCTTTTTGGAGAGTATAGTTTGTTTCGATATCACCACAATGGATCGTTTGAGAATTGCTTGTGCCTTTTGAATTCAGTTTTGAAAGCGCATCATATTTTTCTAAAAGTGCAATTTTTTTAATATCTGTGTATTTTGCAAGTTCATAGAACAAAGCGGCTCCAGAAATTCCACCGCCAATAACAATAACTTCATAGTGATTTTGCTTCATATTCTCTCCTGCAATTTTTATAAATTCAATAATATCTTAAATTAATCGTCAATTTACTATAAATTAAATTTAAATTCAGACTTTAAATCCGTATTAAGCGATTTAAAATGAAAAAATTATACTTTAAACTTATGTTAAAAAAATGTAATTTGTTATAAAATTTTAAAAATCAAACAAGGGAAAAAGATGAATCACTCTATAGATCAGGATTTAGAACTTAAAGATATTGTTGCAGTTGATGGGGAAAAATTTTTTATCTCTACTATCAAAATGGAAGTCAGACATTCATGGCTCAACCAGCATGAAAATGTTTTTGTGTATGAAACGATGATTTTTGAAAAAGCTAGCGGTAAAGTCCAGTATGAAAAACCCGTATTTAACAGACGCTATACAAGCTATGAAGAAGCACTCGATGGACACAAACACTCAGTTGCAAATATCAAAAATATCATCAAACATACAAGAGAGTGCCGTGCAAAAATTTACTAACCTTTGTAAGCAATAGCTTCTATCTCAAGCTTGACTCCCATGGGAAGTGATTTTACTGCTACAGTTGAGCGGGCTGGTTTGTGTGATCCAAAAAAAGAAGCATAGACTTCATTAACACTTTTAAAGTCATCCATATCTGCTAAAAAAATTGTCGTTTTAAGCACTTGTTGCAAACTGCTTCCAGCTGCGACAAGCACTTCATTTAGATTTGTAAGTACTTGCGTGGCTTGTGTTTGCACATCGCCATCATTGAGTGAGCCATCAGCTCTCAGTGCAATACTTCCAGAAGTAAAGATCAAGTTTTCAAAACCGATCGCTTGTGAATAGGGTCCAATGGCTTGTGGGGCTTTGTTGGTACTGATATAACGCATATTCATTTCCTTTTAAAAATTTTTTATCAAATCTGTAAATACTTTTTCAAGATCATATACTTCTTGCAAACTACATCTTTCATTTGGGGCGTGAATCGTGTCATTTCGAACACCAAACTCAACTACATGTACGCCAAAACTTGCCATAAATCGAGCATCACTCGTGCCACCTGCTGTAGATTTTTTTGGCTTACATGTAAGCACTTTTTCTATAGATTGACACAATTTTCGGACGATTTTATTTTTGCTCGATGTTACAAATGGCAATGCACTTTGTGAAAGCGTCAGGCGAAAATCTAAACCATCACAGACTTTTTGTATATATGCCTCTATATCTTTCTTGCTTGTTTTTGTAGAATTTCGCACATTGAACATCATTTTGAGTGTATTTGGCGTGACATTGGTAACTTCCATGCCAGATCGCAAGTCAGTAATTACGAGTTTTGATGGCTCAAAATTTGCATCGCCATCATCAAAATCATACCCAGCAAGCATAGCAAGTCGTGATGCAAAAAGATGGATTGGATTTTTTGCTTTGGCTGGATATGCAGCGTGTCCCTGCAATCCAAAAACTTCCAAAACGCCATTGATCGAACCACGGCGACCGATCTTAATCGCATCACCAAAAATAGTTTCACTCGTAGGTTCAGCCACAATGGCAAAATGGGGTAAGAAATTTTGCGTTTCAAGATATCGTAATACTTCAATGGTACCACATTTTCCATCGCCCTCTTCGTCGCTTGTAAGTATAAGGCAGAGTGTACCGTGAAAATTCTTGGTATTTTTACACGCTTGCAACATCGCACAAACACCACTTTTCATATCTTGCGTTCCTCTTGCATACACAAAACCGTCTTTGAGTATTGGCTCAAAAGGATCACTCAACCAACCCTCTCCAGCCGGAACAACATCGATATGACCAGCAAAACATAAACGATCACCTTCGCCAAATTTTTTATATAAAAAGAGATTTTTTACACCGCCAATATCAATGCGTTGTGCAGTAAAATCATCAAGATAGGTAGTGATAAATTCAAAAGCACCATCATCTTTTGGAGTTAATGAGTGGTATCTGAGGAGTTTGAAAAAAAGATCTTGTGTATTCATAAAGTTCCTTAGAGTAAATTTGCTAGTGGTTTTCCAAGATAAAAACCTTGAAATTCATCCACACCTAACTCTTTGCATTTTTCATACACTTCTTTTGTGCAGACATACTCAGCTATCGTTTTTATACCTAACTGCTTTGCAAAAACGATAATTGCTGTAACGATGGCAACGGAGTTTTTATCGGTATCTATATGTTTAATTAAGCTTCCATCGATCTTGATATAATCAGGCTGCAATTGCAAAAGATAAGAGAAATTGCTATACCCTGTACCAAAATCATCTATTGCAATGCGAACACCCATGCGTCTTGCGCGATCTAAAAAAGAGCTAATACGCATAAGATTTTCTATATTTTCATCTTCTAAAATCTCAATTACAACCTGTTTCGCAACGCCATGTTCTGCAATCTTATCAAGCACATAATTGCTCACATCGCTATCACTCATATCGCGTGCAAGCAGATTTATTGACACAGATTTATCTGTATTTTGGATAGTTGTAAAGGCTTTTTTGATAAGAATTTTAGCGATTTTTGTATACTGATGCACGCTTTTGGAAGTTTCTAAAAAATCGATAGGCCCGATCTCTTTAGCATCTTTACTTATCATTCTTGCCAAACATTCATACTTATTCGCCTGCTGTGACTTATCGAAAATCGGCTGAAAATAAGGTACAATTCTACCATCAATAATAGCTTCATTGATGGTAGAAGCAAGTTTTATCTGTTTTGCATAATCTGTCTTTGTATCAAGATTTTTCATATAACAGATAAAATCTCTTTGATTTTTTTTCGCATAATCTAAAGCTATAAAAGCTTTTGAGAGTGTATTTTCCTCTTCGAGCGCCATGCCTATCGTGCAATTTATCTCTATTTTTTGCGTCTTATGTAAGACTTTGACCTCTTTTTTCTTCAACACGCTTACAAGCTCAAACGCTAATTGTTCATACCGTTCGATATCTAGTATCGCATCTTCAACTAATGCAAACTGATCAGAGCCTACGCGATAGAGTTTTGTTTGCGTATTTGAGATAAAATCATGCAAATATCCAATTACTTCAAATAAAATAGCATCGCCAACATCATTTCCGTAGTATTCATTGATATTGTGAAAGTCATCGATATCTATGATGATTATTTTTGGTGAATACATTGATTCAAGATCTTGCTGGAGCGATTTTTTGTTGGGAAGTTTGGTGAGATGATCTTTATACAAAAGCTCTTCGAGAAGTTTGTTTTGCTCTTGTAACTGTGCATTTGTTTTGTTTACATGTAAGATATGCTTTGAAATATTGCGTGCGGCTACATAAACACAAAACAATACAAATGCACCCATAACAAAGATGTATGGTTCATAAAAGTTATATTGTTTAAAATAGAAAAAGATAAATAAGATGAAACAAAATACAAAAAGCATAGGCGAATAAACGATAATCTTTCGTATTTTGTCGTTACGGTGCATTAATTTTTCCTTAGCAATTTTTAAATACTAAAATAATTACTGATTTTACACACCAAAACAAACGCGTCCGTTTTTCTAAAAAAACTTCGTTTTGTAGAGGTGCAAAAAGTTAGATAATTATACTCAAAAAAAGCTTTTTAATTCTTAGTGTTAGAGTTTTACAAGTGTTGCACCAAATCCACCTTGGTTGGGTGGCGCATCACTAAATGCAAGCACACTTGGATGGGTTTTGAGAAAAGTTTTTACAGCATATGCCAATTTTCCTGTGCCAATTCCATGGTACACCATAACCTCATCAAAACCATTTATCAGGGAATCTGAGAGAAATTTATCGAGTTTTTCTATAGCTTCTTCGCTTCTTAAACCATGCAAATCAAGCACTACTGTACTAGCGGTATCTACACTTGTTTGAATCCGTACTTTTGTGCTTTTAAGCAATAATTTTTGTTCGCCTCTTCGCTTGAGTGCATGCAATGGCACTTGCATTTTAATACCATCACACTCGATGAGCGCACTCTCTTTTTTGATTGATTTTATCACACCTTTTGAACTTGCGTATTTCACAAGATCACCAACCGCTAGTGGCTCTTTTTGTTGCGGTGTATGCGTGCTTACATGTACGGCTTTTTTATATTCATGCGCTTTATTTAATTCTCTATGCGCCTGCGAACTATCTTTTGTTTTAATCGCTTCTTTTGCTGCAACTATGGCTTTTGTATATTCGAAATGCAACTGTGATTTTTGAGCTTCAAACTCTTTTTTTGCAGTTTCTCGCTCTTCTTGAAGGGCATTTTTTGCGCGTTTAAATTCCTCTTGGCTCTGTTCTAAATTAGCAGCTTCTTTTTTCATAACCAATTCAAGATCAATATTTTTTTGGATTAAATCATTGAGCTTTTCTTTGTCTTCTCCATAAAGTTCTTTGGCTTTTGCTATAAAATTCGCACTGATGCCATAACGCAAAGCTGTTTCAAAAGCATAACTTCTACCTATCGTTCCTTGTAAAAATCCATAAGTTGGTCTTTGTGCTTTTTCATCATAGATAGCCGCCAAAAGTTCAACTTTTTCATGGGTTGCCATCAGGGAAGCAAGTCTTTTGTGGTGAGTAGTAATCACAACCTTTGCACCTCGCGCCATTAGCTCTTCGAGTAAAACTTTAAATAAACTCGCTGCTTCATCTGCATCAGTTCCAAGTTCAATCTCATCAACACCAATCAGCGCCTCTCGTGTATTGAACAGTTGTGCAAATTGGCTCATTCGCCCAGCAAAAGTAGAAATATCATTTTTGACACTTTGTGGATCATCTAAAATAGCCACAATTTGTTTAAATGAGCCTATTTGTGAATTTTGAACATCTATAGACATAGGCAAGAGGTATTTTGCTAAAAAGACACTGCTGAGGATTGATTTTAACAACATTGTTTTTCCGCCGGCATTAACACCTGTCACCATCAAAACTTGTCCCTGAAAATTGAGACTAATCGCTTTTGCATCTTTCAATGCTGGATGTGAAAATTTGGCTAGTTTTATGGTTTGATTTTTAGTAGGAATGATGAAATGCAAATCCCTTGAACGCGCAAAGCTTACCCGTGCAAAGTAATGATCAAATCTATCAAACTCTCTATCTAAAAAGCGTAAAAATTTATAGTTTTTAGCCAAAATAGCTGAGATTTGCTTACAGTATTGATAGATCAGCTCCTCTTTTTTATCGAGGAGTTCACTCTGTTTTGACTTGAGTTTTGAGATACCCTCTGGATTGACATAGAAAAAACCACCGCTACTGCGAGCGATAATGTTGCCCTTAAGCACATGATTAAAACCACCTCGCAGCAAAAGTGCTTCTTGATTGTTAATGTAATGCACCTGTCTATCAACAAGATATGAGCCAAGTTTTGCATTTGAAAGTAATCGTCTGAGAATTTGTGCAATATCTTCTTTGATGTGGGCTAACGCATTTTGTATATTGGCAAAACGCTCATCTGTTTCATCACGCAATTCACCCTTATCATTAAAATAATTACAAATATCACTCATCTCTTTGGAGATTTCTATCTTTTCAAGCCAAGAGGCAAGTAATCCCTCAAGAATATTTTTTCTAAGATACTGAAAATATCGCAAGATTTTTACAAAAGAGTGAATCTCTTGCAAAACCAAAACGCCACTTTTTTGCAAATGTGCAAGCGCAGTTTGCATAGGCTCAAGTGTCGGAGGAGCATTGAGCTGGAGGTACAAATCAAGCTCTTGTATCATCTTAAAATGCAGATGGATATCACCTTCTAAAAAGAATGGTTTTTGTCTTGAAAAATGGGATTGAAATTCGTTGGCGTACTCTTGTAAATCCAACTTAACAAGCAGTTGTTCCATCAAGGCCTTATCTTACATGTGGTGATTTCTAGTACTAAACCTTTGTGCTGGGTATTTGATCTTTTAGGCATAAACACCTGTGTACCGCTGATATAATCAAAAGCTTGTGTATGTACGCTCACACCCCCGCAATCAAGCGTTTTACCTTGTAAAAAAGCGTTGAGAGTTTCCCGATTTTGAGAGGTATTTGCACTTTTTGAAAGTTCATACACACCAGCTGCCGCAAGCAAAACAAATAATGTTACTAAAAGTGCTATCTTTGTTTTGAGAGGTAACTCCTCTTTTTTGATAGCAAATAGCCCAATAATTGCAAAAATAAAAAATAAAAAAAGTATAATCTGCATACAATGCTCCTAGCAGGCACCTCTGAGTTGATAGCTAATATCACCGGCACCAAACCCGATAACTATACCATCTTTGAGTAAATTTTTTTCCCCAAGTACCTCGATAAATTCGCCATTTCTATGCACGCTATCGATAAACTTAGGATGATATTTTGCAAACTCTTTTGCAAAATCAATGTCTCTGATCGCTTCACCAGCACTCCAAACTGGTAAAATCAAAAGCTCATCAACACCAGCAAAACAGTTGATAAAAGCTGGTAGGTTATCTATCGTTCGTGAATATTTATGTGGCTGCCAAATCGCTGTAATTTTTTTGAAACCCATAAGATTTGCATATCTTTTTACAGATCGCAAGGTGGCTTTGATCTCCGTTGGATGGTGTCCATAATCATCGATAAGTGCATAATTTTCACTCTTACTTAAGATATCAAAGCGTTTTTTGATACCTCGATAATTTTTTATCTTCTCTCTCGTACTCTCAAGATCAACCTCATTGATACTAGCTAATATCGCCAAAGAAGCATCGATAGCGATATGTTCACCAATTCCCCAAACTTCAAATCGTCCGAGGTCTTTAAGGATAAAAGAGGTGAAAGGCTCACCATTTTTTATGATCGTTTTTCGCTCTTTTATATCACGGCTTGGAAAAAGTCTGATCGCTTCGAGCGTATCAAGAGTTGCCAAAAAATCATCTTCAGCATTGATCACACGGATACTTGCTTGCTCTAAAAATTGACGATAAGCGTCGTAAAATTTTTCATAATCATAGTCGTAATATTCCATATGTTCAGGCTCTGCGTTGGTTACGATCGCGACATATGGATTAGAATTGAGAAAACTTGAGTCACTCTCGTCGGCTTCAAAGATGATATTATTGCTCACCCGATAATACATATTGGTATCAAATTGCTTACTTTCGGCACCAATAATCACACTGCCATCAACCATGCTCGCAAGTATCGCACTTGTCGTACTTTTGCCATGCGCACCACATACAGAAAAAACTCGTTTGTTTTTCAATATAAGAGGCAGGGCATCTTTGCGTGAAAGCGTGATGATATTTCGTTTTCTAGCCTCAATAAGCTCTGCATTGTCATCTTTAATCACTGCTGAATAGATAATAATATCTTGATCGGTTATATTTGAGCTATCATGTGGCACAGATACTAAAATTCCCTCTGCACGCAAAGCTTTTGTAATTTTTGTTTCTTTGATATCACTGCCGCTCACTTGATATTTTTCTTTTTTTAGGTATCTAGCAAGTGCGGACAGTCCGATTCCTCCGATGCCCACAAAGTGTATTTTTTTCATACAATCATCTCCTTTTGAAATGTATTGATACGCTCAAGTATGATCTTCGTTTTTACACTATCTTCAACTAAAGCCACCCTTACAAAAGCACTTCCCATTCCATCGCGACCTAAAAAACTTCCAGGCAACACTTTGATATTTTTATGTTCATAAAGTTTTTTAGTAAACTCTAAATCGTTCCAAACTTCAAGCCAAACATAAAATGTAGCTTCGATTTTGCTTACATGTAAGATCTCACTAGCCAATAGAAGATTTTGTTTATAAATCTCTCTTGTTTTCTCTACATGTACCTCATCGCTCCATGCTTTTATCGCTGCCATTTGCAAGGGAAGAGGCACAGCTACTCCTGCAAAAGTGCGATATTTTAGGTATTGTTTCAGGATATCGCTATCGCCTGCAATAAATCCACTACGCAAACTAGGGGCTGAACTTCTTTTGGATATAGAATTAATCACGAGTACATTTTTAAAGTTTCTATTGCCTACATGTAGACTTGCCTCAAGCAATGATGGTGGTTTTTCATTGGCATAAATCTCGCTGTAACACTCATCATTCATCAGCACAAAATCATATTCCAAAGCTAACTGCACCCATTTTCCAAGATCAACTTTACTCATCACAGAAGCTGTTGGATTGTTTGGAAAATTAAGAATGACAAGATCTGCATCTCGCAATCTTGGCTCATGGATATCTGGTTGGAATCCATTTTCTTTACATAAATTAAGATGTACAACATGCGCTCGTGAAGCCTTTGCAGCACCCTCGTATATCTGATAAAAAGGATTTGTATATGCCATAACAGGTTCTTTTTTATCGTGCAATAAAAACTGTGGAAAATTAAAAAGCACCTCTCTAGTGCCAAAAGTAGGAATAAGTTGTGCTGGCTCTAAATGCACTCCAAATCTTCTTTGCACAAAATCCAACTGTGCATCTCGCAGACTCTCTTCGCCCGCACTCTTTGGATACTTTCGCAACAAATGCGCATTCTGACACAAAGATTCTTGGATAAATAAAGGTGTCTCAAACTGTGGTTCACCAATAGTTAAAACAAAAGGCTCATAATTTTGATTGGGTGTTATTCCACTTAAAAGTGTGTTTAATTTTTCAAACGGATAGGGTTCAAACTGCAATGACTTTCCTTGTTGCTTTATGATTGTGCAATGATTGGCATACGAAATTTTTGGGTAATGAGTTCGCCCTCTTCATTGAAATATAGGTAGTATAAAAAATCTTTTTTTACGCTCAAACCTGCTAGGTAGCGTAGAGCTAGATTGGCTTGCAAGGAAGCTATGTGCATCACAATAGGGGCGGCTATACCTGAGGGTTTTTTGTCTTTTACTTGAAAGGCTGCGAAGCTACTTTTTTCAAAAAAACAAACTTGCCCGTGAAATGCCTCTACTGAACCGTAAATCCATGGGGTTTTTACCGTCTTTGCATATGCATCAATCTTTGCACGCACTGGTAAATTATCTGTGGCATCAATGATGAGATCGGCTTCAATGTTTTTTTTGGTAAAACTTTCAAAATCTTCTACATGTAAGCTTGTTTTGACAAAAGGTGATCGCTGCTGTAGCAATGCGCCAACAACTTCAGCCTTATTTTTGCCCTCATCGCCCATGCGAAAAGCTATTTGTCGGTGGATATTGTGGAGACTTACTGTGTCAAAATCCACAAGATGAATTTCTCCTATGCCACACGAACCCAAACCTATCGCTAAAGAACTTCCAAGTCCACCGCAACCTATGATTACGATTTTTTTGCTAGCAAGCATTTGTTGCGTTTCTTCTCCCCAAAGTTGGATTTGTCTATGAAAATAATTTTGCATTTATACCATTCCTCTTTTACTGAGTGCTTTTTTCCATCCCCACATTTTTCTAGCCTGTGCTATCTCTTCTTTATCAATATCAGCAAGCAGTACCTCTTCTTTATCGCCCAAAGTAAGTTCTACTTCGCCAAAAGGATTTATAAGATTGCTGTGTCCATAAAATCTCCATGCAACCTCACCCTCAAGATAAGTGCCGATTCTATTGGCTCGCAAGATGTAGGTATTGTTTAGATACGCACGCATCTTTAAAAGCTCTTGCCATCGATTGAGCGAATCAAAAGTACAACTTGATGGACATAGAAGCAAGTCTATATTTTTTTGCATAACTTGCTCAAATACAGTGTCAAAATGCAGCTCAAATCCACTCACAATGCCTACTCGAAAGCCATCTAGCATAAAAGTAGGAAGCACAAAGACTTCTTGCTTATTGTGAAAAAATTTCTCTTCATTCCAATGTTTGAAGTTGATGAGAAATTGTTGCTCAAAATAATGCACCGAGCGTGGAGTAAACTTTGCAATGCTCTTAAAAAGCTTATCGCCTTTTACATGTACAATCGGTGCTACAACACAGAGATCATAAGTTTTACACAACTCCTTAAGCACGGCTATCTTGTGGTTTGATTGCTCTTTTATCATGGAATACGGCATCGTTTCTAGCTCTTTGAAAAAACTGTTCAGAGCATATTCACAAAGCAAAACAAGTTTAACCTCTTTTTCACGGCAGATGCGAAAATAATAATCCAATTTTGCACCACTCATAGGCAAGGTAGGGAGTTGCAGGGCGGCTATTTTCATTTAACTGTCTCCTTTGATTTGAAACAAGTTCCAAACCAAATTCCCCTCACTAAAGCTTTGCCTTTTGGCAAGAATGAAAATATCATATTAACTGTCTCCTTTGATTTGAAACAAGTTCCAAACCAAATTCCCCTCACTAAAG
>JACUTU010000003.1 GCA_014859685.1 Sulfurospirillum sp. | reverse complement strand
AAATTCCTTGCACTAAAGCTTTGCCGTTTGGCAAGAATGGGAGCTTTAAGTTTTTGATGTTCCTTAAATTCTCCCTAGCAAAAATTCCTTGCACTAAAGCTTTGCCGTTTGGCAAGAATGGGAGCTTTAAGTTTTTCATCTGTCTAACATCTTTTTTGCGTTATTAAGTACGGTAAAGATATTTTCATTTAACCATAAACTATCCATCCATTCCTCAGGTCTCACTTCCACGCCTTGCACCAAAACACCAAAATGTAGGTGATCCCCGAGTGCTAAACCAGTAGTTCCTGTTGTCGCAATAGGTGTATTTTTCGCTACTTTATCACCAACTTGCACAAAAAAACTGGAGCAATGTCCATACAAACTATATAGTCCCAAGCCGTGTGAGAGAATCATATTGTCTCCATAAATGCCATTGGATCCTGCAAACACAACTTCTGCTACATTATTTGTGATGATATTTGCTTTGGCAGTGCTTGCAAAATCAAGCCCTACATGGAGGGATTTGCTGATCTCTTTTTGCCCATAAGTATAAAACCGTTGGTCTCCAAAACTTGCAACTGCCGCACCATTTTTTAATGGATAAAATGGCTCAAGAACAAAATCACTTATCATATCTTGTGGCACTTTTGTAGTGATCTTTTCGATGTGATTTTCATTTTCAATTCGCAAATCTTCATTTACAAATTTGAATTTTGCAATTTTATCTTCTAGTGGATTTTGCGAATATTCACTAGCCAAATCAGCAATTTTACCCTCCAAAAAATTATCCCTAAGCGGAATCTTTGAAACTTTGTATTTTCTATTTTTGAGATAAAACCGTATGCGTTCTTTTGCAATATTGCCAGCTTTGTCTATCGCTACTATATCGGCTGAAAAATTTTCTTCATCACTCGGCCATGCAAGAAGTGAAACAAAATGATTTTGTTTATAAAAAGGTGTTGGATAGAATTTTTTGCCAAAATTGGTTTGGATAAAAAGTTCTTTGAGATTTTCATCTTTTGTTTTGAAAACAACTGCAGCTGAACCGCCTTTGATAATTTTATAGGAATTATTTATGATAAAAAGTTCTGGTTTTTTTGTATCAACCGTGATGATTGATTTTTTTGTTGTGGTATTGCCACTGAAAAAATTCCACTTGCTTGCATCATTTGCATCAATACTGAGTTCAAAATTCTTTTTATTGCTCATAAACCCTGTTTTAGGAAAAACGATATCGAGTTTTACCTCTTGCAAACTTTGCTCATATACTTTTTTGTTCAAAACTATAGAATTTGTACCATCACTTAAAACCGCTCTTACAAATTTAATGCCACTTGCATCTGCGATATTAACAGTGATAGGTTTTTTCAAATTCCAATCTATACTTTGTGGCAAATCTATCGTAGGAGCTTGTTGTTCAAACATTTTTGCGTTATAAATATAGGCGAAAGCCGCTATAAGCAGTATAAAAAACAACAGTACATAAATAACGGTATTACTTTTTCTTGATCTCATTTACATGTAACCTTTTTTATAATATTTTCCAATAATTTTTGAGGTTCGCTCGTTTTTATCTCAAAACCAGCAGAAGCATAATGCCCCCCACCTCCATAACTCTGTGCGATCTTTGAAACATCTATATCACCATCGCTGCGCAAAGAAACTTTATAATTGTGCAATTGCTCAAGTATCATAATAGCGACTTTTACGCTGGAGAGATTTCGCAGTTCTATGATCATATTTTTTGTATCACTTCGCTTTGCCCCTGTTTGCGCAATAACCTTTTGATCAATGATCACAGAAGCAATCAATGCGTTGTGATGCAAGCAAAAATGTTGCAGTACAAAAGCTCTCAACCGTACTTTCGCAAGCGATTCATCTGCTTTAATATATTTTGCAACTTTTTGTGCGTCCGCACCACATTCAATGAGTTCAGAAGCAATTTGAAAAGTTTTTGCATTCACTTTACCATAGCGAAAAAATCCCGTGTCATCGCCTAAAGACGCATAAAACGCCTCGGCTGATTTTTTTGAAATTTTGACGCCATTTTTTTGCAACATCCCATAGATCAAAGCCCCGACACTTGCGAATGTATCATCAACTAAATTGAGTGAGCCAAAGTATGTATTTGTCTTGTGGTGGTCTACATTGATGAGTTCATAGACGCCTTTTTGTATACCTAGCCTATCAAAGCTACCACAATCACAACTCACAATCAGATCAAACTCTTTGGGCAATTTATTTGTAATTTTTTCATAGCCACTTAAAAATCGAAATTCTCGTGGTAAATCTTCAATCGCCGCATTAAAAAGTGTAGTTTTTTTACCATTTTGCTTGAGCGCGTGATACAACCCGATACAAGAACCAAGCGTATCTCCATCTGGATGGACATGGGAGATAAGCACAATATGTTTTGCGGCCATTAAACGATCCCAAATTTGTTCCAACATCACTGCTCCATTTAAAAAACGAAATTATACTTAAAATTTACTGAAAAATTGATTAGTGGCTAACCTTATGTGCTTTTGCAAAAAAGTTAGTAAATACCTCTCATTTTCTCGAAAAGTACCCTTTTCGTAGCTTTAGGGAGTGGTAGTGACATTTGTCCCTGTCGCTAAAACGCACAAGTTCGTTTTAGTGGGTAACATCAGTGAGATAAACAGTTAGCATCACCTTGCCTTTTTCTTTGAGCTTTGATACACAAAAGCCAAAACTTCGGCAACAGCTTTATAGAGTGTTTCGGGTATGATTTGATCTATTTCACATTTTTTATACAATTCTCTTGCGAGTGGTGGGTTTTCTATTATTTGAATATGATGTTCTCTTGCTATCTCTCTTATGCGAAGTGCGAGGTGATCGATACCTTTTGCAACGACTTTTGGTGCATGCTCTTTTTCTTGATCATAACGAATAGCAACTGCATAATGCGTCGGGTTTGTGATCACTACATCAGCACTTGGAATGTCTTGCATCATTCTTTTTTTTGCCATTTCCATTTGAACGCGTCGAATGCGTGCTTTTATCTGCGGATCTCCCTCCATCTGCTTGTATTCATCTTTGATCTCTTGTTTGCTCATTTTTAAATCTTTAAAATAGTTATACCGCACAAAAAAGAGGTCAAAGAGTGCCAAACCTAAAAATAAAATTAACATAACAGCCACTAAAATCATCGCTCGTTCTTTCCACCACGCTAATTGATCAAAAAGGGAGAAAAATAAAACACTCGGCAATTCGTGTAAAAAATCTATCAAAAAATAGTAAGCTGCACCCAAAACAAGACTAACCTTTAAAATGATTTTTATAGTTTCTATGAGTTTTTTAATGGATATTAGATTTTTAAGCCCCTTTATGGGGTTGATTTTACTGATATCAGGCGTAAGGGGTTTTGTGGAAAACAAAAAACCAAACTGCATAACGCTCGCCAATACCCCAGAAATAGCTACGATTGTAGCGATAGGAATAACAACTAAAAGCAGTTCTTTAAAGGTTGTTATCGAGATTGTGAAGATGTCATTCTTACTCAAATCCACTCCTATAAAAGAACTATAATAAAGATATAAAGAGATGATTCGTTCTTTCATAAAACCAAAAAAACCGAGCAAAGCAGCGATAGCGATGAGTAGTGTTACAAAACTATTTGTATCTTGACTCTTGGGAACATTCCCATCTTTTCTCGCATCTTCTATCTTTTTGGAGGTGGGTTCTTCTGTTTTTTCTTGATCATCTGCCATAGTAAAGTTTAGCTTTGTTCTTTATGGGTAATCTTCATCGAAAAATCAAGCCAAACTGCTTGATGGATAAGGCTTCCGCTACTAATCGCATCAACTCCGCATGCTGCGTAACTTGCGATATTGTTCTGCGTTATATTGCCACTTGCTTCGAGTAAAATATGGGGAAATTTTTCATTTCTATACGCAACAACACTGTCAATCTGCTCTTCATTCATATTGTCGCACATAATCATATCAGCGCCACATTGCATTGCGTGGCGTGCAAATTGTATATCTTCGCACTCTATTTCTATCTTACATGTATAAGGCAATTTCTTTTTGGCATTGCTTATAAAAGTTTTAAGGTCATCGATAGTTTGCAGGTGTGTATCTTTGAGCATCAAACAATCATCAAGCCCCATTCTATGGTTATTGCCACCACCACATCGCACAGCATACTTTTCAAATACTCGCACAAGAGGTCGTGTTTTTCGTGTATCCAAGAGCTTTACATGTAAGCCCTCAAGCACCTTAGCATATCTTGCTGTATTGCTCGCTATACCAGAGGCGTGTTGCAAAAGATTGAGAATAGTTCGCTCGCACATTAAGAGTTTTTTTGACTTTCCTTTGAGAGTGGCTATACATTCGCCATAGTTTATCGTATCGCCATCTTTTTTGTGAAATTTCACATCAATTCGTTCAATTTTGCATAAGGCTTTTGCATATACAACCCCCGCTAAAACGCCGTTATCTTTGGAGAGAATCTGCGCTGTTGCTCTTGTATTTTCACCCACAAGATAAAATAGATCTCCTCTTCCTATATCTTCTTGTAATGCTTTTTTAACAAAATGCTTAATCATATTGACTGCCCCCTTTGGCTAAACAAGTCCAACAAAAATTCCTCGTGATTAAAAAACAAAGTTTCAATTGATTTTGTTTCATTTTGTTTACCCTCATCGCTTTTTATAGCTCAAACATTCTATTGAGTGCTTCAAAGGCGTATTTTCTTGTTTCTTCGCTGATCATAATTTCATTAAAATACTCACCATTTTTTAGAGACAAAAGTGTATCGCGTAAGTCTTCTAGCCTTGTTTCATTCATCGTAGGACACTCTGGTTTTGTTGCAGAGAGAATATATGTATTTTCTTTTCTGAGCCTATTGACGAGATTAAATTCTGTTGCTACTGCTATTTTTTGTTGCAATGGAAGATTTTTGATGTACGCTATAATTTGACTTGTAGACCCTACAAAATCAGACGCTGCGCATACTTCTGGTTTACATTCTGGGTGTGCGATGATAAGAATATCTTTATATTTTTTTCTATAAAACTCAATGTCGCTCACCTCAAAAAGCTGATGCACAGAACAAAAGCCGTTATAGCAGATGATATCCGCAACTTTTGGATCACTACCATCACCAATAACACAAGATTTTAAGCCCATATCAATGGCGATATTTTGCCCCAAACAACGATCTGGCACAAAGAGTATCTTTTTGCCACTTTGTCGTGCTTGTGTGATAATTTTTTTTGCATTTGAGCTAGTGCAAACATATCCGCCCATCTGCCCAACTCGTGCCTTTACCTCGGCTGATGAGTTGATGTAAGTTACTGGCATGATATCTTCTTTTTTAATGCCAGCATCCTCAAGAATTTTCACATTTTGATCATAATAATTTGCATCAATCATCTTCGCCATCGCACAGCATGCAATGCGTGGCATAAAAACTCTTTTGTTTGGAGCAAGTATCTTTACACTTTGTCCCATAAATCCAACTCCACAAAATATTAAGTTTGGATTTGGATCAAGTGCTGCAAATCGTGCCAATTCAAGTGAATCTCCCGTAAAATCAGCCATTTCAAATACTTCATCTTTTTGATAAAAATGTGCAACAATCGTTACATGTAACTCTTTTTTAAGCTCTAAAATCTCTTTTTTTAAAGTTGCATTATTCAATGCTTTATCCTTATTATTTGTTATAAAGGTTTGCATTATAACAAATAAAGTATAATAATGTTTAATTTTTACAAAGGACTTTCGTGGAATTTTTACTCAATATTAATATCCAATTTTACATCATAGCCTACTTAGCAGGTGGTATTCCTTTTGGAGTAATACTGGCTAAAAAATTTGCCGATACAAACATTATGGCTTATGGAAGCGGAAGCATTGGAGCAACAAATGTATTACGCGTTCTTAGCCAAAGTGATCCAAAACTTGCAAAAAAACTAGCGATCGCAACCGTTTTACTTGATGCCATCAAGGGGATTTTGGTACTTTTCATAGCAGATTTTATTTTTCATCTCAGTGATGCAACACTCTGGATGATAGCTCTTTTGAGTGTTATCGGGCATTGTTACAGTCCATTTTTAAAACTTGAGGGTGGTAAAGGTGTTGCAACAGCTATGGGCGTGATGCTTTACATGTTACCTCTTGAGACGCTCTTAGCTGGAGCGGCTTGGTTCATTGCTGGAAAACTTATAAAAATCTCTTCTGTTTCATCGCTCATCGGTCTTTTTGTATTGATCGCATCTTCTTTTATATTGCACTATGAAATGCCGCAAATCAAAACACACGCACCAATTTTACTCATTGCTTTTATCATCATCTATAAGCATATACCAAATATTGTACGACTTTTTAACGCGCAAGAGAAACCTGTTGTTTAAAATCATCATTGAAAACTTGCACTTCAATGCCATCATCGGCATCTTGGATTTTGAACGCAAGTTGCCGCAAAAAGTCGTCATATACTGTGAAATTGGCTATTACTATACAAAAGATAATTTTATTGACTACGCACTTACATGTAAGCTTTTGAAAAAAACTATGCAAACGCAAAAATATCTCCTGCTTGAAGATGCGCTTGTGGATTTAGAAAAAGTTCTTTTGCAAAAGTTTCCTAATATAAAATTACTCTTACTTAAAATTTCTAAGCCTAATATTTTAAAAAATGCTCAGGCAAGCTTGGCGATTTCTAAAAATTATTAAATTTTTATTAAAAAAACTTTAAATTTACCTAAAATTATGGTATAATCCCCTTTCAATTTAAAATCCCAAGGAATACTAATGCGAATTTTAATCGTCGAAGATGAAGTTACATTAAATAAAACAATAGCAGAAGGCTTACAAGAGTTTGGTTATCAAACTGATAGCTCAGAAAATTATAAAGATGCGGAATATTATATAGGCATTAGAAATTATGATCTCATACTTACAGATTGGATGCTCCCCGATGGAGATGGCATAGATTTGATAAGCTTGATTAAACAAAAGTCTCCAAGAACAGCAGTGGTGGCACTCTCAGCAAAAGAAGATAAAGAGAGTGAGATCAAAGCACTCAAAGCTGGAGCAGATGATTACATCAAAAAACCATTTGATTTTGATATTCTCGTGGCACGCATCGAGGCGCGATTGCGATTTGGCGGTACAAATATCATCAAGATAGATGACCTCACAATCGATCCTGATGAAGAAAAAATCACTTATAAAGGCATTGAGATAGAACTCAAAGGCAAACCTTTTGAAGTGCTTACACACCTTGCAAGACACAGCGATCAGATCGTTTCAAAAGAACAACTTCTTGATGCTATCTGGGAAGAGCCTGAGCTTGTAACGCCAAATGTTATCGAGGTTGCAATTAACCAAATTCGTCAAAAAATGGATAAGCCATTGGAGATCTCAACTATTGAGACGGTTAGACGAAGAGGTTATAGGTTTTGCTTTCCCAAAAAAGTATAAGAAATAAATTTGCCTTACAATTAGTGCTGGCTTCGGCCACACTGATTGTGATATTTTCTGTAATTCTTTACAATTACATCAAGATATCCATCTACGAAGACTTAACAAAAGAACTCATTCAAGAAACAACCCTTTTAGTCAAACAGTATAAAAGCACAAACAACCCTTTTGCCATCGACTCCTTTGGACATGCAAATGCAAATTTCAGCATCAAAGTTGTGATCAGAGTGGATAAACCCGATAAGATTACTTTTGAGCAAAATAGAGAAAAAAATAAAAATTATCTTACAGTTTTTTATCCTTTTGAAAAAAATAGATCCAGTTTTTTAGCGGTCACAAAAGATATCTCAAATACAGATAAACTTTTGGAAAGTATCCTAAAAAATGTCATGATTATCAATCTGAGCGCCATTTTTCTTATCATTTTTAACGCATCACTGCTCTCACGAATGCTCATCATTCCGATACACTCACTCACTACTAAACTAGCTTCAATGGATGAAAACTTTTTTCAATCAATCAATACAAAAAATATACCCATAGAATTTCTACCACTTGCAAACAGTATCAATCATCTAGTAGAACGCATTCACCACTTTGTCAAATATCAAAAAGAGCTTTTCATAGGCACAGCACACGAACTTAAAACACCTTTGGCTGTGATGAAAACAAAAAATGAAGTTACTCTCTTAAGGCCTAGAGAAAATGAAAAATACATAGAAACCATCAAACAAAACAACCAAATAATTGACGAGATGAGCAAGATGATTAGCAATATTTTAGAAATTGGCCGTCAAGAGGGTGCGCAATTTGAACAGCCAATCACCATAGATCTGATCAAATTCTTACAAGAGCGAGCAAACAATTTTGCCATACTCGCAAATCAGGAAAAAAAGATTTTTAAAACAGACTTGCAACCCACGAGCTACATGATGCTTATACAGCCGACTCTACTCATACATGTACTCCAAAATTTCGTCCAAAATGCCATCAAATTTACCCCACAAAATGGAGAGATTATTTTGCAATCCATAGAGGAGGACCAGGGACTTCGCATCAGTGTAATAGATAGTGGTATTGGCATTGATGAAAGTAAAGATCTTTTTGCTCCTTTTAAACGCTATGGCGATAAATCTGGTGCTGGTTTAGGGCTATTTTTAGCAAAAAGTGCAGCAGATGCGCTAGGCGGACGCATTTGGTTAGTAAACAGAACAGATACTATAGGCACAATCGCAACGCTCTTCCTTCCTTCAAATACCAAAAAAATTATAAAAAAATAGAATAAATAGTTTTTTAAATCTATTTTAAGGTCATATAGTGTATAAAGTTGTCAAATTTTTTCAAGGTTGCAATAAATGTCTTTAATGATTACCGATGAGTGTATAGCATGCGATGCGTGCAGAGAAGAATGTCCAAATTATGCGATAGAAGAGTCAGATCCGATTTATATAATTGATCCAGATGTTTGTACCGAATGCGTAGGTCATTATGATGAACCTGCATGTATTTCAGTTTGTCCGGTTGATTGTATCATACCAGATCCAGACAATGTTGAAACAATGGCTGAGTTGAAACTCAAATACGATCAGCTTAAAGACGAAGAGTAGCAGTGGCAAAACGAACGGCCATCATCGATATAGGATCAAATTCAGCCAGAATGGTTGTATTTGAAAAAAGTAGCCGTTTTGCCTTTCATCTCATCAAGGAGATAAAAAGTCGCATCAGAATTGGCGAAGGTGCTTATGAAAAAGATGGAAATATTCAAGATATTCCTATGCAAAGAGCGTATGATGCACTCAATGATTTTACAACAATCATCAAGTCACTCCGATGCACCAAAACACTTTGTGTTGCAACATCAGCACTTAGAGATGCGCCAAATTCATCTTTTTTTATTAAAAAAGCTTTCACAGATCTTGGTTTACAAATTCGCATTATTGATGGCAATAAAGAGGCGTACTACGGTGGACTTTCTGCTATAAATTTTCTTAAACCGCTTATCAATGCTACTACTATTGATATAGGTGGTGGCTCAAGCGAACTTGCAAAAATTGAAAATGGGCAGATAACACATACGCTTTCACTCAATCTAGGAACTGTTAGGCTCAAAGAACTCTTTTTTGATAAAAAAATTCCTCTGCCACAGATTAAAGCTTACATAAACGCCCAAATAGCAAATATAGATCCAGTATTTTGCACCGATAATCTCATAGCTATAGGTGGCACACTCCGCTCTTTATCTGAAATCATCATGACAAAAAAACATTACCCGCTCCACACTGTCCACGGCTTTGAATATGCACTTGAACGCCATAGTGATTTGATCAAAAATATTATTGCTTGTGATGTTTTTGATCTTAAGGATTTTGGAATCAAAAAAGACAGGATTGATACTATGCGTGAGGGTTGTGCGATTTTTGAAGCGATTAGTGCGAAACTTCAAGCCACACACATCATAACAAATGGAACGGGAGTGCGTGAGGGCGTGTATTTGCAAGATCTCTTACGAAATGCTAATCTAAGGTTTCCAGCCAATTTTTACCCAAGCGTGCGGAGTCTTTCAGATAGATTTGATATGGATCCTCTTGAATCAAAATACATTTCTAAAGTAGCACTTATGCTTTTTGATACACTCTCTTATATGCACCAAATTGATGTTAGGTATAAAAAAGAGCTCTCAATCGCATGCAAACTCCAAAGTATCGGCAGATCACTTAGTTTTTACCAAGAGCATTTACATAGTTTTTATTTTATACTCAACAATTTAAATTATAATTTTTCTCATAAAGAAAAGGTTTTGATAGCAATTTTAGTCAAATATCACACGAAAAAATTACCAAGCTTTGAAGACATGCAGGCTTTTGATGAACTTTTACCAGATATTTCGATCATTAATTGGCTCAGCTTCATTATAGCACTTGCAAAATGCCTCAATACCAGCCTTGCAAGAACAGATGTGGAGATGAAGTATGAAAACCATACTTTACATATACGCACAAAAGAGAAGCTACATGTAGCCAAAGAACGCATTAAGAAGCTGATAAAACCAGCCTCTTTTGCGATAGTGCTACAACAAACTTAAGCACAGTTATTAAAATTGTCGCCCCATAGTAAATTCAAATGTAGCGGTACGATCGCCACTTTCTTTCAATAGTGGCTTTGAAAAGATTAAAAGTATTGGACCTAATGGCGAAACCCATTCAAGATTAAAACCAGTTCCAGCCCGCTTCACGCTCAAATCATCCTCCCCAATCATACCATAATCAAGAAACAAGGCCCCACGCATTTTCAACCGCTCAATAAGCGGAAAGCTTGCTTCTACAGAATTTGCAAAAAGCATTCTACCGCCAAGGAGATCTCCATTGCTATCTTTTGGAGAGAGAGAACTCGATTCATATCCTCGCACAGTACTAATACCGCCCATATATAATTTCTCTCCAGGTGGTAATTCGCCATTGTCTGTGATATATTGTGCTCTTGCTCGATAGCGCAAGATAAGATCATAATCTATCAAATCTTCCAATCCATAGAAATAGCTAAATTTTGTGGTAGTTTTTGTAAATTTTTGATCCCCGCCTAGACCTGCAACTTCAATAGCTGCACTTGTTGCAAACCCTTTTCTAGGCAAATAATAATCATCTGTATTATTAAACGATATTGCTGGAATGATCGAACTTTTTAGTGCCGAGTATCCATTTGGATAAAAATTTGTCCAAAAATCACTAAATGCACTATACTTTACATCTTCTAATACATATCCTAAAGAGGCGCTTGTATATCTTCCTATCTTCCTGCCAACTGTGAGGTTAAAACCTAACTTTTTCTCATCATAATCCAAATAATCATTGTCCTCAGCGTATAAACTGCCACTTAAACTATAAATAGAATCAAAAACTCGAGGATTACTAAGCGAAACTCTACCTGTGAGTTGCTTATCACTTCGCTCAAGATCCACAACCGCTCTCAAGCCTGATCCAAAGATATTGCTATCAGAAACATTTGCATTAAGCAATAAACCATCACTTGAACCATACCCAATGCCTCCACCAATAGAACCTGTACTTGCTTCGCTTACATGTATGACCAAATCTATTTTATCATTGGCAATTCGTTGTTCTTCAATATAAACATTTTCAAAATAACTAGTTCGCTTGAGTGCAGATATACTATCATCAAGATCTGTTTTTGAATACAAATCCCCATGTGCTAGATAGACCTCCCTTCTTGCAACTCGATCAATTGTGCGTGTATTGCCAGAAATTCGCACATCATTGATATACACTTTATCGCCTGTGATTATTTTAAGCTCTATATTGCTTAGTCCTGTTTGTTTGTCGTTTTGTATATTTGGGAGAACTTTTGCATACGCATATCCAAGATCTGCTATTTTATTTTGAACACTTTGGATATCTTTTCTTAAGCGTTTTATATTGAAAATTTGTCCCTCTTTAAGTACCATCGCATCAAATAATTCTTCTTGTGGTATAAGTTCATTTGGATATGCAAGTGTTATTTTCCCTATCTTATATTGAATTCCTTCTGTGATATTGTAAGATAAATTTGCTCTGTAGCTATCCATATATGCTTTTAAAAATGGCGTACTTACAACCACATCCAAATAACCATTTTGCATATAAACATCTTTAATTCTCTGTGCATCAAATTCTAAATCAGCAAGTCGTAATTTCCCATCATTAAACCCCCACATCCACGGTAAAAATTCTGCACTTTTATTGGCCATCATAGGTTCTACATCGCCATAATCAAGATTTTGTGCGCCACATAGATTTACCGTATCTATAAAAATTTCTTCGCCACGATTGATAATGAAACGAAGTGAAAATGCATCTTTACTAAGCTCTTCTTTTTCTACTTCAACAACGGTATCAAAATAGCCCTTCATCTCAAAATGTTTAATGATATTTGCTTTTGCCAAATCAGATTTTTGAGCATCATAAATTTCACCTTTTTTTATGCTCGTAATGCTCAAAATCTCTTCTTTGTCATTTTCGCCAATACCATCAATTTGGATATTTGCGATTGCTGGCTTTTCTTTGAAATGAAATATCATCTTTCCATTGCCAGCATCTTCAACCCAGATATCTGTAAAATAGTTTTGCTTATACAACAACTTGATGGCTTGATCAATCTTTTCAATATCGACAATATCTCCAACTGATATTCCAATCATTTGTGAAGCCGCTTCGTGCGAGAGTCTCACCAGCCCATCGAATTCTAGCGACTTGATCTGTGAGGCAAAAGAAACACTAATAGTAACAAAAAAAGCAAGAAGTATCTTGTTCATGGAGTATATTCCTAAAGTTATTTTTCTAAATAAAGTAGTTATAATACCATCTTTAGAATTAATTATCATTAAAGCATGGGTTTAAGGAAAAAAAATGAAAATTGGTATTGTTGGTTTAGGTCTTATGGGAGGTTCTTTGGGTTTGGCCTTACAGCAAACAAAACTTATCTCGAACATCATAGGGTATAGTAGAAATCTTACTACATGTGAAGAGGCACTCTCGCTTGGACTTGTACATGAGATAGGCTCATTTGAAGATATCAAACAATGTGATGTTATTTTTTTAGCGATTCCTGTTGAAGCCATCATTAAAACACTTGATCTACTTAAGGATGTATCGAGCAAAACAACTATTATTGATCTTGGTAGCACAAAGGCTGAAATTATTAAAAATGTTCCACGCAGTATTGCACATAATTTTATAGGTGCGCACCCTATGTGCGGTACTGAAAAATTTGGTCCGAGCGCTGCAATTGCTACACTTTATCAAGACCAAATAGTTGTTATTTGTGGCACAAAACAAGGTGATGATTTTCATAAAGATAGAGCAATTCAACTTTTTTCACACATCGGCATGAAGATCGTTTTTATGGATGAATATGCACACGACAGACACGCTTCTTTCATCTCGCATTTACCACATGTAATCAGTTATGCACTTGCAAATAGTGTTATAGGACAAGAAGATCCAAAGAGTATATTATTGCTTGCTGCTGGAGGCTTTAAAGGAATGAGCCGTCTTGCAAAAAGTTCACCGGTTATGTGGGTTGATATCTTCAAACAAAATAGAAAAAACCTCTTAGATTCTGTAGAAATATTTGAAAAAGAGTTGCAAAAAGCGAAAAAATTACTTCAAGAAGAGCGTTATGAAGAGCTTGAACGCTGGATGGCACACGCAACCTCTTTACATAAAATTCTCTAACAAGTGTTATTTACAGAGACTTTCCTGCAAATCTCACAAGTGCGCTTCCCCAAGTAAATCCACCACCAAAAGTATCTAAAAGCATAAGATCTCCATACTTAATTCTTCCCTCTTCATACGCATCATTGATAGCCATCGGGATAGATGCTGCGGAAGTATTGCCGTATTTTGCTACTGTTAAAACTGTTTGTTCGATAGGAAAATTGAGTTTTTTTCGTACCGCTTCAATAATGCGAAGATTTGCTTGGTGTGGCACAAAATGATCAATTTGATCTGGTGTGATATTGTTTTTTGCTAAAATATCTACCACATCACTTGTAAGTGTTTTTACAGCAACTTTAAATACTTCATTTCCAGACATTTTGATATACTGTAAACCCTGTTTTATCGTTGCATCACAGCATGGAAAGCGTGAAGCGCCTCCAGCAGTAATCAAAAGATCTCCATAATTGCCGTCTGCTGAAGCATGAACATCTATGATAGCTTCATTTTTATCTTCGGTAGCTTCGATGATAGCCGCCCCAGCGCCATCTCCAAATAAAATACATGTAGTGCGATCATTGTAATCCAAAAGCGGGCTTATCTTTTCAGCGCCAACAAGCAAAATATGTTTTTTCATACCAGATTCAATAAACGCTTTTGCAATTTGAAGCATATAAACAAAACCGCTACAAGCACTGCTAATATCAAATGCCATAACATTTGCAATACCTAGTTTTTGCGAAATCAAACAAGCAGTAGAGGGCATGCACAGATGATCCGGTGAGAGTGTTGCACAAATCACAAGATCAATTTTTTCAAGTTCGATACCTGCTCGATCTATTGCAACTTTTGCTGCTTTTGCACCCATATCGCTCGTATGCTCATCTGCTGCTGCAATGCGTCGTTCTTTTATTCCCGTACGCTGCTCAATCCACTCATTGCTTGTATCAACCATTTTTTCAAGATCAAAATTTGTGAGTATTTTTTTTGGAACATAACTTCCTATAGATCGTAGTGCTGCGTACATGTAAGTCCTTCTATTTTTTCAATGCTTCTAATCTTGCCTCTATATCTGCGTTGATGTTTGAAGCTGAAGAGTTTATTGCTTGAAATATCGCATTTTTTACCGCTTTAGCATTGCTTTTCCCATGCCCAATGATGGCACAACCATTGATACCTAAAAGTGGAGCTCCACCATATTCTGCATAATCAACTTGTTTTTTTAACACTTTGAAAACACGCCGCATCAAAACAGCGCCAGCAATAGCAAGTGGCGATTTGCCTATATTTTTTTTGATAATTTTAGCAATAGATTCTGCAACACCTTCGCTTGTTTTTAATAGTATATTACCAACAAAGCCATCACACACAATCACATCCACAGAACCATCAAAGATATTATTACCCTCGATATTACCCACAAAAGTATCTAGTCTACTCAAAAAAGCATAAGCCTCTTTGGTAACTTCGTTTCCCTTGCTTTTTTCTTCACCATTGCAAAGTAGTCCAATCTTTGGCTTTGATACTTTTTGGATATCTCTCACATATGCTTCACCCATGATAGCAAACTGAAAAAGATGCTCAGCCTTGCAATCAACATTCGCGCCCACATCTAAAACAAGCGATGGCTTCCCGATAGGATTTGGCATCAAAGTAGCAATTGCTGGTCTTGCAATACCCTTTAATCTACCAATACGCAGAGTTGCAAGACTCATGGTAGCCCCACTATGCCCCATAGAAACAACACCATCTGCAAGTTTTTCTCTCACGAGCTCAACTGCTTTATAGATTGATGATTCTTTTCGCTTAAGCGCATCTGTAGCTGCATCACTCATCAAAAGAACATCACTAGCTTCAACAAATGAAACTCTTTCTAGATACTTTTGCGGAATAAGCGGCTGAATCTCTTTGGTTTTTCCAACCAGAATCGCATTAAATACTTTTTCATCCAAAGCATTTAAAACACCTTCAATGATTGGGGCAGAACCAAAATCTCCGCCCATAGCATCAATAGCTATTTTTATCATTTAGTTTTTATATTCGCCTGTAGTTTTATTGATTCGATGAGGCATTTTCCATGTTCCATCTATATCTTTTACGGGTACTGCGAGAGTGACTTTATAGTGTGTTCTTCTCTTAGCTGCTCTTGTTTTACTGACTCTTCTCTTAGGAACTGCCATATTATCTCCTTTAAATTTTAAATGTTCTACACATTAGGTACAGAACATTGTTTACAATAATTATATCCACTTTTAATGGCTTCTAACTCACTCATTAACAGAGCGTCAAAATCCAAAACTCCCTCATAAAATTCAATAACATCTAAAGAATCACTCTTAGCATAAACACCATCACACACAAGTAGCTCAAGTTCTTCATCTAAAATTAGATCAAAATCTTCGCCACATCTATCACAGATATGTGTAACTTTGCCTTGTAATTTTGCTCTACATGTAACTAAATCTTTTGAATCTCTCTTTGCTGTACCAAAAAATTTTATAGCATCTTGTTTTGTTTCAAATGTTATTGCATTGGATGTTATTTTTTTGAACAAAACTTGCATAATTGATTGATTTCTTAGAAAATTTCTCTAGCTGAAAAAAAGAAATTGATCTCTACTTGTGCATTTTCCAAACTATCACTGCCATGCACTGCGTTTGCATCAATACTCTGAGCAAAATCTGCTCTGATAGTGCCTGCTGCTGCTTCTTTTGGATTGGTTGCACCCATAAGATCACGATTTTTTACAACGGCATTCTCACCCTCAAGCACCATAACAACAACCGGACCACTTGTCATAAAAGTAACAAGTTCACCAAAAAATGGTCTTTGTGCATGCACGGCATAAAAAGCACTTGCATCAGCATTTGAGAGTTGCATCTTCTTCATAGCTGCTATTTTGAGTCCGTTTGATTCAAATCTATCAACAATTTTACCAATAACATTTTTTGCTACTGCATCAGGCTTTATAATAGATAAAGTACGCTCCACGATAATCTCCTCAATCATTCTTTATAAAATATTTAAAGTTCAAGAGGCGGATTATAGCAGAAAAAAAATAGAAAGTCCATAAATTTTAGAGGAGATTGTTTGAAGTATTTTTTACAAATGACAAAGGAAACAGGAAGAAGCTTCCTGTTTCTAAAGTGTTTTACTCAACACAAGGAGTGCTGCCAGTCCTCATATCAGGGCCTATTTCATCTCTGCTTGCTTGTCCATCATAAGGTGCATCCCAAACGATACATCCTTCAGTTGGGCAAGCTTCTGCACAAGCTGGAGCGTCATGATGTCCAACACATTCTACACATTTATCGGCATAAACATAATAAATATCTTCGCCTGTTGGGTTATCATCCTCATCAACAATTGCTTCAACAGGACACTCATCTATGCAAGCTCCACAACTTATACATATATCTGTAATTCTTACCGCCATATTTTCTCCTTAAATCTTAGTGTATATACCAAGGAACTATAGCGAAACTATATTAAAATTTTATTTAAAATACGAGTTTTGGATTGGGTTTTTTGCAGTATGATAAAGCTATGACTTAAGTTGTAAATTATGTCCACTATTGTAGAATCAATCCTTAAAATTAAAAGAGGAGGAGGTTATAGTGTTTAAATCAATTTCTAAAAAACTTATCGTCTTGCAAATTGGTGTCATAGTTTTGAGTATGGTTGGTTTTATTACCTATACGAGTAATTATATAAGCCATTTTATTCATGAAAATACAAACAATAATTTGCAAGCAGACACAAATCAAATGTTTCAAACTATGGAAGTGTTCAATACTGCACTAGAGGATACTGCACAAAAATTGCATAAAATCTTCATTCAAGATTTTGGCATGTTCTTCCTAAATGAAGATGAACTCATTGATGTCAATGGAGTTGCAACCCCAATGATCGCACAAGGTGGATCTATTGTAAACAACAACTTTACTGAAGTAGAAAATTTTACAGATCTCACAGGTGGCGTTGCAACAGTTTTTGTACGCAGCAAAGATGATTTTGTTCGTGTTTCTACATCGCTAAAAAAACAAGATGGCTCGAGAGCGATGGGTACATTTTTAGGAAAAGCAAGCCCCGCATATGAGCCCATCATGAAAAAACAAACTTATGTTGGCAATGCACGATTGTTTGGCAAGGATTATATCACTGTGTACTCACCAATCATTACCGATGAAGAGGTGATTGGCATCCTATTCATTGGCTATGATTTCACAGAGGGTTTAAAAGGTTTTAAACAAAAGGTAAAATCACTTGTCATTGGGGAGAATGGTTACTATTATGCTATCAATACTAAGTCAAAGGCATACGATATCCATCCAACTTTTGAGGGTAAACAAGTTTCTTCAAAACTTGATCAAGAGATACTCGAGCAAAAAAATGGCTCTAAAACCGTAGAAATTGATGGCTCGCATAAACTTATAAGTTTTCTAGAATTTCCGCAATGGAATTGGATTTTCGTTGGCTATGCAGATCTAGATGATTTTGAAGGTGTAAATACGCAATTAAGAAAAAATATGATCATCTCTAGTTTTATTGCTGTTATTCTTATGGTGCTTATCATCTGGTTTGCCATCAATCGATTAGTAAGTAACCCACTCAACAACCTCATAGAGACCACCAAAAACCTCTCAAGTGGCAATGGAGATTTGACTCGCAAACTTGAAATTCATGGCAATGATGAGATAGCACAAGCTAGCAGTGGGATCAATAACTTCATTGAAAAGATGCGAGTGCTGTTAGGTGATGTAAAAAATCTTGCAAGCGAAAACTCCTCTGTTGCACACGAACTTTCAACCACTTCACTACAAGTTGGTAAACTTGTTGAAAACTCAACCACTATCGTCAATGAAACAACAAAAAAAGCTACAGATATTCAAACAGATATGCATCTAGGCATAGATGATGCAAAACTCTCAAAAAATGAAATGCTTGAAGCAAACGATTACCTCCAAGAAGCCAATAGTGCGGTTGTGGGCTTAACAAATGATATAAAAAATAGTTCTGCCACTGAAATAGAACTAGCCCAAAAGATTCAACAATTAAGCCAAGATACGGAACAAGTTAAAGATGTGCTTCAAGTTATTGGCGACATTGCGGATCAAACAAATCTACTAGCACTTAATGCCGCCATTGAAGCAGCAAGGGCTGGTGAGCATGGTAGAGGTTTTGCGGTTGTAGCAGATGAGGTGAGAAAACTTGCTGAACGCACGCAAAAAAGCCTTACAGAAATCAATGCAACAATCAATGTTATCGTACAATCAATCATGGATTCAAGTGATCAAATGACGCAAAACTCACACAAGGTTGCGACACTAAGCGAAACAGCAACTTTGGTTGAAGATAAAATCACAAAACTCTCAACAATGATTGCACATGCAACCACGATAACAGATAAAAGTGTTACAAGTTATGTGCAAACTGGCGAAAATATGGAAGATATCATTTCCTCTGTAAAAAAAATCAATGACTTTTCTGTGCAAAATGCGAGAAGTGTTGAAGAGATAGCGAGTGCTGCTGATCATATGAATAAAATGACGGAGATGCTTAACAATAAACTTGCAGAATTTAGGACATGAGTCGTGACATAGATGTAGCAATTAAAGTTATTATAAACTTTTTTTGCTATAATTTTCTTGTTAATAAAAATTATTATTTAAGGAGATTTAATGCTAGTAACAAATAAGGCGCCTGATTTTACAGCAACTGCTGTTTTGGGAGATAATACAATTGTAGACAATTTCAACCTCTATGAAAACTTTGGTGAAAAAGGTACGGTAGTTTTCTTTTACCCGCTTGATTTTACTTTTGTATGTCCATCAGAAATCATTGCATTTGATAAAAGACTTGATGAATTTTCAAAAAGAGGCATTAATGTAATCGGCGTTTCTGTTGATTCACAATTTTCGCACTTTGCATGGAAAAATACTCCTGTAAATCACGGCGGTATTGGGCAAGTTCGTTTTCCTCTTGTAGCAGATCTTTCAAAACAAATTTCAAAAGATTTTGATGTATTGTTTGGCGCAAGCGTTGCTTTACGCGGTTCTTTTTTGATTGACAAAGATGGAACTGTGCGACATGCGGTTATCAACGACCTTCCACTTGGAAGAAATATCGATGAAATGATCCGTATGGTTGATGCTATGCTCTTTACTAATGAATTTGGTGAAGTATGCCCTGCTGGTTGGGCAAAAGGTGACGATGGTATGAAAGCAAGCACTGAAGGTGTTGCTGATTACTTAGCAACTCATAGTGATAATCTCTAAAATTCTGCTATACAAGATCAAGCTATTATACTTGATCTTGTATAATTTTTTCCGCTAATTGTTCAGGCAATAATCCCAAACTCTCTTCTATTTTTTTAGTATCCCCATGCTCAATAAAAGCATCTTCGTATTCAAAACTTACCATAGCAACATCATGCCATCTTGTTGTATTTCTTTTACATGTAAGCTGTGAAAAGATTCCACCTATCTTTGCACTATCACTAAATATATACCATTTTTTATGGCTCACGCTGAGTGCATCTAATGTTTCAAGATCGATGGGCTTTGCAAATCGTAGGTCTAAAAGCGTTGCATCAAATCCATTTTCTTGTAAAATCTTAAGTGTCAAATAAGCCCTACCTACCCCGTTTCCATAACCTATAAGCAAAATTTCACTTTTTGTAACATACAACACTTCTGCCTTTGCATACATAAAATTACTCGCGGGAACATCTGGCGTTGGCAAAAAAGCACCTCTTGGATATCGCAATGCACATGGTCCTACATGCAAATAAGAATACTCGATAGCCTTTTGCATACTCGCCTCATCGCGTGGTGCTAAGAGTGTCATATTTGGTATGGCACTCAAGTAAGAAATGTCAAATGCACCTTGGTGTGTTTCACCATCTTCGCCTACAATTCCAGCCCTATCTATAGCAAAAACAACACTCATATTTAAAATACACGCATCATGAATAATCTGATCATACGCTCTTTGTAAAAAAGTAGAATAGATAGTTATATAGGGTTTAAAACCCTCTTTTGCCATGGCACACATTGAAGTAACGGCGTGTTGTTCAGCTATAGCTACATCCCAAAATCTTTTTGGGAATGCATCAATTAATTTACTCATACCCGTACCACTTGGCATAGCAGCTGTCACGCCCACTACATTTTCATGTTGTAGCGCTAAACGATAAAGTGCTTCTGAATACATCTTTGTGGCACTATTGCCATTGCTCTTCATAGCTTTGCCTGTATCAATATCAAAAGGGCCTACGCCATGCCAATTTTCTTCATATCCCTCGGCGATTTCATAGCCTTTACCCTTAAGTGTTTGGGCATGAATAATGACTGGTTTTTTCATCTTAGCAGCCATTTTATAGGCATAAATAAGCTCTTCAAGATTATGTCCATCCACAGGACCTATATAATCAATACCAAGTTCCTCAAACAACATACCAGGAGTAATAAGTTTAAGACTTTCCTCAAATTTCTTTGCTAGATAAGTTGCACTTTCTGGGAGATACTGCAAAATTTGCTCAGTTTGTTTTTTAATCTTTTGAAAAAAATCTCCTGCCATTGCGTGTGAAAGAAATTTGCTGATTGCTCCAATTGGTTTTGCTATAGACATTTTGTTGTCATTTAAAATTATAACTACGGGAAATTTGATATCGCCTAACTCGTTGAGTGCTTCATACGCCATTCCAGCGCTCATGGAACCATCTCCAATTAAGACAACAGGTACTCTCTCGTCTTGTTCCCCCCGAAGGGCAATCGCTTTAGCAGCACCGAGTGCTAGAGAGATAGAAGTTGAACTATGTCCAGCTACAAAATAATCATACACACTCTCATCGGGCCTTGTGTATCCACTAAGCCCTCCAAACTGTCGCAAACTTTCAAATCTATCCCATCTATCTGTCAGTAATTTATGTGCATATGCTTGATGCGAAACATCAAAAATAAATGGATCTTTTTTTACATTAAAAACATAATGCATCGCAACTATCAATTCGACTGCACCCACATTGCTACTTAGATGACCGCCATTCTTACTCACCGTTTCAATGATTTTTTTTCGCAATGAAACACACAAATCTTTTAACTCTTGCATGGTACTATTTTTCAAATTTTGCATAAATTTTTCTCACTCAACCATTTTGGATCAAATTTTTTACTTTTTGTAATCTCGTAGAAAGATTTCCATCAAGATTTCCAGCTTCACTAAAGACAACAACACCGCCTTTTGCGATAGCATCGTCACTCATTACATGTACAAATTCACTCTGTGAATGTGCTTGCTTTAAATACTCATAATCTTGCGGATTAACTTTTATCTCAATTGTTCTTGCATCCCGCAACTGTGCTATAAGTTCTTTTGAAAGTTCATGTGCTATCTTTGCACTTTGGCTACTCACTTCTTTTGCAATCACTTCTTTAGCGATCTCTATAGCAGTTTGTGAGAGATCATCTTCGATATGCACAAGCCTTTCTTCTATCTTTTGAATTGTTGTTTCAAGAGTACCAATAGAAGTTGAGTATTTATTCTTGAGCATATCTTGCCCCTCTTGTAACTCCTCTTTTGCCTTTTGGTATCCTTTTTCAAACGAACTTAAAGATTCTTTGGCTAGTTCATTTGTAAGTCTTTTTTCAAACTCTACATCTTGTTTTTCTATCTGCATTTGCAACTTGATAATATTTGATGAAAGCTCATCGCTCTTTTTTAAAAGCTCCTCTATAAACCCTTGATTTATATCTTCTTTAGCTTGTTTTTCTTGTTTTTTTGCATACTCTTGCTTCAGGCTTTCTTCTTCCACTGCAATCTTTTCTTGTTCCGACACTTCAACTACGGGACCGCCTAAAATTTTAAAACGATACTGTTGCACTGAATGTTCACCATCGTTTTGTGTTGATATAATATTTTTCATCATTTATTCTATCATCTCTTCGGCTTCGCCTACTTGTACAATGCCCTGTTCTGCTAGTTTTTGAACTTCATCGACGATTCTTCTTTGCGCCTCTTCGACATCTTTTACACGCACAGCTCCCAAAAATCCCATTTCTTCTAAAAAAGCTTCTTGCGCCCTTTGAGACATATTTTCCATAAATTTATCCCGCAATCCATCTGCTGAACCCTTGAGTGCTACCATCAAATCTTTTTTATCTGCAACTTTGAGTATCTCTCGAACAGCGGCACTATTGAGTTTCATAATATCTTCAAAAGTAAACATCATCTCTTTAATGATGGCAGCAAGTGCCTCATCTGTTTGCTCGATATAAGCGATAGTAGTTTTTGAAGCTTTTTGACCAAGACGATTTAAGATTTCGGCAACTGCTCTTGGACCTCCGACTTCTACCTTGTAAGATGTAAGCGATTCGAGTTTATTTTCAAGCACAGCCGAAACTCGCTTAATTACAGATGGTGATATATCGCCAAGATTTGCCATACGAATAGTTACTTCACTTTTGAGTTCATCTGAAAAAAATGAGATCGTTTCAGCGGCACTTGATGGATCCATATGTGCTAGTATCAAAGCAACAGTTTGTGGGTGTTCGGTAACAATAAAGTCTGCAAGTTGTTGTGGCTTGATTTGGTTGAGATACCCAAAACTTTGAGTATTTTCCATAGTTTTTGAAAGCTTATCAAGTATCTTTTGTGCAGCTTCTGCTCCAAATGTACGGTATAAAATCTCTTTTGCATACTCCATGCCGCCACTGCGAATGTATTGGTTTGATTGTAAAATTGCATAAAACTCTTCGAGAACTGCATTGGCTACATTTTTATCAATATTTTTTACAGTAGCTATATACTTTGATATATCTGTAACTGTATCAATATCCATATGCGAAAAAAGTGTTGCTGTTGTATCTTCGCCTAGCTGGATGAGTAAAATAGCAACTTTTTCTGCCATGGTTAGTTCATTGTACTGGTTTTTTTGATCCTCTGAAAGTTTCATCATTCTATACCCCTATCTTTTGAGGATAAGCTATAATCCCCTTCTGTGCGCACGAGATTTTGCAATAAACCAGAAATTTCTTCACTTTTATTGTCACACAATGATTTTATTTTTTCTAAAAGAACATCATATTTCATCTCTTCTTCGTTAAACTCATCTCCAATTCCTAATTGTGCTTCTACTTTTTTACGGGCTTTTTTGAATTTTTCAAGTGTATCTTCCGCACTCTCATCATCCTCGTCTTCTTTATTTAGCTCATTTACATCCAAATGTTCGCTAGATTCTTCTATCATTTTTCGACTAAATGGTTCAATCACTTTTTTATAGAATACAAAAAGCAATATACCTACGAGCAAGTATTTAAAGATCGGGATAAGCGGAGCTGTGTAAAACGATATTTTATCAACCATCGTTTGTGTTGGTGCTTTTGTGCCATCTTGTTGCAATGGTTTAAACTCAAAATTACTGATAGCAACCTCATCACCCCTGTTTGCACTAAAACCAACTGTTTGCTTTACAATTTGTTCGATAGATACCATCTGTTCTTGTGTGAGCGGTATAAACTGTGGCTTATCAGATAGCACACCCTGTGCATTTGTTGCAAAGTCATAATTTCCATCAACCACAACCGCAGCGCTTACTTTTTTTATCGTTGCAAATTGCCCTTTTATATTAGTTACTTTTTTTGAAATTTCATAGTTGATGGTATTTGAATTCTTTTCATATTTTTCTTTGAGTGCATTCTCGCCAAGACCTTGAACTGGACCTATGTTGCTTATAGCCCCCGGAACACCGCCTACATCTGCTAGCTGAGTGCCCTCTCTTTTTTCTTCACTATTTTGCTCGCTTCTCGCAACAGAATTAGGATCATACACCTCTGAAATACTACTTTCTTGAGCAAAATCAAAGTCTATTGTTACTTTTGCCACAACCTTGTCAATTCCACCGATGATAGGCGCTAACACATTGATAATTTTTTGCTCAAACTCTGATTCAAACTCTTTTTTATATCGCAATTGATTTTTAATCGACTCAGATTCAAATGCACCGCCATCCTCATCGCCCAAAGGAATACCATCTTGATTAACGATAGAAACATCTGATGGCTGAAGGTTTGCAATCGAGGCTGCAACTAGATTTTTAATCCCTGTGATTTGCTGTAAAGAGAGTTTCATATTTGGACGAATTTGCAAAACGATGGAAGCAGTTGTTGGCGTTTTTTGTTCAGCAAAAACAGTCTCTTTTGGAATTGCTACATGTACACTTGCATTGACAATTGGCATAAGCCCCTCAATAGTGCGTGCAAGTTCTCCCTCTAAAGCTCTGAGATATTTGATCTGTTGGTCAAAATCAGTTGATCCAAACTCGCTTTTATTAAAAATTTCAAAACCAACCTTGCTATCTTTTGGGATGCCAAGTGCGGCTATAGATATCCTTTGTTTATATACCGTATCAGATGGAACAGCGATTGTTCCTTCATTTAAAATACGATAAGGAACTGCATTTTTTTCAAGCTGTTGGATAATAAGTGCCGAATCACTTGCGCTGGTTTTTTCAAATAAAATACTATAACCACTTCCAACCATCGTGTCTTGAGTGCGAAATAACAATAAAAAGACGATAAAACCAACTACAACAAAAACAGAAACCCCAGCTACTATTTTTTGTCGTAGTGTAAAGTTTTGGAAGAGTGATGCTATCTGATCGAAGAGTGCTTTTAAGTCCATCTATTGCCTTGAATGGTTTGTATATGTCTCAAAAAATCGGGTATTTTGTTCGCTTGTTCCAATGGTTACACGCAAAGCATTGAGTCCATAGGAAGCAAGATCTCTAATTATTATACCTTTTTTCAAAAGCATTGTTGCAATTTGTGTTGCATTTTGTGTTTGTGGGTATCTAAGGGTGATAAAATTTGTATAACTTTGGATGAAATCAAAGCCATTTTGTTTAGCAAAAGCTTCATATCGTTTCATTTGTTCAAAATTAAGAGCAATGGAACTTTGTACAAATTCTTGATCACTCAGTGCTATGATAGCGGCTTTTAATGAGAGAGTTGTGATGTTGAAAGGGGATCGTAATTTGTGCAACTCATGAATCATACCAGCATTTGCTATACCATATCCACAACGCATACCACCAAGCCCATAAGCTTTTGAAAAAGTGCCTAGATAGATAACATTTTCATATTTTTCAATCAAGTTTTGCACATCTATGGCTTTATTTTTATCTTTATATGCGGCATATTCTTGATACGCTCCATCGATCACCACAAGAGTATTTTTATCTATTTTATCAAGAAAATCATACACATCTTTTGTGTCTAAACACTCACCAAGTGGGTTGTTTGGCAAGCATAAAAAAATAACTGCTATGTTTGTATTTTTTTGATAGAGATCATACAGTTCATTCAAATCATGTTCGTGTGATTCGGTCTTGAGTATAGTAGCACCTGTTTGTTTTCCATAAATCTCATACATGGCAAAAGTTGTTCTAGCCATCAAAATAGCACTTTTATTATTTGCCTTTGCATGCAGAGCAAATGAGATGATTTGATCACTTCCTGCTCCTATGATGATATTTGCACTCTGTAATGCATATTTTTTTGCCAACGCATCTTTGAGTTCATAATAGCTATCATCTGGGTAGAGATGCGCCTTGCCTGCCTCTTGCTTTATAGCTTCGATAACCAAGGGACTTGAACCTCGTGGATTTTCATTGCTTGCGAGCTTCATAATATCTTTTGCTTCTATACCAAATTCTCTCACTACAAGTTCTATCGGCTTGCCAGCTTCATAAGTTTTTAATCCCACTAAAACTTCATTGTACTGCATTTTCTTCTCCTGAATTTATATAACTACCGAGCCATTTTATCTCGTTGATGCCGCGATTTTTTTCAAGTACTTTTTGTACATTCGCATCTTCTATATGTCCTTCAAAATCAAGATAAAAAACAGCTTGAAATCCTTTATCTTTTACGGGTCTTGATTCTATTTTTGTGATATTGACATTTTCATCTTCAAAACTTTGTAAAAATTTTACCAAGGCACCCGGTTTATCTTCTGTTTTTGCAAGGATGGAAGTTTTATTTTCGCCTCCAACAGCATTTTTAAAATCACTCAATATTAAAAATCGTGTCTTGTTTGCTAAATTATCCTCTATCTTCTCAAAAAGGATGGGGAGATTGTACAACTTCGCAGCAATATGTGAACAGATAGAAGCACTATCTTTATCATCTGCTGCCATTTTAGCCGATGCTGCTGTTGATTTCGTTGGCACAAATTCTACATCAAGCAGCATATGCTCCTCTAAAAATTTGCGGCATTGGTTGTAACCTTGAGGATGTGAATAGATACGCTTAATATCTTTAAGTTTCTCACATGTAGTGGCAAATGAGTGATGGATATCCATATAAATTTCTGCAACTATCAGTGATGAAAATTTTCCCAAACAATCAAGCGTAATACCAACAGCACCTTCTGTATTATTTTCTATCGGCACAACACCATATTTAGCTTCTCTGTTTTGTAGCACTTGAAAAACAGCTTCGACGCTATTGAGTGCTATGTAACTACCCATCGCCCCAAAGCGACTCTCTGCAACTTGATGTGTGTAGCTTCCCTCTGGTCCTAGATAGACTATCTTTTCTGGCATTTCCAAATTACGGCTTACTGCAAAAACTTCAAGATAAATGGCATCAATTGCTGCATCATTGAGCATGCCATTGTTGTTTTTTTTCAACCTATCGAGAATCTCTTTTTCTCTCTCAGGCCTATAAATAGCACTCGCGGTTGTTTGTTTCAACTTGCCAACTTGCGCAACTACTTCCATGCGTTTATTGAGTAGCTCCAATATCCGATCATCAATCGCATCTATTTTGGTGCGAAACCCTAATAATTTATCCATCTATTTCCTCAATGCAATCAGCTATACTTGTGTATATTTTATCTATCTGTGGTCTTACATGTAAGACTTCTTTTTCATTTTTACATTTTCCACTCAGCACAAGCGTGGTTTTCGCACCCAAAGCTTTGATACCGCACAGATCTCCTAATGCATCATCGCTAATCATGGTTATATCTTTGAAACACAGCTTGTCATCAACTTGCCAGAGTTTTTGCAAGGCTTGAGTGTAAAAAAATTCACTCGGTTTTCCGATAATTTCATAATGTTTTCCAGTAGCAAAATGCAGCATAGCAAGTATGGCACCAACTCCGGGATAGCGTTTGCCGTCTTTTGCATAAATACTTGTTGCATGCATTCCAATCAGTTTAGATCCTGCTAAAAGTTTTTCGATCATTTGAGCATAATCTTCACTATCAAAATCTTTGCTACTTGCTATCAAAATTGCACTTGGATTATGTGTTGTCACTTCATAACCTAAAGATGCAATGGAGTTTTTAAACTCTTGCGGGCCAAAACAGTAGAGATTTTTATCCACAATCAATGTTTGCAAGACCATAAAAGGATCAATATAATTTTTAAAATCTATTGCAAATCCCAATGAGCATAAAAATTGATGAAACACAATGCTTGGTTTTTTTGTATTGTTTGTGACTACAACATAGGGAATTTTTCTATCATTCAGTTTTTGAATAAATTCGATGGCGCCTTTTATCGGTTTTTTATCTTTATCATCAATCAAAGTACCTTGTACATCTATAAAATAACTCAAAGCAAATCTCTCTCTTTTGCGATCATATCTTCAAAACTTTCTCGCTCTCTGATAAGCCAATCTTTACCGCCACTGTATGCAACTTCCGCAGCTCTTCCTCTTGTATTGTAGTTGCTACTCATACTAAATCCATACGCACCAGCGCTTTTGATAAGCAAAATATCATCATGTTTAGTTGACAATAATTCTACATCTTTGGCAAAAAAATCACCACTTTCGCAAATAGGTCCTACGATGTCTGCCTTACTTGTTTGTCCATCTCGCTCACCAAGTAACTGCACTTCATGATACGCACCATAAAGACTTGGACGGATGAGATCATTCATCGCTCCATCAACGATCACAAATCTTTTGTGTCCATTGTTTTTCTCATACAAAATGCTTGTTAGAAAATAACCGCTGTTGCCTACAAGGTATCTTCCAGGCTCACATGTAAGCGTCACATCAAGGCCACTTAGAGAATCAAAAATAGCTTGTGCATAGTCATAAGTAGAAATTGTATCTTCATCTTTATAACGGATGCCGATACCACCACCAACATCAAAAAATTTGATATTGATATCCAGAGATTGTAAATTGCGTACAAGATCTGCAAGCACTTTTGTTGCATCTGCAAAAGGTTTGAGTTCTGTGATTTGTGAACCTATGTGAAAATGGATACCTACAGGATCCAAAAGGGGTGAGTTTTTTGCTTGCAAATACATCTTTTTTGCACTTTGCAAATCAACACCAAACTTATTTTCATGCAATCCTGTTGAGATATAAGGATGTGTTTTCGCATCAATATTTGGGTTTACTCGTATACTAATTCTAGCTTTCACGCCTAACTCTTGCGCTATTGATGCCACCCTTTGCATCTCTTCTTCGCTTTCTAAATTAAGCATCAAAATATCTTTTTGTAATGCCTCTTTGATTTCGCTATCTTGCTTGCCAACACCTGAAAAAATTATCTTGTACTTTGGAATGCCGGCGTACAAAGCTCTTTTAACTTCACCGATAGACACGCAATCACAACCAGCGCCAAGTTGGCTCATATGCTTTAAAACACTGAGATTTGAATTTGCTTTTACAGCATAACAGATGAGCGATTTTCTTGCTTTAAAAGCATTTTTTAATGTCTCAAATTTTTGAGTTATAGCATCAAAATCATACACATATAAAGGAGTTTTATATTTTTTTGCTAAAGTTGTAAAATCCATTCAGTACCTTCTTTATTGAAAATGATTCAATTTTATCTAAAATATCAAAAAAAAATGATTAAAGTGCTTATTTTTTCAAGCCAATTATATCTTTATCACTTGTAAATGGATTTTTTACATCTCTGTTTTTATTTACTTCTACTATGGAATCTGCATTGTCTAAGAGTATTAGAAGATCATTGCGACTTGTAGCATTGTTAAGTGCTTCCTCTTTTGAAATTTTTCCATCTACATATAAAGCTAACAATGCTTGATCAAATGTTTGTGTTTTATAAACATCCTTTCCCTCCGATAAGGCATCTGGTATCTCGCCGTCGCGTCCCTCTAGGATCAGATTTTCAATGCGTGCATTTTTGACAAGAATTTCAACAGCAGCCATTCTGCCTCCATCTTTTGTTCTCACTAACCTTTGAGAAATGATGCCTTGCAAAACTGAAGCGAGTGACATTTTGATCCTATTTTGCTCGCTTCCTGGAAACATTCCCACGATACGACCAATTGTTTCTTTCGCATCAACAGTATGTAAAGTTGAAAGCACAAGGTGTCCTGTTTCAGCCGCATGCATGGCTGTTTCGATTGTTTCAAGATCCCGCATCTCCCCTACAAGTATTACATCTGGATCTTCTCTTAGCGTTGCTCGCAGAGAGTCTGCAAAACTGATAGCATCCTGACCTACATTTCTTTGATTGACTATACTCATCGCATCTTTATAGATAAATTCTACAGGGTCTTCTATAGTAATGATGTGTTTTTTTTGCGTGAGATTTATCTGATTGATGAGTGCTGCGAGTGTAGTCGTTTTTCCGCTTCCCGTTGGACCTGTTACAAGTATCAAGCCCCGTTGAAAATTGCAAAATTTATTAACAATTGGTGGCAATTGAAGGGATTCAACTGTAGGCATATCCATAGGAATCGTACGAAAAACTCCCGAAACGCCATCAACTTGAAAAAAAAGATTGACACGAAATCTGTAATTATCGTTGAGTTTAAATGTAAAATCGATATTTTTTTTCTCTACAAACTCACCAAATCGTGAACGAAGAAGCTCTTTGGCAAGCATAATGCCATCATCATATGCAAAAATCTCTTTGGACATTGAAACGATTTCGCCATTGATACGACCTCGTATATTTGCTCCTGTTTTTACATGTAAATCACTGCCATTGTATTCGACCAATTTGCTCAAATAAAATTTTAACTTTTTTGTCTGTTCAAATGAAAGCTCTTCAACATTAACAGTGTTATTCATCTTAAAATCCTTTTTAGAGTTCTGCTAAGATTTGTTTAAATGCGTCCCTAAATGACTGCAAACCTTCTTGCATCAAAGTATCATAAACATTTTGCATATCCACGCCTGCTTCTTGCAATGCTGTAAAAAATGGCTCATATTGTTTATCAAGTGTTTTTATCGCTATATCCTTACATGTAAGAAAATATTTGATAGTCTCAAGCGGTGCTGTGTTGATGGCATGTGGCAAAAGTAACTCTTTGATGTAATAATCTTTTGGCAAATCATCTCTTTTTGTGCCTGTGCTTGCAAAAAGTGTGCGGATATTTTTAAGTCCAAAACTCTCTATAAGATCATAAATGCGCAAAGCGTTCATGATTCCAACTCTTGATTCACGCATACCTAAGCTCGCAAGTTTTGCATCAAGTTTTGTATCAAACCTGCTCACAAAAACACTAATCACACCCTGTGGTGTTTTTATATCTTCATGATTTTCGGCACATCGAATCGTTGCTCGCTTAAATGCTTCAGCGACACTTTTAGCCTGTTTTGGTGAAAAAATAAGCGTTGCATTGATGTGCATACCCTCACTCATAAGCTCTTCCATCGCCTCGTATCCAGCATCAGTTGCAGGTACTTTGATCATGACATTTGGCTCACCAATACTTTCATACAACCTTCTTGCTTCCTCGATCGTACCCTTTGCATCATCGCACAAAAATGGATCAACTTCTATACTGATAAAACCATCTTTATCGTTTGCATAAAGTGCTTGTAGTTTTTGAGCAGCTGCTTTGATATCGGCAATGGCGAGTGTTTCGTAAACTGTTTTCGGATCTTTTCCACTAAGTGCTTGGCGATCTTGTAAATACGCACTTGAGTTTAAAAAAGAGGATTTAAATATAGCAGGATTGCTTGTTGCTCCGTTGATGACTCCTTGCTCTATGAGCGATACAAACTCCTCACCTATAAACTTTCTCTCGACAAAATCACACCATAGTGAAAATTTTATTTTTTCATACAACATCTTTTTCCTTTTATAAAAATTCTATTAGTTTGCGCATATCTTTTGTTTCGATAATCGCATTTGCTTCTTTTTTGAGAATCTCTTTAGCACAAAATGCAACTTTGAGTTTTGCATGAGCAAACATAGAGCGATCATTTGCTCCATCACCAACGGCTATCGTGTTTTCTTCGCAAACGCCCAAAAGTTTTTGCACTCTTTGCATCATATCGCCTTTTGAAAAATCAAACATCATATCACCACCAACAAGACCCGTGAGCTTCTCATCCCTTACATGTAAGACATTTGCAAAGTCTGCATCAAAACCTAGAATTTCTTTTGCATGACTTGTGGCACTACGAAATCCTCCACTAAAAACGATTACTTTATAATCTCTCTTGTGCAATTCGCTGATCGCTTCTTTTGCACCTTCCATATAAGGTAAATTGTGACAAATTTCATTGACCTGATTTACATGTAAGCCCTCAAGCAATGAAACTCGCCTTGTCAGACTTTCAAAAAAATCCAACTTTCCATTCATAGCTAGTTCTGTTATGGCAGCAACTTGCTCACCTATGCCACAAGCATTGGCTAAAAAATCTATTGTTTCGCCATTCATTAAAGTGGAATCAAAATCAAAAACACATAATTTCATCTCTGTTCCTAAATTTTTCACTTATATTACTGAAAAAAATTTAATAAGTTGATTAAGGAAGAATTAAAAAGCAGAAGATGCCCATTTATTTTAGGCATCTTTGCAGGCAAAGGGGGGATTAGAAATCTCTTTTTAGCAGGGATTCTACTTTAAGGATGGTAAGCATACTATCTTCTCGTTTTCCAATGCCATAGATCATACCCTTGTCTTGATGGATAGTTTCTGGTGGCGGATCGATTCTTGTTTGGCTAATTCTGATGGCTTCTGTGAGTCTATCTATCACAAAACCAGCGGTATTGTTTCTGCCTTTCATAACTATATAGCGTGTATCTGGAGTGTTATTTGTCTGCTGGAGATTGAATTTTGTTCGCAAATCAATCAATGGTATAACATTGCCTCTGAGGTTAAAAACTCCCAAAACATAAGCAGGAACACTTGGAACCCTTGTAAATTCAATCGGCTTGATAATCTCTTGAATATTGAGAATTGGTATAGCATATTCTTCATTACCTATGATAAAACCAACCAATTGGACGATATCGTCTTCCATTTTCTTTGGTTCTGTGATCTGTTTTTGCTGTTTTTGGATGATTTGATCTAATTTATTGCTCATCACATCACTCCGTAATCAATTTTATATTTTTTCGCACCACTGTTTCAAGGTACTCTGGAGAGTAAGGTTTTGTTATATACTCACTCATGCCTGATTCTACACCCCTGAGTCTATCTGCTTTTGATGTTCGAGAAGTTACTGCTATAAGTGGAAGATTTTTGTACTTTGAATATTTTCGTATCTCACTTGCGAGCGTGTATCCATCCATTCGTGGCATCTCTATGTCGATAAGAATGGCATCAAAGTTATATTCGCCAGATTTTATCATATTGAGCGCTTCTTGACCATTTGATGCTTCTTCCATACTCACACCAATTGGTCCCATAGATTTTCTCATGATATTTCTATCCATCTTGCTATCATCAACAATAAGCACGGTGTAATCGCTTGGTTTTGTTTTTGTTTTAGCGACGACTTCGCTTGAAGCTTTTATATCGACACTGATATTTCGAGCAAGCTCCATGAGGGCTGCCACATCTACGATAAGCGTAACGCGTCCATCGCCACGGATTGTAGCTCCAGCAACGCCATCGATACCTTGGAGATAATCTCCCATTGATTTGATAACGATTTCCTCTTGTCCAACAAGTGTATCAACGATAACGCCGAGTTTTGATTCTGCAAGTCCGATAACTACAACATAGGCATGTTCACCAACATCATATACTTGTTTGACGCCAAAAATATCTGACAATCGCACAAGAGATAAAACCTCATCTCTGAGTCTAAGGACATTTTTACCCTCTATAGTATAGATCTCATCAAGTGGAATACGCACCGTTTCTAAAACTGACGCCAATGGAATAGCATAAAATTCTTCTTGTGCGCCAACCAAAAGTGCTTGAATAATGGCAAGTGTGAGTGGAATTTTCATCTTAATAACCGTGCCGCGACCTACTTCACTGTCAATGTCAATGATACCGTTGAGTTTTTCGATATTTGTTTTCACAACATCCATACCAACACCACGACCCGAAACATTGGTAACTTTTGCAGCCATTGAGAAAGCTGGTTTAAAGATAAGATTAAAAGCTTCTTTATCACTCATTACATCTGCTTCTCGCTCTGTAATCATTCCTTTTTCGATAGCTTTTGAACGCAAAAGATCCGCATCTAACCCCTTACCATCATCGGTTATTTCGATAACAATATGATTGCCCTCGTTGTACGCTTTGAGTTCAATGAGACCATTTTTATTTTTGCCCATTCGTTCTCTTGTTGCTATATCTTCAACGCCATGATCACAAGAGTTGCGGATAATATGCACAAGTGGATCGCCTATCTCTTCAACGATTGATTTATCAAGTTCAGTATCTTCGCCTGAAATTTCAAGTTCAATATTTTTGCCAAGTTCGCGAGAAAGATCCCGCACCATTCGCGGAAATTTATTGAATACTTTTGCAATCGGAAGCATTCTTGTTTTCATAACAGCAATCTGTAAATCAGTAGTAACAAGCGAAACGGCTGAAACTACTTGATTGAGTTCTTCTAAAAATTTCTCACCCTCATAGCGCTCTTCCACATCATCATAGATTTTTAAAAGCCTATTTTTGCCAAGCACAAGTTCGCCGATAAGATTCATCAAATGATCCAACCGCTTTACTTCTACCCGAATAGTTTGCTCGATGGCACTTGCATTTGATTCTTGTTTTGCAGCAGGCGTTGGAGCTTCTTGTTTTTTTGATGGCCTTGCTGGTTGTGCTTCAGCTTTTGGCTCAGGAATCGGAGTTGGTTTTTTACTTGCAGGATTTGCGATTTTTTTCGCTTGTTTTTCAGCTTGTTTTTGCTGTAAAAGTCGCTCTATCTCTGCTTCAACTTCATCATCACTCATTTGAGAATAATCTTCTTGCTCTACTTGCGGCTCATCTGGGATTGCGATCTCCTCTTTTGGTGCTTCTATGGCTACCTCGGGAATCTCTTCACCTTTTGAAACTGCTTCTAGTCTTTGCGAAATATCTGTGATATCTATGCCAATTGCTGTATCATTACCATGGTCTCTAATGCAGTGCAAAAGCTCTTTCATCATATCGATAGATTCCAATACAACATCCATAATTTCAGGATTTAATTTCAAATCACCGCGTCTTGCTTTGTTTAAAACATCTTCCATATGATGCGTCAAGTTTGTAAGTACATCAAAATTAAGAAATGACGATGAACCTTTAACTGTATGAGCAACTCTAAAAATAGAATTAAGTAGCTCTAAATCATCTGGTCTTGACTCTAGTTCAACCAAATCTTGATCAATTTGTTCAATGAGTTCGAACGCTTCGATCAAAAAATCTTCTAAAATTTCTTGAATATCTTCCATCGTTCTACCCTTAATTGTTATTTACATGCGATTTTATAACTTTTGAAACCTCTTTATAAAAAATCGCACCGTCAAATTTTGTTAGATATGCTTCCCCGCCAGCTTCTATCCCTCTAAGCTCACTGAAATGATCACTAATAGAGGAGTTAAAAACTATAGGAATGTGCTTAAATCTCTCATCATCTTTTACATTGGCTGCAAAATGGAATCCATCCATCTTTGGCATCTCTACATCACTCACGATAATTTTTACTTCTTTGGCAAAACGCTCACCAAGATTGTTATACAAATCTTCAAGCTTATTAAGCCCTTCAGAACCATCACTCGCCTCTACAACTTTCATACCCATCTTTATAAGTGCCTCTTTTACGAGTTTTCTAGCGATTGCACTATCATCAAGAATGAGTGCTGTACCGGAGATCTGTTCTATCTCAGAATCACTCAGTCCAACTTTTGGTTGATAGATACCGAGTTCTTGCACAACATTTTCAAGATCAAGAATAAGTAGCACTTCATCATTTTCAATTCTTGTCACACCTGTGATTTGGCTTTTATCTAAAGCTCCCATACCAGAAGCAAAAGATGCTGGCTCTATATCTTTCCAACTTATTCTTCGAATTCTTTTGGCTTCATGGACTATAAAACCTATCAAAATATCGCTAAATTCTGCGATGATAACTCGCGGTTTTAATGTAACACCAGTTGGTTCTGTTATATGCATCCATCTAGCAAGATTAACAACAGGGATAACAACCCCTCGAAGATCAAAAATTCCTTCTATATATTCAGGAACACCTGGCAATTCTGTGAGTTTTGGAATCTTAATGATTTCACGCACTTTGGCAACATTGACGCCATAAATGCCCTCATAGACCCTACCCTCTTGTTGCTTTAAAATACGAAAGTCAACTAGCTCCATCTCATTGGAACCTACTTTCAGTACATTTTCATCAAACATCGTAGCCCCTTATATTCTTTTGAGCAAACTTTTTACTGTTTGAGCATTCTACAATAAAATAACTTTGATCACACGCAAAGGATGGCAAATTTATATAATGCACGCCGTCAATCATAAATGATTCATTTTGATGATAATGCCCTTCTATTACATGTAGGTTTTTGATTGGAGGATAATGCTTCATTTTTGCTGTGATAATTGTATGAAAATTTTCTATTTTTTTGCAGATTTTTTTAGGTAAAAGACTTTTTTCAATTTTGGAAGAAACTTTAAAATTTACAAATAAATCATATCGGTTCAAAGCCCACAGAAGCGGACGAAAACGGATAATGGAGGTGTAAATACTATTGAGAATGCCATTGTTTTTATCCCCATGAGCGAGTAAGCAAGGCGTAGTATCTATAAAAATGAATGGCATCGGCTGTTTTGCGATAGGAATAACAATAACGCGAGAAAAGAGATTTTTTAAACAAAAATCGTGGTTTCCTTCAAAATAAAATATCTCCATCTCACAAGCTAAATCTTCAAGCAAGGTGATATATTTTTTATATTTTTGATGCGTACTTGTTACTTCATCTACAAGCAAATCAAACATATCGCCCATCAAAAAAAGTTGTCTGGTTTGTATCTTTTTATCCCGCAACAATAAAAGAAATCGCCACAAATTGTGACGGTTTTCATTTTCATGTGCATCGGCTATGAAGATAGCGCCTTCTAAGATCTTATGGCACATTTGCAAGGATAGGGATACCTAAATCTTCTGCAAAACCATACATCAAGTTTGCATTCACAACTGCTTGTGAAGAAGCACCACGCAAAAGATTGTCAATACTTGAAGAGACAAACACGGAAGTGCCATTTTGCGATACAAAAATATCACAAAAATTCGTACCATTTGTAGATTTTATATCCACAGGATTTTCTCGCACGCGAACAAATGTGGCATCCTTGTAAAAATTTTTAAGCACCGCTTTGGCATCAATATGTGCATTGGTTTTAAAGTAAAGACTCACAAGCATGCCTCTGGTAACAGGAATAAGATGAGGAATAAAATTTACTTCAAAACTCTTACATGTAAGCAATTCAAGCTTTTCTTTGATCTCAGGTTCATGGCGGTGTTTCATGGGATTGTAAGCAAAAATATTTTCATTGATTGTGGCAAAATGCGCACTTACACTTGGCTTTTTACCAGCACCACTCACACCACTTTTGGCATCTATAAAGATAGGAAATTGTTCATCAATATATCCACTAAAAGGAAGCAATCCCAACAAAGAAGCGGTTGGATAGCAACCTGGATTTGCCACCAAAGAAGTTTTTGCTATGTCCTCTTTATTGATTTCTGGCAATCCATAAACCGCCTTTTTCAGATTTGCAACATCTTCATGTTCGCAGTAATGTGCTTCATAATTTTCCAAAGAAAGCCTATAATCAGCAGAAAGATCTATCACTTTTACACCAAGTGCTAGCAACTGTTTTGCAAAACCCATCGCCGCTTTATGTGGCAATGCCAAAAATGCCAAATCAGCAACCTTGGCAATTTGCTTTGCTTCACTTTTCTCCACATTACACTCTAAAATTCTCAAAAGACTTGGGTGCATTTGAGAAAGTTGTTCACCTCCCTCGCTTGTCCCAATATAGACAAGTTCAAATTTTGGATGCATATGAATTATCTTGATGAGTTCAATTCCTGTATATCCGCTTGCTCCTATGATAGCTACTCGTACCATATCGTCCTCTTTTTTCTTAAAATTGTATTGTTTTATAGCATACTTCAAGTATCTCAAAATCCTGTACGCCTGATGGGAGAGTTATACTAACCTCATCGCCCTCACTTCTACCCATAAGCCCTTTGGCAAGTGGAGTATGGTAGGAGATCAATCCTCGCTCTGGCGCACTTTCTGTTCTTCCAACAATCGTATAAGTCACCTCTTTGGATATGCTAAGATTTTCTAACTTCACAGTCGATCCAAATCGCACTTTGTCATGTACATAAGAAGCTGGATCTATGAGATGCGTATTGGCTAGAAGTTGGCTCAATTCAGCAATGCGAGATTCGATAAATGCTTGTTTTTCCTTGGCCGCATGGTACTCGGCATTTTCTTTGAGATCCCCATGACTTCTTGCTATATCTATCTCTTGAACTATCTGTGGTCTTTGCACTTTTTTCAAATCATCAAGTTCATCGCTTAATTTTTTAAATCCAAACTCTGTCATTGGCTCTTTTATCATAATTTCTCCATAATTGTACGAATCGTAGTATTTTGCATTATTATAACGAAATTAACTTTAGCATACTCTCACAAGATCCATGTGCAAGCATTTTTCGAAGCGTAAGTGCTTGTGTAAAAAAAAGCTCCCTATCTATCTGAAAGTAGGCATCTAAAAGATTGTTACTATTGGCTTGTTGTTGCAAAAATTCTTCATGCAAAGCATCCATCGAGGCAAAATCAAAAAGTATATTTGCAAGCCCTACATGTGAGAGTTTAACAAACATTTTTCCCAAAAAATAATCTAACCGCTTTGCCTTATAAGCTAGCACAAAAGGAACTCCTATAAGTGCTGCCTCAAGGGTAGCAGTGCCTGAACAAACAAAAGCAAATTCTGCCTTTAAAAATGTTTTATGTGTATTTCTTGAGATAGCAAACTCGCTTATATCTCCATATATTTCTTGTATCTCTTGCGAGCTAAAATGTGGGGGAATAACCAAAATACTATTTTTTTTGATTTTTGTAGCCAACTCTTTGTAGATTGGCAAAAGTGCTTTGATTTCACTTTTTCTACTTCCAGGCAAATAAGCGATATATCCGCTTGGCTCATAGCTTTGTTTATACGCTGGTATCTCGTCTAAAAGTGGGTTACCCACATAAGTGGCTTTAGGATAGTAAGCTTTTTCAAAAGGAAAGATTGAAGCTAATATGTCGCAGTATTTTTCTACTTTTTTAGCCCTTTCTGGCTTCCACGCCCATACTTTTGGCAATATATAATAAATGATAGTAATATGAGGATTTATCTCTTTGATAGCTTTTGCAAGCGGAATATTAAAAGCAGGTGAATCAATAAGCAAAACTTTGTTACATGTAAGGCTCAGTTGTGCCATTTGGGCGATAGCTCTTTTTGCCTTTACTATTTTTGGCAACACATCAACAATTCCCATGATGGAAAATTCACTCGAAGGAATCAAAGGATTGCCAAATCGCTCGTCAAATACACCAACTATCTGTGCATCGAGCTTTTGTAACAAGGGCGAGAGATGCAAATTGGCTGATGGCTCAAGAGCAGAGATTAAAAGTTTCATAGATATTCACACTTTTTTTAGTGATTATACCAAAAGCAAACGCTATAGCCCAAAAAGTTTTTCAAAAAATCCTTGCTCTTTTCTTTCTTTTACTGTTTTTCGCTCATCTATAAATTTCGGATCTGCCTTAAGCAGTCTTTTATCAAAAGGCTTTCTCTCTTCATGTTGCTGTTTTTCACGCCTTGCAACTTGTGGAACATTTGTATTGATTGGTGCGTGCATTACACACATGGCTGACTCCTTTCATCTTTAATATTCAAATATTACCGTGCATTTGTTTAGGGAGTGTGTATTATTTTTAGCTATAATTGCCGAAAAACTTTTAAAAGGCACAAATGTATGCAAAAACGGATACTCATCACAAATGATGATGGTTTTGAAAGTGATGGACTCAAAGCTCTTGTAGAAGCGCTACAACCGCTCGGACAGATCACTGTCGTTGCTCCAACTACTGAAAAATCAGCATGCGGTCACTCCCTCACACTCACAAAACCACTACGATTTGTACAGATAGCCGATGATTTTTTCAAGCTTGATGATGGAACACCAAGTGATTGCATCTATTTGGCTTTACACGCCCTTTTTGCCAAAGATAAACTCCCAGATCTTGTTGTAAGCGGGATAAATAAAGGGGCTAATCTTGGTGAGGATATCACTTATAGCGGAACTGCAAGTGCTGCAATGGAAGCTGTTTTGCAAAATATACCAGCTATGGCAATTTCTCAAGTTTACACCGATGGTGGCACATCTTTATCACAATACGGCTACGCACTTGCAAAGGAACATGCTTATGCTATAGCCAAAAAAATTCTTGATGGCAATTTTCCTCTTGAGGAACGAAGATTTCTCAATATCAATATTCCAGCTTGCACAAAAGCTACATGTAAGGGCATAAAAATCACGCACGCTGGATATAGACTCTATGGCAATGATGCACATTTACACAGAAATCCAAGAGGTGAAGAGCATTATTGGATTGGCACACATCCATTGCATTACAAACCAAGCCTCAATGCTACATGTGATCTTTGTGCAATTGATGATAATTTTGTCTCCATAAGTCCTATCAAGCTTGATATGAGCGCTTATGAGGATATGCAAACCTTACAAAATTGGATAAATCATGGATAGATTTCAACGATGTCGCTTACTTTTTGGTGATGATTTTGAAAAGATCCAAAATGCAAAAATTTTGCTTTTTGGTGTTGGTGGCGTTGGTGGGCATTGTTTAGATGCACTCTATCGTTCTGGTGTGAGCGACATAACTATAGTTGATTTTGATACTTTTGAAATCACCAATCAAAACAGACAACTTGGTAGTGAAAATCTAGGTGCCATTAAAGTAGAAGCTCTTAAAAAAACCTATCCAAGCATCACCGCCTTACATGTAAAAGTTACACCGCAATGGGTTGATGCATTTGATTTTGATGCGTATGATGTGGTGCTTGATGCGATCGATGATATCCCTGCTAAAGTTGCAATTGCACTCAAAACACACAAAAAGCTCATTAGTTCAATGGGTGGTGCAAAAAGGATAGATCCCTCAAAAATCATCACGAGTACTATTTGGAAAACTTATGGCGATGGGCTTGCAAAAAAATTTCGCTACGAATTGAAAAAAGCGGGCTTTAAGCAAAAATTTGAAGTTATATTTTCAAGTGAAGAACCAAAATGTGTTCCGAAGGGAAGTTTTGTAGGAGTTACAGGTAGCTTTGGCTTAATGCTAGCTTCAAGAGCTATTGCTTTTGTGTTAAAATGATAACCTCACTTTTATCTAAAGTGACCATTTTTGCTAAATCTTGCCTGTAAAGATATATTTTTTCTCTTCCAGCATAAAGCATATCAGCACTAAATACAATTGAACCGAACTTGAGACGGAGATCTTTTTGCATAAAAAGTTTTTCGCCTACCATTAATCCTATGGGCTGATAAATACTCGCGGCTGATAAAAAAACGAGTGCAATATAAACTTTGAGAAAAAAATTTATAAAGCCACTGTAGAGTATCGCATAGCCAACAAAAAAGGCGACAAGTGGGTAAATATAAAAATTTAAATTGTCCACAAAGATTATATTGAAATACTCTTTAATGCCATAATATTCAAAATAATGAATTTTTAAACCAATAAAAAAGAGAAATGTGAGCAAAGAAATGAAAGCGATGCCCATCAAAAATGCATTTATAAATTTTAGTATCATCGAATCCTCCTTATGCTAGAGCGAGAAATTTTATAGATTTTCGAGGGAGTATCTTCGAAAAATCCCCTCGTATCTTCGATAATTATATCAGCTTTTTGCTTTGCATAAGCAAGCTCAAAAAAACTGCCGCTGTGATTTGCTGAACTTGAGTAAAACCAGCGAAATTTTTCCAAAAACTGTAGATGCTTTTCATCTTTTACAACACGATATGCTTGTTTATTTGGATAGATAAATGTAGATTTTTTGCTACGGCGAATGCGTTTGTGAAATTTTTTGGGAACTCTTGTGAATACTTGTAAAGTTTGCAAACTTTCAAGACAAATTAGAAAAGGTTTACGATCATCTCTTTGCTTACACAATCCAAGTGCCTGTGGGTCCTGCGAGAGAAAACCAGCAGTTGTATCTGTTTGTGCGAGATAAACAAGCCGCTGATTTTGTATCATTTAACGAAGATAATCTTGCAACGCTTTTGGCTCATAGATACTTCCAGCTTCACACTCACTAAGAGATTCTACGGCTGCAAATGCTGCTGATATAGTTGTAAAATAAGGAATATTGAATCGTAAAACTGATTGGCGGATTTTTTTTGCATCATCTTTGGAAGATTTTGCATCGCTTGTATTGATAACCAAAGCGATATCGCCATTTTTGAGTTTATCTTCAATATTTGGTCTACCTTCACTTATCTTATATACATGTAACGCTTCTACGCCAGCGTCGATAAGAGCTTTGTGTGTTCCGCCTGTTGCAAGAATTTTAAAGCCTAGTTTTTGAAATCCTTCACCGATTTTGTGTGCAAATTCTTTATCTATATCTGTTAGGGAGATAAAAACTATGCCACTTGTTGGCAAAAGATTGTTGGATGCTATTTGTGATTTGGCAAATGAGGTTGCAAAAGAGTTACTAATACCCATAACCTCACCTGTTGATTTCATCTCAGGGCCTAAAATAAGATCGGCGCCTTGGAGTTTATTGAAAGGAAAAACTGCTTCTTTTACAGCTACATGTCCTTTTAATTTGGCTTTTAAAATACCATCTTTTTCATATACGACTTTAAATGTATCATAAAAACGCAATGCTTCACGCAAATCACCCTGATACATCACCCGTGTTGCCACTTTGGCCAATGGCACGCCTGTGGCTTTACTTACAAACGGTACTGTTCGACTCGCTCGTGGATTTACCTCGATCATATACACATCATCTCTGTAGATAGCGTATTGAATATTCATAAGCCCAACTACGCCCAAGTTTAATGCGATAGTTTTTGTTTGATCCTCTACTTTTTTAATGAGGGCGTCGCTCAAACTAACTGTTGGAAGCGAACATGCACTATCACCACTATGAATGCCGGCTTCTTCTATGTGCTGCATAATGCCACCTATATAGACATCTTTGCCATCACATATAGCATCCACATCAAGTTCAATTGCTCGGTCTAAAAACTGGTCGATAAGCACGGGGGAATTATGTGAAACACTTACAGCTTCATTCATATATACTCGCAATTCACTCTCGTCATACACTATACGCATAGCCCTACCACCCAATACATAAGATGGTCGCACAAGCACGGGATAGCCTATCTGTTTTGCTTTTTCTATCGCCTCTTCTTCGCTGATTGCAGTTGCATTTTGTGGTTGTTTTATATTGTTTTGTGTGATGAATTTAGAAAATTTTTCTCTGTCCTCTGCCATATCGATAACTCTTGCTGTTGTACCGATAATTTTTCCGCCGATAACTGTGAGTCTTTTTGCAATTTTTAACGGGGTTTGTCCACCAAAATGTACGATGATGCCATCTGGTTTTTCAGCTTCAACAACACTTCTTACATGTTCAAAATCTATAGGCTCAAAATACAAGATGTCACTTGTGTCATAATCAGTTGAAACGGTTTCTGGATTACAGTTGTACATAATTGTCTTGATGCCCATATCACGCAACGCATATGAAGCGTGTACACAACAATAATCAAACTCGATACCTTGCCCAATGCGATTTGGCCCGCCGCCGATAATCATCACTTTTTTTGCATCGCTCACTTGCCTACTAACACTAACGCTACTCACATTTGTTGATGAATAAAGATATGGCGTGAGTGCTTTAAATTCAGCCGCACATGTATCTACTTCATGGTACTGCAAGGCTATGTGTAACTTTTGTCTTGCAAAATATATATCATTTTGCGTGAGTTCTAAATTATCTTGTTTGTTAATCAGTTTGGCTATCATCTTATCTGAGAACCCCATACTTTTTGCTTCCCTCAAAAGTGTTGCATTGTTGAGAATATCCATATCTATCTTTTCTTCAAATGCAATGATTTGGGAGATTTGGTCTAAAAACCATGGATCTATCTTACACCATGAGAAAATTTCTTGCAAACTAAATCCTCGCCTAAATGCTTCGCCAAGATATAAGATACGATCACAATTTGGTCTTCGTATCTCTTTTTTGAGCAACTCATCGCTTGCTTTCATTGGCTCAAAACCACAGAGTCCAGTTTCGAGTGAACACAATGCTTTTTGCATAGATTCTTTAAAAGTTCGCCCTATTGCCATCACTTCGCCCACACTCTTCATAGAAGTGGTAAGCGTACTATCTGCAAAAGGAAATTTTTCAAAAGTAAATCGAGGTATTTTAGTCACAATATAATCGATAACGGGCTCAAAACTAGCTGCTGTTCCTGTTATGTCATTTGTTATCTCATCAAGCGTAAAGCCAACCGCTAAAAGTGTTGCAACTTTTGCTATCGGATAACCTGTGGCCTTTGAAGCAAGTGCTGAACTTCTACTAACGCGTGGATTCATTTCTATAACTGTCATGCGTCCACTTCGTGGATCAACTGAAAATTGGACATTTGACCCGCCCGTATCTACACCTATTTCTCGCAAAATTGCAAACGATGCGTTACGCATTTTTTGGTATTCTTTGTCGGTTAGTGTTAGTGCTGGAGCTATTGTTATACTATCTCCTGTGTGCACACCCATCGGATCAAAATTTTCTATAGAGCAAACTATGATGCAATTATCATTACGGTCTCTGATAACTTCCATTTCATATTCTTTCCATCCTAGTAATGATTCTTCTATGAGTATCTCATTGATAGGACTGATCTCTATGCCACTCGTTGCTAATTCTTTAAACTCATCGATGTTATAAGCTACACCACTACCGCCACCTGCTAATGTGTAAGAAGCACGAATGATTAGTGGAAAACCTATCTGTTCAGCGGCACTCAAAGCTTCATCTATATTGTAGGCATACTTGCTGATAGGCAAATCGAGTCCGATTTTTAACATTGCTTCTTTAAAGGCTTGTCTATCTTCACCTTTTTTAATAGCAGCAGGATTTGCTCCTAAAAATCGAATGCCCTCAAGCATTCCTTTTTCATGCATTTTCATAGCAACATTTAATGCGGTTTGTCCGCCCATGGTTGGCAAGATAGCATCTACTTTTTCAGCTTTAATGATGCGGTAAATAACCTCTTCATTGATCGGTTCTATATAAGTTCTATCTGCAAATTCTGGATCAGTCATGATCGTAGCTGGGTTTGAATTTACTAACACCACTCGATAACCTAACTCTTTTAAGGTTTTTGCAGCTTGTGTTCCGGAGTAATCAAACTCACAAGCTTGACCAATGATGATTGGGCCTGATCCTATAAGAAGGATGGTTTTTATATCTTCACATTTTGGCATCTATTTTTCCTTTTTAGCGTTCAATCCAAGATCTTGTGTGGTATTGGATTCAATGCTATTTTGATCTATTATATGATAATAATTGGGTATTTTATGTGCAATTATCGGCTGGACAACTGCTGTTTTTGAAAGCTCTTCTTCTAATACTTTTTCCACAACCCCAACCTTTAATCCTTTAAAAAATATCCCGTCCATTCCGCTTGTTATGACTACATCTCCCTCTTGTGGGTGCATCCATAAGGGAATATATCTTACATGTAACTCTTTATTTTTGCCATAAACAATGCCAGGGATCTCTTCTTGTCCGATGCTTACAGAGAAGATTGCTTTTGGATCTCCCACTAAAAGCGCCAATGGATTTGCATCTTTTTGTACTACGATGCCCGCTACACTGTCATGGTAGATAAGCCCATAAATCTTGCTTGCATTAAAATCTTTAAAATCAAGCCAAACCTTATAATAATCATTCAAATTTGCATAAGAAAGTGCCTTGACGAGTTTCAAGGCGGGATTATGAGGTTCCATCTGATTGAGTGATAACAAGCCATCAAGTTCTTGCTTATGTGCCAATCCTAAAATTGCAGACTCTTGGAGTTCCTTATTTTGAGATTGTAACGCTTTTATCTGTTGAGCTTGTAAAAAATGTTCGTCTATGTTCTCTTGCACAAAAGTGACTGTATCAAGGTAAACACTCAAAATACTATTGGTATTTTTTGCAAAATAACCCCGCACAGTACTTCCATATTTTAAAGATATAAAAACAAATAAAGCAATGAAAAAAAGATATTTGAGTTTATTCATTTGCCAAATGTTGCAATAATTGTATCTCTTCTAAAGCTTGTCCTGTTCCTTTTGCTACGGCTAAAAGTGGTTCATCTGCCACAAAAACTGGTAGTTTCACAATATCTGAAAGATACTTGTCGATACCTCGTATCAATGCACCGCCGCCTGTGAGTACCACTCCATTTTCAACAATATCGCCCGCTAAATCTGGAGGCATAACTTCAAGTACATCTTTGAGTGCATCTGCGATTTCTTTAATTGGCTCTTTCATAGCATCTCTTACATCTTCGCTTGTAAGCTCAATGCGACTTAAAAGTCCACTCACCTGATCACGCCCTTTAACTATCATAGAGAGAGGTTCATCCATACTAATAGCAGTACCGATTTCGATCTTAATCTCTTCGCCAGTTCGCTCACCTATGAGCAAATTATATTTTCGCTTCACATAATCAACTATCGCTAAATCTATCTTGTCACCAGCTGTACGAATTGATTTTGAGATAACTAAACCGCCCAGTGAAACAACACCTATCTCTGTTGTACCGCCACCTATATCAATAACCAAACTTCCTTTTGGTTCACGCACCGGAAGACCAGCACCAATCGCTGCTGCCATAGGCTCTTCTATCAAGAAAACCTCTCTAGCTCCAGCACTCATAGCTGATTCTCTTACCGCTTTTCTCTCTACTTGTGTCAGTCCATATGGCACGCAAATGATGATTCGTGGTCGTAAAAAACTTTTTCTTTTATGTACTTTTTCAATAAAATAGCGAATCATTTTTTCTGTCATATCAAAATCAGCGATTACGCCATCTCGCATCGGACGCACCGCTTCGATATCTCCTGGAGTTTTACCAACCATCATTTTAGCTTCTTTCCCTACTGCTAAAATTCTTTGTTTACCATACTTGTCTCTTTGTACCGCAACCACTGAGGGCTCATTGATAATAATCCCCTTACCTTTAAGCAATACAAGTGTATTTGCTGTACCCAAATCGATACTCATATCGCTTGAGAAGAAACCAATTAACTGATCAAGAATCATTCGTTTTAACCTTTTTATAGTTTATTTGGCACATGAAAAATTTATGCACTTTTTTTATTTTTTTTGATGTAGAGTGGCTTTTGTTTTTTTTCTACTACATCTTTTGTAATTACCACTTCATAACCAGCAAGTTCTGGAAGTTCATACATCACATCTGTCATAATCTCTTCCATAATGCTACGCAAGCCTCTTGCTCCTGTTTTTCGCTTGATGGCGAGTGTGGCAACGGCATCGAGTGCTTCTTTGTCAAAACTAAGCTCTACTTTGTCTATAGCAAAAAGTTTTTTATATTGTTTAAAGATCGCATTTTGTGGTTCTGTGAGAATTCTCACCATATCTTCTTGACTGATTTCACTGAGAGTTGCGAGTACATGTAAGCGGCCTATGAGTTCTGGGATCAATCCATAATGCACTAAATCATCAGGTTCAATAATTTCTAATAATTTTGAATCATCACTTTTCTTATGTTTTTCTTGTTCAAATCCCAAAACATTTGTGCCAACTCTTCGCTTGATGATGTCATTGAGTCCATCAAAAGCTCCGCCGCAGACAAAAAGAATGCCGGATGTATCTATCTGAATAAAATCTTGGTTTGGATGCTTTCTACCGCCTTTTGGTGGGATATTGACAAGACTTCCTTCGATGATTTTGAGCAACGCTTGTTGTACGCCCTCGCCACTAACATCTCTTGTAATGGAACGATTTTCACTCATTCGTGCTATCTTATCAATCTCATCGATAAATACGATACCTTGTTGCGCTCTTTGTATGTCTCCATCGGCAGCTTGAAGTAAGCGAGTGAGAATATTTTCCACATCTTCGCCCACATAACCAGCTTCTGTGAGGCTTGTTGCATCCGCAATTGCTATAGGAACATCCAAAAATCTTGCGAGTGTCTGTGCCATAAGTGTCTTACCACTACCTGTTGGTCCCACAAGTAAGATATTTGATTTTGAAATTTCTGTATCATCTTGTACGCTTGCGTGTTTGAAAATTCTTTTGTAGTGGTTATACACGCCCACGGCAAATACTTTTTTTGCTCTCTCTTGCCCAATCACATACTGATCTAAAACTTTTTTTAATTCTTTTGGAGCAAGCAACTCTCGATCAAGTATTTGTGTTTTGTTTGGCTCTTCTTTTGTATCTCCAAAAAATATCTTATAAGCAGACACAACACAATGTTCACATATAAAAACATTTTCGCCAGCTATCAACCTTGTATCTTGCGCTTCTTTTGCACCACAAAAACTACATTCTCTATTTATCATTATTTTTCCTCTCATAAGGGATACCACGCTGTGATTCCACGATAAAATTACACATTTTTTGTACATAAGCATTGTTGCTTGTATCTAAAATCTTCTTTGCCTGATCCATAAGTGGTTGGCCTGATTCGAAAAGTTCTTTATATATACTTCGCAAAGCATCGATATCACCACGATCCATATGACGGCGAAGTCCTGTTAAATTGAGTCCTCGCAAAACAGCTCGATTGCCTTCTGCCAAACAATAAGGTGGCACATCTTGCGAAAGTGCAGAAGCCCCAGCTATCATCGCAAAATCACCTATTTTTACAAATTGATGGATGGGTGTCATACCGCCGATAACTGCGTAATTTCCCATCTGCACATGACCAGCAAGTGTCGCTGCATTTGCCAATATACAATGATCGCCTATGATCACATCATGTCCTAAATGCACATAGCCCATAAAAAGATTGTGATCGCCGATAATGGTTTTTCCGCCACCGCCTTTTGTGCCAGGATTAAAAAGGGTAAATTCACGGATTTTGTTATAATCTCCGATAATCAACTCCACATCTTCGCCATCATATTTCAAATCTTGTGGGATTGAGCCTAAAACTGCATGTGAAAAAATCTGATTGTATTTGCCGATTGTCGTATCGCCATAGATGCAAGCACCTTGCGCTATAGTTGTACCATCGCCTATCTTTGCTTTAGCGGAGATAAAACAAAAAGCGCCAATAGAAACATTTTCACCTATGATCGCTCCCTCTTCAATGATAGCATGAGCAGATATTTTGTTCATAAAATCCCTTTACTTCTCTACAATCATGGCTTTGAGTTGCGCTTCGCTAACTAGTTTTTCATCAACAAACGCTTTCCCCTCAAGCACCCAAATCGCACCTTTTTGTTTGACAACATTCATGCGGTACACAAGTTTATCTCCTGGTTTTACAGGTGCCCTAAATTTTGCACCATCAATACTCATAAAATATACAACTTTATTCGCCGCTTCTGCTTCGGTCATATCCATACTTTTAAAAGCCAAAACACCGCCAGCTTGTGCCATTCCCTCAAGAATCATCACTCCTGGGTAGATTGGATGTCCTGGAAAGTGGCCTTGAAAAATTGGCTCACCAATGGTAACATTTTTATACGCTTCAATCGATACTTTTGGCGAAAGTGCAACAACACGATCAATCAATAAAAATGGATGCCTATGGGGTAAAATCCTTTGAATCTCTACAACATCAATGTTCATAACCAGCCTTTACACAAAATTCTATTATTTTATCTAACTTTTACTAAAATTTCTCTAACATCAGGATAGATTTTATCCTCAAGAAACATTTCAAAGTGCTTCATCGAGAGAGAATCTAGCACAACGATAGGATGAAGAGTGAGCATATTTGTATTTGTGAGTTTTTTTCGCAATGCTACCTCACGGCGAATACTTGGAGGTTTGCGTAACATTTCTTTAACACTTGCATACTTTGTTTTTAGCAATTCATTGCATTTTTCTACATGTAAGAAAATTATCTCCTCTTTTGCACTATAAGCTATGCCATCTTGACTATATGCTATTTTTGAGCGGATAAAATCTCTTTGCATATGTGAATAAAAAAGAACATAGCTAGGTATCACCTCTTTTGCATCATCCCTAAGATACGCTCGCAATAATCTATAATTGAGAAATTTTTCCCGTTGCAAAATAAATTTTTGCAACTTACATTCATAAGATTGGACTTGTTTATATAATTTTAACCGTTCTTCAATGCTTGCAGGTAAAATCTGGCGTGTTATAGGGCTCATCAATTCATCTTTAAGCCTATCTTGTTGCTCCCTCTGCACCTCAAGAGCAAATATACAACCACAATAGTTTTGATGATACAGTTGATCTCTTTTTGCAAGAGCAAACTGCTCACTTGTGCCGCCTGCTTTTCTAAAATCAGGGGTACTTACTCGTAAACCATATCGCTGTTCAATGTATTTTGCATTTTCCAGCAACTGTTCTATAGATTTTTTGGGACTCGTCAATAGCGTAGTTGTTATCTCACTCTCACCTAGCTCAAGTGCTTTTTGTGCGGTCGCTTCGAGTCTATTATCAAAACAAACACTGCACCGCTTACCTTTTTCTGGTTCATGCTCCAATCCCCGAACAGCTTCCATCCAACCATCAAAATCATACACACCCTCTAAAAGTTTGATGCCTAATTTTTTACAACTCCGCTGTACATCTAACAGCCGCAATTGGTATTCACTGAAAGGATGGATATTTGGATCATAAAAAAATCCCGTAAGCTTTTTATCTGGATAGAGTTTTTGCAATTTTTGTAAAAAAAAGTGACTATCAACTGAACAGCAAATATGCACTAGCATAGGCAACCTTTATTTTTTTGCCATTATAACAAATAATTTTGTTATAATTGAGATTTAAAGGAGTCTCGATGGCGTATATTAAAAGTTTTAAAGCGTGGATTGTATTTGTATTTGCACTCTATAGTTTCCTTGGGTTTATTGCACTTCCATGGTTTCTTACAAACAAAGCATCTATAATATTACAGGACAAATCAGGTCTACATGTAAGCATTTCTGATGCTTCGTTTAACCCTTTTACTTTTGAACTTACACTCAAAGAATTTGTAGTATATGATTTACAAAATAATCCTGTATTTAAAACGCAAAATATCTATCTCAATTATACTCCCCTAGCACTTCTTGATCATTCTGTTTTTATCAAAGAACTTACAATTTTCAAGCCAGAAGTTTTTATAGTATTGCAAAGTGATGGCTCACTCAATGTTGCAAATATACTGCCTCCATCACAAACCATGCAACAAGAACAAAGCGAGCAAGAAAGTGGGCTACTTTTTGTTTTAGATACATTTGCTATGCAAGAAGGCATGATCCATTTTAGGGATCAAAAGAAAAATTTTACACTCGATTTAGGTGCTTATGACTTTTTAGCACATGACATCAAATCAGATCCAAATGCTCTCAATTCACATCAATTTTACACACAAATCGCCAATGGTGGTATACTTGAATGGAACGGTGGTATGCGGATAAATCCGCTGCGTTTGCACGGCACTATCACGATAAACGATCTCTCATTGAGTTCGTATTGGGATTATCTCGCTTCTTTTATGCCAGCAAAATTACACAATGCAAAGGCATCTTTTGTATTGCCCTATCAGATCAATTTGGAAAATGGCTTACATGTAGCACTTAACGATGCCGAACTTTCACTAGCCAATATAGATTTTTTTCATGAAGACAAACAGATTATTAGCGTCACAGACATACAAGCACAGGGCGTAAATCTAGCTTATCCAGAGCAAGATATCGTTGTTAAATCTGTACAAATTGAGAATCCAAAATTGCAAGTATTGCTAGACAAAGATGGCTTGATAAATCTGCAAAAAGCTTTTGAAATCGCACAAAACCCTACGCCTCAACAAAACACGCAAGCAACAAAGCCGTGGCAATATCTTGTAAAAAAAATAGCCATGAATGGTGGAAATATTGATCTATTGGATAATTTTATTGCAACAAATTCACACTTTAGTTTTGATAATGTTGGTATTTTATTACAAGATTTTTCATCAGATCAAACAGCTGCTTTTTCCTATACACTCGCAACCGCTATCAACCAACACACAACTTTAAAACTTGATGGAAACCTCACACAAATGCCATTTACCATGCAAAGCAATATGGCATTGCAAGACTTACATGTAAAGGATTTTGCAAATTATATAGCACCATTTACGAGTGTGCATATTAAAGATGGCAAGCTACAAGCAGATGCACACATCTGGACACAAATCGATGATGGCTTACATGTAAGCGTGCAAACTGATACACAATTGCAGGATCTTTCACTACTAGCATCGGATGAAACACAACTGCTTTCTTGGAAGAATTTGATACTAAAAAATCTCGCATTTTCAACCACTACGCCTTCTTTGCATGTGCAAAGTATAGAACTAGAAGAGCCTTTTGTGCGGATCAATATCGATAAATCTGGAGAAACAAATTTTGCAAATCTCTTGAGCGAGCGACCGCAAGATAACACGCAAAAAGAGAATACGCAAAAACAGATGCAGATAAAAATTGGTCCTATGAAAATCATCAATGCAAAAGCTGATTTTAGCGACGAGAACATTCCTTTTCCATTTCGCACAAATATACACGATCTTCAAGGCGGGCTTTCAGTATTGGATTTTCAAGAATCCACTCCAGCAAAACTTGATATAAAAGGAAAAGTAGATACTTATGGATACGCACAAATTAAGGGTATTTTAATACCGTTAGATATCAAAAAACAAGCCGACATAGCCGTAACATTTAAAAATATAGACTTACGAACTATCACGCCATACTCAACGAAATTTTTAGGCTATAAGATAAAAAATGGGAAGCTCTCCATGGATTTAGCATACACCATCAAAGGAGCAAATCTCAAAGGTGAAAATAAACTCAATATAGACTCTCTAACCCTTGGAGAAAAAGTGGATATACAGGGTGCTACAAATCTACCTTTGCACCTTGCAATCGCTTTGCTCAAAGATTCCAACAATCAAATAGATATCGATCTGCCAGTTTCTGGAGATATGAACAATCCAGAATTCAGCTACGGGAGTATCGTTTGGAGAGCATTTGGCAACCTCATCACAGGTATAGTAACAGCACCTTTTCGATTTTTGGGCAATATGCTAGGCGTTGATGGAGAGAAGCTTAAAAGTATAGATTTTGCACTCGCACAAAGTGACATACTCAACAGCGAACAAGAAAAGCTACAAAATATCGCAAAAATCCTAGCAAAAAGACCAAACATCAAACTCAATATAGTAGGCACATTTGAGCCTCAACTTGATATGCAGGCACTCAGAGAACAGGCGTTGAGGGCAAATATAATGGATGAACAAATACTACTCAAAAAGCAGATCAAAGATCCAAAGATAGACACTTATGCACTAGCACTCAAAAATCTCTATCTACAAAATTTTGCATTGAAAAAATATGAGGAGTTACAAGCGACTTTTAGGGATGAAAAAACAAAAAATCTCAATACGCCGGCATTTAATAAAGTTTTAGAAAAACAATTGGCAACTTTGATAATTATACCAAAAGAGACACTCATAAAACTCGCAGACTCAAGAGCTTTAAATATCAAAAATCTTCTTATAAACACGCTTAAGGCCGATGTTAAAAGAGTAGAAATTGCACCATCAATTCCTACGCAAGCCACAAGAGATAGTTGGATAGAAGTACAATTAGATATCAAGAATTAGGGAATTGTACAAAAAAGCAGTTATATCCATCTTCATATCTGTATGCGAGTTCTAAGCCGTGTTCTTTTAGAACTCGCATGATCATATTGAGTCCCAATCCATAGCCTGTTGCTCCTCTTGAGTTATCACCTTGGGTGAAGAGTTGTGTATAGTAATCTAGTGGCTTTTGTAGCGGTTTTGCTTTGTTTTTTATATATAAAGTATTATTATCTGCAAGCACGACAACAACGCCACTTTCTTTGTATTTGAGTGCGTTATCGAGAAGATTTTTTACCACAATACTTAGGTATTTGAGATCAAATACAGCTTCAAAATTATGCCTTATCTCTATGGAGATTTCATTCTCATCAACAGCCATAAGCCTTGAAAGAGTTTCCAATAAAAGTTCTTCCACGCAGTATCGCTTTTTTTCTAAAACTATATTTTTTGAACCTAATTTTTCAAGTTCTAACAGTTCATGCGTGAGTGAATCTAGCTGATCAATAGATTTTTTTAGCATTTGTGTGTATTTGTTGGGTTGTAGCATTTCAAGGGCAAATTTGGCTTTAGATATCGGTGTACGAAGCTCGTGACTCATATCACGCAGGAGTTGCTCTCTTGCTGCGATGAGTGTTTGGATATTTTCTGCCATCGTATTAAACTTTTGTGTTACAAATGCTATCTCATCACTCCCCTTAACATATTGCAATCTTTGTGAATAATCCCCACTACCAAACTGATCAAGTGCTTGTGCGATCTTCTTGAGCGGAAAAAGTATCTTAAGTATTATGATAAATATGCCAACAAGCAAAAACAAATCAGCACTTATAAGAAAATGTAATTTTTCTTTATGTTCAGTATCTTGCATTTTTGAAACATCATGGAGCAAAATTTTATCATCTAAATATTGGATATAAAGAAAATGCTCACCCGATAGTTTAAGAATCTTTACTGCACCAAAAGAGATCTTTTTTTCATACACAACAGTTGCATTTTCTTGCTCGATATCTTCAAGGAAAGCGAAATCCAATTTTTGTATAAGTTTCTCAATGCCTTGCATATTTGCATTTACCAATAGGTTTAAAAGCTCTTTGGAGGATTGGATATATTTTTCTTTTATAAGCGTGGCTATCTTTTCGTCGATAACTTTATTGGTTTGCAAAGTGATAGTGAGCATTATCGCCAAAGAGACACAAAAGAGTATTGAGATTTTAAAAAGAATTGAAACTCTCATCCTATAAATTGATACCCCATACCCCAAACGGATTTGATATATTTTGCGGACTTTGAATCATCAAAAATCTTACTACGAATATTGCTGATATGCATATCGATAGTACGATCTTTTTCACCTGAAAGTTCAATGCCAAACGATTGTGCGATAGCTTGCCTTGAGAGTACTTTTTTAGGATTTTGTAATAAAAAATAAAATATTTTAAACTCTATGGGTGTCAATTCTAAATTATGCCCATCAAATACAATCTGCATTAAATGCTCATCTATCACAAATCCGCTCACTTCTTTCTTTGAAGGGGCATTATAAACTCTTTTAATGATAGCATTGATGCGTATTACAAGCTCTTTTGGCTCATAAGGTTTTGCTAGATAATCATCGGCTCCATATTCAAAAGCCACCACCTTGTCGCCAAGATTTCCTCTAGCACTTGAGATAATAATGGGGATATTGCTCATCTGTCTTATCTTTTTGCACACATCAAACCCATCAATCTGTGGTAGCATAAGATCAAGCACGACAATGTCATAATGGTTCTCTTTGCGTAATTCTTGCAAAGCCTCAAGTGGTTTTGCAAAAGGAGAAACCTCGTAGTCATAGTTTGCTAAAAAATCTCTTAAAAGCTCTTGCATATCAAGATCATCCTCAATGAGCATAATTCTCATTCTATCTCCCATTCTTCAACATCTTTTGCAAATTTTTTTCTCTGCTTAGCGTTAAGCAATTGGTGTATTTCATATAAAAAATTTCCCTCAATATTTGCACCAAAAGAAGATACTTGATCGTTAATTTTTGCAAATTTTTCTTTATCAAATACCTCTTCTAGAAAGAGATTTTGTTTTAACTTTTCACTTTCTTTTTTGCGTTTTCTATAGATTTTTACCTCATCTCTATGGTGTTTCAAAATATTTTCAAACGCTTCTTTTTGCTGACCACTGAGATGCAAATCTTCCAAATCATGGCTAAAGTAATTATCATCACTAAACAGCATACATGTAAGAATAAAAAAGACAAAAAGAGCTTTTTTCATGATTTTATCTTTGGCATCGCTATGAGATCATTTTCTAAGAGTCCAAAATCTATCTCTTGATGGCACGCTTTACAATTTGCCTTACTTTTTACTTCTTTTGTATTCCAGATATTTTTATCAATATCTCGATGCTTTTTTTCCCAAAAAGGTGTTTTTGTGATAGCAATAATATCTGTTTTTCCCTTGAGACTTTTGAGCATTTTTACAGAAGCTTGATGTGTTGCATTCTCAGCACTATTTTCACGCAAAAAAGCAAGGATTGAGGCATTTGCAACTGAATCAATCGAAGCGTCTTCTCCAAAGTGATTTTCCAAATCTTTCATCATCAATATCCACGCATTTGCTGGTAAAAGATAGGGTGCATATGCGATGTGGCAACTCGCACACTCTTCAAAAAAAACTGGGTGCATTTGTGCATAATTTTGTTTTTGATTAGCGTTTGCGATAAACATATTGTCTTGTGTAAAGATAAGATAATACAGTGCATATAAAGAGGCGATAATCCATACAAAACCTATAATTTTTTGAAAAATATTTGTCTTGATGGTCTCTTGTATTTGCAATGTTTTATACCCATGCACCATAGAATCTATGGCATCACTTTTTTTGATGTATTTGTCAATCAAAGCCCCTGCGATATGCGCACCTATGAGTGCTAGAAAGAGATTTGCACTGAGTTCATGGACATCTTTAAAAAATTCCATATCCTTAAAATAACTATTGTGCAAAAAAGAGAGTATCCCGTGATTTTCTTGGATACCATATGCCAAAGCTCCGGTAAATAGCATTACAAAAGTTACAACAAACATACCAACTATAGCAAAACTTGAAGCTGGGTTATGTCCCGCATACTCTTTTGTTTTGGCAAACACGCTCAACATGTAAGCCATCAAATCAGTTAGGCTAAAGTTAAAATCTTTGAGTTTTGAGTATTTTGGTCCGATAAATGCCCATACAATACGAAAAGCGATTACAACCCCAAAAGCATAACCAAAAGCCACATGGTAACGCAATAGTTTATCAAAATCTCCCAATAAATAAGAGACTGCAAAAAACACTATAAGCAAGATATGCGCAATTCTGTTTGAAAGTGGCCAGATATAACTTTTAATCATCTATAACTCCATAATTTGGCACAAAAGTATCGTGAAAATCTCCAGCAGCTGCATCTTTATGACAAGCTACACAATTACTGATAGATCGTACCTCTTTTTGATTGACCATAGCGGGCCTTATGGCTCTATGTTTATCTCTAAAGTAAGCAACTTCGGAAATTTTCAATGGTGTTTCATATCTACCAATAGATCTATTCATCTTATAGCTTCTTTTATAACCTGTCGCTTTTTCACTTGCATTTTGTTGCATGTAAGTAAGTAGCGTTTGCATGGTAGGTGCGTCCAAAGAAGCGTCTACTCCAAAATGATCTGTAAGTTTGCCCATCATCACTTCCCAAGAACGAGATGGGAGCAAACCAGGCTGAAAAGCAAAATGACAACTGCCACACTCTTCTTGATACAATACATTATCCACAGGTTTGAGACCACCAGCCCACATAAAACTTGCACTTATAAACATTAACATAAATAATTTTTTCATATCCAAAGTCCTAATTTGCATTGATATAATACAAAACATCGCCTCTTTGAAGCGCTGTTCCGTCGTTATTATAAACATCGTTAAAATTACGACGCAACCATTTTTGTACATCTTTGAGCTTTGTAAGTCTTGCTGGATTTGCACTTGGCGAAAGTGGCTCAATCATTTTTGCCGTATGAACATTTTCACCTTTATCCCTAAGATTGGCGTTATGACAACTTGTACAAGAGATTTTTTCACCTTTTTTACCTACATGTACGCTTGTAAAAACCTCTTTCCCTCGCTCAATACTAAAATCGCTAAAACTAGGATCTGTCTTTTTAACTTCAGCTTTCAACTCTTGTATGTAGCCCTGTACTTGTGGGCTAAACGCTCCTGCTTGCAATGATGCCAAACACAATGGCAAAATTATGAGTACTCTTTTCAATACATCTCTCCTGTTTGATTTACGAAATTTTATAGTAGAGATGTAAAGTTACAAAATACACATATTGACACTTTCTTTACAATTTAACCTTGCAATTCTTGAAGCTTTTCGCTCACAGCCACTACATGACCGCTCACTTTTACATTCTTCCAAATAGCTTTTATTGCTCCATCAGGCGAGATCAAAAAAGTGCTTCTTACAACACCCATATATTCTTTGCCATACATCTTTTTTTGTTGCCAGACACCATAAGCACTACACACCTCTTTGTTTTCATCCGCTAAAAGTGTTATTGATAGATTTTGTTTTTCTATAAAATTTCTATGTTTTTTCGGGCTATCTGGACTTATGCCGATTACAACCGCATTGCACTGCTCAAAATCTCCCAACGCTTCACTAAACGCACAAGCCTCAGCAGTACAACCAGTAGTATTATCTTTTGGATAAAAATACAACACTATCCATTTACCTTCAAGATCTCGCAATGAAATCTCAACTTCATCTTGGTTTGGAAGTGAAAAACTTGGTGCAATTTGCTCTACATGTAACATACTTATCCTTCTAATTTTTTCATAAGTATATCGAAATACCGCTCCTTAGTAACTTCAATCTGTGCTATAATTTTATGAAAAAAGGAGAATTTGTGAAGGTTATCTGCCCACACTGTCTTGGTATCAACAATGTACCAAAACTTGAAACTTACAAAAAAGCCAATTGCGGCAAATGCAAAAAATCACTGCTCAACGCAAAAGCTATCAACATTACAAGCGATACAATTGACAAAATTATCATGACTTCTGATATTCCCGTTGTAATCGACTTTTGGGCGCCTTGGTGTGGTCCTTGCCAAAAAATGAAACCCGTGTTTGAAGAGGTTGCAAAAGATTTTGCACTCAAGGCAACTTTTGGCAAAGTAAACTCTGAAGCTGAGCAATTTTTAGCATCCCGCTTTAAAATCCGCTCCATTCCAACACTGATAGTTTTCAAAAATGGTAAAGAGATCAAAAGAGTCAGTGGTGCCATGGACGATGAACAATTAGGTGCATTTGTAAACAACTTGCTTTAATGAAAAGTTAGATATTATTAGTGCTATTTAAAAATTTTACAAGGTAAAAAAATGGATAAAGCAAAATATATTTGGATGGATGGCAAACTTGTAGCATGGGATGATGCAAAAACGCATGTACTCACGCATACTTTACATTATGGTAATGGAGTATTTGAGGGAACTCGTGCCTATATGACTGAAAATGGTTTAGCTATATTTAAACTTAAAGAGCATACAAAAAGGTTATTGAATTCTGCAAAAATCACAAGAATTACACCTACTTTTACACAAGAGGAGTTAGAACTCGCACAAATTGAACTCTTGCGATCAAATGATTTTACAGCAAATGTTTACATAAGACCGCTTATCTATTTAGGATATGGGATTATGGGATTGTACCATGTAAATGCACCAGTACAAACAGCAATCGCTGCTTGGCCATGGGGAAGTTATCTCGGTGAGGATGGACTTGAAAAAGGGATTCGCGTAAAGATATCTTCTTTTGTACGCAATCCTGTGAGTTCAACTATGGGCAAAGCAAAAGCAGCAGCAAATTACCTCAACTCCCAACTTGCAAAATATGAAGCAGTTGAGGCTGGGTACGAAGAAGCTCTTTTACTTGATGATGATGGCTTTATCGCTGAGGGTAGTGGGGAGTGTGTATTTATCGTGAGAAACGGCGTTTTGATCTCTCCACCAAACGATACATCACTTGAGAGTATCACGCAAGGAATGGTTTTAGAACTTGCACGAGAAGCAGGCATAACCATAGAAAGAAGACGCGTTTCAAGAGATGAGGTATATATCGCAGATGAAGCATTTTTTACAGGAACTGCTGCTGAAGTAACACCTATTCGTGATGTTGATAATTATGTCATAGGAGATGGTAAACGAGGTATTATCACCACTCAATTGCAAAAAGCATATTTTGATGTTGTATATGGAAGAAATCCAAAATATAAACATCTATTAACTTATATTTAACCTATATGGATACAATCAAATAAAATTACCAAAGGATAGACATGCCAGCAGATTTAAATGATTATTTTAAAAAGAAAAATGGTGGAGGAGATGGAGGCGGCAACAGAACGCCAAATCTCAATCTTGAGCCTCCACAGTTTATGAAAGATTTGGGCAAAAAAGCCGGATTTTTATATGTGCTTATTGCACTTATTGTTATTTTTGTGATAGCGAAACCATTTATTATCGTAAATTCTGGTGAAATGGGTATTAAAGCAACCGCCGGTAAGTTTGAACCGATTCCGATGGAGCCTGGTTTCCATCTTTTCATACCTTTTATCCAACAAGTGTTCATAGTCGATACTAAAGTGCGTATCATGAACTACTCTTCAAGCGAAGATCTTGGTGAAATAACACAAAGAGGCTCAGGCATAAAACGAAATGCGGCTATCTCTGTACTTGATGGGAGGGGTTTGCCTGTTTCCATAGACTTGACAGTCCAATATAAACTCGAAGCGCAAAAATCTCCACAAACGATTGCTACATGGGGTATGGCATGGGAAGATAAGATCATCAACCCAGTTGTACGAGATGTAACACGAAGCGTTGTTGGTAAATTTAATGCAGAAGAGTTGCCACAAAGAAGAAATGAGATAGCGATCAATATCGAAGAAGGCATTCGAAAAGCTATCGAAGCACAACCTGGCCAGCCTGTTGATCTTTTGACAGTGCAGTTAAGAGAAATTCTTTTGCCCGTAAAAATCAAGGAGCAAATCGAAAGAGTGCAAGTAGCAAAACAGGAAGTTGAGCGAACACGATATGAAGTTGAGCGAACAAACCAAGAAGCACTCAAAAGAGCAGCAGAAGCTGAGGGTGTTGCAAAAGCTAGAGAAATCAACGCACAAGGTCAAGCAAAGGCTGTTCGAATTGAAGCAGATGCAAATTCGTATGCTAACCGTGAAATTAGCAAAAGTCTAACCAAAGAGCTTTTAAATCTTAAACAAATAGAGGTTCAAGGGCAATTTAACGAGGCTTTAAAAGTCAATAAAGATGCAAAAATATTCTTAACACCTGGTGGCTCAACACCAAATATTTGGGTAGATACAAAAGACAAACAACAACAAACAAGCGTTGGCAAATGACACAAAATCTGTTAGATTCGATTGAGTGGCAACGCAATCCACTCATTCCCGCTATTGTGCAAGATCATATAAGCGGGGATGTTTTAATGCTTGCATACATGAATGAAGAAGCACTTAAACTGAGTTTGCAAACACACCTCGCACACTACTTTTCTCGTAGCAAACAACGCATCTGGAAAAAAGGCGAAACAAGTAATAATTTACAACACATCAAAGAAATTTATCTTGATTGTGATCTTGATACTATTTTGCTCAAAGTAGAGCAAGATGGCGGGGTTGCGTGCCATACGGGAAGAAAATCTTGTTTTTTCAATCGAGTCGACCAAGCACAAGAGCCTGAGGTCATCTTGCAAGAAAATACAAAGTACAGTATATTTGACACACTCTATCATGTGGTGCAAGAGCGAAAACTTGCCGACCCTAAAACTTCTTATGTTGCTTCACTCTTACACAAAGGTGAAAATAGCATCTTAAAAAAAGTCGTTGAAGAAGCTGGTGAATTTTGCTTTGCTATAAAAGATAATAAAGAGGACGATATCGTATATGAAGCTGCTGATTTAGCTTTTCATACGCTTGTTGCACTAGGATATAAAAACATCAATCCAGATCGTATCAAGCAAGAGTTACAACGACGATTTGGACTCAGTGGTATAGAAGAAAAAAATTCAAGATAGTTTTTTGTATTGGAGATCGATTTGTTGATGAGTTCCTTACATGTATATGCTTCCCGTTTTAGTTTGATTGATTATATTGCATATGCATGGCTCGTCTTGATTTTTTTTATGGCTATTTTTTTAGCAATTGTTTTAGTAAAAAAAAGTGTCAAACTCGCAGGATTATCACTTTTATTTGCACTCATAGTGCTATTTGCTGGTCCATTTTTACTCAAAAATACACTAGATCAACATCTTAGACCCATACAAGTAACACTTCAAAGCCAAAAACAACTCCATTTTAGCGACATATTTATCGTTGATGTATCCTTGCAAAATCTCTCAAAAAATCCTTTTTCTATCTGTTTAGTTGAAGCGCGTATCGTGCAAAAAAGTGAGAGCACATTAAAAAAAATACTCTATAAGCTAAAGCCTTTACGAAAAAAGACGATTACTTCAAACGACGAACTTGCTCCATCGCAGAGTAAAGAGTTACAAATTGTTTTTGATAATTATAATGCAGAGTTGCCAATGGATGTTTTACTTGATGCTCGATGTTACTAAAAAAAGGTGATATATGATTTATTTTACTATTTTGCATTGGTTTACCCTGCTCATTATCTTAGTAGTTACGATTCTTTTAAGCGTCATTGCCATCAAACAAGACAATAGAAAAATTCTAGTCTCTATGCTTTTTTCAATTCTTCTTGTAATGAGTATGCTTGGAGTTTTTTCTATGTATGTTCTTGATAAATATACAAAAAAAGCACAACTTGAAGAGGTAACACAAAAAAGAATTTTGATCAGTGAGTCTTTGAATCTCATAGGAAAAATAAGAAATATAGGAAGCTTTGACATTGGTACATGTAAGTTGGAGGTAAAACTTGTCAATAATGCACTAAGTGGTGGCAATGTTAAGGGATCTAGTATTTTTACTCCTCGTAGCGGATTGGGAGATTTATTTAAAAATAGCGATGAAATGCCACAATCGACACTTATACAAGAGTTTGTCATAGCAAAAGATCTTCGCTCTGGTGAGTTAAGAAACTTTAGTGTTTCGATGCCATATCCGCCAAATTTTCAAAAAACAACGCTCAACTATAAGTTGTATTGTCACTAATAAACAAGTCCATTTTGCAACAATGCTTGCCTGATTTTATACATCTGTTCATGCTTGTTTTTACACCATATTGGTGCTAAAAGCGTTGTATCATTTATGCCAGCACTTACTCTTTGCACCATTATGTGCTGAGGTATCATTTGCAAAGCCTTGATAAGCGTATCGATATAGAGTTCCTCAGTGATAGGTGTGAATTTTTGAGCATAAAAATCATTGGCTAGCGCTGTTTTTTTTACAACATAAAGTGGATGGATTTTGATAGAATCTATCCCTAGGTCTATCGCTAATTTCACACTCTCCAGCATCATCTCCTGTGTTTCTCCTGGTAAACCAAAGATGAGATGCCCGCATACTTTTAATCCATATGATTTTGTGAGTTTGATATATTCTATAAGATTGGCGACGCTATGACCTCTGTTGATTTTTTCTAGTGTTTCATCATATACTGACTGTATACCATACTCAACCCAGATCTCTTTTGTATCTTTCTTGCTTGCAAGATACGCTAGCACTTCAGTGTTGATGCTATCAGTTCTTGTACCAATACTTAAGCCAACAACATCTTCAAAGCTCAAAGCTTTTTCATAGAGAGCTTGCAGTGTTTCAAATGGAGCATAAGTATTGGTGAAAGATTGAAAATATACCAAAAATTTTTGCGCACCAAACTTTTTTGCCAACTTTTTTTTAGTCTGGTAATATTGTGATTCTAGTTGCACCAATTGAGCTTCCAAGAAGGGGTTTTCACTAGATCTTGGTGAAAGTGAAAATTTCTTTTTAATCTTTTGAACGCCCAGATTTGGGCTGAAAGACTCATTTTCACAAAAAACACATCCTCCATATGCTACAGTTCCATCGATATTTGGGCAAGTAAAGCCAAGTATGGATATGGGGGTTTTATAAACATTGCATCCGAAACGATCTCGAAAATACCTTCCTGCTGTTAAGATTTTTTGCATTATTTGATAAAGTAGTTTCCATCAAAACTAACAAGTGAATAGTTACAATCATTTCCCAAGCTTTCTTTGAGTGCTTTTATACTTAAAAAACTGAGTGAATCTGCATTGATGTATTTTCTTACCTCTTCAACGCTCATATTTGCACTAATAAGTTCTTTGTAACTAGGAGTATCGATACCATAGCGGCAAGGATGTTCGATTGTAGGAGCTGCTATTCGCATATGTACCTCTTTTGCGCCCGCCTCTTTTAAAATTCTAATGATGCGTTTTGAAGTTGTACCTCGTACTATTGAATCATCAACAACAACTATTCTTTTGCCTTTTAGTAAAGAAGATATTGGAGAAAGTTTTAATTTAACTTTCATATCTCTTCGCTCTTGCGTAGGTTCGATAAATGTTCTTCCAACATAGTGGTTTCGAACTATGCCCATCTCAAAAGGTATGCCACTTTCTTGTGCATATCCAAGTGCCGCGCTCACACCACTATCTGGAACAGGAATAACAAGATCAGCTTCGATTTGACTTTCTCTTGCAAGCGCTCGACCCATTCTTTGTCGTGCAGCATATACACTTTTGCCCTCGATGACACTATCAGGTCTTGCAAAATAGATAAATTCGAAAGCACATATGTGCAAATCTGGTTCAAAAAGTTGCACGCTTTTATACTCTTTGCCCTCTTCAAACACGATCATCTCGCCCGCTCTAACATCTCTTATAAATTCAGCGCCTACAAGATCAAAGGCACAAGTTTCACTAGCAACGATATAGCCACCATCAGGAAGTTTTCCTAAACTCAATGGTCGCACTCCATATCTATCTCGAATTGCAAACATTTTCGTACGACTTTGCATAACAAGACTATAGGCGCCTTTGATTACATGTAAGGCTTCTATAATTCTATCTTGCAATCTTTCTTGATGGCTTCTTGCAATGAGATGGATGATATTTTCTGTATCCATCGAAGATTGAAAAATAGCGCCCTCTTCAATAAGCAAACTGCGGACTTCATTTTTATTGATAAGATTTCCATTGTGAACAATTGAAAGTTCGCCAAGTTTGTAAGCGGCAAATACTGGTTGTGCATCTAAAACAGATTCGCTTCCAGCCGTTGAGTAACGGTTATGACCGATAGAAATGTACCCAACAAGAGATTCAAGTGTATTTTCATCAAATACATCCGTAACCAAACCTTGCTTTTTAATGGTTTTTATCTTTTTACCATTGCTTGCACTAATTCCTGTCGCCTCTTGTCCACGATGTTGCATCGCAAAAAGAGAGTAATACACTATCTTTGAAGCATCATTTGAGCCGAATACACCAACAACTGCACACATTTATTTTCCCTTTTTTAGTTTAAACCCAAACAATCACTAATATTGTAAAGACCTTTTGACTGGTCAATTATCCATTTTGAGGCACGGATTGCACCTTTTGCAAAAGTGTCTCTGCTGGTTGCTGTGTGATTCATCTCGATAAATTCTCCATCATTGTAAAAACCAACGGTATGGCGACCAACTATATCTCCACCACGCAAAGCCATAATGGCAATTTCATCTTTCTTTCGCTCTCCAATCAAGCCATTGCGTCCACTCACGCGAACACTATCAAGATCCAAATCTCTCCCCTGTGCTGCGTACTTGCCAAGCGTCAAAGCTGTGCCACTTGGGGCATCTTTTTTGTATCTGTGGTGTTGCTCTACAATCTCAATGTCAAAATCACTCAAACTTTTTGATGCAAGTTCCACAAGACGGTTAAGTACAGCAATTCCTAAAGACATATTTGTTGCATATAAAACAGGCATTTGCACGGCTGCTTCTTGCAGTAAATTCATCTGATGTTCATTTAATCCCGTGGTACCGATTACCAGAGGGCAAGGATATTTGAGTGCATTTTCTAAAAGTGCCTCTGTTCCAAAAGAGATTGTAAAATCTATAACAACATCACTTTTTTCCAAAAGTTCCTTATAGTCATCTGTAACAATAACTCCCTGCGGTAGAGCAAAATCAAATGCTTCTATCGCATGAAGCATATATGGCTGTGCATTTTCATCTTTTTTTAAATTTTCAATGAGCAATCTTCCAACTCTGCCAGTTGCACCATGAATTCCAACTTTTATCATCCGTTCTCTTCCTTCTTTTTTAATGATTTACATACTCTAAAGCTTGCATTCCAGCTGTTGCTCCATCGCCAGCAGCGCAAACGACTTGTTTAGATGCATCAATACGAAGATCCCCTGCTACAAATAATCCTGCTGTTGATGTATGCATTTTCAAATCACATACAACATTGCCATTATTGTCTAATTCGCAAAGGTATTTACCATCTTCTTGCTTCAAAATAGAATTATTTACATTCATCCCAACAAATACAAAAATTCCAGGAACTTTAAGATCACGAATAGAGCCATCGAGATTTGCTATCAGCACACCATTAACGCCACTCACATCCCCGTAAACTTCTTGTACTTTTGCATTGAGTATCAACTCTATATTTTCAGTTTTTTTAACTTTATCAACAGTAATCGGTGCAGCTCTAAAAGTGTCTCTTCTGTGAATCAAGTACACTTTTGAACAAATATGTGAAAGATAAAGTGCTTCCTCAAGGGCAGTATCGCCTCCACCCATCACAGCTACTTCTTTATTTTTATAGAAAAATCCATCACATGTAGCACAAGTACTTACGCCCTTGCCAAAGAAAGTATCTTCTCCTTTTATGCCGGCTCGCTTAGGAGTCGCTCCTGTTGCAACTACAACGCTCTTGGCTTGCACAACTTCCCCACCAGCCAATGCTATATGAAAAATGCCATCAATTTTGGAGATTCTTAGCACCTCATCCATCCTATGTTGCATACCAAATCGCATCGCTTGTTCGGGCCAATTTTCCATAAAATCAAGTCCGCTCATCACTTCACTCACGCCTGGATAATTCTCTATCTCGCTACTCCCAGTGATCTGTCCGCCAGGAATACTTTTTTCAAACATAACAACATTTTTCAATCCCCCGCGCGTTGCATACAAACCAGCACTCATGCCAGCAGGACCACCACCAATAATCGCTAAATCTAACATTTTATGTTCTCCTTTATATTTATTGTATAATCTGCACACTGCTATCTTGCTTATAAATATTTTTTTGATACCTTATGATACGAAATTTTGCAGGAATTTCCTCGATATTAAATCTTTGTATCACTTGCAAAAGCGTATTCATACCGGCTCCAAGATATAAAATATCGTCCTCTAGACCTCTTTTTTGTTGAAACATATCCAACACTAACAGCTTATCCTGAGTGGCAATATTTTTTTTAAGTGTTTCAAAATCTTGCATATTTGAACTATAAATAACAACAGTGTAACTATCGCTTTTTGGAATAAAAATATCTTTTTTTGTGTAAAAAATTACAGCATTAAAATCAATGAATTTATACTCTGAAAAACGGTAATTTGAATATGCAAAAGCACCAGCTACTAAGGCGGCACCGAAGAATGAAGCAAAAAGATAATTAAGGGAGAATAAACTTCTCCCTTGGGACAATTTCATTATAAAATTGTGTTGATTTTATCAGCCAAAATTTGTTTTGATGATGCACCAACCATTTGATCAACAAGCTCACCATCTTTGAAAAATAGAATAGTTGGAATAGATCTGATGCCATATTTTACCGCTGCATCTTGCTCTTCATCTGTGTTTACTTTACATATTTTTGCTTTTCCATCAAACTCTTCAGCCAACTCTTCAATTACAGGAGCTAGCATACGACAAGGACCACACCATGGAGCCCAAAAATCAACTACGCAGACACCTTCTTTGATAGTAGATTCAAAATCTGCAGCCTTAAGTTCTATATATTTTCCCATATTATTTTCTCCTTGAATTCATTAATGGTGGCAATTATACACCTTATAACTTTAAATTTACCATAGCAAAGGATATTAGAAACTAATATTTTCTATCAGTTCAATTTCTTCATCACACACCAAAAGTGCATCAATTTGGTAATCACAATCGAGTTTTTTACGCATACTATAAAATTCGATTGTCTTGATAATTTTTTGCATTTTTACATGCGTAATTCGCTCTAATGGATACTCTTTTTTTGAATATTTTACCTCTAAAAAATGGATAATACCCTCTTTTTTTGCTACGATATCAATCTCACCAAAACGAGAATGAAAATTTCGCTCAAGAATTTCGTAGCCTTGAGCGATCAAATATTGTTGTGCTTTATTTTCAGCTTGAAAACCTAAAAAAGTGCTAATCTTCAATCCTAATCATAACAGGTTTTTGCACACTAAATGGTAACTCTTTTAACTCAATCAATGCGTCTTGTATATCTTTTTCTCTGCAAATATGTGTCGAAAAAAGCAAAGTTGCATAGTTTTTATTGTGTGTATCTGCTTTTTGTAAAAAACTATCAATAGAGATAGCATGTTTGCCTAAAATTGTTGCAATTGAAGCTAAAACACCTATTTTATCGATTACTTTCATACGAATATAGTATTTTGTGATTATTTCATCACTATTCATCAAAGCAAGACTCTGCGTTTCAAGTGTCTTTTTAAATCCTAACATTGGGGAATTTTGACCATCCCTAGCTATATCGATGAGATCTGCTATCACGGCACTTGCAGTAGCGTCACCGCCAGCTCCAGCTCCATAATACATACTCTCACCAACACGATCACCCACAACACTTATAGCATTCATAACACCGTCAACTTTAGCGATCATTTGTGAATTTGGTATGAGCGATGGATGCACGCGTAATTCTACTGTGCCATCATTGTTTTTCTTTGCGATAGTGAGGTGCTTGATGCTATAGCCAAACTCTTGAGCAAACAAAATATCTTCGATACTTATACTTTCAATGCCCTCAATGAGAATATCTTCTGGTTTTGCATCAATGCCATAAGCAATACTTGCAAGTATAAGCAACTTATGTGCAGCATCAAATCCACCAACATCAAAAGTTGGATCAGCTTCTGCGTAACCTAATGCTTGCGCTTCTTTAAGGACAGTTTGAAAATCTACTTTTTCACGCATCATTTTTGTCAAAATGAAGTTACATGTACCATTCATAATGCCTTTGATAGAGTTGATGTGATTTGCGCTCAAACCCTCTCGCAACGCTTTTATGATAGGAATCCCACCTGCAACACTTGCTTCAAAACCTATAGATACACCGACAGCACTCTCTTGTAATTCATAACGATGATATGCCAAAAGTGCTTTGTTTGCTGTCACAACGGATTTGCCATTTTTGAGTGCTTTTTTAATAACTGCAAATGCTCTATCGACGCCGCCCATAAGTTCAACTACAACATCAATCTCATCATTTTCCAAAACATCATCAACATTTGTACTCAAAGGAATCACAACACCTCTATTTTTTGAAGCATCTCTTACAATTCCCAAAACAGGAACTATTTTTTTACCACTTCTAGCACTAATAATATCACTATTTTCTATCAAAATACGGGCAACACTTGCACCAACAGTTCCAACACCCACTATACCAACTCGCAACATGCATAACCCTTTTATTATTATTTCTCTAAACTCTTTAAATATTTTTTTAAATTTCTCGCAGCTTGACGAATTCTGTTTTCATTTTCAATGAGTGCAATTCGCACATAACCCTCTCCCGCATCACCAAAACCTACACCTGGGCTTACCGCTATTTTTGCTTCTGTAAGCAATTGTTTTGAGAAACTCATACTTCCTAAGTGTGTTGCTATCTCTGGTATCTTTGCCCACACAAACATACTTGAAGTCGGCTTATCGATTTTCCAACCTGCATTTTCAAAACTCTCAATAAGCACATCTCGTCTTTTTGCATAAACATCACGGATCTCATCCACACACTCTTGTGGACCATCAAGTGCAATGGTAGAGGCAACTTGGATAGGCGTAAACATTCCATAATCAAACCATGATTTTATTTTTTGCAAAGCCCCTATGAGTTTTGGATTACCAACCATAAAACCTACACGCCAACCAGCCATGGAGTAGCTTTTTGAAAGCGTATAACTCTCAACGGCAACATCTTTTGCACCAGATACTTCCAATATAGAAGGGGCTTTATATCCATCAAAACTTAAATCAGCATAGGCAATATCGCTGATGATATAAAATCGCTCTTTTTTTGCATATGCCACTAATTCTTCATAAAAACTTTTTTTCACGATCACTGTCGTTGGATTGTGCGGAAAATTGACCACAACAAATTTAGGTTTTGGGACAGATTCGCTAAATGTTTTTTTGAGATTAATAAAAAAATCTTCACTATCAAGTTCATATTTTTCATTCCATTTGAAACCCATTTTGCGAACATTACCGCCTGCTATGATAAAAGCGTGTGAATGAATCGGGTAAGCTGGATCTGGAACAACTGCAACATCTCCTGGATTCGTGATGGCTTGTACAAGATGCACAAAACCCTCTTTACTTCCTAGCGTTGCAACGGCTTCTCGTTCTGGGTCTATATCCACACCATACATTCTTGAGTACCATTTACAAATTGCTAAGCGTAGTTTGTAAATCCCTTTGCTTGCACTGTATCCGTGCGTTCTGTCTTTATTTGCTGATTCTATCAGTTTGTCTATAATGTGCTGCGGGGTTCTTCCATCTGGATTACCCATGGAGAAATCAATAATATCATCGCCAGCTCTTCTAGCGTTAAGTTTGATCTCATTTATCTGTGCAAATACATAATTTGGCAATCTATCAATTGTGTTAAATCTTATTTCATCAAACATTTCATACTCCCCTATTTTTTTCTATTTTTTATTAAAAAGTTCTCTTTTATCTGTTTACAAGATACACAGAGAGTCCCCGTTTTATATTTTCAAGTGTAAATGTATCACCTATTTTTATATATTTTACAGTATCTGGTATGGTAAATTTTAGTGTATTTTGTTGCGTATCATATCTATAAAAATGAAGCATTTTAAGATTGTTGTCATACATAACGATATTTGGATACCACCTATCTGCAAGTCTTGATTGTAATGAGATACTTTTCATACCACTCACATCAATCCAATAATCTTTGATAGGTTTTTTTAAATTGATTGTGCTATGACTAGGAAAAACTTCTGCTTGTATGTGAATGTTTGCTGAATCAATTTTGTAGCGCCAGTGCAACTCTTGTTCGCGTGCTATTTCTATGATGTTACACCCCTTAGCCGCTAATTCTTTGGCAAATAAGATTGGATCAACCAAATGTTCTGTTTCTAGTGCTATACTCCACGAAAAATATGCGTCATTTTTTTGTATCTCTTCACTTAAAAAATAACTATACCCCAAAGCTTCAAGCGATTCATTGATGGCTCTCATAAAAATAAGGGCTTTATCGCTGCTTGTTTCAAAATGTAAACGCATCTGCACAGGCGTGTTGTGAAAAAGCTTCAAAAGTCCATTTTCTTTGAGTGTTTGTAAGATTTTCAGATCATGTGTCTGGTTGGCATCTAAATAATACTGGGATTGTTGCTCAAACAAAATATGGATTAAGTTTTTTTGAATATAAAATTTCTCTTTTCCAATAAACGATTTGATTTTTTCATCTATACTCAATGCAAAAAGCGTAGCACAACTAAGAAGCAATGAAGCAATTATTTTTACCAAGCATTGCCCTTATTGAGAGTTTTAAACTCTTCAAAAGTGATTTCAGAAATCATCCCATCACTTATTTGCAATCTCACAGGCGATTGTCTTGTAAAATCAAATGTTTGCTCTTTCGAGCTAATACTAAAACTCCCATGGCCTGTCGTGATGATTTGATCTCTTGAAATATCAAGTGAAATATTTTCCTCACCCAAAAAAGATTTTTTTGAATAATCATCTAGATAAACAATTCCCATCCAAAGTCTTGATTTTGGTGTCAAAATACTTTCAAATAGCATAGCATCTTGTTGCAAGCTGCTGCTGTTAGGTGAATTATTGAGATCTTCAGACACAATTTCTTCCACATCAAAAGTTTGTGCAATGGTGCTGAGATTTGTATCTTCCAATACAAAAGTGTCTTTTTCTTCAATGCTATCTTGCACTGTAACCTGCGTATCATTTTGCTCTAATTGTGTATTTTCTTGGTAGAAAAAATTTGTTTGTACATACATGTAAGCATAGTAAATTCCGAACGCAAAAATAACAAGTAAAAGAAATTTTAAAATCTTAGGCAAGATACTAGGCTCTCGTGATTGGATAAAATTTGAGCCTTCATCATCGTTTATGATTCTATTTTGAGTCCAATACTCTTCGAAAGCATTCACCCAAGTTTCAAGATCTACTTTGTATTGTTTTGTGATAATTTTTACAAAACCAAGCGTGTTGATACGGTTAAGTTTATCAAAATTACAATCCACCATATACTGAAGGTATTTGCGTTCTATATGCGTTTCTCGTGCTATTTTCTCAAGCCCAATCTGCTCTAAACACTTTATGCTATCCATTGGCGATCCTATTACAAATAATTGCTGCTGCTGCACTTACATTGAGTGAATCAAATACTCTTGCCATCTTGATGGCAATTTTTTTATCCAATTTTTCTATGATTTTTTGCGAAAGACCCTCACCTTCGCTACCCATAACGACTACTTTTTTCGGAGTAAATTCTATCGTCTCCAAAGCTTCACCATCCATATCTGCGCCGTAAATGCCAAATCCTATCTGTTTTAATTCATGTAGCATATCAAGCGTATTTGGGTATAAACAGATAGGCAGTTCAAATGCTGCTGCACTACTTGTTCGCATAAGTGCTTCTATATTTACGCTTTTTATACCGCTGATAATGAGCGCATCTGCACCAAATATATATGCACTACGAATAATCGCCCCTATATTCCCAACATCACTGAGCCCATCAAGTGCTATTAAAAAGTTACCCTTTTTCACACTATCAAAAGAATCCAATTGCATATCTTCAATCAAAGCCAAAAACCCTTGATGGTTTCCACCTTTTGCAAGGGCTTGTGCCTTTTTGTTATCAACATTTATAACTATTGCACCAGTTTTTTTGATCTGATTAAAAAGCTTTTGATCACACTGCTTTGGAAGATAAACTTCTATTAGTTTATCTGGATACTTTTTGAGTACATGTAAAAATAGTTGTTTTCCATAGATTATCATTTGGATATTTTATCTTAAATCTCTTAAAATAAGGTCATTGCATACAAAAGTTTTAATATGATTTTAACTTGTTAATATCTATAATGTTTGAAGTTCGTCTAGGGGGTAAGAGATGGTAGAAAATAACGAATTATTGCTGGAGGAAACTTCTTTGCTGGTTTCACAAACAGATCTTAAAGGCAAAATAGTCTATGCGAATGATATCTTTTTGAAATTCTCCGAATATTCCTTAGACGAGCTGCTAGGAAAACCGCACAATATTATCCGTCATAAAGATATGCCAAAGGCTGCTTTTAAAGATTTGTGGACACATGTACAAGCTGGAAAAACATGGCAGGGTTTTGTTAAAAACCGTTCGAAAACAGGAAAATTTTACTGGGTTTACGCAACTGTTTTTCCTTTTGGTGGGACACATTATCTTTCCATTAGAAAAATGGCATCAAGAGATGAGATCGAAAAGTACACAGCTATTTACAAACAAATGATCGCGGAGGAAAGAAGATGAATAATTTAACTATTCAAATAAAAATAACACTTCTTGTGATACTATCGGTAACACTTACAGCATTTTTAATCTCTTTTAGTAACATTTACTTGAGCGTGCAACAAAGCAACACTAGCTTGAAAAATTTTCAAAATTCACTCACACAAAACCGCATAGATGCCCTCAAAGGTCACTTAGATATAGCAAAAAATGCAATGTCATCTGTATACGAGGATTCAAAAGATAAAAATATTGGCAACGAATTACAACGCATAGGGCTTGAATTTAAGGAAATGCTTGAAAAATTTTATGAAATAAACAAAGAAGTTTTGAGCGATGAAGAGATGCATTCAAGAATTATAGAGCTTACAAAAGCATTTCGGTATGACAATGGCATTGGGTATTTTTGGATCAATGATCTTAAAGAGACCATGATAATGCATCCAATTAGCCCAAATTTAGATGGAAAAAATCTAAGTTCAATGAAAGATGCGGATGGGGTTTATCTGTTTAAAAATATGACAAAAGTTATTCAAGAAGAAAATAGTGGAATTGTTCGGTACAAATGGCTGCATCCAACATCTAACAAAATTGAAGATAAAATTAGTTTTGTTTTTAAATTTGAACCGTTTAATTGGGTCATAGGAACCGGAAAATACAAAATAGAAATAATAAAAGAGTATCAAGAAAAGGCTCAAAATATCATTTCTGCATTGCGATATGATAATGGCAAGGGTTATTTTTGGATTAATGATTTTACCCCAAAAATGATCATGCATCCAATCAACCCCTCACTTGATGGTAAAATTTTAAGCAACTCCAAAGATCCATCTGGAAAGTTTTTATTTAACGAGATGGTAGAAGTTGCACAAAAAGATGGTGCCGGAGTAGTGCATTACATGTGGGAAAAACCTGGATTGAGTACACCGCAACCTAAGATATCTTACATCGAAGCATTTAAAGAATGGGGATGGATTATAGGCACTGGCGTGTATGTGGATGATATACAAACGCTTGTGAAAGCTGAAGAGGAAAAATTTCAAAATCAAATCAATACAACTATTTACTTTAATCTCACAGCACTTGTGATTATTTTAGTAATTTTGTCTCTTAGTGCAATTATACTTACAAAAAAACTTATCGGCGTAAGGCTTTTGCATTTGGGTGAATATATCAAAGATTTTTCGCAAATAGTTACACATCAAAAAAATGAACGCACTATCCGTTTACAAGATGACAATAAAGACGAGATTGGCAATATTATCGGAGTCATCAGTGATGCTTTCGCTCAATATGAAACAATAAATCTTGATGATATGCGCTCCATTGGTGAAGTGCTACTTGTAAGCTCAAAAATGTCCAATGGAGATTTTGCAGAAAGAACCCATTTTCAGTCTTCGCATTATCTCACCAACAAACTCTCTGCTGAAATAAATTTGATGAACGCAAAATTGAATGAAGCAATCGATCAAATACTCGTCGCACTCAAAGGGTTTGAACACAAAGATTTTTCGCAAAAAATAACAATAGACACTTCTTACCAACTCAAAGAGTTATGTGATGGTGTGAATGCTCTTGGATCTTCACTCTATGAGATCATGCAAGAAAATGAAGAGCAGAGTATCAATATACAAAAAAATGCTGATAGACTTTCAAAATCAATAGAAACAATCAAACAAGAACCGATGAATGAGCTCAATAGTATTGTCACAAAAACAACCCATTCTATGGTGCAAATAGAATCAAATCAACGCTCTTTGTCTGAAAATCTTGTAATGCTTACAAGTAATGCAAAAGAAGCTGAGGAAGCACTCAACACGATTGGTGATATCGCGGATCAAACCAATCTTCTAGCTTTGAATGCAGCCATAGAAGCAGCAAGAGCGGGTGAACATGGAAGGGGATTTGCAGTTGTTGCTGATAGTGTAAGAGATCTTGCTGATAAAACAAACAAGTCCTTAGAACAGATTCAAATGACCATCAAAGTCATCGTAGAAAATATCACAAATAGCTCTAGCGGCATGAAACACAATGCAGAAGAGATGCAAAAACTCACGCATGATATACTGATGATACAGGAGAAAACGGGTTCAATTTTAAAAATTATGGACGAACTAAACTAGAGTGCTTCGTAGCACTCTTTCACACTTTTACCACTAAGTTTTGCTAAGAGTTTTGCTTTTTGCTTGGGTGGTAAATCAAGTGCTAAAATATCTTGTTGGCTGATAGCTTCTCCATCGAGTTTACAACTTGTATCAAGCACGATCGCCCATTCGCCTTTGAGATTTATCACTTTTGTTTGCTCTTGGATTTGCTTACATGTAGCCACAATTTTCTTCTCAAATTTTTTAGTGGCTTCTTTTATAAAACACGCCCTTACATGTGGAATAAGTACAGCAAGTTCATCGATAAGCTTTTCAATGCGGTGTGGTGATTCATAAAGTATAATGGGGTATTTCGCACTTATAACCTCTTGCAAGGCGTTGGCTCGCTCTTTTCCTTTGTGTGGTAAAAAGCCAAAAAATATAAAGCGAGGATTTGCAAAACCACTAGCACTGTATGCCAAAAGTGCTGCATTTGCCCCTGGTAACACTTCATAATTGATATTGTGCATTTGACAATACTGTACAAAATAACTCCCTGGATCACTCACACAGGGCATGCCAGCATCACTCATATACGCTACGGTATGCTCAAAAATAGTTTCATCAATAGCGTCTAAAACTTGTTTTTCATTGTGCGAATGCAGTGAGATAAATCGCTCTATGTTGCATATTAAGCCGTGTCTAGCTTCTAATAACGCAAGGAGTTTTTTTGTGATTCTTGTATCTTCGCAAAAGAGAGTTTGACACTCGCTAAGCGTTTTCAAAGCCCTTAGCGAGATATCTTCGAGATTTCCTATCGGAGTAGGAATAAAATAAACCAAAATAGTTGATTTATTTGAGGTTATATTTCTTTTTAAACTTTTCTACTCTACCAGCAGCGTCCACTATCTTTTCAGACCCTGTAAAAAATGGGTGGCATTCACTGCATATATCTATTCTTAATTGTGCTTTGTTAGACATGGTAGTGAAGCTATTGCCACATGCACAAGTCACATTACATTCTACATATTCTGGATGTATATCTTTTTTCATCTTTTTTCCTAAAATTATATTGTTTTGCCCAACTGCTTTAAATACGACAGATTCTTTTATGATTATCGCTTATGGAGAAATTAGGGAATTTGGATTATAGCGAAATATTTCTTTTATTTCAAGATAACACAAGCTTTTACTTAGAGTAACATTTTTGCGCACACCCCTACAACTGCACTTTCGCTGCGTAAAATAAGTTGCGAATCCAGACCAAAAATATTTTTTTCACAAAACAAGGCTCGTTCCTCTTGTGAAAATCCCCCCTCACAGCCTATAAGAAAATGGCTACATGTAGCATCTTCATTCAACCTACTTTGCGAAAAATCAACAATGGCACTTTGTGGATACAGCGTCAAATACTCTTGCACATTAGAGATACACTCAAGCTCCATCAAAACAGTTCTACCACACTGTTCACAAGAACTTATGAGAATACGATTGAGTCTTTGCATATCAATTTGAAAGTTTTTTTGAGAAAATTGTGCATACACAAAAGAGATCTTACCAACTCCCATCTCATTAAGCATTGGAAGTGTTTTTTCTATGGTTTTTGGATCAATCACACACCAACCTACATGTAAGGATTTTTTTGGCACACAAGCACTCTCTTTTTTTGTAACAAGTCGCAACAATGCTTTTTTTCGATCAATACTTTCGATGATATAAGTGTACAAGATATCATCAAGCAGATTTCTTACATGTAAGCTTGCTCCAAGACGCATTCGCCTCACTTTAAAGATATGTGCATACGCTTTGACATCTAATTCCAACACATCCCCACAAGCCTCTTTGACATAGACAAATTGCATGCTTGAACTTCTATAGCATTGAAGAGAGCATGCCAACTATAAGAAGCAAAAACAAATCAAAGCTAAATTTTTGTAGCATAAATCGTTTGTAAGCAACTCTTAGAGTATCGTCATTTGCATCCATTTTTTTGCGCTGCTTGTAAGCTTTTATACTCATAACAAAGATTACGACCCAAGCAAAAATCATCATATAAACGGTATGAGAAGCATTAAAATGCATACTTGCATAGAGTATCAAACCTGTAAACGCAATCGAAGCGTAGCACATATAATATAATGGCATAAGAAATTTTATCTTTCGCTCAAATGCTAAAAAAGCTTTTTCACTGTAGCTTATAAAAACATTAATCAAACCTAAAACTAACATAGCTACAATAAAAAAGAGGTGCAGGTGCAACGACATTTTTATCAATAATTCCATATAAACTCCTTGAATTTCGCTGCCATTGTACCATTTTTTATTCTTGAATGAGATATAATGCCACGCAGTATAAGGAGTTTTTTTGAGTATAGCATACACACGAGCTTTAGAAATTATCACTACAAACATACAAACGAATCCAAAACCTATCTGCATGCCCCTTTTAAGTTCCATCAAACATATAGCTGCACTCGATATCTTTGCCACTGTTTCTTTGCCATCTTGGGATATAAGCCTCAAAGATGGGTATGGAGTGCGTCTGAATGATCGCGGCAAGTGCGTTGTATTGGATCTGCAAAAACATTTTTTAGAAGATGGCATTACTTATGAACTCTCAACAGGAGATGCCATAAAAGAAGGCACACAAGCTGTCGTAGCACTTGAGGAAACACGAAAATTGCCAGATGGCATTGCACTACCTAAAGATTTTGAAAAAGGACAAAATATCAAGAGCAAGGCTGAAGATATACAAGCTGGAGAATTGCTGCTACAAAAAGGAGAATATATCAAGGCTTCGCATATCAGCGCACTTGCTTCTTGTGGCATCAACACCGTAATGGTTTACAAAAGACCCACGATAGGCATACTCAGCATAGGTGATAAACTTTGTGATATCAAACAAGCGTTGCAACACGATGAAACTTATAATACAAATGCTCTCTGGCTTGCTTCAAGAATTTTAGAGATTGGTGCAAAAGTATATCACATAGAAAAGACAAAAAATGATAGCCTACAGATACGCGAAAAACTGGCAAGTTTGCATAAAAAATGCGATTTCATCATCACAACAGGCGCTATGAGTCGATATGATGCAATGCAAGAACTACTCTATAGCCCAGAATTTACACTTTTGTTTCATAAAGTAAAAATCGCCCCAGCTGGAGCAAGTGCTTTGTCTATTTTTGAAAAGAAACCATTGCTACATCTACCGGGATTACCACTTTCTGCACAACTTGGTTTTGAGCTTTTAGGGGCGCCTATTTTACGGACTATAAGACATGAGAAGAAAATTTATGCAAGTGCATTTTGTGTTACAAATAAAAAAGAGTTTATCTCACAAGAAAAATCTGCGTGTGCGATACCTGGGTATTTTGATGGTAACACTTTTCTAAGCGCACCCTCTTTTGGTGCTGGCATGCTCAATGTTCTTGCGAAATGCAATGGCTACGCACTCATACACAATAAAAAAATCATAAAAGCAGGTGAAAAGGTAAATTTTTACCTTTTTTAATTGGCATTTAAAAACTTAATATACACAGAAACATTTTCAATATCTTCATCAGAGAATTTTTGAATTGTATTTCTCATGATCTGATTGAGCCTATCACCTTTATAAGTTCCATCCTTAATCATCTTAATGATAATCTTCAATTCTTCTGGATCCCTACCGTAAATCACACCATTTTGCCGCTCAAAAGGGGCATGTTTTGCATCTTGCCCGTGGCAACCGATACATTTTTTATACAAATCTTGTCCACTTTTTCCATACAATGAACAAACAATAGCCAAGAAAATAACTAATCGCATTCAAACCTCCTTATTAGCCACCTGTTTGGTAAAATGCTCGCTGCGAAGTTTCGTTTTGTGCATCATTACTCCACCTGTTTTTTTCAGGTTTATTTTGTAAAACCTCTTTCAAAATAGCACTTGCACCTTGTACATCGCCTTTTTGTACTGCATCTTTTATACTCATCGCTTCATCAAAATACAAACAAGGGATAAGCATACCCTCTGCCGTAAGACGAATACGGTTGCAATCTTCACAAAAATCATGCTTATGCGGATCAATGATGCCAAAACGATATCCATCTGCAAGTTCGTACATTTGTGCTGGAGAATTGCTCTCTCTCGCCACTTCTTGAAAGGCATATTTTTGTGCGATATTGTCTTTAATTTCGTGTGATTTTAAGCCTAGAAGCAACTGCTTTGCATGGGTGTTTTCCATATACTCAATGAAACGGATCTGCATTCCTTTGTTTTTTGCAAATTCTAATAAATCTATCAATTCGCCATCATTGATGCCTTTAAGCGGCACAGTATTTATCTTCACTTTCAAGCCTACATGTAAGGCTGCATCAATGCCCTGCATTACCTTTTTCAAAACATCTTTTTGTGCAACTTTGGCTGCAATTTCTGGTTTGAGACTATCTAAGGAGATATTGATCCGCGCCAAACCAGCATCTTTAAGATCCGCAGCACACTCTTTGAGCAAAAAAGCATTTGTTGTTAGCGCTAGATCCAATCCACTTTTATATTCATGGATCATCTTGATAAATTTGGCAAGATCTTTTCGTAAAAGAGGCTCTCCTCCTGTTATGCGAATCTTATCAACACCCTCATCAATGGCTACTTTTATAAACAAAAAAAGATCTTCAAACGAGAGAAGATTTTCTTTTGGAACCCAAGAAAAAGGTTTTTCAGGCATACAGTATTGGCAACGAAAGTTACACCGTTCTGTCACAGAAACTCTGAGATAATTGACTTTTCTTCCATGTCCATCCACAAGCACAATACTATCCTTTATCATTTTTTCATATTATAACAACATAAAATAAATTTAAAGCACTCTTTAAAAGAAAATAAGATAAGCTTGTTCATTGATTTTTTACACCAAAGGTGGCAACATGACTATAAAACCAACCCCTACAAACAAAGAACATGAGGTGCGATCAGATTTTTTTTTGGTATCAAAAACTGATCTTAAAGGCAGGATAACCTACTGCAATCCGCCTTTTATGCAAATAGCTGGATTTAGCGAAAAAGATTTGCTCACAAAACCGCACAATATCGTACGCCATCCAGATATGCCACGAGTTATATTTAAACTCTTATGGGATAAGATCCAAAAAAAACAGGAGGTTTTCGCATATGTAAAAAATCTCAGTAGTGATGGAGGATTTTACTGGGTATATGCAAATGTAACCGCTTCACTAGACGAAAGTGGCAATATCGTAGGCTATTATTCGGTAAGAAGAAAAGCTAACCACAAAGCCATTGAGATTATCAAGCCCTTATATGAAAAACTTTTGAGTCTTGAGCGATCAGGCGGAATGGAAACTAGCGAGAGATTTCTAAACCAAACACTACAAGAAAAAGGGGTAAGCTATGATGAATTTGCAAACAATCTACAAAGACTATAAATCACAGATTCTTCTAGGAACTACGCTTGCTTGTGTGAGCATCTACCAATTTAGCCAAGGAGACCTCACGGGTGGTTCGGCTTTACTTATGGGTGCTTTTGCTGGTTCCTTTTTTGGGGGCAAAAAAACTATGGCTTGCAATGCAGATTTGTATGAGAAAATCTTACATGTAACTTCTGAAGCCGCCAATGGCAATCTTGAGCCACGCGTTGTAAGCATAGATCTCAATTTACCACTAGGCAAAGTTGCAAGAAGCATCAACGATCTATTGGATCAAGTCGAAGCGTTGCAAAGAGAAACCAAAACAGCTATCGATGCGGCAAGAGAGGGTGTAACCCATCGTAATGTTTTTAACGAGGGCTTTAAAGGGCTCTTTAGAATCAATGCTGGCAATGTCTCGCAAGGGGTACAAGGTATTATCGAAAGCAACAAAGGTAAAGCAAAAAGTTTACTCTCTACTCATTTTAGCGAACTTGGCAACGGCAATGAGGGCATCAATAGTGTGCAAGAAGATTTGACTGCTGCTATTAAAGCTATGCATCAGATTTCAGGTGTTGCGGGTCAAACAGCACACAAATCTAACGAAAGCCTAGGACTTGTCTCACAAGTTTCCAGTGAACTCAAAGAACTATTAGAACTCATCGTTTCCAATAGTGAGGGTATCAATGCCTTAGGAGAGCGAACAAGTGAAATCTCTTCTGTAGTTTCACTCATCAAAGATATTGCCGATCAGACAAACTTACTTGCACTCAACGCTGCCATCGAAGCTGCTAGAGCGGGTGAACATGGTAGAGGTTTTGCAGTGGTTGCAGATGAAGTGAAAAAACTAGCGGAGCGAACACAAAAAGCAACACAAGAAATTGCCATCACAATCCAAACACTCCAACAAGAAACAACAGGAATCCAAAGTAATTCTGAACGCATCAGTAACATAGCACATACTTCAGAAGTCAGCGTTAATGGCTTTGAAACTGCACTTATAGATTTCAATAGAAACGCCAACCAAACAGCAACAATAGCTTATGATATGGAAAATCATATCTTTATAACACTTGCAAAGATCGATCACATTGTGTTTAAAACAAGGGCATATTCTGCAATACTCAACGAAAATCTCGATACAGAGTTTGGCAATCATCACGAATGCAGATTGGGCAAATGGTATGAAGCGGGACAAGGCAAGGAGCGATTTTCTGGTACAAAAAGCTATCCGCTACTCGAAGAACCTCATAAAATTGTTCACAATCAAGTACATAGAAACTTTGAGATTTTAGCTGAAAGTGGTGGTTTTAGAGCTCAAGCAGTTACACCACTCACAGAAAACTTCAGCATAATGGAAGATGCAAGCAAAAAACTTTTTGACATCCTTAACAATCTTGTTAATGAAACAAATAAATCTTAAATAAACAAACAGATACATCAATCATCCAATAATTGCATTGCTGTATCTGTTTTTAAATGGCGGTAAAAATGAGAGTTATAATTATAGCATTGCTCTGCATGACATTAGTATTTGCAAAAGAGTATAAAATAGGATTTGCTCAAGATACCCTTGCAAATGATTGGCGAAAAGCTCAGGCAGATTAAGTAGTAAGCGAAGCTAGCAAATACCCTTTTTACATGTCACAATCAAAGACGCACAGGGTTCTGTGGCTCAGCAAATATTTGCAATTGAGCGTTTTATAAATGCTGAGTATGATTTTATCATTACAAGTCCGATAGATCCCACCATAACCTCATCTACTCTTAAAAAAGCGATAGATAAAAACATCAAAGTTATACTTATAAGTAGAAATATCAATGGCGATAATTTCACTACTTTTATAGCTCCAGATAACCACAAGATAGCTCAAAAAGCAGCACATTATCTTCTTAAAAAACTTAATTACAAAGGCACTATTTTGATGCTTCAAGGCTTAGAAGGTGTTACAACTACAAATCTTCGTGAAAGTGGTTTTGAAGAGGTAGCAAAACAGTACAAAGAGATCAAAATTCTCAAAAAAAGAGGTAACTTTCTCAGAGGCGATGCGATCAAAGCTTTGGAGGAAGTTTATAAAGATGGAGTGCAATTTGATGCAATCTACTCTCACAGTGATAGCATGCTTGTAGGTGCTAGAGAAGTTATGCGAAAACACAATGCTTTACATATCCCAACAGTTGGCATTGATTATATCAAATCAGCAAAAGAAGCCATACTTGATGGAAAACAGTTGGCAAGCTTTACCTATCCTACGAGTGCAAAAGAGAGTATCGAAGTTATCGTCAAACTCATAAATGTACAGAGTGTACCTAAAAATATAACAATAGATTCGCAAATGATTGATGCCACTAATGCTTCAAAAATAGAGCCGATTTTTTAAGGAAAAAAAGTGAGTCTAAGAACAAAAAGTTTTTTAAATGCCGTCTTCTTGACCATTTTTATTTCTCTTGTTATAGTTTATATTACTGTAAAAAATGGCAATGAAATGCTTGAAAATAACCTCAAACGGGAGATTAGTTTCGATACACAAATAATAGAAAATTACCTCAACAACACAAAGCAAGAACTTAAAAAAATCGCACAAAATCTTTCACAAACTGAAACAGTCATTTCACATCTTAACCTTATTTCAAATTATGAAGATAAAAATAATTACAATGCTTTGATATTTGATCAAGAAAAAAGTACATTGTTGCATTATTTAGAGAAGTATTTTGCGATTGATTCCTATTTTGAAATCAAACTTTACAACAAAGCAGACACTCTTGTAGTACAAAAAATATTTAATCCGCTTTTGGGTGAAAGTGGTTTTGTAACTTATGATACGAACAAGAGTTATTTTCAAACAAAAAAGCAAAAAATACGCCTAGACACAGTTCCACAACTCTCAGAAAAGCAAAAAAAGCAAAAAATAGCCTATGAAGATGATTTCTACAAAATGTTTGAAGATCTTGATATAATGTTTGAAACGCAAAAAGTAGGACATCTTCGTATTGCCTACTCCCTTAATCAAGAGAAACTCAAATCTGTATCAAACAATCTAATCCATCCTGTTTCAATGATCTTTAATACTCCAGATCGTGACACTTTAGATGTAACACTTTTAGATAAAGATTTACATCTCTATCTAAAACACAACATTGATCAAAGTCATTCAAAGCATAAAAGCGATGAATTGATAGTTTTAATCACTTTAGCTATCATCTTTATGAGTAGTTTTATATTTTTCTTCTTTTTATTATTTATAAAAAAAGAGGTACTCAAGCCATTAAATAATTTGCAAGATATGCTCAAAGGCATACTCAACAACAGATACAAACCGATGCCTAAAAAAAATGATGATGAAATGGGAAAAATTTTTAATACAATCAATGAAATTTTTGAAAAACTCTGGGAAAACTATGCTTCCTTACAAAGTTATCAAAGCAGTGTTGATGTCTCAAACCTTGTCACCAAAACAGACACAGAAGGAAAAATTACTTATGCCAATGATCTTTTTTGCCAAATAAGTGGCTATAAAAAAGAGGAAGTTTTGGGGTTATCGCACAATATAGTAAGACATCCCGAAACAAAAAAAGAAACATTTCAAGAGTTGTGGGGGACGATAAAAAAGGGTCAGACTTGGAGAGGAATACTTAAAAACAAAACTAAAGATGGGGGATTTTACTGGATAGATGCCGTTGTAACCCCAACTTATGATACTCATAAAAATATCGATGGTTATATCTCAATACGAAGAGAGATCACAGAATTTATGAAAAATAAAGAAGAGCTTGAATTTCGAGCAAATCATGATTCGCTTACAAAACTTGCAAATAGAAACAAATTGCAAGCGGATCTGAAAGTTATGCAAAATCCATGTTTAGCACTTATAAACATCGATAGATTTTCTCAGATAAACGATTTTTATGGACACGAATTTGGAGATAAACTTTTACAAGAGATAAGCAAAATATTTTCAGTTGCAGTTAAAAAAGAGTGTAGTTTTGCATACACTATGTATAGACACGGTGGTGATGAATTTGCGTTGCTTGTCAAAGAGTATAAAGAGAAAAATATTATAAAAATAGTTGAAAAAATTTTACAAACCATGAAAAAAACACACATTATTCTTGATGATAGAGAGATTGATTTAAGCTTCAGTTGTGGCATATCTTTTGAGAATGCCACAAAAGCACTTTTAAGTGCTGACATGGCACTGAAACTCTCTAGAAAAGAGCAAAGAGAATTTGTAGTTTACAGCAAAGAAAATAATCTCGCAAAACAATATAAAGATAATCTTTTGTACTCCAGTAAAATAAAACTTGCCATAGAAGAGGATCGCGTTGTACCATTTTTTCAGCCCATAGTAAACAACAATACTTTGGCTTTTGAAAAGTATGAAGCATTGATACGCATCGAAGAGAGTGATGGCACAATTATAAGCCCATTTTTCTTCCTAGACATTGCAAAACAAACAAAACAATATCTCAAACTTACTGAGATTATGATCAAAAAAAGTTTTCAAGTTTTTATGCACTCAAAAAATGAATTTTCCATCAATATAACAGTAGAAGATATATCAAATATGAGTATGCAAGAGTTTTTATTTGCCCAACTAGATGCAAATCCTACCATTGGCTCAAGAGTTGTACTGGAACTTGTCGAATCTGAAGCAATCAAAGATTATGATCAGTTAAACATCTTTATCAACAAAGCAAAAGCAAAAGGATGTAAAATAGCAATCGATGATTTTGGCAGTGGATATAGCAACTTTGAATATCTCATAAAACTTCAAACAGATTACATTAAGATAGATGGTTCACTTATCAAAAATATCAACACACAAAAAGAATCTTTTGTTGTTGTTTCAACTATTGTAAATTTTGCAAAGCAAATGGGCATAAAAACTATCGCAGAATATGTTGAAACTGAAGAGATTTTTAAAATGGTTAAAAGTTTGGGGATAGATTACTCGCAAGGATATTATTTTGCACAACCAGCAAAATGCATCAATCCAACTGTCGCAAAAGATGCATTGGCGTAAAAAATTCCTGCACTGATGTATCTTGGATAAAAGAAAGATTGTATGGATGCATTGTTTTGATACATGTAAATTTATGTATTTGAGGCAGTGATCGCTCAATTTTCGCAGCTTGCGAGCCAAAAAGTATGAGTTTGATGTTTCTACCTTGTAGCTTTTCTAAAATTCTTTGCATAAATGGCTCGAATGCTTTTATATGCAATCGGCTTTGTGCCTTACATGTAAAGACTAACGCACTATTGAGGAGTAGCACTCCATTTTTTTCAAAATTTTTTCGCAATGCTTCTGTTGAATTTATAAATCCTGTTTTATCAACTTTGGCGATTGCTCCTTGCGAAAGGTCATTACATGTAAGCATATTTTCACCCAGAAGCAGCATTTTTAAAAAGTTGCGTAAACTTGTCGCTCTATTTACCTCTTTACTCAAGCCACTTTGAGAAAAAAGCGTCTTGACTCCACCATCGATAAACGCATAACCATTGGCACTTTGTATCCTCGGATAGGGATCTTGTCCAAAAAGAATGTATCGTGTATCTTGTAAACTTAGCGAAGTAAAAGCATTCAAAAAATGCGTATAATCTGGAAAATATCCTTCATTTTTTTCTAAAAATTCTCGATATTCCAAGGAAAGCCCATCATACGCATACGCTATGATATCTTGCCACGAATTAGCAACGCATACTTTCATTTGAGGTTTGCAAGTTTTAGCACAAGATCAACTTCACCGATACCGATGCGTAAATCCTTTGCGATTGCTGCTTCACTTTTTCCGGTTGCATACTGTGCGATGATCAATTTTTCATTTGAAGCTGCTACCTGTGAAGGTAAAAAACTTATATCTTTACTTGATCGCTCTTCAATTCTATCCAACCGTTCGCTCTGCTCATCTTGAAATACCTGCATCACTCCTTCTATCTCACGCATAGATGTGAGTAAAGGCATAACGCTTTCTTGGACTTTTTCCTTTACAAGCATATTTACTCGCTCTTCAATCTCAGTTTGCAACTGCTTCTTTTGGTTGGATTGGATCTCCAATTCTCTTTTGATTTTATGATTTTGGCGGTTGATATCGTCAATAATGCGTTCATATCTATTGAGTTTTTTTGCTGTATCGCTATCTTTAAGATTTACCATCAAAAATATGATCAAAACCAAGCCCGCCAAGCCGGCGATCGCCATCATCTCAATACTCATAATCTTGCCCTCATTTCTCGTATCAATGCACGCTCTCTTGCCACGAGATAAGCATTGTAATCTTTCTCATCTTTTTCGTGCATCAACACGATTTTTGCTTCACTTGTGCTATAAGCCTTAAAAAAAAGTGGCACTTCTCTTTTAGGAAAAATGGGCATTGCAATGCGTGCATAGTATTCTTCTCCACTATTAAAAAGTGCCTGCGAAAGTTTAATATGCTCATAGCCTATCGCTTCGAGATCACAAGTTTGTGACAAATCAACATATGAAATTTGCTCGCCTTTGACATAAGCACTTAGAGTGTCTAATTTTCTGTGTAGCTCCACAACAAGTCGCAACAATACCTGATCGCTTTCACTAGTTTCACCCCGTGCCTTTGCAAGCTTGAGCCATTCTCCAACACTATCTTCATCATTCAAACCCAAAAAATCAAACTCTTTTTTAAAATTTTCATCATCATTGAGTGAAAACGCGATACGAAGCGGTGCTACAACAAAACGGATATTGCTCATTTTTAAAGCCTATCAAAAAGTATAAAAATGAAAAATACAATACCCAAATAACCATTGAGCGTAAAAAAAGCTCTATCAATCTTTAAAAAATCTTTTAGTACAATGCGGTGTTCACTATAAAGCACGCATGCACTTACAAATACGCCAAAAAATGCCCAAAATCCTAGCGATGCACTCCACGCAAAAAGCACCCAAAAAAGAACGCTAAGCCCATGAAAAAATCGTGAGATGAAAAATGTTGCTTCTTTGCCATAGACTGATGGGATAGAGTACAAACCTTTTTGCTTGTCATATTCAATATCTTGCAAAGAATACAAAAGATCAAATCCAGCCACCCAAAAAACAACACCGAGTGCGAGCAAAACTGACCAAAGTGGTATCGAAGCATTCAATGCAATAACCCCAGCTATAGGAGCTAAGCCCAAAGAAAGACCCAATACAAGATGTGCATATGGCGAAAATCTTTTAAATATAGAGTAGCCAGCTAAGATAAACAAGATTGGAAAAGAAAGCCAAAAAGCAAGCGAGTTGATAAAAAAAGCAACTACGACAAAAATAATAGCATTAATGAAAATAAAAAGTTGTAAATTTTTAGCATCAACTCTTCCATCCACACTCGGCCTAGTTGCTGTTCGCGGATTATCTTTGTCAATATCAGCGTCAGCATATCGATTAAAAGCCATTGCAAAATTTCTAGCACTTAGAGCAGCAAGCAAACCTAAAAAAAGTAGTTTCCAGCCAAAAAAAGGTGTTCCGTCTTTTATGGAAGATGCAACAATCATCGCCATAAAGATAAATGGCAGAGAAAAAATGGAGTGTTTAAACATAATCAGTTCATTGATATTTGCCAAAATGCCAAAGAATTTTTTCAAAGATTCCCTTTCAAATTTTTGCCCATTTTACAATAAAAACACTTTAAAGGTGCTATAATTTGTCCACTTATTCCCAATTGTGAAGGTTAAAATTTTGAAACAGATAGCAATTTTGGGCGCAAGTGCGTCTGGAAAAACAGATCTCAGCCTTGAAATGGCATGCAAACACAATGCCATCATCCTCTCGCTTGATTCTTTGAGTATCTACAAACAGATCGATATAGCTTCTGCAAAACCTACTATAACTGAACGCGGAGGTATCTTGCATTTTGGTATTGATACTATTTTTATGGATGAAGTGTTTAATGTAACACTTTTTTTTGAACTCTACAAAAAAGCAAAAACTTTTTGTGAACTTAACGCAAAAAACCTCATCATTGTTGGCGGTACCGGTTTTTATCTCAAATCTATGTGTGATGGTATCAGTAAAAAACCAAAACTTAGTGATACTACAAAAGAAGAGATAAAGCAAATTATGAAAGATCCAAATGCGGCGTATGCAAAGATTGAGAAAATTGATAGTTTTGCAGCACAAAGTATCAAAGCAAACGACACTTACCGCATTGAAAAATGGTATGAAATCTTTCTTAGCACAAATCTGATTGCGAGTGAATATTTTCAAAATGAAAAAAAAGAGCCAATTCTAAAAGATGTAGAGCTTTTTGAAGTAGATGTTGAAAAACCAATCCTGACAAATCGCATCACGCAAAGAACAAAGAAAATGCTACAAGGTGGCTTGATTGATGAAGTTGTTTTTCTTGAAAAAACTTACACAAGAGAGCCAAATGCTATGAAAGCTATCGGCATCAAAGAAACACTCGAATATCTCGATGGATACTACAATATTGAGCAATTACAAGAGAAAATCTGCCTCAATACACTTCATCTAGCAAAACGACAAAAAACTTTCAATAAAACTCAGTTTAAACCACATTTAAAAGGAAGTGTTGGATTTTTAGGCAAAAAAATTTCAGACTTTTTTAGCAATTAGTATAATTTAATCAGGGTAAAAGTTTGAGGTTTTGTGTGCAAATCTCTCTCCAATCATTTTCTGCCTCGATGCTTGCACATTGCGAAAAGTATGATTTGGCATCTCTATTGTTTTGTAATTTTATACTCACTTCTGCGGCATAATAATAAGCTTTTGCCAAATCTTTTTGTTCCTTAGTTCTGCTTATCAACTCTTTTAGTACCACGAGAGATTCTTGATATTTTCCAAGTCGTTTCAAGGCATTTGCATAGCTAAATTCAACTTTCGGACTCTGAATGTAACGAGCAAATTTTGTTTGTAAATCTATGATTTTTTGTGCGTATTGTGTTATAAGCAAATCATCTTGTGCGTCGTTTGCGTGTTTTAAAATTGCAGCAAAAATATCGATATTTTTAAAGTTGTCTTTATAGGATTTTTCTATTTGGTTTGCTACTTTTAAGGCTGCATCAAAGTCATCGAGGCTTACATGTGAGAAAAAGAGGTACTGCAAAACATCATAATTTACTTGAGTTTTGAGTGCTTTGGACAGTGCAAGGACATCATTTGCTACTTTGATCGCCTCAGGATACTCTCTTGTTGAAAATACACTTTTAAGGTAGCGTTCAAGCCAAAAGAGTTTTTGTTTTAAATCTTTTGTATTTGTATTTGTTAAACTAAGTGTTTTTGCATGCTCATATCGTGAAGTTCGTATAAAACATTCAAAAGCCTTTGTTGCATCAAGTGTGTTTGGATCTATCGTAAATTGTTCTATATATCCAACAGCTTGGATGCAATTGTCCTCATTTAAGGCTTGATTTGTGAGTGCAAATGCTGCATCTGTAATAATTTGCGAGTTTTGGCTTGTGTTTTCATCAGCGATTGCCTGTAACGCATCTTGCATTTTCAAAACATCAGTAAATCTTTTTTGAGCAAGCAAAAGTTTTGCTTTTTCTATCAACGCTTTTTTACCTATATCATTTTGATATCTTTCAATAAGCGTTTCATAGTAATTCGCAAGTTTGCTCTCATTTGTTTCTTGCAATTCAAAAAAGAGTGCATCAAGAGCTTCTTGAACATCTTGTGAAAAATCTCCATTTTTATACTCAAGCAAATACTCTTGCAATCGTTCATATGCTGGGGTTATGGCATATGCTTTTGCATACCACAAACCAGTATCACGCAATAGCTCTTCTTTATTTTCTTCACCTTTTTGCACATCAAGATACAAAAGTTCAGCTAGCTTTGCTGCCACATCAAAAACACCATTATTTGCAAGCTTTTGGGCTATCCTATAAGTTTCCTCTTTGTCTCTTAAAAGATAGGTTTGATTTGCACTCAACACTTTCATCAAATATTCTTTGGCTTCAATTTTTTTACCAGTATCAAGCTCTTTATCTACAAGTCTTATGGCTGCTGCGGCTGCTACATCTAAATCTTTTGCGGAATACAAAACATCTTTGTATAACTTTATCGCTTTATTTTTTTGTCGTGTGTTATAAAGTGAATCAGCAAAAAGCAAGATACTTTTTTTTGTAAATGAGCTTGTTGGATGTTCGCTTATAAGGATGTCAAGAAAATAGTTTGCATCTGCATTTTGGGACATATTGAGGTATGATTTTGCTAAGTACATTAAAACTTCAGGTATATTTTCGTTTGATGGAAAGGTGCGAATCCATTCTCTAGCCTCTTTTGCAACATCACTTCGCTCAAATTTATCAGCAATATTATTAGAGTCACGATTTGTCTCATCTAACAAGGCGTCGATTGCTTTGATACGAAGCAATAACATCTCACTTTTGAAAATAGTCTTTGGATAAGATTTGATAGTCTTTATACTATCTTCGATAACATCTTGATATTTTTTAGTATCAAAGGCATTTTTGATATCGATATAGAGTTTGATATCTTTACTCTGTTCCGCAGAAATAGGAGTGCCGCTCAGATCAAGTGCGCCAACATGAGGCTTTAATTCTTTTGAAAAAAATATCGGAAAATCAATACCGTCATCAATTTTTTGTGTTTTAAATGGCTCTTTTTCATAGAGTAAAATACTCCAATGTTTGTATTTTTTCTGCTTTGATTGCTTAAAAATCTCTTTAGTTTCATAAAGTTTTGTATGTATGGGGATAAGTTTTGATGCTGCTTTTGGCTCGATGCGGATATAAAACTCTTTCTCTTTTTCCAAAAAATCAATCAAAACAAGTTTCATATCTTTGAGTGCAAGCGGTGTTCTCACCACCTTTTCAAACTTGCATAGATATATTTTTTTGCCAAATTCTTGGATCATTTCCTCACAAGTGAATGGCTGTGCATCGCTTACATGTAAGAGTGCGTAAGGTGCTTGTTCCTCTTTCGCACTATTTAAAGTTATGCTCAAAGCAAGGAGATTTGAAAAAATAAAAAATGGGATTAATAAAAATTTCATAGGGTATTATAGCAAAAACGCACGGGAAATCTCGAAAGAATTCCCGTGATAATTTGACTAAAATCCACTCATGGTTACATGGTATATAATGAAGGCTAAAATTTTGTCTATAAACAGTGAGGCAAAGATAGTAAATGCAACAGCAACTGCTAAAACTACTTTTAAAACAGGGGTTGCATTGGTTGTAAAGATAGCTTTTTCCTCGCTTGCTGGTTCCATCAAAAACATAAAAATAACAAGTTTCATATAGTAATATACAGCAATGGCACTATTGAGTGCCATAAATATAGCAAGATAAATAAATCCAGCATTTACAGCAGCACTAATGAGATACAATTTTCCCCAAAAAACTGAAAGAGGTGGCACACCTGCAAGAGAGAACATAAAAAATGCCATCATTGTTGCCATAAACGGATTTATCTTTGCAAGCCCTTTGAATTTTACAAATGGATGCTGATAGCGTTCATCCCAAAGATTTTTTTTGTGTCGAGTCATCCATAGCACTGTGAATGCACCAAGATTTGTAAACATAAACAAAATCCAATACAAAAAGAGTCCAGAATTCGCTTCGCTCGTACCTATTAAAATAGCCGATAATACAAAACCAGCATGTGCGATAGAACTGTATGCTAACATTCTTTTTACATCTTCTTGCACAAGCGCTGTTATATTGCCCACGGTCATAGTTGCAATCACAAGGATATAAAACATATTTTCAATCCAGAGTACATTAAGGTTCAAAAGTGCTTCAAAAAGACGCATAGCTACTACAAAGCCGGCTATTTTTGGTACGATTGACATGTAACCAGCAAGTGCTGCTGAACTTCCCTCGTAGATATCTGGTGTCCATGTGTGAAATGGAACTATCGAAATCTTAAAACCAAGAGCACCTATCATAAATATAGTGGCTGCTATGAGTGCAACGACCGAGAGATTATCATTTAAGATAACACGGTTTGCAATTTCATGGATTTCTATGCTGCCTGTAAGTGCATAAAATAACAGCGAACCCATAGTATAAAAACCGGCGGCAAGTGCGCCCATAGTAAAATATTTTATAGCTGCTTCAAATGCTTTTTTACGGTTGTGCATAGCAATCATTGTATAAAGTGATAAACTTGCGGTTTCTAAACCAACAAAGATCAAGATAAGATTGTCGCTGATAGTCATAAATTGAAATCCTGCGATCATAAAAAGAAAGAGGGCATAAAATTCTGCCATCGAAAACTCTTGAAATCTTCGCTGACTCATAGCAAGCAATAGAAAAAAAGCTGATGTTACAAGCACGATGATTTGTGATATCTTTGCAATACCATCAACAAGTACAAGGTCAAACATCCCTCTAGCTTCACCATAATATCCGATAACTACTCCAAGATCTAACAAAATAAAGAGGATGCTAAGCATTGTGTAGAAACTTTTTGATCCTGACTTTGTTACAAGATCCAAAACAATAATAAAAATTGCCCCTACGATTAATATCCCAACTGGTAAAAGTGATGGTAAATTAAGCGCTTGTAAGCTGATTGAAATTGGCTCTAACATTATCTACCTCCTCCAATGCTATTTGCTTTATACAGAATCTCTTTGGACTCTTTGTTAATTACTTTTTTATCCATAATTCGTATCATATTTTTTACACTTGAGCTGATTGGATCAAGCACTGGTTTTGGATAAATACCCAAAAGAATTACCAAAAATACAAGCGGAATAAGTGCGCTGTATTCTTTAAAATTAAGATCTTTGAGCTTTTTGTTTTCATCATTTACAAGCGGGCCAAAAAATGATCGCTTATAGAGTGAAAGCATATACACAGCTCCTAGAATAATACCCGTTCCAGCAATCATAGTGATGATCCAATCTATTCGATAAAATCCCATCAAAGATAAAAATTCTCCAATAAATCCGATAGTTAAAGGCAAACCAACAGATCCCATAAGCATAATGGCATAGATTGTTGCAAATGATGGCATCACTGACGCAAGTCCGCCAAATTCACGCATCATTTTTGTATGGCGTCGTTCATAGATAACTCCAACGAGCATAAATAGCGCACCGCTCACGATACCGTGACTTATCATCATAAAGATAGATCCAGATATTCCCTCAGTATTCATAGCAAATGTACCAAGTATAATTACGCCCATATGCGAGATAGAACTATAAGCAATTACTTGTTTCATATCTTCTTGTGCATAGGCAACCATCGCCGCATAAATCACCATAACAGTGGCGATTATGGCTATTGGAATCATAAAATAGATAGAAGCATCAGGAAAAAGTGGCAATGAAAATCGTACAAAACCATAAGTTCCCATCTTGAGCATTACAGCTGCTAGCAACACAGATCCTATAGTAGGTGCTTGACCGTGTGCGTAAGGCAACCATGTATGGAATGGAAACATTGGCACTTTGATAGCAAAAGCTAAGAAGAAAGCTCCAAATAGCCAAAGTTGCAAGTTAAAAGGTAATACCATCTGATACCAATCAGTGATAGCAAAACTCCAAATGCCCGTTGTTTCATAATACAAATGTCCCATATATAAAATACCGACGAGCATCAACACTGAGCCTGCGAAAGTATAAAGGAAAAATTTTATCGCCGCATATATTCTTCGCTCACTTCCCCAAGCTCCAATGATATAAAGCATTGGCACAAGTGAGGCTTCCCAAAATAGATAGAAAAGAATGATGTCCAGACTTAAAAACACGCCTACCATTGTGGTTTCAAGAAAGAGTACTGCTATGATAAGATTTTTGATATCTTTCTCAATACTCAAAGCAAACAACGCGACCATTGTCATAAAAGTACTCAATATCACTAAAAATAATGATATGCCATCAACCGCAAGATAGTAACTCATACCAAATTGCGATATAAGCGAGAAATGTTCAACCATTTGCATGCCATCAATACCATAATCAAATCCCAACCAAAGAACGATAGAGAGAAAAAACTCTATAATCGCAACTGCTATACCAAAGACACGAACGCTTTTTGCATCCACTAAAAAAGCAAAACTTCCTGCGACTATTGGAAAAAATACTACTAAAGATAAGATATAATCCATCTATTCCCCCTACACCATTGGTCTTAAAATAATCGCTAGAACAAGCATAACAGCGATACCAGCAACCATCCATCGCAACATTGATGAAAGATTGCCACTTTGTATTTGTCTTGTCTTTCCGCCTGCGTTATAGAACATTTTTCCTATCAAATCAACTGTAGCATCAACGATTTTGAGATCTATTTGTTTCCAGAAAAAAGTGCTGATTGCAGCAAAAGGTTTTAAAATAGCATTGTTATAAAACTGCGGTATATAGTATTGATTGACAAGTAATTTATAAATACCTAAACTCTCAACACCAGCACCAAAACCACCTCGTTTGTATTTATATACCGCAAAAGCGATACCACTTAACGCGATAGCTGTCGTAGCAACGATCAGCATCCAACCTACTGAATGATCAAGAGTAAATTTATAATCGCGTAATAAATCAATCACGAAAGCATGAAAAGAGTACTCTAAAAATCCAGCTACAATAGATAGAAGTGCGAGTGGTGTGAGTGCATAAATTACAAAAGGTCTTGCCTCGTGCGGATGAAAACCTAGTCTCTTATGAACTTGCTCACCAAAAAATACCATCATAACGAGTCTAAAGCTATAAAATGCAGTCATACCGGCACCTATAAATAGCGCAAACCAAAGCAAATATGCTTCATGGTTAAAAGCCACTTCTAAGATCTTATCTTTTGAAAAGAATCCAGCAAATGGATAAATTCCAGCAAGCGCAATGGAGGCGATTGTCATCAAGATAGCAGTTGCTCGCATACTTTGGTATAAACCGCCCATTTTTTTAATATCAAGCTCATCATTCATAGCGTGCATAACATTTCCAGCCCCCAGAAAGAGGAGAGATTTAAAAAATGCGTGTGTCATAAGGTGAAAAAGTGCTATCCAATACGCACCCAAACCGGCTGCTACAAACATGTAGCCGAGTTGCGAGAGTGTAGAATAAGCGATAATTCTCTTAAGATCACGATTAACAAGTGCCATTGATGCTGCAAAAACAGCTACAAATGCGCCGAGTGATGCGATGACATACCCTACATCCGGAATCAAAAAGTAAATATCAGAAGCCCTTATGATGAGATAAACACCGGCAGTAACCATTGTTGCTGCGTGGATCAATGCCGAAACTGGGGTTGGTCCTTCCATCGCATCAGCAAGCCAAGTATGGAATGGAAACTGTGCTGATTTACCCATGGCGCCGATAAATAGAAATGATCCAATCCATGTAACTGTATTGATATTGAGATTAAGGATATTGGCGAAAACGATATCATATTGGAAAGAGCCTATCTCCCAATATATCAAGAAAAGCCCCATAAGCATACCAAGATCAGCGATTCTATTCATAATAAACGCTTCATTTGCAGCCCAAGATGCACTTTGTTTATGATACCAAAATCCGATAAGCATCCAAGAGCATAACCCTACACCTTCCCAGCCTATAAAAAGTCCGATGAAATTATCACTCATTACCAAAATGAGCATAGAAAAAACAAAGGCCGAAAGATAAGAAAAAAATCTGTTAAAACTTTTATCATGCTCCATATAGCCAATAGAGTATATATGTACGATTGTTGAAACAAATGTAACAGTTACCATCATGATGATTGAAACTTGATCCACAACAAAGCCAAAAGGTATTGAAAGATTGCCAACACTAATCCAATCCATCATCTTTACATGTAAGATAGTATCCGCATCTACATAATTAAGCAATACAATTGAGCTTAAAAACGAAATGCCTACCAACGCAGAAGTCAATATACCCGTATAAAGTTCTTTTGGTTTCGCGGCAAAAAAAGCTGCAATAAGCGAACCTACTAGTGGGGCAAAAAGTGTTATATAAAGATATTTTTCCATCGTTAGCCCTTCATCATTTGTAAACTATCAAGATCAATTGAACCTGTTCTTTTGTACCACAAAACTATGAGTCCAAGACCAACCGCAACCTCACTTGCTGCAACGGCTATGATAAAAAATGCAAATATCTGCCCGCTCATATCACCATAAAAACGACCAACTGCAACAAAACCTATATTGACTGCATTGAGTAAAATCTCTGTTGAAAAAAATAGCATCAAAAGGTTTTTGCGTTTCATAACACCAAAAAGCCCTATACTAAATAAAATTCCTGAGAGAACTAAGTAATGTGCTAAACCTATCATATCATCTCCCTCTCTTTGTCATCTTCATCCTTGAGTGTAAGATCAAGGTTCATACGATCACTTACAAGCAAGATGCCCGAGATCATTGCTACAAGAAGCATAATGGCCGCTAGTTCAAAAACGACAAGATACTTTGTAAATAGCAACAATCCGACCATTTGAATATTGCCAACACCTTCGATACTTGGATAGAGTGCTTGCATTTTTTGACCAACTATCGGCCCGCTTACGATAAAAACAACACAAACGGCTACCAAAATAGCAAGTGTATAGATAACTTTTTGCGCATGTACTCGTTCTCTAACCTCTTTTGTTGTATCAAAAAACATCATACCAAACGCATACAATGCCATGACAGCGCCCGTATAAACGATAATCTGTACAACACCTAAAAATTCCGCTTCAAGCATAAAGAAAAATCCTGCGATAAATATCATGCCACCCGCCAATGCACTCATAGAATAGAGTGCATTTTTACTTATAACAACTACCCCAAATAATGCTATAGTGAGTAGTGAAAAAGTATAAAATGCTATAACTTCATACATAGTAACCCTTAATACGACAATGGTGTTTTTTTAATAAAACTGTCGGCATTATCACTTAATGCCCCAAAACCTTGAAACTCTTCTTGCTTATTTGCCCTAAATGTATCTAGTGGTGTGAGCATATCTTCTTTAAGTGCGTAATGCGATCTTTGTTCTCCGGCATTTTCATACTCAATGCCATGTACAATAGCAAGCTCAGGGCAAACTTCGGCACAGTAACCGCAAAAGATACATCTACCAAAATTGATCGTGTATTCTGTGATCTGTTTTCTGCCATTTTCATCATAGTGTGTATCCATTCTAATACAATTAGAGATACAAATCTTTTCACACAATCCACACCCGATACATCGCTCCTCTTCACTCTCAAGCAATCTCAAAAGTCTATGAATGGCTCGATATCTAGGCCCAATGGTTAATTTTTCAGCAGGATATTGCACTGTATGTGAATTGCCTTTTTTCAGCATTTCACGCAATACAATCCAAAGTCCAACAAAAAGTTCTCCTTTTACTGAAATGCGTACAACTCGCTTAAAAGCTTCCCATCCATTTTTCGGCTTTTCTTCGCCTTCAAAATAGATATATCCAGGAATACCATTTCTATTTTTAAATTGTTCTAAACTCATCACAGCCCCTTAAATTAGTACAATACCGGTTAGTAAGATATTGAGAAGCGCTAAAGGCATCAATACTTTCCAACATAACCACATCAATTGATCTGGTCTTACATGTGGCCACGCTGCTCGAACCCACAAGAACAAAAAGATAAAAAATGATATCTTCAAAAGTATCGCCAATCCGCCAGGGATAAACCATATAGGATTGTATCCGCCTAGAAAAATAATACTCACTAAAAAAGAAACGGTGATCATATTTGCGTATTCACCCACAAAGAATAATCCCCATCGCATACCCGAATAATCCGTTGCATATCCAGAAACGACTTCTGATTCAACTTCGATCAAATCAAATGGTGTTCTATTTGTTTCTGCAAATCCTGCAATCATAAAGAGTACAAATGCCAATGGTTGCTTCCATGCAAGCCAAGAGCCAACACCACCCATTTGATAATCATTGATATCAATAAGCGAAAGAGAACCTATCATCATCAATGGCGCCAAGATAGAAAGCCCAGTTACAACTTCAAAAGAAAGCAATTGGATAACAGTTCTAGCCGCTCCCAAAAGCGCCCACTTGTTCACAGAACTCATACCGGCCAAAAGTGGTGCATACATCCCAACCGATGCAACACCCATAACAAAAAGTATGCCAACATTGATATCTGCGATTATTGGATGCACGGTGTAACCAAAAAGTGTAAATTCTGGAAAAAACGGCACGGCTGCCATCGCTGTAAAAGCAGATGCAGGAGCTATAACAGGTGCTATTTTAAATATCGGTTTGATAGAATTTTGTGGCACAATATCCTCTTTTGTAAAGAGTTTAATTCCATCGGCCGCAAGTTGTAAAATTCCATGTGGTCCTACATGCATAGGTCCTAGCCTGCGTTGCATAAATGCCAAAACTTTTCGCTCAATATAAGTTGCGAAAGCCGCCATACCAGCAACAACAGCTAAAACCGTAATTGCTTTTATGACCGTTTCAATTACTATTGCCATTTCACCCATTTTACACTCTCCCTATGCTTACATGTGCAAATCTATATCCGTTTGAAAAGAATTGCTCTGCATTTAATTTTGTATCAAAAGTTGGTAGATAAACGATATTTCCACCTATCGTTGTATCTACTTTGACGCTTACAACAAGGCTTCCATCCTCACTATCTATCTTTACCATATCTCCAGATTGTAGCTCTTTAGCTTCTAAAAATTCACTTGAAACAAAAAGTGATCCAGCTTCGTTGAGCTGGTGTGCTTTATTAGTAAAAGGGCTAAATTGATGTACCGGATTTGCTAAGTACAAGATCTGCGTATCATCTAGTGATAATGCTTTTATCTCTTCAGCCATATCATCACATATCACTTCTTTCGCATCAAGCAAATAGCCTCTGTTTTCATTGCCACTGTTATCAAATTCATTTGGCAAATCATCAAATCGTACAGCTTTAAAACCCTTATCTGTTGGAAGTTCTTGTGTATAATCTATCGTATATTCTGCTTCAAGTCCTAAAGCATTTGCTATATCATTGAGACAATATCCCCCAAAACTCACAGCAACATTAGTTGGAACTACTTTTTTTCCTAAAGAGGCAAATGTACCCTCTTGTTGGTTCAAAGCTGGCATATCAAGGTCTCCACCGCCTAAAGCACTAAGAGTAATATCTGCTTTTTCATTGTATCCAAGCACAAATTTTCCCGCTTCAGCATCAAGATCACAGATAAGACTCACGCCGAGTGTATTTGTTTTGCTAGGGATGAGTGTGACACTAAAATCTGTATATTTTTGTACAAGTCCCAAAAGTTTTGCAAGATTTGTTGCCCTAGGGTGTGCGTAAAGATCTTCGCCGACAACAAGAGCAAATGTGTCTTTTTTCTCAAGAAGTTTTTGAAGTGTTTCCATAAAATCTTCAGGCATTCCGATGAGTTCAAAGAGCTTATTGCTATCAACCTCAACTTGTTTCTCTACATTTTTTGTTACCACTTTGCTTTCTTGTACTTCTACTTCTTTCTCTTCGCCACTTTCTTCATCTTTTATGGTTTTTTTCACCATTTCCATGATTGTTTCTTTTACATTTTCGGTGATAGTTTTTGTAGTGGTTGTGTGAAAAGTTTTGAGATAATCACTTACATGTAAAGGAAGTTTTTTACCAAAAAGATCGAGCAAGAGATACAAAATCGCCTCTTCTGCACCTACTTGATGTGTAATACTTATAAGTTTTTTAGAGTAATTATTTACAACATTGTCGCTTATCGGATGGAAATAAATTCCAGCTCCTTTATTCATTCTTAAAGCATTATTGAATGCATAGCCACTATTTGGACTATCATTTTTCAAAAATGCTCCAAGGCTTATAACAAAATTTGCGGCTCGAAGTGCTACAAGATCTCCATTGTAAAGTGTTGTACCACTCGTTTGAGCAAAATTTTTCATAAAATTAGCAAAAACAAAGGCATCTTTATTGACCAATTTGTAGCCAAATTTTTCTTTCAGTTTTTGCAAGATTAACGCTTCTTCATTGGTGATGTAAGAAGTAAACTTGATCGTATCCACTTTTGTTTGCAACGCTTCAATAACTTTTGCAAAAGCTTGCGTATCTTTATGCGTAACAGTATTGTCAAAATCATAGCCATATCTTGCGGCTGCGTGAATTGGTGCATAGTTAAAATCGCTACTTACTCTATATATCTTTTCTTTTGCATCAGCGGTAGAAGTGTGTTTTACATCATAATAGATTAGCGAGCAATCACTACTGTGTGGGTTTGAAGCTGGGATTTTTTTGAGCTCCCATGCGTTTGATTTGTATTGAAAATCTGAACCTACAAGTGCGCCAACAGGACACACTGCTGTACATTCACCACACAATGTACAATCAAGCACTTCAGCGCCACTTGCTATGCCTATGATTGATTTTTGGAGTTTATTCCACATCGCATACACATCTTTTGGCATATTGGCTTTAAAATCTGCATCGATTGCATCTCCGCCCCGTGGAATATTCTTGAGCGCTGATTCACCAATCATATCTCTGCATACAGTAACACACCGCTCACACACAATACACAAAGCTGGATCATAATGCACCCTTCCCCAATCACGCGTTGGTCTATGTACATCTTTGATGCTATATTCTTGTGAATTTACATTCATCTCAAGAGTGTAGTTTTGCAATGCACATTCACCGCTTTGATCACAAACACCACACTCAAGCGGATGGTTGATATCATATACTTTCATGATAGCATTGCGTTCTTTTTGAATCTCTTCATTTTGTGTGATTACTTGCATACCATCTTTTGCTTTTGCATTACAAGAATATACTCTTTTGCCATTTATCTCTACAAGACACAATCTACATGCAAGTGTTGGAGAGCAATTTGTAAGATAACAAAGAGCTGGAATAAAAACGCCATTTGCTCTTGCTATGTTTAAAATGTACTCGCCCTCTTTTGCCTGATACTCTTTGCCATTTATGTTTACTACGATATCGCTCATTGAACTTCTCTCTTTGTTATTTTTACCACTTCATATCTATAAGATACAGCCTCTTTAGCCACAGGCATCAGCGCAATTGTGCCTTTCAATTTTTCATCAAGCACAAATGTTTTTTGCAATACTCCCTCTTTGCTATGGATTAAAATAGACTCATTTGGTTTGGATTTTGATGCTATAGCAAATTGGTTTGACCCAAATAGACAATCTAAATCCGTACTACTTACATAACGCATCACCACGGTGCCATCAAAACTTTTAAGTTCTTGCAACGCACAAGGCAATCGATTACTTTTTACATAGGTTTCTCCTAAGAGATTCGTAACACAAATCTTTGAAGATCTCGCCAAAATTTCTAACAAAATTTGTATGTTTTCACTCTGCGGATGCACCTGCAAATCTTTTCCCACAATAAAACTAATTTTTTTTGAACCATGAACCATATCAGCAATGGTTGCAAATTCTTCTTCACCGATATTACACTCAGCACATATATACCCATCATCTAGGGCATCAAAATAATTTTGTAAAGCCACATCGTCGAGATCTTGTGCAAATAGGTATTTCACCAACAAAGCAAGAACACTCTCTTCTGCACCAACTTCATACCTACACAAAAGATCTAATCCATCAACAATCTTTGAATCTTCCATTGTGTTTAAGAGAATTATTTTTTGATCCCTGCTTGTTTTTGTTTGGATAAATTCTCTTAGCATCTCATGATCTAAGCTTGGGTATATTCCCATAAGGATTATCAAATCAGCTTGTAAATATTTCATATCTATCTAAGCTCTTTTTTTCACAACCAAAGTCCAATCAGCCTCATTGAACTTGATCGAATTCATAAGTTCATGCCCAGCTGCTTGCACTATGTCTGCACTTTTTTGAATAGGAGAAAAATCACCTATTTCAAACATAAAGATACATACCTCAAGATCAGATGCTTGATCTAAAATCTCCATCATTCTTCCATAAAAATCATCTTTTAAATATCTCAAATCATATCGCTTCATTTTTAGCTCCTATCTGTCTATTTCGCCAAGAACTATGTCTATATTGCTAACCAACATAACAACATCAGCAAGATAAACACCAACAAATAGCTCTTGAAAAATACTTGTATGCCAAAAGCTAGGAGTTCTAATTTTTAATCTATAAGGATAAGGATCACCTTGAGAATTGATATAATACCCAAGCTCTCCTTTTGGAGTTTCACTTACCACATAAACTTCACCAACAGGCGGTCGCATTCCTTGTGTAACTAGTACAAAATGCTGCATCAAAGAATAATTTTGCGTCATGATCTGCTCTTTTGTTGCTGAGATATATTGTGGGGCGTCTGCCATAAGTTGTGGAGCAGTTTGCGTGTACATAGGAATAAGCTGTCGTAGTATTTTAACGGATTCTCGCAACTCTTGCATGTGGAGTTTATATCTTCCGTAACTATCACATGTAGTGCTTACTGGTACATTAAATGCAACCTCATCATACAATTCATACGGCTCTTCTTTTCGTATATCCCAAGCTATGCCACTTCCTCGAAGCATAACACCGCTACATCCCCAAGTTTGAGCCATTTCAGGAGTGATGATACCAACATCCTCAAGACGCATTTTCCAAATTCTATTTTGATCAAGCAAACCCTCATAATCAGCGATATTTGCAGGCATTTCATCTAAATATTTTGTAAGTTTATCAAGCCAACCTTTTGGTAAATCAAGCGGCACTCCACCGATGCGAATAGCTGAAAGTGTTAATCTTGCACCACAATAATCTTCAAAAAGATCCAAGGCAAACTCTCTTTCTCTAAAGCAGTATAAAAACACAGTCATTGCACCAACATCTAAAGCATGTGTTGCAAGCCAAAAAATATGTGAAGTAATACGAGAAAGTTCTAAAAGCATCATGCGAATGACTTTTGCACGCCGTGGCACATCAATATCTAAAAGCTTTTCAACCGCCAATGCAAAACCGTAGTTATTTGCAGCCGAAGCTATATAATCCATTCTATCTGTAGTTGGTAAAAATTCATTATATATCATATTTTCTGCCATTTTTTCCATACCACGGTGCATATAACCTACATCTGGCACAGCTTTAGTGACTTTTTCACCATCTAGCTCAAGAATAAGTCGCAATTGTCCATGCGCGCTTGGATGCTGTGGTCCAAAATTAATAATCATGCGATTATCTTCTCTCTCAAATGCGAGATTTTCAAAAAATGGTTGGAGTTTATTTACTTTTTGCATATTATCTTCTCTCTTTAAGTATCTTACTATCAGATTTTTTGAGTTTTTTGACAATCAAAATACCACCCTCTTCTTGATAATCTGTTTGTACTTTTTCTTCACTGTACGGCTCTCCAAAACCAACTTCGTGGTTAATTCTTACATAACTATGGGTATCTTCTTTGAGTATTTTCGCGGCATCTCTCTCTTCAGGACCTATAACATCTCGATATTCTTTTCCAAAAAGATGATCTATTTCATACCAATTTGCCTCTTCATCTCCTTGGAGCGGATAAGTTTTACGCAATGGATAATCATGCCAATCATCTGGTAGCAAGATGCGTTTCATATATGGATGCCCGATAATTCGCACACCAAACATATCATACACTTCTCGCTCTGCCCAATCAGCACTTTTGTAGATGTGACACGCTGTTTGTATTTCCTCTTTTTCCTTGATAAAAAACTTTACACGCATTCTCTTTTTCTTTGAGGTTGAGAGCATTTGATAAAATATCTCAAACTCGCCACTTTTTGCAAGCCAATCAATAGCACTCATCTCGCTCAAAAAATTATACGAAAGCTTGTCTCGCAAAAATGTTAGTACTGCGATATTGTCTTGCGGATTGATGTAGATTACTAACTGATCTCTTTGTATATATGCTTCTTTGATTTGAAAATTTGCCTGCAAATCTTGAACATCCTGAGCAAAAATAGTATCAGTACCCACAGAAAGCTTTGGTATTTGAGGCACTACATGAAATCTATCTGTATAGTAAGCTTTTGGTTGGACATTTTTTTTATCAAAATATTTTCGCATTAGATCAACCTTTTTGGCTTTAATTTTCTTGATGCACTTTGCGTTCTAATCTTTTTTTGTAAAAGCATCAAAGCGTATTGGAGTGTTTCGGGTCTTGGTGCGCATCCTGGAAGGTAAATATCTACAGGAATGATGCGATCAACTCCTTGTACTGTTGCATAAGTATTGAACATACCGCCTGTATTTGCACAACTTCCCATACTAATAACCCATTTTGGTTCACTCATCTGATCATACAATCGTTTTGTGAATTGTGCATGTTTTTTCGTCAAAGTTCCAGCGACCACCATGATATCTGATTGTCTCGGACTCGCCCTAAAGATAGTTCCAAATCGGTCAAAATCATATCGACTACCGCCAGCTGCCATCATCTCGATCGCGCAACAAGCAAGTCCATAAGTCAAAGGCCATAGAGAGTTACTTCGACCCCATTGTACAAGCTTATCCACCGTAGTTAGAGCAACTGGCAAACCGCCCTCTGCAAGGTAATTTATCTTATGCTGTGCCATTCAAGCGCTCCTTTTTTCCATGCATATACAAATCCTAAAGCTAAAAGCAAAATAAAGAGTATCATCTCAACAAAACCAAACCAGCCAAGGATTTTAAAATTGACGGCCCATGGAAACATAAAAATGATTTCAACATCAAAGAGAATAAACAAAAGCGCAAAAAGATAGAAATGTGCTGAAATTCTATTTGGCTGTTTACTCACTTCAGGACCACACTCATAAATGCTTAGCTTCAGTTTTTCAGTATCTAGCCTCGCCATACGCCTACTTACTATTCTTGCTAAAACGGTGATGCCAAAAAAGACACCTACGCCCAAAACAAGAAGAAAAAATGCTCCAAAATAAGGATGAGCAAAATCCATATGTGACAATTGCGTCATGGAAAATCCTTCAAAATTTTAATGAGAAACCCTTTACATGTAAAAGAAATCTGCTAATTAAAAGTAGCGGTCTACTCTTAATTAATAAATTATTTAAAAACTGATGATATAAAAATTATCTTTTAAGTTTGCTTATCAATGCACACCTAAAGCAAAACCCATCATTTTTTCTTCCCCAAACACTCCTTTTATTTCTCGCTCAATAGTCTCTACAAAATCTTGCATAAAGAAAATGGGTTCCTCTTTTACAGCAACCTTCAAAGCACAATTTTTAAGCACAAGCTTGATTTGACCTCCGCTAAGAGGATATTTTGCGAGTGCTTCGATAGAAAAATCTTCCGCATACACAGCACTTTCTGGCAAAATCTTCCGCCAAAGCTCAAGCCGTTGCACAAGCGTTGGTTTTTCAAATGCAACTTTATAATCAAATCGCCTTGAAAAAGCACCATCTATATTTTCAAGTAGATTTGTAGTAGCTATGAGCATACCTTCAAATTTTTCAATCTGTTCTAAAAAAATATTTTGCATTTGGTTGTGCATCTTCTCGGCACTTCCCTCTACGCTGGTTGATCGTGCACTCAAAAATTGATCTGCTTCATTAAGCAGTAACACAGGCTCACTTTTTGTTTTTTGTGCCAACTCTTTGTAGGCATCAAAAATTCGTCTAACATTTTGTTCACTTTCGCCAACATATTTTGAAAGTATCTTCGAACAATCAAAGCTTAAAACGCGTTTTTTCATTGATTTTGCAAGTGAAAGAGCTGTCATTGTTTTTCCAGTACCTGCTGGGCCATAAAAAATAATCTTTGCATCAACCCCGCCACGGCGTTCTTTGATGCCCCACTCACGCAATAGTTTAATAACATTTCTATCAAGCTGTTTCAAAAGATTGTCTAAAAGTTCTCTTGTTTTTGGACTCAAAACCACATCATCAAGCGTTGTTTTTGGATCAATAAGCTCAAAAAGATCTTGCTGGTTAATGAGCATGTCAAGTTTAATTTTTTTATTTTTTTTCTCTTTATCTGGGTGCATAATTTTTTGCAAAAGCTCTTCAGAGATAAAAAAACTACGGCTTACGCCACCAAAACCATTGAGCATCTCATCATAATCTATAATCTCATTTTCGATTAGTTTTGAGCCGTCTTCCAACAAAGCCCGATTTTTAATCTTTTCATAATCATCAAAACTTATCAAGTTTACAAGCGTACTCATATCTCGCAACGATTCAAATTCGCTTGCGTATTCTTCTTTTAACAATGCTAAAAACAGAATCTGTTCTTTAGCGCTTAGATCATGTTCTTTGAAAATATGCTCAACCACGATATCGATCGTCGTTTCGCGTAATCGATCACTTATTCTGGTTTCTAATTCTTGCAATTTATTGTGTAATCGCGCACTTGAGAGTGAGTTTTGCATCAGATTTTGTTTGATACTTCCTAGTTGTTGGTACAGCTCTATACGCAAAAATTGATCTTTAAGATATTCTAAATGATCAGAATATGCGATAATATCTGGAAGTTCAACCTCCAAATTACCCTCTTGCACAAGTTTTAAAAACATAGCACTCAGAGCAACGGTTGCGTTAAGCAACTCTATATCTAGCACTTCGCCCATTTTCAGATTGGCAAAACTACCATGTGTAATCCAGCCTTGATCGAGCAAGCTTCGCACAAGTGGCAAATGCTTTACATGTAAGAAATCTTTATCTCCATACAAACCTATGAGCAATTCACAAACAAGCACTTCAACATTTCCAGCAACATAGTTTTCACTCATAACTTTGAGGATTTGGGTCTCTAATCTAGTACATTTTAATTGCTCAAATATAAGAGATTTTTCTATATCTTTTGATTCTAAAAAATCGATCAAGTAGTGCAAAAATATTCCTCTAATTATTACAATGGATGAATTATAATATCATAACATAACAAAAAAATGACAGAGATAGTTCCCTTTTTTCAAGCTTTTTGAAAAAATCCTTCTTGCAGTTTTTCTTTGAGTACCCTTTTAAGAACTTTGCCTGTGGCATTTTTTGGTAACTCTTCTACAAAATAGAGATGTTTTGGTATTTTAAAGTTAGCAAGATGGGTTTTGAGAAATTTTTTCATCGCTATCTCATCGAGGGTAATATCCTCTTTTGCTTGCACAAATGCCATCACTTCTTCATCGTTTGTTTGCGTATCTTTGAGTCCAACAACTGCTACGCTATCAACACCCTCATACTTATAGATAACCTCTTCGATCTCTCGCGGGTAGATATTGATGCCTTTGGAGATGATGAGATCTTTTTTTCTATCAACAATGTATAAGAAACCATCACTATCAAGCTTGCCAAGATCGCCCGTGAGCAACCAACCGTTGATGATAGTTTCATCAGTCGCATCAGGACGATTGAGATAGCCTTGCATTACACAATCTCCCTTCACTATGATCTCACCTACTTGTCCTATGGACAATTCCATCATTTCTTCATTGACGATTTTTACTTCATAGCTAGGAAGAGGTAAACCCACAGAGAGTGGTTTTTGCCAATCCAAACGATTGACCGCAACCGCTGGCGAGCATTCGCTCAAGCCATAACCCTCAGTAAGCGTTGCTTTTTTAAATTTTTTATTAAAATCATGCAACACCTGTTCGCTTAGAGGTGCGCTGCCTGAGATAAAAACTCTGATTTTATTAAAAAGCATAAAGTACCAAGGAATTTTTGCCTTGATAAGTGCATTGTAAAGCGTAGGAACCCCTAAAAATATCGTAACCCTCTTGAGCAAGGCTTGTTTTAAAACATTTGAAAATGGAAAGACAGACTTCACAATCACGATAGAAGCACCAGCATAGATAGGTAAAAGCACCATAACAGAAAGCGTAAAAGAGTGAAACATCGGCAAAAATACGATAAATCTATCTTGTGGACTAATGCGAAATGCTTCTTGCGCACTCACAGCGTTTGAAAAGAGATTTTTAAAACTTAGCATAGCGCCTTTTGGATTGCCAGTTGTTCCCGAAGTATAAACGACGCATGCAAGATCATCGAGTTTTGGCTTCGGTGCTAATTGATCATATATCAAAGCATCTGCTAACACTTGTGAAAAACTATGATTTTGTGCATCAAGTGCAGTATACTCTTCACACCATATGATGCTTTTTATCTTTGTTGTATCGAGCAAATTTTTTGTTTCTTGTGCAAAAGATGCGGAACTTATAAGCAAGCTAGCATCACAATCATTTAAGATATATTCAAACTCTTCGTGCTTTAAAAAAGTGTTGATAGGCACTGCAACGGCACCTATCTTCGTGATGGCATATAGTGCTACGATAAACTCTTGTGAGTTTGCAATGATCATCGCAACACTATCGCCTTTTTTAATTTCTTGTAACTCCAAAAAGCTTGCAAGAACATCGATATTGTGTTTTAATTCTCGATAATTAACCTTGCCATCTTCCAAAAAAAGTACAGTCTGTTTTGGGTATTCTCTCGCATTGTACTCCATCGCCTCGTAAAAATTTTGGTATTTGTAGTTTAACATTATTAAAACTTGTATTTAAAAGATGCAGTTACTAGATGTGCGGAAGCATCTTCGAAAGTACCACTCAATCCTGTTTTAGGGTCTGCAGAATCTATTCGCTGGGTAACACTTCTGCTTTCTTTATCATCATACAAATAAGCTAGCCCAAGAGACATCTGTTTATCAAGTTTATACTCAAAACCTAAAGAATACAGCTTCGCATCACTGTCTGGAAGCTCAAAACCAACATAACCATCCGGAATTGGATTTTTATCAATCGCAAAACCTGCCATCAGTTTAAGAGTATCGCTGTACTGGTGTGTAACACCAATGCGATAAGCATTTACATCTTTCCAATTTTTTATAATAGGATTATCAAATGGCGCCAAAGCAGTTGCGCGCAAATCCACATCATAATTAAAATCTAGCTCTTTATAAGAAGACCAATATGTTCGTTCAAAAACAAACTCGACAGTTGTTTTATCAATCGTATATGCGGCAGCTAGAGTGAGTGCAGCAGGTAATGGAACTTCAACCTTAGCGCCGCCTCTATATGCACCGCCAGCTAGTGTAGCTTCACCATCTACTGTTAAATCAATCTTAGATCGATAAGTAGTAGATAGAGTTACATTTTCCATAGCCTTGTAACTCAACGCCATGTTATAACCAAAATCAATAGAATCTCCGCTAAGATCTCGTGAAGCTCCTGCTCCATTATCACTTTTTACAACACCATCAGTATAAACGCCTCGCAAACCAAAACCAATGGCAAATTTATCATGCAACATGTAAGATATGGTTGGATTTAATTCTATAATTTTTAACGAAAACTCTTGTGCATACGCTTTTCCATACGCTTCATCCCATCTTTTTGAAAGTCCACCAGGGGCAACCACAGAAAGACCATATCTCAAATTTCCCTGTTTTGGAGAAACATAATGAAAAGTTGGCATGATAAAATTTTCAACTTTAGAATCTCCGTTGAGTCCAACAGCAGCTGGCAGTGTATCTGTATAACTAATACTAGTAAGTCTTATATAGGTTAAAGCAGTTTCCAAAGAAGCTCCATCTCCCATAAAAGCCATATTTGCGGGGTTGTAGTAACTTGCGTCCGCTCCATTTGCTCCAGCAACATATGCCGCACTAAGAGCAGTTGAGTTTAGTGATTGTTCTGGAATTCTGTATCCTGAAGCGTCGAGAGTGGCTACACTTAGCAAAACAAGTGCAGCTACGCGTGAGATTTTTTTCATAGATCTATCCTTGGGGTTTATTTTTCGATGAGGTTGTACAAAAGTTCGATCTCTTTTGTCCAAAGGCTCTCATCTATAGTTTCTAGTATCAGAGGAATATCGTCGATGCGCTTATCATTCATGATAAACTTAAATGCTTCCAAGCCGAGTTTTCCTTGACCGATGGATTCGTGCCTATCGACTCTACTTCCTAAATCTGGCTTAGAATCATTGAGATGCATGCCCGCTAAATACTCAAATCCAACAATTGTATCAAAACTATTCATAAGTTTTTCATAAGTTTTTTCTGACCGAAAGTCATATCCTGAGGTAAAAAGATGGCAAGTATCCAAGCAAACTCCAACTCTCGCCTTGTCAATGCTATTTTGCATCAAATACCCTAAGTGTTCCAATTTGTAACCTAAATTGCTTCCTTGCCCTGCTGTATTTTCTACTACAAGTTTCACATCATGTGTTTTTTGTAACGCCACATTCATACTCTCACTAATGCGTTGCAAACACTCCTCTTCGCTGATTTGTTTAAGATGACTTCCTGGATGAAAGTTGAGTTTTTCAAGCCCCAATTGCTCACATCGTTGTACCTCATCGATAAATGCTTCAAGAGATTTTTTTTGCAAGGCAACATCTGGATGCCCTAGATTGATGAGATAACTATCGTGTGGCAAGATATGTTTTGGCTTAATTTGTGATTTTTGCAAATTTTCTTTAAACTTTACAATATCGCTTGCCTCAAGCGGTTTTGCATCCCATCTTCGCTGATTTTTTGTAAACAAAGCAAACGCTTTTGCACCGATATTTTGCGCATTGATGGGAGCATTAAAAACACCTCCACTAGAGCTTACATGTGCGCCAATGTACTTCATAAAATTCTCCTATAGCTCTTTAAATAGTATCAAAATATCATTTTTAATATCTTTAAAAATAAGATTTTTATTTTCTATTTTGTAGTAAATATCTGATTTTTCTAAAACAATTTTTTGCTCAAATCCATCTGCAAGTTGCACGAGATTTTTTCCATCATACAAAGGCGCTAGATGCAGTATGTCATCAAGAAAATCATCATAATGTACACCCGCAAAAAACTCTTCATAAAATCTACTTTTTTGCATACATGTAGCTTCCAAACAGATTTGTGATTGTGTTACATGTAAGTTTAAAAGTGGTGTTGTTGCGTTGAAAATTTGAAGTTTTGTACTAGTTTCGCTTTGTGTTAGAAATCCAGTATCAGCAATCTTAATGCGTGGGGTTTTTATGAGTATATAATACGCTTTTGATACTACAATTTTTTCTTTTACGCTACAACCCGTAATCGCCAATATCAAACATATAAAAAAAACAAATCTCACGCGTGGCTTCTTATTTTTTTCTCTTGCAGGTAAGCTCCAATTTCAGCGCAAACTATACCAAAAAGAATAAAACCGGCGCCAGCAATTTGTGCTAATGAAAAATGTTCTCCTGCAAAATAATACCCAAATACACCCGCACTCACGGGTTCCATAGTAAAGATGATCGCTGCTTTAGCGGGGGTTGTAAATTTTTGCATGATAGTTTGCACTAAAAAAGCAAAGATGGTTGCAAACAAAACAGTAATGATCAGTGCTTGCAAAAAAACTCCATCAAAACTTCTAGGCATGATAGCGCCATCTATGATAAAAGCGCCCAACAAACTAAACAGTGCAACTGTTGCAAACTGTACGCTCACAAGTGCCATGGAGTTATGTTTTTTGGCAAATAGATCGGTAAATGTGATATGCAAAGCAAAAGCTACCGCACAGATAAAAGAGTAAATTTCACCGATTCCAAATCCGCCTGTTGCTTCGTTTTTTGTCAAAAAATACAAACCAATTATCGCACAAATAGCCCCAAAAATAGAGTATATGGAAGCTTTTTTGGCAAAAAGAACAAAAACCGCAAATGGCACTATGATAACATTGAGTCCCGTGATAAAAGCAACGGTTGAAGAGTAGGTGTAGGTTAAACCAAAAGTTTGAAAAGCAAAACCTAAAAACATCAAAAATCCCAGAATTACTCCTGCTTTGAATGTTTCTTTACTAATCTTTATTACATGTGGAAAAAAAATAATACTCATCAATACAGTAGCAAAGAAAAATCTCCAAAACAAAAATACATAAACGCTTACTTCTTCGATGGCATCTTGAACGATAAAAAAAGTTCCGCCCCATGCGATAGCAACAAGCAAAAGAGAGAAATCAGCACCATATTCTTTGAGTTTTGTTGGTATCAAGCGGGACTCCAAATTATTTTTAAAATTGTGATTATAGCAGATATGCAGCAAAGGTTCACAAAAATTTATTTTAAAATTAGTTAATTTTATTTACCTTTTTGTAATTTTAGTGATATAATACTCCATAAATTTCAAGGAAATGGCTATGAAAGTTAAAATTATTTTATTATTTTTAATATATTTTACTTGCACTTCAATCCTTCTAGCTGAGGAAAAAAGTTTAAAAAAAACCTCTGAACTATTCAAAGTTTGTGCAAAATGTCATGGAAAAGATGGAAAGCATAAAGCATATGGCAGAAGTGAGCCGATAGCTGGTATGGATGCCCAAGATCTCAAAGAAAATCTTATATTTTTTCAAGAAAGTGTATTTGATAACGCCGGCGTCATGCGTGTTATGTCAAAACAAGTAAAGAATCTTAGTAAACAAGATATCGAAGATTTAGCAAAATATATTTCAAATTTGTAGGGGAATTAAAATGTTCAATAAATTTTTAAAATTTATTGCTGTTATTCTTGTGGGTTTAATTTTATCAAGTAGTTTTGTACAAGCAAGTGCATTAATGGGGAAAAAATACTATATACAGCTACTTAAAAAACCTTGTGGCTTCAATGGTGATGTTATGGGAAGTAAATACACTAAAAAAGCTTGGCGTGAATTTTACAAAAGTGGTACACTCAATGAAGCAATCAAAAAAGTATGCCCAAAAGCTCCAGAAATCACATCCCAGAGCAAGGAGAAACATATTTATCATTTTTTAGAATCCTTTGCTAGCGATAGTGGCAATATACCAAGTTGCAATTGATTCCAAAAATAACTGCTGAAGAGATTTTTGCAGTTATTTTCTCTCATTAAACTATTTTTACTTCATTTTTATTTTAACACTGATACAATAGCCAATTATCTTGAAAATTGAAGGCTAATGATGGATCAACCGATTATTAGCATGAAAAATGTCGAAAAGTATTATGGCGATTTTCATGTGCTTAAAAATATTAATTTTTCTGTGCAAAAAGGAGAAATTGTTGTTATTTGTGGGCCAAGCGGTAGTGGAAAATCTACACTTATTCGCTGTATAAACCGCCTTGAAGAAATAGATAGCGGTGATATCATTGTAGACAATCAAAACATACATGATAAAAAAGTCAACATCAACGCTCTTCGTGCAGAAACAGGGATGCTTTTTCAGCATTTCAATCTTTTTCCACATCTTAGTATCATTGACAATATCACCGTTGCACAAATAAAAGTGAAAAGCACTTCCAAAAAAGAAGCTCAAGAAGTAGCACAAAAACTTTTAGAAAAAGTGGGGCTTGCACACAAGGCTGATGGCTATCCGAGCGAACTTAGCGGTGGGCAAAAACAAAGAGTAGCTATAGCAAGAACACTTGCCATGAAACCTAAAATTATTCTTTTTGACGAGCCTACAAGCGCACTTGATCCTGAAATGATAGGTGGTGTTTTAGATGTTATGCGAGAACTTGCTCACGAAAACTATACCATTGTATGCGTTACCCACGAGATGGGATTTGCAAAAGAGGTGAGTAATCGAGTGGTTTTTATGGATGATGGGGTTATTTTGGAAGAATCAAGCCCTGAAGAATTTTTTACAAACCCAAAAACTGAACGAGCGCAAAAATTTTTACAAGAAGTGTTAGTACATTAAACTTTACAAGGAGAGATGATGAAGAAAATTTTAGTAGCATTTTTATTGATGCTAGGACTGAACGCTATGGCTGATGATATCAACCTATGGCAAAAATCTACACTCAACCAAATATTGCAAAGAGGTGAGCTTATAGTTGGACTTGAGCCTGGCTATATGCCTTTTGAGATGAAAGACAAACAAGGCAATATCATTGGCTTTGATGTGGATATGGCAAAAGCGATGGCAAAAGCGATGGGTGTAAAACTTAAACTTCTTCCAACTGCTTGGGATGGCATTATTGCGGGTTTGATCACTGGAAAATATGACATCATCATGTCAGGCATGACTATCACACAAGAAAGAAATCTCAAAATAAACTTTGCCAATCCTTATATCAGTGTTGGTCAAACTATACTCGCTACTAAAAAACATGCTGGTAAAAAATGGAGTGATCTTGATAAGCCAGATATCACTGTTGTAACAAAACTTGGAGTAACAGGCGAGATAGCGACTAGAAAAATGTTTAAAAAAGCAAAAATTAGAACATTTGAAACAGAAGCGGATGCGGCACAAGAAGTCTTAAATGGCAATGCGGACGCACTTGTATATGACAAACCATACAATGCGATCTTCTTTGCAGAAAAAGGCGAAAGCAAACTTGTTCACCTTGATGAAGATCTCACTTATGAACCACTCGGCTGGGGGATAAGAAAAGGTGATCCTGATTTTCTTAATTGGCTAGACAACTTTTTAAATCAAGCAAAAAATGACGGCACATACCAAAAAGTGTATGACACATGGTTTAACAGTGACGCTTGGCAAAAAAAGGTAATGTAATCGATGGCAAAATCGCATCAATCACTTTTGCAAAATAAAACGCTCGGTCATTTTTTGGCCGTAGCGTTTTATTTTCTTTTGGGATTTAGTCTTTTTAGTGCAGCTTCAAATATGAATTATATCTGGAAGTGGACGAGTGTACCGCAGTATTTTGCATATGAAAAAGAAGTGGCCTTACAAGCTCCTTTTGATGGAACTGTGCATCTCAAAGAAAATGGCACACTCACCCTCAGTGGTGATACTGAAACAAAAGAGATAATTGTTGCAAATGGTTATACGATGAGCGTAAATGATGGAGATATGGTTTTTGAAGGAAACACACTTGCCAAAACAACTCAATGGGAAAAAGGTCCATTGCTAGAAGGTTTGCTTGTTACGCTACAAATCTCTGGCTTATCAGCACTTTTGGCTTTTTCTATTGGTATCGCACTTGCGTTTATGCGTATCTCTTCGTATCAATTTCTCAAAGATATCGCAACTGTTTACATAACAATCATTAGAGGCACACCTCTTTTGGTGCAGATATTTATCTTTTATTTTATCATTGCGACTATTTTTGATCTGGAGCGATTTTTAGCAGGGGCCCTATCGCTTGGTATTTTTTTTGGAGCATACATCGCTGAAGTTCTACGGGGTGCTATCCAATCTATCGACAAAGGGCAGTATGAAGCTGCAAAATCACTTGGCATGAATTACATCCAGACTATGGCATACATCATTATGCCTCAAGCCCTCAAGAGAGCACTTCCTACGCTCATAGGCGAGATGATAGCACTTGTTAAGGACTCTTCTTTGGTTTCTGTCATATCCATTACAGATCTTACCAAAGTAGGGAGAGAAATCGTAGCAAATACTTTTTCACCTTTTGAAACATGGCTCATCATCGCTGGAATGTACTTTTGTATCACAGCATTGCTTTCACTTTTGGGAAATAGAATAGAAAAAAGGATGGCACAACAAGGCGGCATGTAAGCGAAACTTCCATAACGCCTTTAGCTGTACTCTTTAAGTAGATTTTCTAGATTTTTGATGATCTCTTTTTCTCTTTTTTGTACATACTCAACAATAATTGCTTCATTGTTCACATCAGGATAGATTTTCATACAAAAGCGAAATGCATCTTTGTACTCAATAATATCTAAGATTTCACCTTGTGCATAAACCATAGAATCTAAGAGTTCAAAAGAGATCTCTATCTGTGCGCCCATGTAGATTCCATTATTTTGTTCACTAATCACCGCCAAACCATTGATGGACAGATCAAAGAGCTTTCCTTTTATAGGTTCTGCATCCTCATTATTGAGCCTTACAGTTACGCCAATATCTGGGTGCACCCGCACATTTTCTCTTTGGTTCGCTGGCATATTGAGCAGATAGGTAAAATTATCTAGCGTTACTGTATTGTTATAAAAATTGCTAAAAACTATATCTGCTTTTATATATCTGTTAAAATGTGCATCACGCATGATGTATGCATGCCCATCCATCTTCATAGCGATCTCTTGCATCGCATCTGTTTGAAAAACAACCGCATCGCCATCTATCTCAACAACTGTGGCTATATGTTTGATTGGCACTCCCTTGTAGAGGTTGAACAAAGTAACACTTTCATTTGTTTTTTTGAGATTTTGAAATATGGTCAAGATGTTGTTGCCAATGATCGTATTTGCATCACTATCAAAGTTTAAATTCAATATTTGAGCTTTGTATTTGTCACATATATGTGTTTCAAAATGTCTTATAAAATAGGTTGTATTAAGCACCATCGTTTCAATATATTTACAAAAAAGTGGATTGTTTTTTTGAATATTGTGGATAAAATTTTCCAGAAAAAAAAGTATCGAGCGATTGATAAGAAAGCCTATCATAACGCCCTCTTTTTGCATTTTCAAAAAAAGTTCTTCCTCTTTATAGCTTATGTCAAGCTCGCTATGTAGCATTTGTGCATATACTTCTTTGGCAACAATTCTTAGATCTTCTTTTTCATAGATTTTTTCATACGCAAGACCAAGTGTGACAAAATATTGTATAAATTTTGACTCAAATTCTTCCAAGAAAGAAGCAAATGCTACAAGCAATTCTTCCATTTTTTCACTATTTTTCATCAGTTTTTCTCGATATTATATTTTTTAAATCCAAACTCACACTCGTGCCTACATGTAGCTTTGAAATGATGTTTATCATGATCTTTTGTGTATCACAATACGCCTTGACTATGCTCAAACCTATACCAAAACCCTCGCAACTCTCATCGTGTTGGTAGTAACGATCAAAAATCCTAAAAAGTTGTGCCTCGTTCATACCAATGCCCTCATCGATAACCTGCAAGCGATTATCATTAAATCTGATAATGATACCATTTTTTTCTCTATTGTATTTTATAGCATTTGAGAGAATATTGTCCAAAACCCTTGCAAATCCATGCTTATCGCACCACAAAGTCACATCTTCGCTTAAAAATTCTACTTTTATACAGATGTCCTCATCTTGTGCGAGAAACTTTTCTATCGTATGATTTAGCAACTCTTTGAGTGAAAATGCTTCATTGATTTGCCTATGCACTTCTCGTTTTATATAATAATCTATATCTTGATACAATCTTTTAAGCTCAGCACAACCTAACTCTATGCGTTCAAGTCGTTTGCATTTTTTGCTATCGTATTCTTGATTTTTGAGCATCTGTACATTTGCTTTTATGACACTTAAAGGTATGTTAAGTTCATGAAGTGTGTCTTTGAGGAGCAATTCTAAAAAGTATTTTGTCTGCACAAGCGGTGCTAAAAAATGCCGTACAAGATAAAAGCACACAAAAGCAAGAGTGATAAAAAATATGATATACATTGAAATTAGCAAAAATTGACTTAATACAATAATATAAATAGTAAAAGAGATGACAATTGACAAAACTACTAATGCAAAGATACTCACACAAGCATACAAAACCTGTTTTTCTTCATGCGTCTTCAAAGCGATAACCAATTCCTCGTATGTTTGTTATGGCGTCTTTGCCAAAGATTTTTTTTAGATTGTTGATGTACACGCGAATTGATCCCTCATTTGCACATTCATTGGTATGCCAAAGCTTCTCTTCAATCATCTCTCTCGTGACTACCTTGCCCCTGTGTAAGAGCAATAGATGCAACAGTTCAAAATCTTTTAAATTAAGTAATATTTCTTTGTCATTGTGCAAGAGATTTTTTCTCTTTACATGTAAACTAAAGTTTTGATCTATCTTGATCTGCCCCTCAAGAATCGATCCGCTTCGATGCAAAATAGCCCCAATGCGTAGCCAAAGTTCTTCAAGGTCAAATGGCTTTTTAATATAATCATCGCCACCTTGCAAAAATCCCTCTTTCACGCTTTGCGTATCTTCCAAAGATGTGATAAAAATAGCAGGTGTTTGATCACCTGCTTCGCGTAAATCTCTAAGAAATGCAAAGCCATTACCATCTGGGATTTTCACATCTAAAAGATAGATATCAAATCTCTTTTTATAACATAATTGCATCGCTTTTTTTTGCGTCGTTGCAAGGTGCAAGACACAATCTTTTTCACTCAAAAAATCTTCTAAAGTCTCAAGTAGCAACAGATTATCTTCCAAGATAAGTATTTTAATGGACATTTTTTATACTCCACGCTAACTCCGCACCAGCAAACATTGGCACAACATCGCCATAGTTATTTGGAACTAAAAAAGGTTTTTTTTCTAAAATTACCTCTTTTGCTAATGGTATAAAATTATATATAACCCTTGCATTATTGCTTATGAATGCTTGTAAATTTTCTAATTTGTTATGTTTTTCAAAAAGCTCAACCAACACTTGCAGAGCAATAGGCGCACTGAAAACTCCAGCCGCACAACCACAACACTCTTTTTTATGCAACGGATGCGGTGCTGAATCACTGCCAAACATAACTTTTGAATCTCCACTCAAGGCTACATGTAAGAGTGCCTCTCTATCTTCGGGTCTTTTTGCTATGGGCTTACAAAAAAGATGCGGTTGCATTGCGCCTCCTATTACATCATCAAGTGTAATCAAAAGATGGTGCAAAGTAATCGTTGCATAGAGGTTTTCATATCTTGAAAGCAGATCTACACTATGCTTTGTCGTGATGTGCTCCATGATGATCTTGAGCTTTGGAAAATTGCTGGCAAATTGCTCATAGATAGAGCCAAATTCTGCCTCTCTATCCATCACAAAACCATTTGTTTCTCCATGCACACACAAAGGAATCTCAAGCTCGCTCATCGCCTCAAAAGTAGCTCTAAGGTTTTCTATATCCATACTGTTCACGCCACCCTCAGAATTCGTAGTAATACCCGATGGATACAATTTTAGTGCATAGATATATGGTTTTGCTTTTTGTAAAAATTCATAACTATAATCATTTCTAAAAAACAAGCTCATCAATGGTTCAAATTTTTCATTACCGCAAGCCGTAAGGATGCGTTCTTTGTATGCTAACAATGTTTCGATACTTGTAACTGGTGGCACAAGATTTGGCATCACAAGTCCGCCAGCAAAACTTTTTGCACTATGTACCGCAACTTGGTAAAGCATCATTTCATCCCGAAGATGTAAGTGCATATCAAGTGGGGATTGGAGTGTAAAATACATGTAATTATCCTTTTTTTAACCTAGTGCAACATCGAGAATCATCATAACAGTAAATCCAACCATCGTTGCCATAGTTACAGTATCTATATGTTTGTAGTTTTTTTGTGATTCGGGGATTAATTCTTCAACTACAACAAAGATCATGGCACCCGCAGCAAAGCTCAATGCAAAAGGGAGAAATTCTTGCATGTAGATAACAAAAAAAGCACCGATCACGCCAGCAATTGGCTCAACTATGCCAGAAGATTGTCCCATCATAAAACTTCTAGTTTTACTCATCCCCTCACGACGCAAAGGCATAGAAACAGCGGCACCCTCTGGAATATTTTGCAAACCAATTCCTAGAGCCAAAGCGATTGCACCACCTATGGTTGCTGATGGCAAACCAGCGCCAATTGCTCCAAAAGCTACGCCGACGGCCAAACCCTCAGGAAAATTATGGAGTGTTATAGCAAGCACTAAAAGCGTGCTTCTTTGCCAAGAGGTTTTTATCCCTTCTTTTTTATCCATGCTCAAACTAGGATGTAAATGAGGTAAAAATTTATCAATAATGCGCATAAAAATACCGCCCGCCATAAATCCACCTGCGGCACTCAACCAAGAAGTTTGACCAAGCTCTTGCGACATCTCGATAGCTGGTGCTAAGAGCGACCAAAAACTCGCAGCAATCATAACGCCCGCTGCAAATCCTAATGTTGCATCCATAAATTTTGGCTTTGGCTTACTCATAAAAAATACAAAACCAGCGCCAAATGCTGTCAGAAGCCATGTAAAAAGAGTTGCGATAAGTGCTTGTGTAACATGATCAAGCCCTAAAAAATATTCATACATGCAGACTCCTTTTAATGGCATTATTATAGTCATCTCTGCGTTAAAAAGGATTGAAAAAACTGATTTTATGTTTTTGATTTTACAAGCTGACCTTACGCACTTTTGCAAAAAAGTTTGTAAATATCTCTCAGTTTCTAAAAAAGTATCCTTTTCGTAGCCTTAGAGAATTGTGGGGATATTTTGTTCCTGCTGCAAAACAAAGTTTCTTTACAAAACAGACGCGTTTGTTTTAGTGCGTAACATCAGTCACAAAAAGCAGATAGGTGGAGGTATATTTTTTAATACCTCCATAAAAAAGTAGTTTAGATTGCTTCTTCATCTTCCTCAGAAGTACGGATACGAACAACGCGTTCGATTGATGAAACAAATATCTTTCCATCGCCTATTTTGCCAGTTCTTGCTGCTTTTATGATGGCTTGCAAAGCGGTATCGACATCTTCATCTTTTACGATGATATCAATCTTAATTTTTGGTAAAAAATCAACTACATACTCAGCTCCTCTATAAAGCTCAGAATGTCCTTGCTGACGCCCATATCCCTTGACTTCGCTCACAGTCATGCCGGTGATATCCATTGAAGTTAGGGCATCTTTTACATCTTCTAGTTTAAAAGGTTTAATGATTGCTTCAATTTTTTTCATCTTCACTCCTAAAAATTTTACCTATTGTATCCATTTTTATCTGATATTTTGATTGTATGGTGATTAAAAAAAAGCTCCCTAAACTTAAAAAAATTAATCAACATCGTGTAAAAATTTTTTATTTTGAAATTTATAAACTTTATTTTTAATTTTCTCAATCACGCCAGCATCGATGAGCTGTTTGAACATGTTTACAACCGTTGGTTTGCTCACATCTATAGCTTCCATAATATCTTGATAAGAACCGTAAAAAATCCGCTCATCATCGATATGATTAATGACATATTGCAAGATCTCGATCTTTTTTCCACCAACCAAGGCAGAGAGTACATTGACCATATATGAGCAACCCTGCAACTCATTTTTTTGCAATTTTGGCAATATAATTTCATAAATCGTATTGATAAGCTCTTTGATGTTGATAGGTTTTGTGATGAAGCCATCTACTTTTATCTTGATTGCTTCTATGAGATATTCTGGCTCACTAAATGCTGTAGTGATGATGCAATTTATATTTTTTTTATGCTCATATTTGAGTTTTTTCAGCATCTCGATTCCGTTGAGTTTTGGCATCAAAATATCTGTTATGATGATATCAACATCTTCTTCAAGCGCTATTTTCAAACCGTCTTCTCCATTGCTCGCAACGATGACTTTTTTAACAAAATCCCCGAGTATCATTCTTGTTTGATTTTGTACACTCAACTCATCTTCAACATACAAAATTACGCAATCTTTTAGAGCATTTAAATCCACTTATTCCTCCTTTTTATTCATCGTGGGCATTTTTATCTGCATACAAGCACTTATATAATCGATGCCACTATCTCTAAAACGGTGTGTACAATTTTTTGCTTCTATTTGCCCGTCCATCTGTTTTTCTATGATCTCTTTTGACATATGAAGCCCAATACCTGTGCCTATGCTTTTATGTTTTGTACTAAAATAGGGCTCAAATATCCGGTCCATTATCTCTTCGCTAATGCCACCAGCATTGTCAACAACAGTGATAATGCCAAAGTTTACATCTTTAGTGAGTGTAACTTCTATGAGTTTCTCTGGGTTATCATTTTGACTCAGTGCATCTTTGGCATTAGAAAAAAGATTCATAAGCACCTGCGAAAATTCATTTTCAAAACCCAAAATGCTAAAATCTTCCTTACATGTAAGCATTATTTTGATACCAAGTTTCTCATAATACTGCGCCACAATATCGATAGTTTGTTTTGTTACATGTAAGGCACTAAAATACTCTTGCTTCTTATTTGGCTTAAAAAAATTACGAAAATCATCTATCGTTTTGGACATACTAGCAGCAAGCAACAGCCCTTCATTGACCTGTGCATCGATAAAATCATCATCAAGTTTTCCAAGCATTTTTTTCATCTGAAAACTTTGAATAATCAAAACGATAGCATTCAGTGGTTGCCTCCATTGGTGTGCGATATTGCCCATCATTTCACCCATCGCTGCAAGTCTGGATTGGCGGAACATAATCTCATCTTTTTGTCTACTTTTTGCTACTTCTTGCGTTATTTTTTCTTCCAATTTTGCATTGAGATTTTGTAATTCTGCTGTTTTTTCAGCCACCATTTGTGCCAAATTGGTATGGAGTATACGGATATTTTGCAAGATTACAAACGCCAAAAGTGCCGCAACGCTTATAGTTCCTATTGTGGCTGCGAGAATCCATTCGAAAGTATAATTATAAGCAACTTGCGTTTTTTCTTTGATATTACTCGCTGATTCGAAACCATAAGTAGCAAGTTTCGTCAAATGAACATTGAGCATCACAAAAGTTTCACGAAGCTCAGCTTCTTTTGCATGTATCTCTTTTTCACTTTTTCCTTGTGCAAAAAATTCAAAAATCTGCTCTAACAAATCATCCATTTGCAACATCTCTTGTGAGGCTTTTTCGATGATGACAAACTCTTGTTTACTTTGTGCGTGAGCGGTATAGTTAATCCAGCCTTGTGCTATCTTTTTTTGTGTAGTTCTTATGATAGTTTTTGCATCTTTCAAGGCAATTTCTTTATCTTTTAATGCTGCCAATTTTTCATGTATATCGGCTCTATAAAAGCTTTTTAATCGTTGCAAATCAATGAGTGGCACGATGCTTTTTGTATAAAGGGTATCAAAATTGTTTTTAATGCTGTTTATACTAAAATGGGCAAAACTTCCCAAAAAAAGCATCCCAACGACCATATTCAAAAAAAGCAAACTTGTTTTTTTTGTGATGCTCATAGCGTTGATACTTTCTAGCAATTTTCTCATAAATCTAGCAACTCTTTTTCAAAAATGATATAATTAAAAATTATACCACGCAGAAAGTATAAAAAAGATTAATTAGTTAGTTTTTTTTGACTATTTAAAAAAAATATTACCTTTAGGAACAAAAATGGATTGCAAGATATGTAACTCGCCCACAACCTCTTTTGAAGATCTCAAATTTCAAACGCTTTATCATCATTGCACAAATTGCCAATACATTTTTCTTGATCCATCATACATCCTTGAACATGACGATGAAAAAAGCCAGTATGATTTTCATAACAACTCCTTGCAAGATGCTGGATATGTGCAATTTTTAGAGAATTTTTTGCATTTTTTTTGGGAAGATGTCCGTAAAACAAGTAAAAATGCACTTGATTTTGGCTCTGGTCCAGGACCTGTTTTGGACACTTTGATAAAAAGACGAGGTGTGCCATGTGATATCTATGATAAATTCTATCAACAAGAACAGATTTTTGTGGGAAAAAGCTATGATCTCATCACTTCCACAGAAGTTTTTGAGCATTTGAGTGAGCCAAAAGAGACACTACTTTTGCTCACAAAACACTTACATGTAGGCTCACATTTGGCCTTGATGAGTCTTTTTCATAACAATAACGAAGCAGATTTTTTACAATGGTGGTACAGAAGAGATCCCACACATATCGGCTTTTTCACTCCAAAAACAGTTGAAGTGTTGGCGCTTACATGTGGGATGCGGCTACTCAAGCATGATAATAAACGAATAGCCCTTTTAACGCTTGCGTAAATTACAGGCTTTCGATGTATTTTGCGAGTGTTTGGATCTCTTCATCTTTGAGATTTAGCACTTGCGTTTTCATAAGCCCTTTCATTGCCTCCCCATAAGTACCATCTTGATACCCCTTGATGGCATCTGCTGTTTTTTGTGCTTCCCAGCCTGCTATTACTTGCGATTTGCCAAGTGCTTTTTTCTCGGCTTTGACACCGTGACAAGCAGCACATTTTTTATACAAATCAGCACCATCACTTGCAAAAACACTTGAACTCATTAGCACTAAAACCGCTACAATAACTTTTTTCATCACTGATCCTTTTTTTGATTTGTAAAAATATACCTTGAAAAAGTGAAGTGATTGTGAAACTATTTGAGCTTTCCAAAGATCTTGTATGTCTCCCAGTACGCATCAATGGCTTTTTGTAACTGTGGGTCGCTGAGTGTTGTTTTTTCTTTGATGCCAAAACGAGCAAGCAATGCTTCTTGCAAGATGCTTTTATCTTGCGTTGGATTTTTAAGATAGGCAGATAAAGATGCTTTGACTTGTTCTTGCGAGCTGTATTTTAAAAGGTAGCGATAAAAAAACTTATCAATCCCAACAGGCAATTTTTCATGGCACTGCACACAATTACTCTCATATATACCGCCAAATAAACCTACATGTAAGGCTAAAAAAATAATGAAAACTTTTACCATGCCACCCTCACCTTTGTGAATTTATGTTCTTGCGAATCGATGCTTACTTGTAAATGATATTCACTAGCTATCATCATCACAATACTCAAACCAATACCAAAACCGCCAACGCTCACATCGGCTCTAGCGTAGCGTTTGAAAATCTCACCAAGCATCTCTTTTGGAACACCCCGACCATTGTCTTGTATCTCAAAAAAATTCTCCAGCAACAAAACGGTGATTTTACCGCCAATTTTATTGTATTTGATGGCATTTGAGAGGAGATTATCTATGATTTTGGCGAGCTTTTTTCTATCGATAAAAAGATTTTTTTGACACTGCAAATCAAGATGAATAGTGATCTTCTTAGAATCTGCAAAAAGTGTAAAATACTCCACGCGCTCAGCCAAAACACTACCCACTGCAACCATCGTATTTTCGCTAATGATCTTGTGAGAAAGCATCAAATAGGTCAAATCCTGATACAGATTTGAAACCGTTCTAGCGCCTATATCTATTCGTTTGAGTTTTTGCTCTAGTTTTGCATCGAGGCTTTGCATATCTATCATCTCTATGTTTGAGAGAATTGTACTGATAGGCGTATTGAGTTCATGTGTTGTATCTTTGATAAATCTATCAAGTAATTTTATGGCATCTCGCATAGGTTTTAGAAAAAGCTTCATCAAAAAATACCCTACAGCCATCATAAAAACAAGAAAAATTCCGCCATAAAGCAACATCACTTGATACACACCATTGATCCAATTAGCAGGCTGTGGAATTTGCAATACAAGATACTTTGCACCAAGATAGTAAGATTCTAGTTCTTTGATAAAATAGATCTGTCCATCTTGCAAATAAATCACAGCATCAAGCCCTACATGTAAGGGTGTTTTTGTAGCAAATATCTGTTCTTTAGCGCTATCAAAAATGGCAGATTCAAAACGATTGTCCCGAGGATAGATTCTTTGTGTTTCAAAGTTTACATGTAAGCTTCTAAGCCGCTCAATCTGTTCATTTGCAATACTTGAGAGATCTAGCCTTGCATTTTGGAGCATAAGATTTTTTTGGGCATCAAAATATACAAAAGCAAGGAGCGATAGAAGCAAAATACTCAATGTTAGATATAACAAGAGAAATGCACCGAGCGTTTTTTTTTCACTCTTGCGTAAATTTATATCCCAGTTTTTTAACACTGATTATTGCCTCTTTTCCTAGTATTTTGCGTAGATTTTTGATATAAGTACGCACCGCCTCTTCACTTGGTGTTTCATCATAATTCCAAAGCGCATCAAGAATTACCGAATGCGAGACAACTTCCCCTCGTCTTTGCACAAAAAGTTTCAAAAGCAGTGCTTCTTTATTTTGCAATCTTTGCGTGATACCATCGACACATAGTTCATTGTTAACAAGATCATAATTTACATTTTGTGCAAGTGTAATCAGATCAGAATTTTCGTGAAAAAATTCTCGCCTCAAAAGTGTTTGCACTCGCAAAAGCAACTCTTTGAGTGCAAATGGTTTGCGGATATAATCATCACAACCACTCTCATATCCTATGCTCAAATCCTCGAGCGAATTGAGCGAAGTCAAAAAGATAGCAGGTGTTTTAATACCATGAGCTCGAAGCTCTTGTAAAAGTTCAAAACCATTGATACCAGGAACATTTACATCCAAAAGTAAAAGATCATATCTATTTTCATACGCATTATCTAAAGCCGCGTCGCCATCATAAATCGGTACAACGCTATAACCTTGTTCGTCCAAAAACTCACACAGCGTATCACTCAAGTTTGTATCGTCTTCAAGTAAGAGTAGTTGTGCCTTGTGTGTTATTTTCATTGTTTGGAATTTTTAATTTTTTTCAGATTTTCTTCATAAGTTTTTTTTTCTTGTACACTCATCTTTGGCTCACGCATTTGCAATTCATACGCCAAATCTTTTTGTGCAGAAGGTGCAACATAGCCCATCATTGCTAAAAGTTCTTGTGTACTCATCGCCTGGAAATCACTTTTTGCAAAAAGTGCAACAACAAACAAAACCAAAACAAAAATCTTCCTCATACTCTCTCCTCAAAAAACAAAATAATAGTGTAAAAATGTGTTTTCATTGTGAATCTTTGCGTGTATCTATGTCACTTAAAAGCATAGCTAGCGAGCCTGTGCTTGGATGCGATTCGAGTGCTATTTTGATGGTCATACTCAAAGGAACTGCTAAAAACATTCCGATAGGTCCAAAAACAAATCCCCAAAAAAGTAGTGACAAAAACACCACCAGCACAGAAAGCCCCAAACCTTTGCCCAAAAAGCGTGGCTCTACAAAATTGCCGATGAGTATATTTGTGCAAAGATACAAAAGCACTACCGAGATCACGATATCAAGCTCAAGCCCCAAAAGTGCTACAACAACTGCGGGAATAGCGGCGATAATTGAGCCGATACTTGGCACATAATTGAGTAAAAAAGCGATGAGACCGAGCATCAGTGCAAATTCAACTTGTAGCAGCCACAAACCCATGGCTATGATAATCCCTGTTGCAAGAGAGGCAAGTGTTTTGATGAGAAGGTATTTGTTAAGTTTTTGGCTAAAAATCTCAAAAGGATTCTCGTGATTTTCGTCTTTTTTTAAAAGTAAAAAAATCTTCTTTTTCAAGCTAGAGGTTTCAAAAAGCATAAAAGTTACTGCTAAAAAAATAAAAAACGAGTTAGAAAGCAACACACTAAATGAGCGGAAAAATGAGTTGGCAAATCTCAAAACACCAGATGGATCCAAAAGATTTTCAAGATCCTCTCTTTGGATAAAGTCAATTCCAAAACCATTTAAAAAATCACGCACAGAAATGATAACACCGCTCCATCGCTGTCTATAGCCTGCAATACTTGCTAGAAAACCGTCCAAAGAACTGCTTAAAATCACCCCTATACCAAAAAGCAACAAAACCACTAAAAGCAAGACAGTAAAAAATGCTACGATTCTAGGCAAACCCCTATCTTGCAAAAAAAACATCAAAGGTGCCGCGATAGTTGCGATAAAGATAGCCAACAAAATAGGTACGATGATACTACTTGCCGCTTTCAAACCAGCAATAATTACCACAAACGCCGCAAAGCTCATCCAAAGTTTATAAATATCATAACCACTTTTAGCCTGCACAGAAGAACCTTTTAAAATTTTAACTGACCTTACGCAATTTTGCAAAAAAGTTCGTAAGGTCAGTAATTATAACAAAATGAAGATGAAAAAGGGAGAAAGCAAAAAAGCCGCTTGGCTTGAACTTTTTTGCTTATTATCAGTATGAATGAAATTGCTTGATGAAATTGTAAGATTGTTGGGTAAACACTCGGTTAACTCATCACTTTTTGAAATACCACATTTTGACACTCTATTTCTTGCAATTCACAATCTCTAAACTGACTATATGGCAACTCTACAGCTTTATCATTGCTAGAACAACTTACACCATCTGTAAACAAACAATTTTGATAGATTACTTCATCAACATTATCGAGCATCTCATAATCTTGTAGATTCCAGTGATCACAAAACTCACAATCTTGAAAAAAAACCTTTTGCTGGGGTAAATCAATCCAAGCTACATAAAACTTACAGTAGTTAAAATGAACTCTACCCAATCTTTGCAATATAGGCGTATAATCCCATTCATCTCGCTCATCATATACAGGAAAAGAGACAAAATTAAATACTACTGTAGTACTTTTTATTTGCTCTTCAAGAAATTCATTATCTACCGCTCCTCTCATGTATCCTAATACAAGAGTGCGATTAAACTGTTCAGTTTCTTCTTTATGATTACAAATAATATCTACAATATACTCAAGTAATTTTTCTTTAAACAGAGTTAAATCTTCCCACGCTTTATGATAATCACACATAGCATCCTCTTTAGAGCAATGTAGAATACACTCATCATGATATTTATACTTTGTTAAGGAACATTGCTTGTAGTCTGTCACACTACATTGATCTAAAGACAAATCTGCATTTTCCATAATTTACTTCAAAATATCACTTATCAGCTGTGTCAGTTCTGGACTATTGAGCTTGGTCTTATACTCTACATTTACACCATTATCTTTTAACTCTTTAAAAAATGCTTCGGCACTTTTTATCTGCAATTTCTCTTTAGTGCTTATATCATCAAATTTATCATACCCCTTAGTCTCAACAACAAAGTATAGTTCTTTGTGATCACTAGACTCTATTACATATCCAAAATCTGGATTATAGTTTCTTCCATGAGCGGTCGGAATATTGACTTTTGGCAGTTTTCCAAAAACTACAATTTTTTTATCACTTGACTCATCTATTGTTATTTTTTCAATACTACTATCAACCTCCATAAAATCTTCATCATAAATTGACTTTTCTCTTACATTTTTTGATTTTATTTTATAAGTTTCAACACCTAGACTGCCCTCTTGTATAAACTCTTTCATGTTGCCATTTTTATCGGTAAGAGAAGTGTTACAAGTTTTTATCTCTCTTAAGTCATAAGATATTTTATTTATAATCGTTTCATAGATTGCACTGATAAGCTGTTCTTCTATCTTTTTAAGTGCTAAATTCTCATTTTGAGGTATTAAGTCAAACTTCTCTTTTTTAATTCCATGCATGACTTTAGCTATTGTTTGCATACTAAGTTTAGTATTGTTTGATAATGCTTTTATAAACTCATAAAGTGTAAAAATCGAGTGAGTTTCAACTGCTACAGTATCTTTTTGGCTATCATGTTTCTCTTTACTTTCAACATTCTTATCTCTTTTTATGATGATATCTTGCCCGCTTATCTCAAAGTTTGTATCTATCATCTGTATCGCTGATTTGATTAAAGTATCGCTATCAATATCATACTTTACAACTGCATCATAGTTTAGGTTGTCCCACAGAGCTTTAAACTTTTTAAAGTTGGCTTGATGAATTTTGATTTTTCCTTTTTCTTTTTTAGCACTTCTATCTTTAGCTTTAACTCGGTTAGATGTTTTAAAGAAGCCATCAAAATACTCTTTTAGTTTTTTGCTATCGCACCCTTTCATCTCCAAAGATTCAAGCTCTTTTGATTTTGAACTATACTCCTCTTTTGATAGTGTTATTTCACTCATATCATCTTCGTTAATAGTAATAAAACCAATTTCTTCAAGTTCATCAAGGAGTTTCGTTGCTGCTCTTGGTGTAGCTGCTATATGATTTTCTACCATAACATCTTCGTTAAACAGTTTTGAGATTTGCTTAATGCTATTTTCACTTATCTCATTTTGTATGGAAGCTACAAAGTTTTCTTCCGTTGATGGCACCACTACAAAAAGCTCATTAATAAACTCAAAATTACTATCATCCCCAGTTATTCTCTTACCATCTTGATTAACAGCCAGTCTAAGTCCACGACCAATTTGTTGGAGTTTGGATATTTTAGAGCTACTTGGGGCCAGTTTGCACAGTGTCATTACATTTGGGTTATCCCACCCCTCTTGTAAAGCCCACTGAGAGAAGATAAATCTCAAATCACTATCAAAAGAGAGTAGCTCCTCTTTTTTGTTGAGTATTAGCTCTATCGCTTCCGCTTCATCTCCCTCTTTTTTAGACTTAGCAAAGTATCCGCTATGTATCTCGTTTAGACTTTCTTTTGTTTTCAAAAGATACTTTTTATACTCTTCATCAAGATTTTTTCTTTTTAAAACTTCCTCTAAATTTTTTAGATAAAGCTTCTCAAAAAGCTTTGCAAGTTCTCCAGTTGTTCCCTCATCTGTAAGATACTTATCAACTCTATCTATGAAGAACAAACAGAGTGCTTTTATATCAAGTTTAAATAGCTCTTCTTCTCTCTCAAAATGGTTTTTTATGGCAGTATCTATGATGACTTTTTGCATCTCATTAAGGAGTACACCATAACTTTCACCAACTCCAAGAGGAAGTGAAATATCATTTGTAAAGATAATCTCACTTTTTGTAATCTTTTCCACAACATAGCTATTTAAATACTCAATACCCACTTTTTCGCCAAGGTTTTCACCTTTTTCTAAAACTACTTTTTGATTTTTGGAGTTTATATCTTTATACTCAATAGTTGCCTTATAATCTTTTTGACTACTTCCAGCTACTTTTGTAAATGCAATAGTATGATTATCTACATTTTCATTTCCAACAGTATCAACCGTGATAGCTTTAACTAGACCTCGACTAAAAGCATCAACACTATCTAAAGTGTATATAAGATTTTTATACTCTTCCCCTTTGTAAGTGGCTCCAAAACGCAAGGTAAAAAGTGCATTAAACTCTTTGAGGTATTTTGCAGTCTGCTTACCCTCAAATCGATGCGGTTCATCTATGACTATTACAGGGCGAAGCTGTGCGATAGCTTGCATATAGCTCTTTGCACGACCGATGAGGCTTTGTTCTATCTTACTTTTATTTATGTTGTTAGAAGCTTTGTTAAATGACTGGTAAGTCGATACAAGCACTGAGATATTTTGATCACTCGCATTGATATAATTTAATACAGTTTTTTCACTATAGTTAAATACTGATATTTGTTTGCTATACTCTTTTACAAAGAACTCTTTTGTGATTTTTATATTTTTGATTGTACCTTGTCGTATAGGGTTGGAAGGTACTAAGATGATAAATTTACTTAGTCCATAGTCACGATTAAGCCTATAGATAGACTCCAAAAAAGTAAAAGTTTTACCCGTACCTGTTTCCATCAAAGTATCAACCACAAGTTCATCTTTGATAGATACTTCACCTATATCAACTTTATTTGATTCTCTTACCTTTGAGATGTTTTCTACCAAATTACTTTTAGAAGCTTGAAGATCAAAAGATGGGTTACTTTTTCTATTGTCATTTGGCACAAACGCTATATTTTTAAATACATCACTGATACTATCTACCGCTTGTTCCTGATAATCTAATCTGTCAAATTTTATTTTTAGCATTACTCTAAATCACTTCTCATCTGTTTTAGCACTACTAACAAATCATCAATATGATCTTGACAAATCCCAAATATCACCTCCGCATCCAAATCAAAATAGTGATGTGAAATAAAATCTCGTATCCCTTTTATCTTTCTCCATTCTATTTGAGGATACTCTTCTAAAAGCTTTTTATCTGTAAGTTTGTCTATATTTTTAAGGCTTTCACCTACAGCTATAAGCTTCATACAGATACTATCCAACTTCTCTTGTCCCTCTTTTGTATCCATAAAGTCATTTTCACAATTCGCAAATTTACATCGCTCTTGCACTATTTCTATCGCTTCTACTATCTGATCTAAAATATCAAGCACCAATTCTTCATCATACATAGATACCATCCTTTAAAATACGCTTTTTAAGAGATGCATTCATCTTTTCTCTTACTCTTACAATGTCTACTTTTGTACCAAATGCTTTTTCCAAACTCTCTTTAAAATCATAAAGCAAAAAATAATCACTTAGTTTTGTATCAATAGCTATATCAATATCGCTACTCTCATGGCTTTCATCTCTTGCAACTGAGCCAAAAAGAGCTAATTTTGTAATTTGATATTTTTTAGCAAACTCATCTTTGTGACTTTTCAAATACTCTAATATCTGTTCTTTTTTCATCTTTATCCCCTAAATCTTAATTTATCAGGTTTGATACCAAGCTTTGAAATATTACTCTCTATCTCAAGCGTAAGACTATCATTACTAATATTTGGAGAATACACCGTGATATACTCACACTCTTTTTTATTTTTAAGTGCTGCTACAAGTTGATTGGATGTCATATCGCCCAGTACAAAAGCGACATTTGAAGCTAGATAGAGTTTGTTTTGTATGAGCGTTTCATACTTGACACTCAGCGGCAGATTTTCCGCGACAAAAAGGTTATAAAGTATCTCTTCGTTGCTTTGTATATGTGACTTACTCATACAAACAAACAAATCCTCTTGAGTTACCGTATCGAGTGATTTTTGGTAGATACACTGTTTGGCATCTTCTACCACTTCAAAAGTTCTAAACCCGACATCTAACGGAGTTGGGACTTCATCCCCACTAAAAAGCGTTTGCTCTTTGGGAAGCGATGCTTTAGCTTCGCCCAAGATCTTCTCCCCAGCTTTATCTATCCTTGCTTTTGTAATGTCAAAAATAGTCTCATATCCAGCCTTTCGTGCTTCACTTTTAAGAGGCGTCTCTTCCGCCCACTGTACACAAATATATTTTCTGTTGCCACCATCTTTGGCGTTTAAGTCCATCACCGCATGAGCGGTTGTTCCGCTTCCTGCGAAGAAGTCTAGGATAGTATCATCAGCATTCATTCCAATAGTTAACAAATCTTTTATAAATGGAACTGGTTTAGGCGATTTAAAAAGTTTTTTCTCCATTAAATTTTTTAATTGAGTTGTAGCAGTACTTGTACTATAATCAGCTTTATAAAAAAATGATTTAGGTTTTTTGGTAGGTAAATCACCGATTTCTGGTCTTTGCTTTTTATAAATAGTTTTATTCCCATTTCGTCCTTTAGTAACTATCAAATTATGATTATCATTAATAATTTTTGCCTTACTCCATGACCATGACAATTCTTCTCCCTCATCGTTAATTGGATAGACTACAGTATCATTAGCACTTAATGGCTTGTCATCTTCAGTCACATAAACTTTATCTTCATCTGTTATAAAAACAGGAAACCAACCTTTTTGTCTTTTTTCTCTTGGAGCGTCATCGCCTGTTCTTCGTAACCCATCAGCTTTTTTATATAATCCATAATCATCTTCTGTCCATTCTTCATAGATTTCATCTTCATCGATATCAAATTTACCTATATTACAAAGTTCTTTATTTTTTGCATAACAAAAAAGATACTCATGAGTATCTGCAAATCCAAAATTATCTTGATTACCCTTTAAATTCATTATTACAGGGATTAGTCCTATTAAATTATCTCCACCAAAAATATCATCACATAACAACTTTAACTGTGCTTGTTCTTTATCATCAATAGAGATAAATATCACCCCATCATCTTTAAGCAAATCACGAGCAAGTAAAAGCCGCGGATACATAAAACTAAGCCACCCACTATGTGTTTTCGCCCCTTGTATGTTCTCTATGTAGTCAATATACTCTTTGTCATACCCCAACTCTTCAAGTGTTTGTTCTGTGTTAGATGTGAAGTTGTCATTATAAACAAAACCATCATTTTTGGTATTGTAAGGCGGGTCGATATATATCATCTTGATAACTTCAAAATAGTTATGTCTTAGAATCTTTAAAGCATCAAGATTATCCCCTTTTATAAGAACATTCTCCGTCTCATCCCAGTTTTTACTATCATCTTGAAGCGGTTTTAAAACCTTATAGTTTTTAGTAAATGCCCCATGATAAGCCTCTTTCTTCCCAACCCAATTAAGCCCATAACCATCCTCTTTTATCTCCGCCTTTGAAGGATCTAAACTCATCTGTAATTTCTCTTTATCGATGATATACTTCCCATCTTCATCAATACTAACAGCATGAGGAAAAAGCTCTTTGAGTTTTTGGTAGTTGTTATCGTTTATGGTTTGTTCTTCTATTATGTTTTTTTTCATTTATATTTATACCTTTTCATATTGTTCAGTTTTTCAAATTAAATTTAATTGTTCTAACTCAACTATCATTGCATCAAACTCTTCTTTTTCAATCTGATTTTCTTCTGATTCGGTCCCATTATGCATTTCCCCGCCAGAAACTCTATCATGTACTTCTCTTAATGTGTCGATTAATCCTTGAACATTGTTTAATTGTTTCAAGCTATCCCGGTGAATACGATTATTTTTTGATGTAAACTTAGTTGGAACTTGACCATTAAAAACTTTTTCATCAACAAGACATTCGACCGTTTTTCTCAATTTACTTGCAACTTCATTATGTTTTGAAAAGGGGGATTCATTAGAGAGCGTAAAATAAACTGTGTAAACCCACCTGCTATCTCTGAATCAGTTAGTGTATTTTGACATAATTTCACTAAAAAATATACTCAACTGAGGGTAGATTTCATACCAATTTCTAATACTCGTTCTATTCCATTTTTCTTGCTGCTCCTGTGTTGCTAAATAAACCATCTTAAAGGCTGATTCTGTCCTACAAGGCACAAACTACTTTTAAGTGATAGATTGTAAGTCTAAATACATACCCCCAAAACTGGGGGCATCTTCTTTATCGGATAAAGTGAGGTTAAAAAAGGTAGTTTTTTAGTTAGTGAAAGAGATTTAAAAAAGTTTGATTTTTGATTGTTTTTTTGAAGTTTTGGACACCTAAACAGACACCCAAGAAGTTAAAAAGTGATTTATAAGCCTATATATAGGGCTTTATAGATGGTGCGGATGAAGAGACTCGAACTCCCATGCCTCTCGGCACCAGATCCTAAGTCTGGCGTGTCTACCAATTTCACCACATCCGCACAATTATAAAAGTGGTACTCCCTACACGATTCGAACGTGTGACCTACGCCTTAGAAGGGCGTTGCTCTATCCAGCTGAGCTAAGGAAGCACACAAAAGAAAGTGGTGCGCCCGACAGGAGTCGAACCTACAACCTACGGATCCGAAGTCCGTTGCTCTATCCAATTGAGCTACGAGCGCAAACTCGTATAAGAAATGGGGTGAATGATGGGTCTCGAACCCACGACCCTCGGAACCACAACCCGATGCTCTAACCAACTGAGCTACACTCACCATTTGTCTTTTTGTCTTTGTAAAAATGGTCGGGGCGAAAGGATTCGAACCTTCGGCCCCCTGGTCCCAAACCAGGTGCGCTAACCAGACTGCGCTACGCCCCGAACCGCCCAAAACAAACGCAAGAGTCTGTTTTAAGGCTGAAATGTTATCCAAATTTTCACACTTTGTCAAGCAAGCTTGTACCATGGAGGCAAATTATTTTTGTGAAAACTCTATCAAACCCTCTGTTGGCGAACTTGCAGTAGCAAAAGGTTTTTTTGCAATACGCCCTGCTAAAAAACTATTTCTCCCAGCGAGTACTGCTTGTTTCATCGCTTCTGCCATCAAAATTGGATTTTTAGCTTGTGCTATAGCTGTATTTGTCAAAACACCATCTGCTCCAATTTCCATAGCAATTGCCGCATCACTTGCACACCCTATGCCAGCATCTACTATCACAGGAACCTTGATTGCTTCTTTGATAAAAAGCACATTATATCTATTTTGAATGCCTAAACCACTACCAATAGGAGCAGCCAATGGCATAACCGCTGCACTTCCTGCATCTTCTAATCTTTTTGCCATAATTGGATCATCGTTACTATAAGTCATAATCGTAAATCCGTCTTTTGCTAACACCTCACATGCTTTGAGCGTTTCCATAACATCTGGATAAAGCGTTTTGGCAGTATCCCCTATAACTTCGAGCTTTATGAGATCAATTCCTGTTGCCTCCCTCACCATTCGAAAAAGTGTTATAGCTTCTTGTGCGTTAGTACATCCTGCGGAATTTGGTAAAAGCAATATATCTGTGCCTTTAAAATAATCAAGAAGGTTTTCCTCATTTGGATTGGTGATATTCACTCTTCGCACTGCTACTGTGATCAATTTTGAACCACTTGCAATGGTTGCATCTTTTGTTATTTGGAAATCTGGATATTTTCCACTTCCCACTATAAGCCTGCTAGAAAGCTCTATATTGCCTATTTTCAAAATATCTTTTTTCATTACTTCATTCCTTTGTCTAATATATCAATAATAATTTTAGGTAAAAGCTCATGCTCAAGTGCATGAATCTTTTTTTCAAACTCTTCTATATCCATATCTTGTTTTTGAAAACATTCTTGTGCGATAATCTCACCGCCATCAAGTTCATCACTTACAAAATGCACACTTATGCCAGCTACTTTCATGAATGATGCGTAACTCTCTTCTATCGCATGTGCTCCTTTGAAAAGTGGGAGCAATGAAGGATGTAAGTTGATGGCTTTTATATTTTGGGTAAATTCTGGTGTTAAAATTCGCATAAAACCAGCCAAAACACTTAACTCGGCTCCACTATTTTTGATAGTTTGCACCAATTCTTTATCAAAAGCTTCTCTGCTTGCAAAATTTTGATGCTCAATAATTACAGTTTCAAGTCCGTATCTTTTGGCTATTTCGATTCCATATGCATCTTTTTTATTGCAAACCAAACAAACCACCTCTATGCTACATGTAGTAAACTGTTTTTTATGCACTTGTTTCAAAATGGCTTCTAAATTTGAGCCTCTACCGCTGAACAATACGGCAATTTTTTTTACAACCATCGCAATTCCTTACAAATATCCACAGGCGTGAGTGAAAAATCAGCACCTTTTACTTGATTGCTTGCTAACGCGTGAGCAATAGATGCGTTTGTAGCGGCGTGTAAACACGAATAACCTTGTGCCAACAATGCGCCTATCATTCCGCTTAAAACATCGCCACTTCCGCCTTTTGCTAGCTTAGCTGAACCTAGTGGATTGATATAAAATTTTTCATTGTGTGTTATGATAGTGTTAGCTCCTTTGAGTACTAACACAATATCAGGATAGACTTTTGCAAAAACACGCACCCAATGTAGTCTATTGGTTTGCAACTGTGCAACACTTATGTTTGCAAGCCCTAGCAATGCCAAAAATGCACAAAACTCTTTTGGATGTGGCGTGAGTACAATCTCTTTTTTTGTATTTAAAAGCTGTTTAATGCTAGGTTTATAAAAAAGATCTGCGTCCACCACAAATCTTGCATCAAGTGATAAATACGATTCCAAAGTTGCATCATCGATAGCACCAAGTCCCATCCCAATAGCAATAGTTTTTGCATTTAAATCCAACTTTTTTGCGTACATAATATATGGTGGCAAACTAGCTACGGACTCTTCGCTTACAACACTCACAAGCCCTGCTCCAAAATGAAATGCCGCTTCTCCAGCGAGTATTCCAGCGCCCTCTTTTTCTCCAACTATGATATGTAAATGCCCAAAATTTCCCTTGTGCGTATTTTTTTGGTTTCTATGGGGCAAACACAGGTCTTTTTTTTGAAGCAAAAACATATCGCTTTGTATTTCATAATTTTTGGAACTGATGCCTAAATCTGCCACAATAATTTTACCGACAAAATCTTTTGCATTATCACTATACAAACAACTTTTTAAAGCTCCCATACACACTGTAATATCTGCTTTAAATGCACCTTGTTTAACATCACCATGGCTCCATATCCCGCTTGGAATATCGCAAGCAATTTTTTTTGCTTCTTTTTCATTAAGCATTTCTATAAGATGGCACATATCTTCACTCAAGTCTCTCTTCAAGCCTGAACCAAAGAGACAATCCACATAAATATCTGCATCAATCAAAGCATTATCAAACCTTACATGTAAGGCTTTTGCTCTTTGAAATTGTACTTTTGCTAAGGGTGATTTTGGCTCATTTGCATTATATACATGTACATCAAATAAGCCTTCTAGCATGCGTGCGGCTGCCATTCCATCGGCACCATTATTGCCAGAACCACAAACAAATACCACTTTTGCATTTTTTGATGCGAGCCGCTTGATGGTTTTTGCAAGTGCTGTTGCGGCATTTTCCATCAAAATATCCTCACTAAGACCATAGGACTTATAACATCTTTGATCTAGCGTTTGCACTTCATAATATATATTTTTCACCCGAACTCCTTAGCGTTGACGGTAGCTTAAAGCTTCTAAAATATGGGTTTTTTGTATGATGCAACTTTTATCAATATCTGCGATCGTTCTTGAGAGTTTTTGAATTTTTGCAACACTTCGATAACTCAAGCCAAAACGAGCGATGGCTTTTTGTAGTATATCTGTGGCTTGTTTATCCATCTCACAGTATTTTTGCATATCTACTTCGCTCAAATTAGCATTAAGCTCTTTTTGATTGCGTTCTTTTTGCATCACAAAAGCTTGCAATACTTGCTCAAACATTACAGCTGAACTTATATTGTCTTGTGTATTTTCTTGTGCTTCATCCATTTGAAAATAGATATCGATACGATCCATAATAGGCTCAGATATGCGGGTTTTATATTTTGCGATCTCCAAATCACTACAACGACACTCTTTTGTTTTGGAAAGCAGATTACCACATGGACAAGGATTTTGTGCAGCTGCAAAAAGAAATTTTGTCTCATACTTCACTTTCGAATTGACTCTTGAGATTAACACTTGGTTATCCTCAAGTGGCTCCCTAAGAGATTCTAGAACTGTTTTTGAGAAGTGGGGAAATTCATCAAAAAAAAGAACGCCATTGTGAGCGAGGGCGCATTCTCCAGCAATCGCTTTTAAACTTCCACCTCCAAAGATGCTTGGTTTACTTGAAGTATGGTGTGGGGATCGAAAAGCCCTTTTGGCACTGAGTTGCTCATCCACACCGCTCATGCAACTATACGCGTTGCTTTGTAAAATCTCATCAACACTCATCGGTGGTAAGATATAACGAAGTCTTTTTATGCTCATACTTTTACCGCACCCCGGACTTCCTTCAAGCAAGATATTGTGCATACCAGCAGCAGCCACTACAAGTACTCTTTTAAGTCTTGTTTGTGCTAAAACATCAATAAAATCAAGTTCAAAATCTTTTTCATAAAAATACTTTTGATCTTTAATACAAATCTCTTGTGCTATTTGCAACGATGAATGCGTGCAAAACTGCTTTGGCTCTAAAGATAAAAATCCGATAGCTTCTTGCAGTGTATCTACGCCAAAAACATTGAGATTTGGAATTTGAAGTATTTTATCTTTAATGGCATTAGGAACGATAAGTTTGAGATTTTTCTTTTTTGATGCGAGAGAGAGAATGATAGGAAAAATGAGTGTAGTTTCTCGTACGCTCCCATCCAAACCAAGTTCACCAAAGATAAAATACTCATCAAATATCAAGCGTTCTTTTTGAAAGTAGATCAACAAAGCAATTCCTAAATCAAAATGACTTCCCTCTTTTTTGAGGTCACTTGGTGATAGGCTGATGGTGATTTTTTGTGGGGGGAATTTAAAATCTAAACTTGATAGTGCCGATTTGATCCTATCTCTTGATTCTTGTATGGATTGATTTGCCATACCAACGATAGAAAAACCTGGCAAAGAGCGTACGAAAGCAGATTCAACTGAAACCTCTTTGGCTTCATTAAAATCCAAAGTAGCACAACGAAATTTTTTGACTTTATTTTTATCCAAACTACTCGCCAGCTTTTCGTTTTTTCTTCCACTCTTTTTCGAATTTTTTTCGTTTAAGATAAGTTAGTTTTTCGATAAAAAGATGCCCTTTAAGATGGTCAAGTTCATGCTGGAAGGCAACTGACATCAGCCCATCAAACTCTCTTTGAATCTTATTGCCAAATCGATCATAATACACAACTTCGATTTGCTCAAATCTTTCAACCTCATCATAATAGCCAGGCACGCTCAAACAACCTTCTTGATAGATGATTTTACCAAGACCTTTGATGATGGAAGGATTGATCATTTCATAAAGATCGTGCTCGTTTTGCTCATTTTCTTCATTTATAAGATGGATAATGAGGACATTTTCCGCTACGCCAATTTGAATAGCAGCAAGCCCGATACCCTCACTTGCATACATCGTTTCTTTCATATCATCTAAAAGAGTATGCAATTGCCCATCAAAGGCAATAACATCTCTAGATTTTTGTCTCAATCGCTTATCTGGATAAACGAGAATCTCACGCTTCATCGCCATTATTTCCTATATTTTCTTCTTCCAATTCGCACACTAGGTATGATTCTAATCGCTTTCCTGTTTTTGGCAAAAAGTCCAATCCGCAAGCAACAAACTCTTCCATACTATGCCCTGGTCTAATAGGTACAATAACAAGTTCTATATCCGTATCAACTTCTCTATCGCCTATAAAAAAGCTAGTGGCATAGATAAGATCTATTATACGATCACAGGCTCGTTTTGCATTATTGACATCTGTATGAACCATCAACATCCCAAAAACACCCTCGCCATAGTGTGCAACAACATCACTTCTTCTTGAGGTTTTTAAAAGCAATTTTGCCACATTTCTTGTAAGTATGGCCCTGTCTTTTATATTGATTATTTGTAAGATTAAACTTTCTTTTATTTTTACAAGCACGAGCGAGCTTTGATGATTGTACTGCTGTATGGATTGACACTCTTTTTCTATGGATTGAAGTAGATATCGACGGTTATACACACCATATCGTGAATCAAATATCGCTTTGCTTTCAATATCCTTGAGAATTTCGCCTGTTTTTTCATAGTGCATTTTGAGCACTTGCATCTGCTTTTCCATAAGTCCTGAGAGTTTTTTAAGATCTTGGGAGAGTGCCGAGGTAACATTTTGCACCGAAAGCTGTGATGAACTTACTTCTAATTCTTGCGTTCTTTTTTTAATGATCTCTTTCATAATGCCCATATTTTTATATGCCGTGGAAACCACTTGCATAATGCCTTTGATTTGAGAAAATCCCTCTTTGACATCAAGTTCCATTTTGGCTCGATGTTCATCTTGATTGACTCCCTCGACCTCTAAAAGTTCATTGATCCGCTTCTTGAAAGAAACTGGTTTGTTGTCTAAGAGTTTATCAAAGTAGATTTGGAAATTTGTTGGCGTTGGAGGAATATTTTCATCTGTGAGTACTTTGAGAACATACAGGGAAAACTTTTCAAGTTCGCTATCAGTATTTTGTGCTTTGCTTGGCGTGACTACAACCTCTTCTTCTTTAGCTTTTACAATTTCAGGACGCTTTGCTAAAGCACTTTGTATTTTGTTTTTATCCAATCGAACCATAAAAAGTTTCTCCCTAATTTTACTTAAAGCTTTTTTCTAAAACTTTATCCACAAGTCCATATTCGCATGCTTCAGCAGAACTCATAAAAAAATCTCTTTCGGTATCTTTTTCGATTTTTTTCAAAGTTTGCTTTGTATTTTTTGCTAAAATCTCATTGAGTATTTTTTTGAGTCTTAAAATTTCTCTAGCTTGAATCTCTATATCAGTTGCTTGGCCTTGTGCGCCACCGAGTGGTTGGTGGATCATAATCCTTGCATTTGGTAAAGCATATCGTTTACCAGCAGCACCACAACTCAACAAAAAAGCACCCATAGAAGCTGCTTGACCGATACAAATGGTGCTGATATCTGGCCTTATGTAATTCATCGTATCATAGATGCTAAAACCACTAGTAACCACTCCGCCGGGAGAATTTATATACAAGTAGATATCTTTTTCAGGATCTTCCGCTTCTAAAAAGAGCAATTGTGCCACAATTGATGAGGCAACTTGATCATTAATCTCTCCGCTTAACATGATGATCCTGTCTTTTAAAAGTCTGGAGTAGATATCATAACTTCTCTCTCCCCTGCCTGTTTTTTCAACGACTATTGGAACATAGCTCATTATTCGCCTTTATTATTTTTGTCAAAAATTTGTGCAAAAAGTCGCTCTTCTATGATAGACATCTTAATAGCCGGCAACAATCCTTGTTTTTGATAGTATTCAAAATACTGCTTTGGATCTTGACCCTGTTGCATTGCTTCAAAATAAATCATCTGCATAATTTCTTGATCTTGTACACTGATTTTTTCGATTTTAGCAAGTTCATCTACTAAAAATGTCAATCGTACTGAATCTTGGGCATCTTTTCTATATTCTTCTCTTTTTTCATCGATTTTCTTTGGATCTTCACTAAATGCTTTGATATCTTCTTCGCTCATACTTCCAAAGATATTTCGCACTTGCATATCAATCTCTTGATCTACGATATTGCTTGGAAGATCGAATGCAAATTTAGCGAGTATGCTTTCTACAAATTTTGGTTTTAATTCTTCTGCAAACAGTTTTGATCTTTTTTCATTCCTGATTTGATCTTTCACTTGTTCTTCAAGCGTATCTTGCGTAGGATTTTCTACACCAGGGAGTAATTTTTTGAGTGTTGCTTCGTCTGCTGTTTCAGGGATTTTTTTAGTTTGAATACCTTGAAGTTTTACTTTGAAGATAGCCGGTTTTCCTGCTAATTCTTCAGAACCATACTCTTGTGGAAAATCCACTGCTATATCTTTTTCATCACCTATATTCATACCAACAATGCCATCTTCAAAGCCTGGGATGAAAGAGTTACTTCCGATTTCAAGTGTATAGTTTTCAGCCTTGCCGCCTTCAAAAGCGACACCATCAATAAAACCTTCAAAATCGATTTGCACAAAATCGCCACCTTGAACAGCTCTTTGCTCTTCAAGCGTTACAAGTGGGGCTGTGAGTTTGAGCATAGTTTCAACCCTCTCAGCTATCTCTTTTTTCGTAACTCTTGGGGTCTTATGTTCTGGAATAAGTTCCTCATAACCATCAACAACAACTATTGGTCTAAAAGATACTATAACTTCTACAAGTAAACCATCATCGTTTCGATCCATTTTTGTGATTTGTGGCTCGCCTATGACAGTTTCCATTGTTAAGTCAAGTTCTTTTAGTGCATTATCAAGTATCAATCGTAATGCTTCTTGTTCTACATCTTGTTTGATCTGATCGCCGTGTCTTGCAAGCACTACATGTACAGGAACTTTACCTTGTCTAAAACCATCGATTTTCATATTTTTAGCAGCTTCTTTTGCCATTTTTTGTTTTTTTTCTTCTAAAAATGCTGCTGAAACTTTTGCCTCTGCTTTTGCATTTGCACCATTTATTCGCTCTACTTTGACTTCCATATATTCCCTTTAAATTAAAAAATTTTTTATAATATAGCAAATTTTTGCTTTATATGCCATAATATTTATGGTCTTTTAAGAGCTAAAAAGTAAAAAAAGGCTATAATTTATCCCACATTTTCTACAAAGTAGGCACAATGCAAAACCAAGAAAAATTTGAAGCATTAGTTAAAAATATGCTAGAACTCATCGGTGAAAATCCAAATCGTGAGGGACTCATTAAAACACCGCAAAGAGTGGCAAAGGCTTATGCGTTTATGACTAAAGGATACGCACAAAATCCTGTAGAAATTCTCAATGAAGCACTTTTTGAAAGTGACAATGATCAGATGGTACTTATCAAAGATATAGAGTTTTATTCTATGTGTGAGCATCATTTGTTGCCAATCATTGGCAGGGCACATGTGGCATACATTCCTGATGGAAAAGTTGTTGGGCTTTCAAAAATTCCTCGTATGGTAGATGTTTTTGCACGAAGATTGCAGATACAAGAACAACTTACAGAACAAATAGCTGATGCAATTCACAGTGTCATCAAGCCAAAAGGCGTCGGCGTTGTTGTACAAGCTAGACATATGTGTATCGAAATGCGTGGGGTTGAGAAAACACACTCCGCAACAACCACTTCTGCTTTGCGTGGAATGTTTTTACGCTCTGATACACGAAAAGAATTTTTTGATATTATCAATTCCCCTAGTGTAAATAGATTTTAATGCCACTTACAGACTTTAAATCACGCCTCAAAAATGGAACACTTTCTCCAAAATTTGGCACGATTAAAAAAATCAGCGCTACAAACATAGAAGTACTTGGTTTGCGTCCTAGTATAGGTGATATCGTTAGACTTGTTTCGCTCGATGATACAAAAAATGAGTTAGGCATGGTAACCGAGGTCGATCAATACTCTTTTTTCGTATCTCCTTTTGGTTTTATAGAGGGCTTTAAAAGTGGTGATAAAGTATTTTTAAGCGAACAGGGTATGAACATCCCTGTTGGTGAAGCACTTTTAGGTAGAGTCGTAGATCCATTTATCCGTCCAAAAGATGGCAAACCTCCTATCGTTGGTACTGCTTGTGCTTCGATCATGAAAGCACCACTTGATGCGATGAAACGAGGGCTAATCGATGAGCCTTTTGGCGTTGGTATCAAAACTATAGACGGGCTTTTGACTTGCGGCAAAGGGCAAAAAGTTGGGATATTTGCTGGAAGTGGCGTAGGCAAATCTACACTTATGGGCATGATCGTGAAGGGGAGTGTTGCGCCTATAAAAGTGATAGCACTCATTGGCGAACGGGGCAGAGAAGTTCCAGAATTTATCCAAAAAAATCTCGGCGGAGATCTAAGCGATACAGTCATCGTGGTGGCTACAAGTGATGATTCTCCTTTGATGCGAAAATATGGTGCATTTAGCGCTATGAGCATCGCTGAATATTTTAAAGATCAAGGTAGAGATGTGCTTTTTATGATGGATTCGATCACTCGTTTCGCGATGGCACAAAGAGAGATAGGTTTAGCACTTGGGGAACCTCCAACTTCAAAAGGTTATCCGCCATCAGTGCTGACGCTATTGCCACAACTTATGGAGCGGGCTGGAAAAGAGGAAGGCAAAGGCTCAATTACTGCATTTTTTACAGTTTTGGTAGAGGGAGATGATCTGAGTGATCCGATAGCCGATCAATCAAGAAGCATTCTTGATGGACATATCGTTTTGAGTAGAGAACTCACAGATTATGGAATCTACCCGCCTATAAATATCCAAAATAGTGCTTCAAGGGTTATGGGTGATGTGATCAGTGATGAACATAAAAAAGCAGCTATCAAGTTTAAAAGGCTCAATTCCATTTTAAAAGAAAATGAGGTACTTATCCGTATAGGTGCTTACCAAAGTGGCAACGATAAAGAATTAGATATTGCTATAGCCAAAAAAGAGAGCATGGAACAGTACTTGCAACAAACTCCTGATGAGTATTTTGATTTTCAAACAAGCATCGCAAAGCTTCAGCAGATTGTGAAATAAGTTGATAAATTTATCATTTTTTAAACAATTTTTCAATAGTATGGCAAGTTTGAAATTAAGATATATTTTATCTTATTAGAGTCCTACATGTAAGCGTATAAAAAGGAGAAAAATCCGATGAGGGTTTATTTAGATAACAATGCTACTACGATAGTAGATCCTAAAGTTTATGAAATGATGGAACCGTTTTTTATACAAATGTACGGCAATCCAAATTCTTTGCATCGCTTTGGAAGTGAATCACACCCAGCTTTGCGGTGTGCTATGGATCAACTTTACAAGGGGATTAATGCTCGCAATGAAGATGATATCGTTGTAACATCTTGTGCTACTGAGAGTATTAATTGGGTGATAAAAGGAGTTTATTTTGACCATATAGTAAATGGCGAAAAAGACCACATTATCATCAGCGAAGTGGAACATCCAGCCGTAAGTGCTACTTGCAAATTTTTAGAAAGCTTGGGTGTAAAAGTCACTTATCTTCCAGTCAATGAAAAAGGTGTTATTGAGCTAGAAAGTCTCAAAAATGCTATCACTCCAACAACCGCTCTTGTTTCTATCATGTGGGCAAATAATGAAACAGGAATGATATTTCCTATTGAAGAGATTGGAAAAATTTGCCGTGAAAACGGAGTGTTATTTCACTCTGATGCTGTGCAAGCCATAGGCAAAGTAAGCGTGGATGTACAAAAAGCTGGTGTTGATTTTATGAGTTTTTCTGCACATAAATTCCACGGACCAAAGGGCGTCGGTGGATTGTTTATCAAAGATGGTCAAAAATTAACAAGTTTGCTTCATGGTGGCGAACATATGGGCGGTCGCCGAAGTGGAACACTCAACACAGCAGGCATTGTTGGTATGGGTATGGCAATGGAACTTGCAGTTGCTAATCTTGATTTTGAAAAAAATAATGTCAAAAGACTCCGTGATAAACTCGAAGATGCAATTTTGCAGATAGAAGATACTTTTGTTATAGGCACCAAAGAAGAGCGAACGCCAAATACAATTCTTGTGAGCGTCAAGGGTATCGAGGGTGAAGCTATGCTTTGGGATCTCAACAAAAATGGCATAGCAGCAAGTACTGGTAGTGCTTGTGCGAGCGAAGCACTTGAGTCCAATCCTGTGATGGAAGCGATAGGTGCGGAAGCTGATCTTGCACATACAGCACTCAGACTTTCACTCTCAAGGTTTACAACGCAAGAAGAGATAGATTATACGATTGAGATTTTAAAAGCAGCAGTCACAAGGCTTAGAGGTATTTCAAGCACATATTCATATGCGCCAACTTGGCATAAAAGCGGACTATAAGGAAGAAAAAATGGCAAAACATGATTTGATAGGCGGCTCTATTTGGGAAGAATACAGCCAAAAGGTACAAGACTTGATGAACAACCCGACACACATGGGACAAATCACAGACGAAGAAGCAAAAGAAAAAGGTTACAAGCTTGTTGTGGCTGATTTTGGTGCTGAAAGTTGTGGGGACGCTGTGCGATTGTATTGGCTTGTAGATGAAAAAACTGATATGATTAAAGAAGCGAAATTCAAAAGTTTTGGTTGCGGAACGGCTATAGCAAGTTCGGATACAATGGCAGAACTTTGTATAGGAAAAACTGTTGATCAAGCGGTAAAAATAACCAACATAGATGTTGAAAAAGCGATGCGCGATGAACCAGATATCCCAGCAGTTCCACCACAAAAAATGCACTGTTCTGTTATGGCATATGACGTCATCAAAGCGGCAGCTGCTTCTTACAAAGGCGTGGATGCAGCCTCTTTTGAAGATGAAATTATCGTTTGTGAATGCGCGAGAGTAAGCCTTGGAACTATCAAAGAAGTAATCAAAATCAATGATTTAAAAACCATAGAAGAAATCACGAACTATACAAAAGCGGGTGCTTTTTGCAAATCTTGCATCAAAGAAGGCGGACATGAAGAACGAGAATACTATCTTGTTGATATTCTCAAAGATACAAGGGCAGAGATGGAGCATGATAAACTCGTAGCATTAGCAGATGCAAAAATAGCTGGTACACAAAGTGATGTGCCATTTGATCAACAAACTATGGTACAAAAACTCAAAGCTATTGAAGCGATTATTGATGAAAATATCCGTCCAATGCTCATTATGGATGGAGGAAATCTTGAAATTATAGATATGAAAGATAGTACTGAAACACTTGATCTTTACATCCGCTATATGGGTGCATGCTCAGGTTGTGCTAGTAGCTCAACAGGAACACTTTTCGCCATCGAAGCAGTACTTAAAGAACAATGTTCACCAAAAATTCGTGTACTGCCTATCTAACACAATATAAAAAAGGAGAGGATCGATCACTGTATTTTTGAAGTTTTCGATCTTTTCATCATTTATAAAACTCTTAAAGATGGTTGAGTTGCAGGGATAAAAATCCCTACAACCCCCCTAAAGCCACGAAAAGAGTATCTTACGAACTTTTGCAAAAGTGCGTAAGGTCAATTAGTAATTCTATGCTTTGTTTATGTATAAAATACTCTTTAAAGTTATATAAAATAAATATTCTAATATACAATTTATAACAAATCTTGCTTAAAATAGATACAATAATTGCATCAAAATTAAGGATTGTGGTACGGATATGAACGATACACTCTTGCATATGTTTTTGCAAACTTATGAAAATCATCCCCAAAAAATTGCTTTTATTTATAGAGTACTTGAACAGAAGTTTGAGATAACTTATGCCAAACTGTTTGAAGATGTATTGCTGCTCTCAAAGGCATTTCGTGCCAAAAACATAAGAAAAAACTCTAAAGTTATGTTTGTATGTGACAATCGATACGAATGGATGGTAAGCGATCTTGCACTCATAAGTTTAGGGGCTATCAGTGTACCTAGAGGCAGTGATACACCAAGCGATGAACTTGCTTACATCATACAACACTCGGGATGTGAATTTCTCATTATCGAATCGCTTGCGTTGTATACGCAGCATAAAGAGATACTCAAGCAACTTCCACTCAAATCTATTTTGATTGTAGAAGCGCCACACATCCACACCCTCTTTGCAAACACTTACTCATACAACGATATCTTAAAAGACAGGACTATTTCGCCAGAAAAAATCAAAATTTTTTATGCACAGGCGGACAATATTGCAAGCGATGATATCTTCACACTCATTTACACTTCAGGCACAACCGGCAGACCAAAAGGAGTTATCCTCACACATAAAAATATCATGCACAATGTCCACAATCTTCCAAAACTTATCGATCTTGTAGCAGATGATGTTTGGGTCTCTATCTTGCCATCTTGGCATATCTTTGAGCGAGCTGCTGAGTATCTTTCACTTTCAAAAGGCTGTACGACTATCTATGCGAGCATCAAAACTTTTGCGAGCGACCTTGAAGAGTTCAAACCAACACTCGTTGCAACTGTACCGAGATTGTGGGAATCTATGTACACTAAAATAAATGCAACTCTTGAAAAACAAAATCCCAAAAAAGCAAAAATTTTCACAAAACTAGTTGCTATTAGTGCTTCTTACAATTATAATCTTAGAATACTCAAAGATGAGTTGCCACGATTTGATAATGATTTTTTTATTCCTACATGTAAGAAATTTTTTGCGTTGTGTACACTCATTTTCTTATTCTTACCAAATGCTTTTGCAAAAAGTAAACTTGCACTTGTAAAACAAAAGTTTGGCGGGCGTTTACGCATAGCAATCAGCGGTGGCGGAACCCTTCCTGAATATCTTGATAAATGGATCGACGCTGTGGGTATTCGCATATCCAATGCTTATGGCATGAGTGAATGCGCTCCGGGCATCGCAGGCCGAGCACTCAATTGCCAAACTTTTGGCACACTTGGACTTCCAGTCGATGGCACAAGTGTAAAAATAGTCGATGAATTTGATGTGGAGGTTAAAGTTGGCGAAGTTGGAGAAATCCTTGTAAAAGGAGACCAGCTCACACAAGGGTACTATAACAATGAGCGTGAAAATGAAAAATCTTTCACGAAAGATGGCTACTTTCGAACCGGTGATTTGGGTAAATTTACCATTAAAAAAGAGCTCATCATCACAGGTCGTTCAAAAGAGATCATTGTTCTTGCAAATGGGGAAAATGTAGATCCAAGCCGCATAGAAGCAACTATCTCGATGCTCCCATTTATAACAGACAGTGTTCTTGTTGGACAAGATAAAAAAGGTCTAGGAATACTTATAGTTGCTGATTTTGATAAACTCAAAGAATATGTTTCACAGCATTTTGACAAAGCCATTAACTCCATGGAAAACATCTTAGAAGATCAGCAAATCATCTCCAAAATAAAACATGATATGAATGAGTTGCTGCACTATAAAAAAGGATTTAAACCCTTTGAAAAACTTCAAAATATCCATTTTCTAAGCGACGAATTTAAACCCGGGGTTGAGCTTACAAACACGCTCAAGAAAAAACGACATGTCATAGAGCAAAAATATAAAGAAGTGATTGATAAATTTTTACATTAGCGTTTTTTAAATCTGATGTGCGGATAGGCGTTTATGAAGATGGCTGCTACTACAAAAGCGCCTCCCAAGATCGTCATTGCGGGAGCAATTTCTCCTACAAACAGCCATAACCAAATAGGTGCAAGCGTTGTTTCTATGGTCGAAAAAACACCAACTTCGGCAGAACTTATATATCTTGTAGCTCCATAGATAAAATACATAGCAACGACTTGCATAGCGCCCATCAAAAAGAGCCAAAAAAGACTCATAGGTGCTATATCAAAAGGGTTTTTTACAACAGCCCACATGATAGCCATCAATAAAAAACCACTCAAAGAGATGATAAAATAATGCGAGAAATGAGGAAATTTTCGCAAGAGCGTGAGTTGTAATCCCATACTAACAGCCAACATAACACCCAAAAAATCCCCAAGAATATTGCCACCTAAGCTTAATGAATTGCCAACAATAATCAGTACTCCCACAAAAGAGAGGAGTATGGCTGCAAGCGTTTGTTTGGCTATCTTTTCACGAAGCAGGAGATAAGAAAAAAGTGCGCCGAAAAAAGATGCTGTTGCGAGCAAAACAACCGTATTGGCTGCGATAGTATTTTTGATCGAAAAAACAAAGAGTGATGTACCAATTCCTGAAAGCAAAGAAACGAGTATGATGCCTATAAAATCATGTCTATTTTTGGGTAGAGATTCTTTTTCTCCTTTGAGAATCCACACAAAAAGCATAATAATACCCATAAAAAATCCGCGATAAAAAGCGATGAGCGAAGCATCTGTATCGGCAAGTCGCACCAATAGAGCATCAAAACTGATCACACCAACGCCAAAGGCTGCAAAAAACATCCCTTTTATAGTATCACTTAATGCAGGCATATATTTTTTCCAAGATACCACTTGATGATGGCGAAATTTGAATAACTCATCTCTCGTTGCGAAAAAGGAATTGAAGCAATCCGTAACTTTGAAAGCACGATACCGCTAAGCAAAGTCAAGAAAAGAAAAAAAGCAATCGCTATATAAATGTTATAGCTATACCAAAGAATAATTCCGACTAGCAAAGGCGTAAAAGTTACGCCTATATACAAAGCAATCAAAAGAACCTTACATGTAAAGCCCTCTATCTTTGGCACAACTTCAATAACAAAAAGCTCTTTTTCGTTTTGCATTTTATTTCATATTAATAAAATTAAGCGGTATTTCTAGATCACTTCCCTTGAGTGCATGGATGGCTTCTTGCAAATCATCGATGGATTTACCAACCACTCGCACTTCCTCTCCTCTGATGCTTGCTTGCACTTTGAGCCCTAAATCTTTGATCTTTTTGACAATAATTTTTGCATCCTCTTTCCCTATGGTATCATTGATGCTCACTGTTATCTTTGTTTTTCCTCCGCCAACGACATCTCGCTTTGCTTCTTTAAGTGCTTTTGAACTAATATCTCTTTTGATGGCTTCACTTATGAGCGTATCAAACATCACCTCAGCTTTTGCATCAGTGCTACATGTAAGCGTAATGACTTTTGATTTTTCATTCAGTTCAAAGTCGGCGGTTATGCCTTTAAAATCCCACCTATTTGTTACTATTTTTTTTGCTTGTTCAAAAGCGTCTTTGAGTTTTTGTTTGTCTATCTCAGCGCTTATATCAAAGCTATGTTCTTTTGCCATTTTGACTCCTTATGCTAAAAATTTTTTTATGTTTTCTGACACCATAGTGATCAGTGTTTTTCTTGCTTCTACACTTGCCCACGCTACATGTGGACTCAAAATGAGTCGCTCTTTACGCCTTACATGTAAGAGTGGATTGTTGCTCGCTGGTGGCTCAATTGCCATAACATCAAGTCCTGCAAATATATCTTGTGTATCAATAGCAAGTGCCAAATCCTGTTCATCCACGATACCGCCACGCCCCATATTGAGTAAAATCCCGCCTTGTTTCATAAGGGAGAGTTGCTCTTTTTTGATGAGTCCATTTGTTTTGTCATTGAGTGGTGCATGAATTGAGATAATGTCACTTTGCATCAGCTCTTCCAACGGAACTCTTTTGTAAAGACTATCGTTATTAACACCACTTGTTGAGTAGAAAACAATATTTGCACCAAAAGCGGTTGCTATTTTTGCCACTTCTTTTCCAATCGCACCAAGCCCAATGATACCCCAAGTTTTTCTGTTGATTTCAAAAATTGGCTTATCGAGATGGGTAAAAATTGGACTCTTTGACCAGTTGCCATTTTTTACATAAGCATCATAGTATGCACCACTTGAAATGAGGGCAAGAGCGTGTGCAAAAGTTGCTTGTGCCACAGAAGCTGTAGAATATCCAGCCACATTTTTCACCACTATGCCTTTTTGTTTTGCATACTCCAAATCCACATTATTCATTCCAGTAGCTGTAATGCAGATGAGTTTGAGATTTTTACACGCATCCATAATCACTTTATCGATGACAACTTTATTACTTAAAACAATCTGCGCATCGCCAATATGCATTAATCGTTCATCCAAAGTTGTTGTATCATACGAAATAAACTCTCCAAATTCACCCAATACACGCAAGTCAGCATCATTGCCCAATGTTAACGCATCTAAAAAAACTATTTTCACAATTCCTCCTAGCCTTACGATATGATGTGACCCACAAATTTTGCATAATTATCAAGTATCAACCCGCCCTTGCGAAATCCAAGTCCGCACGCTTCATAAGCAAAAAATACGCCGGCTTGATACAAATCGCCAGCTTCATCACTTGCAAACTCTACAAACTCTTGATAGACTGGTGTAAAGTGTTCATAATCTCCTATTTTTGATGCTATGATTTGATCTTTTTCATCACGGATAATCGTGTTGGCTCCTTCTCTGCCAAATGCTCTTTTTTCGACATATTTTTTGCCAACAAGTGGTTCAAATGCAGTTTCGAGCAACAATGGATGTCTTGGATAAAGATCCCAAAGTATCTTCATAAATGCTTTGCTTTGAAAGATAAGCGAATACGCTGGGTTGAGAATAATTGCTTTTTGATTTTCTACGATATCTCGCAATATGAGAGCCAAATCGCCCTCTTGCAACGCTATCTCTTCCCAAGGAATCAGTTTAAACCAATACTCAAAAGACTCTTCGTCTTTAAAAATCCCTTCGTTTGGAGAAAAACCTACGGCATCAATATATTCAAAATCCGTATGAAACCCAGCCTCATTAGCAGCGTTTTGCAAAAGCTTTGTAGTATTTTCCTCTTCGATATTACCACGAATTGATGAAAAAAGTATCTTCCAACCATCATAATATTGGCTAAAATCAGCAACATCCCCATGTAGCACAACAAGTCTTTTGAAATTTTCACGCAATGCTTCGAGCACATTATTAAACTGTTTTGCTTCATCCATACCATTGGCTTTGAGCATTGCCCATTGAATGATTGCAGTTTCAAACAAAGCAGTTGGAGTATCGGCATTGAATTCAATGAGTTTAATTGGTTTTCCATCAATTCCGCCTGAAAGATCAAATCTTCCGTACAAATGCCAATGCACATCATTTTCCCAAGATTTTTTGATAAGTTCTACAAGCGTAAAAGGAATGCCTAATTCATGAAACAAATTATTATCAATTACATGTTGTGCACCTTCAACAAACATATCATAAAGCTCATTTGCCGCCTCATAGTAGGCTTGTGCTTCTTTTTGTGAGATAACAACTAACGAGTCACTCACATAAGGTGTGTTATCATTATCGTTATGCCAATAAAATCCGATTGATTCTAAAAAACTTTCGCTTAATGGTTTTACGCGTTTAAGTTCCAACACACTAGCCTCCTGTGCTAAAAAGTGATTTCGAACCAGAAGATGTGCTTTTTGAACCAAAAAATCCTGTGCTTTTTTTTGTGCTAGATGCTGCACTTGTTGCTTTTGCTTTGTTAAAACTATCGGTACTTTTGGAATATGTTTGTGGTGTTTTGTATTGGGTTCGTCTCTGTGCTTGATAGTTTTGGTTATTGAAAAGTTTGTTGCCAATATAACTACCAAGTATCGCTCCAGCAGCACTTGAGAGCAAGATAGTACCCAAACTTGGCATACCACTGCTCAACTCAGGATTCGTAAGTGGCGAGGTGCCTTCCTCTATCTTTTTGGCCTCTTCTTTGATGAGCATATCTAGTTCATCTTGTGAAAGAATTCTCTCGCTTCCCTCTTTTGAGCGAAGGATAACTCGAGTCGTTTCACTTGGATACTCTTGTGCAATTTTATAGCTTCCATTTGGCAATTCATCGATAACAACAAACGCTCCTTGTTTTTGTGCGGCCTCACCAAAAGCGTTCGTATCATCTTTTTTTTCACAGCCTTGCAAGCCGAAAACTACGAGTGCGCCAATGCCACCAGCGATGGCATATTCTGAAATTTTTCGTATGTATCTCACGCAAATTTTCCTATGATTTTTTTCAATTTCTTGCCTTTTTTTATGAAAATTTCGCCCGAACTTCTCTTGATATTTTTGTTTTTGCCAAGTTGCTCAAGAAGTTTTTGTTTTATAATTTGAGATGCTTCTTGGTCATAGTTGTTTACTTCCAAATACTCGTCAATTTCTATCCAATCTTCAAAAGTTTCACAAATCTGATCTACAAGATCGACCTGTTCTTCTTCAAAATCAGCTTCTTGTATCACTGTTTCATTCGCATCGACATGATTATGTGCAACTGCTTTTGTGTTTGCAAGAGATAGAATTGTTTTAAGATGCTCATCTCGTGAACGATAGATGCTCTCTATCTTTTCTTTTGATTCGATAAGGAGTTTTTCTTTTTCTTTTATAAGTGTGTCTTTGTCGAGTTCAAGTTTTGCATTTTGCATTTTTAATTCTTGAACTTGTAATTGCAAAAGCTCTATAAATTCTCTTTGAAACGAGTTTTGTGCTATGGTTTTTTGTGTTGTTTTTGTGGGATTTTCTTCAAGTAAAACATATTTTACACCATCTTCAACAACACTCTCAAGGCTTCCTCGTCTTAAGCGATTGTAGATAGCCTCTTTGCTAACACCAAAATGTACCGCGGCTTGTGTAAGTGTTAATTTTTGGCTCATAACACGATCCTTGCGTTTGTGATTGTGTTATTATACTGAAAAAAAATTAAGAGAGAATTTGGGGAGTTTCCTCCCCCTGTGATTATAGTCTAGACTCGTATCGTCTAAGCATATACAATCTTTTGAGCATTTTTTTGCGAGCACTGATTTTTTGTTTTTTACGCTTTTCAGTTTCAGGCTCGAAGAATCTTCTTGCTCGTGTTTCTGTAACGATCAAGTTTCTATCTACTTGCTTTTTAAATTTTCTATACGCTTCGTCAAAAGAGTCGTTAGGATGTACCTTAATACCTGGCATCCACTACCACCACCTTTCATTAAATTTAGGCTCGTATTGTATCTAAAAAAGATTTTTTTAAGCTTAATCTTTACATGTAGCACTTTGGTAGTTTTATTTGTCAAATTATGCTACCATTATTTTTAAAGTGACACAAAGGTGATAACATGTGTATAGCCCTTTTACGAGGCAAAAACGCACAATTAGATATCATATCGCAACAACATTGCATCATTAAGTATGCAAAATATACTGGCTTAAAACTTGATCAAACAAAGATTGACCAAACAAAGATTGATAACTCACAAGATGATAGAGTACTGGAAGATCGTAAAGAGTTTAAGAGATTTTTGCGTTCACTCAAGCAAGGTGCAAATCTTATCGTCTTTGATTTGTGTATGCTTAGCGAGGATATGAGCAAACTTCTTAAGATATTTGATTTTCTTTTTGGCAAATCGATTAACCTTACATGTAAGCACAAAAATGCTACACTTGAGTCCAAGTAGCCATGCAATTGAGATTCTTTCTTTATCGAGTAAATTTTTTGAGAAAATACTCTATAAAAAAGACCAAAAATCACAAGGCAGACGCGAGGGAAGGCTCTCATGATCAAAATTTGAGATACATAGAAAAACCATCGTTTAATTTTTAAGAAAGAAGATGGGCATAATGCAAATAACACAAAAGTTAGAAGCAAGTCACACCTCTTTAAAAGATTATATCAATTCAAGAGGATTTAAATATTTAGCAAAAACTAATCAGGTATTGCTCGGTGACATAAAACCACAGAAAATACCAACAAAACAAAATAAATAAAAATCTGCTCTCTTATAGCGGAGCATTAAAGGATATACAATGGCGTGCAGTAGTGGATCATGTGGGGTAAAATACGATAAAAAGCGTTATATCGGATATGCAATAATTACAATAGTAGCTTTGATGCTGCCATTTTTGCGAGTGGATGACAAGCATTTTTTCTTGCTCAATTTTGATAAAAAGCAGTTACATTTGCTTTTCACTTCATTTGATATGCAAGAATTGTATTTGATGCCATTTTTACTTATTCTTCTTTTTTTGGGTGTCTTCTTTATGACAACTCTTGGAGGAAGAGTGTGGTGTGGTTGGGCATGTCCACAAACAATTTTTAGAACAATCTATCGCGATCTCATTGAAACTAAACTTTTGGGCTTGCGTAAAAATACCAACAATAAACAAAAAAATCCCAAAGAGGGCTTTGAGATCAAAAAGCTTTTAGCATTACTCATTTGGAGTGTACTTGCATTTTTAGCTGCCTCAAATTTTCTTTGGTATTTTATACCTCCAGAAGATTATTTTGCCTATCTGCAAGAGCCTAGTCAACATGTAACGCTACTCATTTTTTTAGCAAGTATAACTGGATTTTTGATCTATGATGCTATCATTTTAAAAGAAGATTTTTGTGTTTACATCTGTCCTTATGCAAGAGTCCAATCAGTTATGTTCGATGAAGATACTATTTTACCTATCTACGATACGAATCGAGGTGGTGATATCTACGATGCAAAAGGCACACTCATTGCAACAAAACCTACAGGACAAAATGATGAATGTACGGGTTGTGAAGCATGTGTACGCATCTGCCCTACACATATAGATATTAGAAAAGGGATGCAACTTGAATGTATCAATTGTCTTGAATGCGTTGATGCGTGTACAAAAGTGATGGGGAAACTTGGCAAAGAAACGCTCATCTCATGGACAAGTACAAATCAAATGGCTCAAGGTGGTAAGGTAAAATATCTTCGCTTCAGAACTATCGCTTATAGTGCCGCGCTTGTGCTAGCATTGGTTGGATTACTTCTTATGGGAAGCACAAAAGAACATATGCTTCTCAATATCAACAGAACTTCACAGCTTTTTAAAATCAATGAAAATACACAAAAAGTAGAAAATGTCTACACATTTTTATTTCAAAATACAACTTCTAGAGATCACACTTACTATATCGAAGTTCTCAACAAAAATATCGAGATCAAAAAACCAGCAAAACCTTTTGTTTTGAAAGCTGGAAAAAAATCTAAAGAGATAGTCATCCTTTTCTCAGACATATCTTCTATGGGCAATAATGATAAAAATGTAGTTGTACCGATTCAGATAAAAGCGTTTGCGGTTGATGATAAAGAAAATATTTCTATCTTACGCGATACAAATTTTGTCTATCCGAGCAAAAAAGAGATTGATGAGAAAATAAAGTAATTTGTAGAAGTGGGGGCAAGATAAATTCTGCCCCCACTTTTTTGGAGTTTTTTAAAGTGCAGTTTTTGCTTGTTGTACAACAGCAGCAAAAGCTTGTGGGTCGTTCATAGCCATATCAGCTAAAATTTTTCTATCAAGTTGGATATTTGCTTTGTTTAAAGCATTTATAAAGCGTGAATAACTTATATCATTGAGTCTGCAAGCGGCATTGATTCTTGTGATCCATAATCTTCTAAAATCTCTTTTTCTATACTTTCTATCTCTGAAAGCATAAACCATACTTCTCTCGAGTTGTTCTTTCGCTTTTCTAAAATGTTTTCTTCTACCACTAAAGAAACCTTTTGCAAGTTTCAATATCTTCTTGTGGCGTCTTCTTCTGACTATACCAGTTTTTACTCTCATGTGTGTCTCCTTGACCTTATTGGTGTCGCTTTATGCGAACTTGCCCTAGTTTGCGTAGGGGAGTGAAAAATTAGCGCCTTAGCACTAAAAAACTTTGACTTACGCCTGTGCGAGCATCAATTTTACTCTTGATACATCACGGCTATCAACAACTTTTGCTTCTTTAAGCCCACGCATTCTCTTTGTGGATTTTTTAGTCAAAATATGGCTTCTAAATGCTGCCCCTCTTTTGATACTATTTTTAGTTGCTTTGAAGCGTTTTGCTGCACCGCGTACCGTTTTCATTTTCGGCATGCTTAACTCCTTTGGATTTTATTTTTCTCAAAAAAAAAAGAAAAATATTTTCTACATGTAAGTGATGAAACCCCCTGTACATTTAAGAAACTGGCAATTATACCTCAGTGTTTCTTAGAGGGGGTTAAAATAGTGAAAGTATTGTGTTAGTTTTTTGGAACTGTGAGCATATTGACATATCTGCCTTCCATAGAAGGAGCTTTGTCTCTTGTAGCAATATCTTCGACCATGAGCCAAACTCTCTCAAGAACAGCGACTCCAGCTTCTGGATTTGCCATCTCTCTTCCTCGTAAAAAGACGCGAAACTTCACATGTTTTCCCTCTTCAAGAAACTCACGAGCATGTTTTACTTTGTAATTCACATCGTTTTCAGCAATTTTTACAGAAAGTTTGATCTCTTTGACCTCGATAACTTTTTGTTTTTTCTTTGCTTCTTTTTTCTTCTTTTCGAGTTGATAACGAAATTTACCATAGTCCATGATTTTACAAACTGGAGGCTTTGCATCTGCGGCTATCAAAACAAGATCTAGTCCTTGTTTTTGTGCTATCTTCAGTGCTTCATCTCGCGTGATGATTCCATATTGTGTACCATCATCTCCAATACATCGTATTTCACCGGCTCTGATCTCGTGGTTGAGAATCGCGTCTTTGTCTTTATTCAAAAGTGTACCTCACTCAATTTTTCCTTTGTCAACGAAATAAATTCGTCTTTTGTTAGATTATACTGTTTTCTCTCTCTTCTGTCTCTTAAAGCAACTGTTTTTTGGGCAACTTCTTCATCGCCAAGCACTAAAATCATCGGAACACGCATCTTTTCAGCATTTCTAATGCGTTTATTGAGGCTTTCATTTTTCATAAAAATCTCAGAATCCACATCATTTTGCATCAATTCTTGTGCAATTTGTTTTGCATAGGCTTGGTGTGCTTCGCCAATTGGCACGATAATAACTTGTGTTGGAGCCACAAAAAATGGCAATTCACCAGCTGTATGTTCGATCAATATACCGATAAATCTCTCAAATGATCCCAAAATAGCACGGTGTAACATAACAGGTCGCGCTGCCTCATTGTTGGCATCTGTATAATGCAGATCAAAACGCTCAGGCAAATTAAAATCTACTTGAATAGTGCCACACTGCCACTTTCTACCAAGTGCATCAGTAATTTTGATATCAATTTTTGGCCCATAAAATGCACCGCCACCCTCATCTATACCATAAGCAATATTGTTTTCATCTAGGGCGTTTTTCAAACCTTGTGTTGCAACTTCCCAATATGCATCATCGCCGATTGCTTTGGCTGGCTTTGTAGAGATTTCCATCTCATACTTAAATCCAAACACACTCATCAAAGAATTTACAAAACTTAAAATTTCTAATACATTTTCTTTAATTTGATCTGGTGTACAAAAAATATGTGCATCATCTTGCGTAAACTCTCGCACTCGAAAAAGCCCATGCATAACACCACTTTTTTCGTGTCTATGCACGACACCGTACTCAAAAAATTTCAACGGCAAATCTCGATATGAACGAACTTCATTTTGAAAAACTTTGATATGTCCCAAGCAATTCATCGGCTTCATGCCATACTGTGCATCATCAATAACAGTAAAATACATATTTTCACCATAATTATCATAATGCCCGCTCACTTTCCACGCATCACTTTTTAATATTTCTGGTCCCCTCACAGGCTCATAACCCCTAATTCGATGTGCTTTATAGAGAAGCTTTTCGATTTTACCACGCATTCTACCGCCATTTGGCAACCATATAGCAAGCCCTGCACCCACTTCTTCATCAAAAGTAAATAGTTTTAATTCATTGCCAAGTTTTCTATGATCTCGTTTTTTTGCTTCTTCAATCATAGTGGTATAATCAGTAAGTGTTTTCTTGTCAGCAAAAGCGGTGCCATAAATACGAGTAAGCATTTCTCGCTTCTCATCACCGCCAAGATACGCGCCAGCTACACGAATAAGTTTAAAAAATCGCAGGTATCTCGTATTTGGTACATGTGGGCCACGGCAGAGATCTTCAAAATCGCCTTGAGAATAGATCGACACTTCACCATCTGGAATGCGTAAAAGCACTTCTTGTTTGAGATCATCATCGTCAAAATGCCTACTTACATCTACTTTAGTGCTGCATCTTTTTTCGATCGGAAGTTTTCTGTTTGCTATCTCTAACATTTTTTTTTCTATATCTTTCAAATCACTATCGCCGATCTTTTGGCTAACGCGAAAATCATAATAAAAACCATCTTCAATCACAGGTCCCACAAAAAATTGCACATCTTTATATATCTCTTTGATTGCCTGAGCCATTAAGTGTGCACATGAATGACGGATCACTTCAAGAGCATCGGCAGAATTGTCAAATAAAACTGGTTGGAGTTTTGAGATATCGTGATTTGCAGCACTTTGAGTATCAATGAGAAAAGACCCGTCCTTGTAGGCTATAACCTCATTTTGCATAATTATCCTTTACTAAATAGAACTCCCAGACTGCGAGAGAACAAAAAATGGTGGCCACGATAGGACTTGAACCTACGACCACTACCATGTCAAGGTAGTGCTCTACCAACTGAGCTACGCGACCGCTAAATATTTAAAACAAGGATTTTATCGAAGTTTCCTTGTAGAAAAGCTTAAATTTTTTTGCCTCTCATGTATGCTACGAGCAAGGCTGATATTACGCCCACATTGATCATCACATCAGCAAAATTAAACACAGCAAATTCAAACCACCTATGCCAAAAAATATAATCCACAACACCGCCATGTATAAATCTATCATATAAATTACTTGAACCAGCACCTAAGATAATACCTATTGACAAAGCGTATCGCGATAGGAGTTGTTTTTCATACACAAGATACATTCCAATGCACAAAAGAAGGATGAGTTGCATGTATTTGAGATCCTCTTGCAAAAAAGCAAACATCGAAAAAGCAACACCCTTATTAAATGTCAAAATAAGTGAGAAAAAATCCCCATACCAGCGAAATCCGTCAAGAAAAATTGTTTTTATATTTTGATCAATAAAAAAAACGCCCCAAGCAGAGAGAAAAATTATCAAAAGGCTTTTAAGCATTAAGCTGCTTTTTAAGCAATGAGATCACTTCTTGCATCTTTACATGTAGGCATTCTTCATCCGCACCCTCAAGCAAAACACGCAAAAGATTTTCAGTCCCTGAGTAGCGAATCAATGCTCTCACATGTAAAGCTTCAAGCGATGCTATCATCTGCGTATATCCCTCTATGGTTTCAAGAGGCTTTTTGATTCCTACAATTATGTTGCTTTGCAATTGCGGATAAAGTTCAAATGGATTAAGCAGTTCGCTTATTTTCTTGCCAGAACTTAAAAAATATGCCATCACAGCCAAAGAAGAAACAAGCGCATCACCTGTTTTTGCAAAGTCAGAAAGGATGATATGTCCACTCTGCTCACCACCAAAATTGAGATCTTTTTGGTTTAATGTCTCTAAAACATATTTATCACCAACATTACATCTATGTAAACAAATCCCATGATCAAGCAAATAATCCTCTAGGGCTTTATTGCTCATCACCGTTGCAACCATTGCACTATTTTTCAGTTTGCCACTTTTATGCAGATGCACTCCAAGTGCGCCCAAAAGTTTATCACCTTCCACGATATCGCCTTGTTCATCTACAACCACAAGCCTATCAGCATCTCCATCAAAACCAAAGCCAACATCTGCACGCAATTTTCGCACCTGTCCACCAAGCTCTTGTGGAAAAAGTGCTCCGCAACTTTGATTGATATTGCTACCATTTGGCTCATTATTCATCACAATAACATCTGCACCTAGCTCTTTAAAAACTGTTGGGGCAACTTTATATGCTGCACCATTTGCCGTATCTAAAACAATGCGAATTCCATTGAGTGTCAAATTTTTTGGAAAAGAATTTTTTATATGAACGATGTATCTACCGATAACATCATCTACTCTTTTTGAGGTTCCGATACCAAATTCTACTTTTTGATTTTTTTCTATGAGAGTACCATCATTAAAAATTTCTTCTATTTGTGCCTCAGCTTCTTCACTTAATTTGTTACCTTGTGCATCAAAAAACTTTACACCATTATCATAGTAAGGATTATGAGAAGCACTAATCATAATGCCAGCATCACAACGCATATCTTCACTCAAAAATGCTATCGCCGGAGTTGGCATTGGTCCGATTTGTCGCACATCATAACCAACTGCTGTAAGTCCCGAAACAATGGCATTTTCTATCATATAGCCACTTCGTCTTGTATCTTTTCCTACAAGTATTTTATTTGTTATGGAGTTTTTTCTAAAATAAATACCAGCTGCCATCGCAAGTCGCATAGAGGTCATTGCATCCAATTTTTTTCCAGCTTTTCCCCTAACTCCATCTGTGCCAAAAAGTTTCACACCTACTCCTTATGTTGCTAAAATCACTGTTTTTTTAAATTTTATTGAGATTATAACACAAATTCACGCTTATTTGAACAATTTTTTTATAAAAATATGCTTAAAATAAGTTTCCTTTAATTTTTATTTTTGTATAATCTACGCCTAAATTTCAAAACGAAAGGCTTAGCGATGGCTAACCATAAATCCGCTGAAAAACGCGCTAGACAAACAAAAGTAAGAACTGAGAGAAATAGATTCTATAAAACAAGAATCAAAAACCTCACAAAAGCTGTGAAAGTTGCAGTAGAGGCAGGCGACAAAGAAGCTGCTGCATCTGCCCTCAAAGATGTGAATAAAAACTTACATTCTTATGCAACAAAAGGTATTTTGAAAAAAAATACTGCTTCTCGTCGCATTAGTAGACTTGCAAAATTAGTCACAACGGTAGCTGCGTAATTCGCGGCTTCCATCTCCACAAACCTTTATGCTAAAAGATAAATTACTACCTTTTTTAAAGCGTTATCAAGAGATAACAGATCTTTTAAGTGATCCTGCTATCTCATCTGATATCACAAAATTGCGAGAACTCTCAAAAGAACAATCAAGCATAGAACCTATGAAAAATAAAGCTTCTGAATATATAGAAACTCTAGATTCGATAGAGGAAAATAAACTCTTGCTTGATGATAAAGAGTTGAGTGAACTTGCAAAAGAGGAATTAGTTCAATTAGAAGAGCTAAAAAAAACTATCGAAGAAGATATTAAAATTTTGCTCCTCCCAAAAGATAAAAATGATGATCGCAATATCTTTTTAGAGATTAGAGCTGGTGCTGGTGGTGATGAAGCTGCACTATTTGTAGCTGAACTATTCAAATCATACGCCAGATATGCCGAACTTCGTGGGTGGAAAGTCGAAATTGTAAGTTCTAGCGAGGGTGTTATGGGTGGTTTTAAAGAAGTTATCGCCCTCATAGAAGGTAAAGGTGCTTTTTCAAGACTCAAATATGAAGGGGGAACGCACAGGGTACAAAGAGTTCCTCTGACAGAATCGCAAGGAAGAGTGCATACATCGGCTGTAACTGTTGCTGTTATGCCTGAAGTTGATGATGTTGAAATTACTATAAATTCAAATGATCTTAAAATCGATGTTATGCGTTCAAGTGGCAATGGCGGACAATCTGTCAATACTACAGACAGTGCTGTTCGTATCACACACTTGCCAACAGGCCTTGTAGTTGTCAATCAAGATGGTAAAAGCCAACATAAAAACAAAGATGCTGCCATGAAAATCCTCAAGGCAAGATTGTATGACCTAGAGCAACAAGAACAAGACGCAAAACTGAGTGCTGAACGAAAAACTCAAGTAGGCTCTGGGGACAGAAGTGGACGGATACGAACTTATAATTTTCCGCAAAACAGGATCAGTGAACACCGTGCAAATCTAACTCTTTATAGACTTGATGCTATTATGGAGGGTGGATTATTTGATGAAATTATCGATCCGTTGATCACACATTTTCAATCACTCGCCATGAGTGAAGCTGGATTGTAAACCGCATCATTGTCATACGCTAGAAGATTATTTTTTTCCATCATCCCTTGCAACATCCACACATAATCTTCTTTTAATTCAGAATAATTTTTCATACTCAGTGCTGCATCAAAGCCATTAAAAAGCTCTCCTTTTTGACGAAATACTTCTCTTTGATGACGGAACTCTTTATACGCTTGATTTCTGTTGAGATTGAGAACATACGCATCAACCGAAGCTTGCAAATCGCTAAAAATTCTGATCTTGTGCGTTTTACCCTCTTCCCTTTGTTCTGGAACTAAACCATATTCACCCCAAGTCCAATGACCAAAAATATTGTTTGCTTCTCGCGCAAAACGACTTCTTCCCCATGCACTCTCAATCGCACCTTGTGTTAGCCCCAAAGAAACCGGAACCACATCAATGCGTCGCAAAAATTCATTTTTGTGAAAAATAGTAGCAATTTTATACTTTTTGGCAAGATTGATAATATAAGCTAAATCACTTGATTCAAATTCTCTAAAACCAATCGATATGGCTCTCATATAAAATGCTTCGATAAAATTGCGTTCATTGAGTATGTTTTCATTAGCTCGTTGCAAAAGTGGTTTAAGTGCTTTTATAAACTCTTCTTTTTGTTTTTTGGAATTTTGTAATTCATAAAAAGAAGCATCAAAACCTTCAGCAAAAAGTAGACTGGCAAGCAAAGAGAGTGTTATTAAAACTTTTTTCATACAAACCTCTCAAGCTGTGTTTCAAAAATCTTACTTACTTTACCTTTAAGAAAAAGCACACCATCACGGACTGAGAGTTCAAGTTCTTCTTTACTCGTAGGATATACTTTTGCATGATCTCCTACAAGTCCTAACAAATATAGTGCATAAAAAGAAGCTGCCATACCAGTGCCACAAGCCCCTGTCTCATCTTCTACACCCCGCTCATAAGTTCTTACATGTAAGCATTTTTTATCGAAGAATACAAAATTAACATTAGCATTGTGTGCATAACGCATTTTTGCAGCGAGCGTTTTATCAAAAGCACTCAAATCGTCTACAAGCGTAACAAGATGTGGCACACCCGTATCATAAAAATACCACTCTCTTCCCTCTTGTGAAAAGCTTTTTGCAAGCTCTTTTGGTGGCGTGAGTTGAGATGCAACAACATCACCTTGCACAAGTGAAGTAATCTTCCCAGCACCCGTAAGGAAAGACATCGAAGCTGGAGCAAGTCCTTGTGTGTAGGCATAATGTGCACATGCTCTACTTCCATTGCCACACATCAATGCTACACTGCCATCACTATTGTAAAAAAGCCACTCAAAATCCACAGTAGCATTTGGTAACAAAACAATAAGCCCATCAGCGCCAATGCCCTCTTGTCTATGACAAAGTTTTTGAGCAAGCTTACTGTAATCTTTTTTGATAAAAGTGTGAAATATCACAAAATCATTGCCGCTTGCGTTATATTTTACTACTTGCATAATCCTCCTTTACTCGCTCCACAAATCTTTCAACCTCATTTTGTAAATGTTTCAAATCTTTGGAATTGTCGATAATGCAATCGGCCATGGTTTTTTTTTGCTCTATCGGCATTTGTGCATCAAGTCTTTTTTGAGCGTCCACGCATGAGAGACCATCTCTTTGCATGAGTCTAGATTTTTGTATATCTTGTGGGGCATAAACAAGTGCGCTCATCTTTGCATCATAGTGATTTGTTTCAAAATAAAGCGGAATATCGATGATATATGCAACCCCTTTTTGATCTAACTCTTGTGCCACTCGGTAGAGTTCGCCCCTGATTTTTGGGTGCAAAAGCTTATTGAGCTTAGCCCTTTCACTTGCATCTGTAAATATTTTTTGTGCTAGTTTTGCTCTGTCGATATGTTCACCATCAAAGATATCGCCTCCAAAAAGCTCCACCAGTTCACGCTTGCAAGTTTCTATCTGCTCTTTTGCAATCAAATCAGCATCAACAATATGAAAACCGTGTATTCGCAAAAGTGAACACACGGTGCTTTTACCCGTTGCAATGCCACCTGTTATCACGCAAGCATGTTTGAATGTCATCAGTTTTTTTGCACTCCAAGCAACTCATTTTTCATAAAAGTTGGCAAGGCAAAGGAAGCAAGATGCAACTGTGCATTGTAGTAATTCAAGCCATCAATCAAATCTGCTCTTTGCAAAATAATATCTGCTGTTGGATGGTATTTTTTAGAAGCCAAAATCGCTCTTTTGCCCTCATATGTATAAGTCATAACGACACCAAAAAGATTATCAAATAGCGACATATTTTGTTTAAGTTTTTCATCGCTTTTCACGACTACTAAGCCATCTTTTCGTAATACTCTATTGATTTGTGCCACATTTGTAGCTTCACAAAATCTATCAGAATTGATGATTACAACATCTATCGAAGCGTCTTTTGCTTCTTCTATACATGTAAAATTTTCACAGAGTCTTACATGTAGGCCCAAATGCCTTGCAATCTCTATGTTAATAAAATCGTGCCTGCCAAGCACTAGCACATCTTTTGGCTGTGCATGTGTACATAATGGTACATGGGTTAGCATTTCAGCATTTATAGTTTCGTTTCTCAAATTATTGCCTTTTTAATTTTTATCACGATTTTAACATATATTTGTTAAAATCACTTAAAAAATTGAAGGCAAAGTATGAGTACGATCAGTTATAAAGATGCGGGTGTCGATATAGACGCTGGAAATCAGTTTGTAGAAAATATCAAACCATTAGTCAAAGCGACTTTTGATAGCAATGTTGTAGGCGGTATCGGTTCTTTTGCTGGGGCTTATGCCTTGCCAACTGGCTACAAACAACCTATTTTATTGGGTGCAACCGATGGTGTAGGTACAAAACTTAAGCTCGCCATAGAATCTGGCAAATTGCACAGTGTGGGAATCGATCTTGTAGCGATGTGCGTCAATGACCTTATCTGCAATTTTGGCGAGCCACTGTTTTTTTTAGATTATTATGCGATGAGTAAATTAGATATAAAAGATGCCACACAAGTCATAGCGGGCATAGCCGAGGGTTGCAAACTTGCGGAATGTTCACTCATAGGAGGCGAAACTGCTGAAATGCCAGGAATGTATAGTGGAAAAGATTTTGATCTTGCAGGTTTTGCTGTAGGAATCGCCGAAAAAGAGGAGATGAACCGTTTAGGTTGTGTAAAAGCAGGTGATGTAATCATAGCGTTACCAAGTTCTGGTATTCATTCCAATGGCTATTCACTAGTTAGAAAACTTTTTTTTGAAAAACTCGGTTACAATTTTGAAAGCACAATCGATGGCAAAGCGCTTATCGATATTCTCTTAGAGCCGACAAGAATTTATGTACCACTATTTAAAAAACTGAAAAGTAAAATCAATGCCCTCGCACACATTACGGGTGGTGGCATTGTTGAAAACTTACCAAGAGTTTTGCCAGAGAATCTCCAAGCAACAATCTATAAAGACAAAATTCGCACACTTAGCATTTTTGAACTGATGAGTAAACATGTAGCCGCAAGTGAAATGTATCGAACTTTCAATATGGGTGTTGGTATGATTTTAATTGTGAGTAGTGAAAATGTTGATTTTGTACTTGCTAACAGTGATGGATATGTTATCGGTGAGTTAGTTAATGGTCAAAGAGAAGTTGTGATGCTCTAATGAGCCAATTTTACATCATTTCTAAGCTTTTTACATATCTTTTTTTACCGCCTGGATTGTTTGTATTTCTTTTTGTGTTAGCTGCTTTATTTGCTAAAAAATTTCGTGCTTTTTTCTTAGCAAGTGCATTTGTATTTTACGCACTTGCTAACTCTTTTGTATCTGATATGTTACTTGCACCATTAGAAAAACCCTTTCGAAATTTTGAGCCACAACGCGTAGATGCACTTGTTATTTTAGCGGGTGGTAGTGTTGCGGATAGCCCAAATATCCCGCTTTCACCAAGTGCGTACAAACGAGCGATATGGGGCATTATGCAAGCTCGTTCGCAAGATTTACCTATACTTTTTAGTGGCGCTGGAATCACAAAGTACACAGAAGCTGCTGCTTTTCTAGCTAGTACTCATGAACTTGAGCAATACTTACATGTAAGCATTCCGAATTCTTTGGATCTTAGTGATAAGAGATTTTCTATGCTTGTAGAAGACAAAAGCTTAGATACTTATGAAAATGCGCGATACTCTTATGAAATTTTTCAACACTTTGGCATCAAAAAACCAAAAATTTACCTTGTGACATCAGCGTACCACATGAGAAGATCTATCAAATTATATGAGCATTTTGGTTTTGAAGTAGTTGCAAATGCAACTGATTTTTTGATAAGCAACGCAGAACGAACAAATTGGGATTATTTGCCAAGTATGGACGCTTTTAAAAATAGTTACAGAGCACTGCACGAGTATTTTGGTTTGTTGAGTTTGTATCTCAAAGGAGTTTATTAACTTTCTCTTGTGTTGCCGCTGAGCCAATCTTTCATATTTAAAATACTTGGATGTTGATTTTGAAACTCCTCTTTATCGAGAGAAAAGCGGTAAGATTCCATGTATGTTTTGAGCAATTTATAAGCTTTTGTTATCGCATCAAATTTTACAGCATCGCCATCGCTTCTATCTGGATGGTGAACTTTTGAGAGTTCACGATAATGCGATTTTAAATCATCATAACTTACTTTTGCACAAAGACCGAGCGTTTGTATTGCTTTTTCAAATTCGCTGTAATTCATACTTCTCTCTTGATTTTTTGCAACCATTCGTGGAGTGTTTTTTCAAAGGCTATGTTATTGTGCTGAAAAAAAGTGACTTTCTTTGAAATATATTTTTGTGCAACCCAGCCGCCAAAATCATGGGGATATACATAAGCATTTTTACCACTATTTGTGAGGTGTTTTGGGATTGGAAGTTTTTTTTGTGTTTTTACATACTCTAGCGCGGTATTGATCGCATTGTATGCTGCGTTTGATTTTGGGCTACATGTAAGATATATAAGCGTTTGTGAGAGGATAATACGAGCTTCAGGAAATCCTATCTTACTCACAGCTAGCAAAGCTGAAGTAGCGAGATTGAGTGCTTGAGGATTTGCATTTCCTATATCTTCGCTTGCCAATACAACCAAGCGACGCGCTATAAAATCCGCACTCTCTCCGCCATCTATAAGCCTTGCTAGATAATACAAGCCAGCATCCACATCACTGCCCCGTACACTTTTTATCAGAGCGCTTATAAGGTCGTAGTGCGTTTCATCTTTGCTAACACCATCGCTGAGTGCATTTGGACGCAAAGATTTTAGGATTTGCAAGCTTACATGTAGATTTACTTTTATGGCAAATTCCAAAAGATTGAGAAGCGATCTTGCATCACCACCACTTGAGGCTATAAGATATGCTTTTGCATCTGCATCGATTTCAAAGTGTATCATCTGCTGTGCTTTTTGTAGGATTTCAAGCATATCTGTATCATTCAAATCATAAAATTCAAAAAGCATTGAGCGAGAACGAATGCCGGAACTTAGCGTAAAATAGGGATTTTCAGTCGATGCAGCGATTATGATTGCATCTCTATTTTCCATTGGTATGAGTAAAACCTCTTGCTGTGTTTTTGAGAGTCTATGCACCTCATCGATAAATATTACAGGTTTTTGCAAAGCATTTTTGTGATTATGTAGGATCTTTCGAAACTCTTCGACTTTGAGACTTGTAGCATCTAGTTCATAAAATGGCAACTCTAGCGCGTGTGCAACAATGCGTGCTAGAGTTGTTTTGCCAACTCCAGCTGGACCAAAAAAAATACAATTTGGAACCGTTTTATTTTGCAAAAGATGGTAAAATGCGCCATCTTTTGCACATAAGTGTTTTTGCCCAAAAAATTCAGTTAAACTTTTTGGTCGCAACCTAAGCGCTAGGTTGTCCATCATTTTTTTGCTCGACATAACTTAGATAGTCTCTAAGTGCGGCGTATTCGTTAGCTTCTAAAAATCGCACTTTTCCAGGTTTTAATGTACCTAAATCTACTCTTCCGTAACTTACTCGCTTCAAATCAACCACAGGCGTGTCGAAATGAGCAAAAAATCGTCTTAATTCTCTATTTTGTCCCTCTATGATAGTGATTTTTAGCGTTGAATAAGTTGGTCTATTTTTAATGATACGATAATTTGCAAAAGGTGCAAAATTCATGGAACGGATGTCACTATCCTCATGCCCTCCTTTTCTCGCATCTTCGATATACAATCCCTCTTTCATGGCACTTTCCATAAGTGGCGTTATCTCACCTTGTATTTTTATATAATAAACTCTTTCAAGATCACCATGCATAAGTGCAGACACTACCACTGGAGAATCACACAAAAGCAACAATCCTTCGCTAGCAAAATCCAGTCTGCCAACGCTAAGATAATGTCCATATTTTTTAGGCAAAGTATCGTATATAACTTTTCTGCCACGGTCATCTTTTTTACTTACTAATTCACCTTTTGGCTTATGATATACCAAAACTGAATAACCCTCTTTTTCAAAAAGTTTTCTGCCATTGAGGATGATTTTATTTTTAAAAGTAACTTTCGTACTCAGATCTGTTACCACCTTGCCATCGACACTCACAAGTCCATCAGCGATGAGCTTATCTGCTTCTCTTCTTGAATATTTTGTATTGTGGGAAATTATTTTATTGAGTCTTTGCTCTTCCATTTATTTGATTCCAGCTTCTATCAAATCATGAATATGTAACACACCAACGACAACATCACTTGTATCTGTTACTACCAACAATTGTATTTTGTATTTTTCAATAAGCACAAGTGCGTCACTTGCTAACAGACCGGCATTGTTGAGTGTTTTTGGGTTCAAACATGCATACTCCATAACACTTTTTTCGATCGAAAAATCATCTAACATCAAGGCTCTTCTAAGATCTCCATCGCTCAAGAGTCCGATAAGCTTGTTAGTGTTGTCTGTTATAAGCACATTACCAAGTCTTCCCTCACTCATGGCAATAATCGCATCTTTAAGTTTTGTATTTTCACTCACTGTTGGTAAATTGTTAGTTCGCATCAAATCACTTACTTTGACAAAAAGTTGCTTGCCTAGACTACCTCCTGGATGGTATGATGCAAAGTCTTCTTTAGCAAACCCTCTTTTTTTCATCAAACAAACAGCAAGTGCATCACCAAGGGCAAGTGTAAGCGTGGTTGAACTCGTTGGTGCGGCTTGCAATGGACAGGCTTCTTGCTGTATATCTATATTCAAAAAAACATCACTGTATTTTCCAAGCGAACTCTCTTTACTTCTTGCCATACCGATCAGCGGAATATCAAATCGCTTTACATGTGGGAGCATACGGATAAGCTCTTCACTCTCACCACTATAACTAATAGCAAGCAGTGCGTCACCTTTTGCAAGCATTCCCAAATCCCCATGCATTGCTTCTGTTGGATGCAAAAAGAAGCTTGAAGTTCCTGTGCTTGCAAGCGTTGCTGCTATTTTAGCGCCAACAAGTCCACTTTTGCCTACACCTGTAACTATAAGTTTGCCTTTTGTTTGCATCACTAGATCAACAGCATCTTCGATCTCTTTTCCCAATTTTTTTGCAGCTATTTGGAGCTCTTTTGCTTCAAGCTCCAGTACTTCTTGTGCTATTTTTATAAAATTCATATGCTTACCTTACATCATAAATATCGTAGGAACGATAGTTGGATATTTTTTCATTTTTCTAAATATATGCTTTCTTACAACCTGTCTAAGCTCATTTTCAAGTGCTCTAGCATCTTGCAAGATCTCTTTTTTAGTATTGAGCATAAACTGGTCTATCACGCCCTCCATCTCATGACTAAACTCACGATCTTCTTTGTCACTAACCAAACCATAACTTGTTACTTTTGGCTTGCTAATGAGTTTTGACTCTTTTGCGTCCACTTGTGCTACAAGCATAACCAATCCAGCATCTGCCATTTTTTGTCTATCCAATACTACATCGTTAGCAATTTGCTGGTTGATCTGATTGTCGATATATACTTTTCCTGTTTTAACTGTTTTGATTTTTTTGATATATTTTGGACATATTTCAATCTGTTCGCCATCACTCATTAGTAAAATATTGCGAGATGGAATGCCACAATCTATTGCTGTTTCTTTATGTTTGACAATATGGTTGTATTCGCCATGTACTGGGAGGAAGAATTTTGGCTTACATAATCTCAATATAAGTTTTTGATCTTCTTGTGAAGCATGTCCACTTGCATGGATTTCACTAAAATCCTGATAGGCAACATCGGCACCACTTTTAAGCAGGAAGTTTAGTACTTTTGAAACACTTCCCTCGTTCCCTGGTATCGCTCTTGCCGAGATGATAATCTGGTCACTTGTTTTAATTTTAACATGCCTGTGTTCATCAGTTGCCATACGATACAGCGCACTCATCGTCTCGCCTTGAGAACCTGTTGTGACGATCAAGATATCTTTGTCATTATATTTTCCTAATTCGTGCGGCTCAATAAAGATACTTTTATCAAGGTTTATATAGCCCAAGTCCATGGCAATGAAAAGATTTTTTTCCATTGATCTGCCGATAACACAAACTTTTCTACCGTGTCTACAGCCATAATCAATCGCCTGATATACCCTATGGATATTTGATGAAAAAGTGGACATAATAACCCGACCTTTTGCCTTAGCAAAAATTCCATCAAAAGTATTTCCAACTATACTTTCACTTTTTGTTACGCCCTCTCTATAAGAGTTTGTACTATCACTCAAAAGACATAAAATCCCTTTTTCGCCGTAGTGTGCAAACCTATGTAGGTCACTCACCAAGCCATCTATTGGAGTGTGGTCAATCTTAAAATCTCCAGTATGGATAAGTGTTCCGGCCTCACATGTAATCGCCAAAGAGGAAGCATCGATGATAGAATGTGTGATATGAATCCATTCAACACTAAAATCGCCGATTTGTATCACTTTTCGCTTCTCAACAGGTCTAAAATACCTTCGCTCAGCCTTTAATCCGTGTTCTTCAAACTTATTTGAAAGCATTCCAAGCGGCAATGGCGTTGCATAGATGGGAAATTGCATCTCTTTAAAAAGATAAGGAATAGCCCCTATATGGTCTTCGTGTGCATGCGTAATTACAATGCCTTTGATCTTGTTTTTTATACTTCGCAGATAGGTAAAATCAGGAATCAATATATCAACTCCGTGCATGTCTTCACTAGGAAAACTCATTCCTACATCGATTATGATAGCGCTTGTATCTGTTTCTATAACAGATATATTGCCGCCAATTTCACCAAGTCCTCCAAGTGGAGTTATGCGAACTTTTGCAGTTGTATTTTGATCAGGCAAATTAAAAGTCTGAAGTCTTTCTTTTTGGATTTTTTCATTTGCGATGATAGTTTTTTTCATCTCATTTTGCCACTTTTCGTTACCCTCAATCGAACTTGTCATCTGCCTTCTTTGATTCTTTTTAGGCTTATTTTGTTGTGATTGTGGTTGTTGTGATTGTGGTTGTTGTGATTGTGGTTGTTGTGATTGTGGTTGTTCAGTTTGTGAAGTTTCAGCATTTGGAGCTACTGTAGATTTTGGAGCTTGGGGCTTTCTTCTTCTTGGTCGCGGCTTATTGGCGCTAACTGGTTTGATTTCCTCGTTGTTTTCTGCCATCATTTTTTCCTTGTAATTTTTGAAATAATAGATGATGGTTTGAGACGCTAATCTCATGAGGTCGTATGCTTTGAGTATATCCTAGTTCATTTAAAAGGGTACTAGCAAATATTTTACAAAAGTGAGATGCGATATTTTTAAGCCACATTTTTCTGGGAGCACTAAATGCTATTTTCAAATATTTTTCGAAATTATGAAGCTCTTTTTTCTCTAAAAAAAGACCAGCAGAACTTTCACTTTGTATATATTGCTTACTTTTTTTTATAAAAAGAACTGAAGAGTGAACCTTCGGTTGTGGATCAAAAGCTTGTGGAGGTACATCAAAAAGTATCTGCACATCTGCGATACTCTGTGCTAAAATTGCCAACGAAGAGAATTCTTTCTCTCCAGATGTTGCCGCAAATTTTTGTGCTACCTCTTTTTGAACCATCACCACCATACTCATACACAACGAATCCCTCAAGGCTTGCAGTATGATGGTTGTAGCTATATAATAGGGCAAATTTGCCACTAAATCATATGCTTCATCACAAAGTGAACTAGACTTGTAAACTTCCAGCACATCTTGCTCAATAAGTTTTAACCTTTTTTCACTTAATTCTTCAGTAAATTTTTTTCTCAAATAAACGCATAAGTCACTATCAACCTCATATGCTATCAGCGGTTTAACCTCCAATAGCTTCTGCGTCAAATCACCTAATCCAGGCCCAATTTCTACTAATATTCTTTCATTTTTGGGCATCGATTCGACGATCTTTTGCTTTATAGATCCGTCTTGCAAAAAATTTTGTCCGAATTTTTTTTTCGCTTTTATCAAACACAGACCTTATCAAAATTTTGTCCATTCTAGCAAAGTATTACTTACAAGCAGATTATGAAAAAGATTTCAGAAGATATTTTGCATTTTTTTTGTATGATAAACTAACTTATGCGCTTTTGTAAAAAAGTTTGTAAATACCTCTCATTTTCTCGAAAAGTACCCTTTTCGTAGCTTTAGGGGGTTATAGGGATATTTATCCCTGCCTCTAAAACGGATGAGTTCGTTTTAGTGCGTAACATCAGTGATAAATTTATTTTAAAAGTGGGTTAGCATGAAAAATACTTTCGCAAAGCGTATTATACCGTGTTTAGATATCAAAGATGGTCGCGTTGTAAAGGGTGTTAATTTTGTGGGGCTTAAGGATGCTGGCGATCCAGTTGCAGTTGCCAAACGCTACAACGATGAGGGCGCCGATGAAATTACTTTTTTAGATATCACTGCTAGCGTTGAAAAAAGAGAGACTATTGTGGATATTTTAGAAAAAGTGGCACAAGAAGTCTTTATACCGCTGACAGTAGGCGGGGGCATAAGAACACTTGATGATATTTATCGACTTTTAAAAGTAGGTTGCGATAAGATTAGTATCAATTCTCACGCCATAAGAAATCCGAACTTCATAGACGATGCTGCCACGCGTTTTGGATCATCCACTATGGTTGTAGCGATTGATGCTAAAAAAACAGGCGATAGTTGGCATGTATTTATCAATGGTGGCAGAATTGACACAGGACTTGATGCACTTGCTTGGGCGAAAGAGGCAGAGAGCAGGGGTGCTGGTGAGATTTTGCTCACTTCTATGGATTGTGATGGCGTAAAAAATGGCTATGATTTAGCACTCACTGCTACCATGAGTCAAATGCTAGGTATTCCGGTTATCGCAAGTGGTGGTGCTGGAAAAAAAGAGCATATAAGAGATGCCTTTCTCAATCACGCAGACGCAGCACTTGCAGCTTCGATTTTTCATTTTCAAGAGATAGAAATTTTAGATTTAAAACGATATTTACAAGAAGAGGGGATAGCGGTAAGATTATGATAGTATGTGCCGGAAACAACGAAGTATTTGATTTTGCACACCCGATAGGTGTTGGACTTATAGAATCTGCGATCAATCTAACAAGGCTTGCCCTTTTTGATAAGCCAGATTTTTTACTTTTTGTAGGCAGTGCTGGAAGTTATGGAAATCATCAAATCTTCGATATAGTACACTCCAAAACTGCTGCAAACATCGAATTAGGTTTTTTACAAGATTATTGTTTTACTCCACTCAACAATGTTGTCTCATCTGCATCGTCAGCTGAAGTTCCACGTGAAACAATTGTTAATTCTAGCAATTATATAACTACAGATACAAAACTTGCGCAAAAAATGCTTTCCTTACATGTAGAGCTTGAAAATATGGAATTTTTTTCACTCTTAAGTGTTGCAAAAGAGTTTGAGATCCCAGCTGCTGGCATATTCATAATAACAAACTATTGTGATGCAACCGCCCATGAGGCATTTTTAAAAAATCATGAGCAAGCAAAAAAAATCCTCAGTGAATATTTATATAAAAAAGAGTTCCGATGAAAAAAAATATTTTAGATCTCTCAAAAGATGAATTGGCAGAGTTTATTATACCTTCATTTAGAGCAAATCAGATTTATCAATGGATCTACCACAAATATGTTGATAGTTTTTCACAGATGAAAAATCTACCACAAGACTTGCGAGAAAAGCTGGAAGCTACTTATACTTTATGCCCCTTACAAATAGCAAAAGTTGAAACAAGTAGTGATGGGAGTAAAAAATACCTCTTTTCACTCCATGATGGTTCAACTATTGAATCAGTGCTTTTGCCTATGAAAAAAGAAAGTTACGACCAAGAGGGTAAGCTTTTACACCACACAAAGTTTACGATTTGTATCTCCTCACAAGTAGGCTGTAAAATAGGCTGTAGTTTTTGTCTTACTGCAAAAGGTGGCTTCAAAAGAAATCTCAGTGCCGGTGAGATAGTTGCGCAAGTTTTAGCAATCAAAAAAGACAATAATATAGAGCAAAACAGAAGAGTAAATATCGTATATATGGGTATGGGCGAACCGCTTGACAATATAAGCAATGTTACAAAAGCAGTAACACTTTTTGCCGATCTTGATGGTTTGGCCATCGCTCCTCGAAGACAAACTATCTCCACAAGTGGACTCAGTTCGCAGATAAAAAAACTTGGGCTTATGGATTTGGGTATTTTACTCGCTATTTCACTGCATGCTGTTGATGATACACTAAGAGCTAAATTAATGCCAATAAACAAGGCTTACAATATAGAATCTATCATCAATGCCATTAGAGAATTTCCTATAGATGCGAGAAAACGAGTAATGTTTGAATATCTTGTGATGAAAGATGTAAACGATGATATAGCCAGTGCAAAAAAACTCGTGAAGTTGCTCGATGGCATCAAGGCCAAAGTAAATCTCATCTATTTTAACCCGCATCTTGGCAGTGAATATGCAAGACCACTTGAAAAAGATGTTGTAGCATTTCAAGAATATCTTATATCGCACGGGTTGCTTTGTACCATCAGACAATCAAAAGGTTTAGATATTAGTGCTGCATGTGGTCAGCTTAAAGAAAAAACAAAGATGGAGATAGACAATGTCAATCATTGAATGGGGTCAAATTATATTTTTAATCATCGTTGTGGTTTTTGGTGTAGGAGGTATGTTAAAAGTTCTTTTTATAGACAAATAAAACATACCCTCTGTATTGAATTTATGAGTATTTTAATGTGCTACCCATTCTTCTTTTACAAGTAGCGTATCGCCGCTATAAATTTCGCCACGATAAATGTCGCCTTGTTGCAGTTTTCCAACACCACTAGGCGTGCCGCTCATAATGATATCAAAATCCTCTAGTTTACAAAAGCTACTTATTTGAGCTATGATATCATCTGGTTTAACCATCATCAAAGAAACGCCACCATCTTGTCGTAAAGCATTATTAACAAAAAGCTTTACAGATAAGCTCTCAATCAAGCCATTGAATTGAATAAATTTACTAAATAAAGCCGCTCCATCAAAACATTTTGCTCGCTCCCACGGTAACCCATCTTTCTTGAGAGTGCTTTGTAAATCTCTCTTCGTAAGATCAAAACCAAAGCCAACACCATGAATTTTTCCGCTAATAACCAAAAAACTTATCTCACTTTCATAGTGAATTTCTTGATCTAAGTGCTTGGCATATAATTCACTTGAAATACAAGAAACGGGCTTCATAAACACTACCATCTCTTTTGGTATTTCATTGCCAAGCTCATGAATATGTGCAACATAATTTCTGCCAACGCATACTATCTTTGCAGGCGTTACAAATTTTCCGTTAAAATTAATCTGGCTCATGACTACTCCAATGCTTGTAAAAATTCGCTTTCAAAATCCATCTTTGAAACTATATCATAACTTATGCCTCGGTATACAAAAGTAATCCTATACGCATGCAAAAGCAAACGCAAAGAATGTGTAAGTTTTTTTCGAGTCGGATCATCAAGTAATTTATCAAGATACAAATCTGTAAATTTTTCATCAATTCCATAAATGGGATCACCAACTATCGGATGTTTCACATGAAACAAATGGGCTCTTATTTGATGTTGCCGGCCAGTAAATGGTATAGCTTTAACAAGCGTTGCGCCATATTTTTCCCAATATGAGATAGGCTCTATCTTCGTCAATGACTCTTTGCCATTTTCATCTACATGTACCTTAATCTTGATAGAACAAGTAGGATGTCCAACTATCAATCTAGCATCAATAAGCATTGAATCTTCAAAACAACCGCGAACAAGTGCAAAATATTCTTTACTTACTTTCTTCTCCTCAAATAAAGCTTTCAGTGCAATTTCATTTGCTTTGTCTTTGCCGACCAATACAAGTCCGCTTGTCTCTTTATCAATGCGGTGAGCAGCATTTGCATGTACACCAAAAAGTGCTTTTATATCATCATTGAGTGTTTGCACACTTTCTCTTTTTCTAGGGTGCACCAATAAGCCACTAGGTTTATCAAAAATTGCAAAATCAGGCGTTTCAAAGATAGGCAGCAAGCCGCTAGGTTCTGGCTCAAAAACAACTACGCTTATCTCTCCGCAAAGAAATGCGGCTTTATCACTAACTTGAATACCATCAAGAAAAACTCTTTTTCTATCTACAATTCTTTGTGCCTCATGGATAGAAATTCCAAACTCGTCCATAAGAATTTTAAATACTTTTTTTGGTGCAACTTGTAAAAACTTTTTAGTGACAAATGCCAAAATTAACCTTTTTATAACAAAATAAAAGATAAAATCACAGCTTACATGTAAGCCAAATAATTTGTTAATTGTATCACAGATTTTCTTGGCTGATTTAAAATAAGCGTAAAACAAAAGGTAGTGCAATGGTCGAGAGATATTCACGAGAAGAGATGAAAAACAGGTGGAGCATACAAGCAAAATATGACGCATGGCTTGAGGTTGAGAAGGCAGCAGTGAGTGCTTGGAATAAACTAGGACTCATACCAGATGAAGATTGCGACAAGATAATAAAAAATGCAGCATTTTCAGTAGCAAGAATTGATGAGATAGAAGCTACAACAAAACACGATGTTATAGCATTTTTGACAAGCGTAAGTGAAAGTCTTGGTGAAGAGAGTAGGTGGGTGCATTATGGTATGACAAGTTCCGATTGTATCGACACCGCTGTTGCATTGCAAATGAAAGGCTCGCTAGAACTTATCATCAAAGATGTAAAAACTCTCCTCAGCACACTTGCGAACAAAGCACAAGAACACAAAATGACGCTTATGGTTGGTAGAAGCCACGGGATACACGGTGAGCCTATAACTTTTGGCTTGGTACTTGCTATCTGGTATGAAGAAATCAAAAGAAGTCTTACAAATCTTGAACATGTGATGGAAGTCATTAGCGTTGGTCAAATCAGTGGCGCTATGGGAAATATGGCACATTCGCCGCTTGAACTTGAAGAACTCGTATGTGAGCAATTAGGACTCAGCCCAGCACCCGTATCAAATCAAATCATCCAAAGAGATCGTTATGCGGCACTTATGAATGCACTTGCTTTACTTGCATCAAGTTGTGAAAAAATCGCAATTGCAATCAGACACTACCAAAGAACAGAAGTATATGAATGTGAAGAGTTTTTTGCACAAGGGCAAAAGGGAAGCTCTGCTATGCCACACAAAAGAAATCCCGTCTTGAGTGAAAATATCACGGGACTTTGTCGTATGATTCGCTCTTTTGCGATACCTGCCATGGAAAATGTTGCACTCTGGCACGAACGAGATATCTCGCACTCATCCGTTGAGCGATTTATCTTGCCTGATGGCTTTATCACGACTGATTTTATGCTAACAAGGCTCAATGGACTTGTTGAAAAACTTGTTGTCTACCCCGAAAATATGATGAAAAATCTCAACCTTACAGGTGGACTTGTATTTTCACAAAGAATTTTACTAGAATTGCCACTCAAAGGATTGAGTCGGGAAGAATCCTATAAGATAGTCCAAAGAAATGCGATGAAGGTTTGGGCTGATTTGCAACAAGGCAAAGCAGCACTTAATGAAAAAGGTGAAAGCCTTTATCTTGAAAATCTTTTAGCAGACAAAGAACTTCGTGAAAAATTGAGTGAAGCAGCAATTCGAGAATGTTTTGATTTTAACTATTACACAAAAAATATTGACAAAATTTTTGCTCGAGTTTTCAAATAAACCTACTAGGAAAAAAAATGATAACTGTACTCAAAAGAAATGGAAGATCTGAAAAGTTAGATATATCTAAAATACAAAAATACACAAGTAGTGCTGTTGCCGGACTTGATAATGTCAGCCAAAGCGAGCTTGAAGTGGATGCTAAAATTCAATTTAGAGATATGATCACTACAAAAGAGATCCAGCAAACACTCATAAAGACAGCAGTTGAAAAGATAGATATAGACAGACCAAACTGGACTTTTGTTGCAGCAAGGTTATTTATGTATGACCTCTACCATAGCGTCACTGGCTTCACAGGATACAACACCCTAAGGGAGTATTTTGATAAAGGAGAAAAAGAGGGCAGGTTGCTTTTGGGATTGAGTGAAAAATATGATCTTGATGATCTCAACGCATACTTAAAGCCAGAAAGAGATCTACAATTTAACTATTTGGGCGCAAAAACACTCCATGATAGATACCTTATCAAAGATAAAAAAGGCAATCCGATAGAATTGCCACAACATATGTTTATGGCTATCGCTATGTTTTTAGCACAAAACGAGTTCAACCCACAAGATTGGGCAAAAAAGTTTTATGATCTTATCTCAAAATTTGAAGTAATGCTAGCAACACCAACACTCTCAAATGCAAGAACAACCAGACACCAACTCAGTTCATGCTACATAGGAAGCACACCTGACAATATAGAAGGAATTTTTGACTCATTTAAAGAGATGTCACTTTTGAGTAAATTTGGTGGGGGAATTGGCTGGGACTGGAATCTTGTTAGATCCATGGGGGGCAGTATAGATGGACACAAAAATGCTGCTGGTGGCATCATACCATTTTTAAAAATCACAAACGATATAGCCATTGCCGTTGATCAATTAGGAACGAGAAAAGGCGCCATTGCTGTATATATTGAACCTTGGCATATGGATATTGCTGATTTTCTTGATCTAAAGAAAAACTCTGGAGAAGAACGAAGAAGAACCCATGATCTCTTTCCAGCCATGTGGCTTAATGATTTATTTATGCAAAGAGTTAGTGATGATGGGATATGGACACTCTTTGATCCTTTTGATGTGAGTGATTTATCAGATCTCTACGGCAAAGCATTTGAAGAACGATACATCCAATATGAAAATGACGAATCAATCACAAAAGAACGCATAAGAGCAAAAGATCTTTGGAAGAAAATGCTTACAGAGCTTTTTGAAACAGGTAATCCTTTTTTGTGCTTCAAAGACAATGCAAATAAAGCAAATCCAAATAGCCATACAGGAATTATAAGAAGTTCAAACCTTTGTACAGAAATCTTCCAAAACACAGCACCAAATCATTATGCTATAAAAATTGTTTTTGAAGATGGGAGCGAAATGGTCTGCGAAGAAGATGCACTTGTAAAAGTAGATAATGGCATCACCAAAGCAGCCAAAAAAATAACGGCGCTCGATAGCATCAATGATAAAAAGATTTTTATCGTAGAAAAACAGATGCGTGAAGGAAAAACAGCTGTTTGCAACTTAGCAAGTGTGAATCTTTCCAAAATCAATACAAAAGAAGAGATAGAGCGAGTGATACCAATAGCTATTCGAATGCTCGATAATGTAATTGATCTCAATTTTTATCCACATGCAAAAGTAAAAAATACAAATCTCAAATCAAGAGCTATAGGCTTAGGCGTGATGGGGGAAGCACAAATGCTTGCAGAATCTGCAATACAATGGGGAAGCTATGAGCATTTTCATAAGATAGACGAAGTGATGGAAGCAATAAGCTACAATGCCATAGAATACTCTTCCAAACTTTCCATCGAAAAAGGATGTTATCCAGAATTTGAAGGCTCAAAATGGAGTAAGGGGATATTTCCTATTGATGTAGCAAACGAGGAAGCAAAAAAATTAGTAGATCGCGGTGGATTATTTGGTACAACCTACAATTGGGAACAACTCAGAGAGAAAGTCAAAAAAAATGGTATGCGTAATGGCTATTTGATGGCGATTGCACCAACAAGTTCTATCTCCATACTTGTAGGCACAACCCAAACGATAGAACCAGTGTATAAACGAAAATGGTTTGAGGAAAATCTCTCAGGTATGATTCCAGTTGTCGCGCCAAATCTCAACACGCAAACATGGAGTTACTATACTCCAGCGTATGAATTAAATCAAACACTACTCATAAAAGCAGGAGCGATCAGACAAAAATGGATTGATCAAGGGCAGAGCCTGAATATCTTTATCCCTCTTGATAAAGCTAGCGGAAAATACCTCAATGAGATCTACATGTCAGCATGGAAACTTGGCATCAAATCAACCTATTATCTACGAAGTCAATCTCCTGAAAACAAGGTAGATGTCGCCGATCGCAGCATAGAATGCGAAGGCTGTCAATAGTATGAAGACTATTGGTCTTCTTGGCGGTATGAGTTGGGAATCAACCCAAACATACTATACACTGTTAAATGAGGGTATTAAAAAATCTCTTGGGGGATTTCATAGCTGTAAAATAATTCTTTACTCTGTTGATTTTCATGAGATAGAAGAGCTTCAAAGAGAAGGCAAATGGGAAGAAGCTGGGCAAATACTTACTAAAAATGCAAAATCCCTAGAACTAGCTGGAGCAGATTTTATCCTCATATGCACAAATACTATGCATAAAATAGTACACCGCATACAAAAAGAAATACATATCCCCATAATACACATAGCCCAAGCAACGGGAAAAGAACTCAAAAGAAGCAAATCTCACAAAGCAATTTTACTCGGCACAAGATTTACCATGGAAGGAGACTTCATAAAATCCGTGATAGAGTCTTTCGGGATAAAAATAATCACTCCAGACAAAGAAGATATAACAAAGATTGATACAATTATATTTGAAGAATTAGTGCATGGAATTATCACACAAAAGAGTAAAGAAACATATATAAATATTGTAAACAAATTAAAAAAAGCAGACAATGCCATAGATTCTGTTATCCTCGGTTGTACGGAAATTGGTCTTTTACTTCACAAAAAAGATATACCACTGCAAATATTTGATACGACAGTTTTACATGTCAAAGAAGCTCTACATGTAGCTCTTTGTGAAGATAATATATAAAGGAATATTTTTAATATATTATCTTCAGTTTTATAGCTTACATGTAAGCATAAATGCCCTGATATACGATATTTTCTTCTTACAGCAAATATTCATTTTTTATGCTATTTTTACACCGTGACAAAAGCGTTACAGTTTTTAATTTAAGTTTCAACTTACTTTTGATGTTATATAATCTCTACTCAATATTTTGCCAAAGAGATTGGATTTCATGATAACACAAGTACTCAAAAGAGATGGAAACACAAAAGAGTTTGAAGCATTTAAAATAGAAGATGCAATAAAAAAAGCATTTAAAAGTGAACGCGTTTTGTATGATGCAAACATTTTTCAAAATGTCATGTATACGCTTGAAAGCAAAAGAGTTGTTGCCGTTGAAGATATACAAGATCTTATAGAACAAGAACTTTTTAAAGCACGCTATTTTGATGTGATGCGTTCATTTATGATTTATCGCCATACGCATAAAATGCAGAGAGAACACATTGCTGGACTCAACGAAGACACCACTTTTGTAAATTCTACACAAACCATAGAAGAGTATATTGGTAAAAGTGATTGGAGAATAAAAGCAAATTCCAACACAGGCTATTCAAACGCTGGACTTGTAAACAATACAGCTGGTAAAGTTATAGCAAACTATTGGCTAGATAAAATTTACGACAAACAAGAGGGCTTTGCACATAGAAATGGTGATTATCATATCCATGATTTAGACTGCCTCACTGCATACTGTGCAGGATGGTCTTTACGGGTTTTGCTTGATGAGGGATTTAACGGAGTAAGAGGAAGAGTTGAATCGCGTCCACCGAAACATTTTAGAGAAGCACTCGCTCAAGTGGCAAACTTTTTGGGTATTTTACAAAGTGAATGGGCTGGGGCGCAAGCATTTAGTTCATTTGATACTTATTTGGCGCCTTATGTTTTCAAAGATGGCCTTTCTTTCAAAGAAATCAAAAAAGCAATTCGAAGCTTTATTTATAATCTCAATGTTCCAGCTCGTTGGGGACAAAGCCCATTTACAAATATAACGATCGATTGGACCGTGCCAACAGATTTAGCAGATCAAATACCAACAAGCAGCCAAAAGCATCTTTTCAAAGGTTTAACAGATAAAAAACTCTCAGAAGAAGCGCTTCAAAGAGGGGTAAACTCACTGGAAGAGCTTACCTATAAGCACTTTCAAAAAGAGATGAATCTCATCAACAAAGCCTACTATGAAGTAATGACTGAGGGCGACAAAACAGGTCAGCCTTTCACATTTCCTATTCCAACCGTAAATATAACTGAAGATTTTGATTGGTATGGAGAAAATACCGATATTCTTTTTGAAAATACAGCAAAAATAGGCTCATCTTATTTTCAAAATTTCATAGGCAGCCAATATGTGAGGGATGAATCTGGAAATTTAGTTGAAAATCCGAAAGCTTATAAACCTGGACATGTACGTAGTATGTGTTGTAGATTGCAACTTGATCTTCGAGAATTATTAAAACGAGGTGGCGGACTTTTTGGAAGTGCAGAAATGACAGGAAGTATCGGTGTAGTAACTATAAACCTTGCACGACTTGGGTATTTATACAAGCAAGACAAAGAAAAACTCTTTGCGGCACTTGAACACCTTATGGACTTAGCAAAATCTACGCTCGAGAAAAAACGCGTTTTTGTGCAAGAGATGTATGAACGAGGATTATATCCATATACTGCACGCTATTTGCCAGGATTTAACAACCATTTTTCGACCATAGGCATCAATGGAATGAACGAAATGTTACGCAATTTTTCAAATGACACGCTCAACACAACAGATCCAGATGGCATAAAACTTGCACAAGAAATTATAAATTTTATGCGTGAAAAAATGATTCATTATCAAGAGAAAACGGGAAATCTTTACAACCTTGAGGCTACACCAGCCGAGGGAACTACTTATCGCTTTGCAAAAGAGGATAAAAAAAGATACCCAGACATTATCCAAGCTGGTTTTGGGGATAATATTTATTATACCAACTCATCACAAATACCAGCAAATCACACAGAAGATCCTTTTGAAGCACTTGATTTGCAAGATGATTTACAATGCTCCTACACGGGCGGTACCGTATTGCATCTGTATATGAAAGAAAAAATAAGTTCCATAGAGGCTTGTAGAACTATCTTGAAAAATGTTATCAGCAATTATAGGCTGCCATACATTACTATAACCCCAGTTTTTTCAGTGTGCGACAAACATGGATATATAAACGGGGAACATGAATATTGCCCAAAATGCGATGAAGAGTTGATAGAACAATATAAAAAGGAGATAGTATGAGCAGAGAAGAAATTTTGAAAAAGCTTGAAAATAAGCGAAGTAAATGTATGGTTTACACAAGAGTTATGGGGTATCATCGCCCAGTAGAATCATTTAATATCGGGAAAATTGGCGAGCATAAAGAAAGGGTGCAGTTTGTCGAAAAGTCTATTTGCAGATAGTGCCGTATATGAGATAACAAAGTTTACAACACTTGATTATTCAGATCATCTCGCCTGTATTTTATGGTTTGCAAAATGCAATATGTCGTGTTCTTATTGCTATAATGCACCCATAGTGCGTGGCAAAGGGCAGATAAGCAATAATCAGATCTTTGATTTTTTGCGTTCACGCATAGGAAAACTCAACGCAGTTGTACTAAGCGGCGGTGAATGCACACTCTATCCAAGAATCGTTGAGTTGTGCGAAGAGATCAAAGAACTTGGCTTCAAAATCAAGATAGATACAAATGGGCTTAAACCAGATGTAATTAGCGAACTTGTTGATTTTTCTCTTGTGGATTTTATATCACTTGACTATAAAGCTCCGCCACATAAATTTTTTGAGATAACAAAAAATACTTTACATGAAAAATTTTATAAAACGCTCGATATGCTTATCGACAAAAATTTTACATTTGAGGTACGAACAACTGTACACAGTGAGCTTCTAACACCAGAAGATATCAATGCGATTATAACCGATCTCAAAAATAGAAAATATAAAGGCATCTATTATCTACAAAATTTTCACCAAGTAAAGGATACTCTAGGCGGTATAAATATACCAAGCAGACCTATAGAAAAGGAGCTTTTACTAAAAAATCTTGCGATTGAGATAAGAAATTAAATCCTTGATTTGTAAAATAACTCTGAACAAAGAAAGCGTTTAAAACAAATTGGATAAAATAGGTAAAAAATTTCAGAGGATTTATAATGCAAAGAAAAAAAATCTATAATCCAAACTCAAATGAAGGCTTAAATGATCGTAAAGTTTTTGGAGGCAATCCACATGGTATACTCAACTTTACAAAAGCAAAATATTCATGGGCATTGCGGCTTTGGGATATAATGGAAGCTAATACTTGGTTTCCAAAAGAGGTTGATACTACAAAAGATGTTATCGACTATAGTCACAATCTCACAGATTCTGAAAAACGAATGTATGACCTTGTATGGTCACAGCTCATCAGCATGGACAGTTTTCAAACAAACAATCTAGCTGACAATATAAATCCTTATATCACAGCTCCGGAGATCAATGCCTGCCTCAGTCGTCATGCTTATGAAGAAGCAAATCATTCCAAATCATACGCGGTTATGGTAGAAGCCATCTGTGACAATACTGATCTTATCTATGAGATGGAAAAACACGATGAGGTACTCAGACGCAAAAATGATTATATCTCTAGTGTATATGAAAATCTTGCCGGAAATGTTACCGAAGAAAAACTCGTACTTGCTATGTTTGCTAATCAAATTCTTGAGGGAATCTATTTTTACTCTGGATTTACAGCCATTTACGCTCTTGCTCGAGCTGGAAAAATGCTTGGTAGCGCGCAAATGATCCGTTTTATTCAAAGAGATGAGATCACGCATTTACTTGTATTTCAAAATATGATCAATTCTGTCAAAAAGGAAAGACCTGATATTTTCACCGATACGCTCAAAAAACAAGTTTATGAGATGTTTGAACAAGCTGGCAAACTTGAAATAGAGTGGGGACAATACATCACACAAAATCAAATCATGGGATTTACCGATGATATCATCACAGAATATATCCATTACCTCATCGACGATAGGCTTAATGCTGTTGGTTTTGAAAAAATGTATAACGCAAAACACCCGATCAAGTGGGTTGATGACTTTGCAAAATTTAATGAGCAAAAAACAAACTTTTTTGAGGGAAATGTAGCAAATTATAGCAAAGGTAGTTTGTCATTTGATGACTTCTAAAACACTCGTAGCCCTTCAATTTGCTTATAAAGATAAGAGTCTTGAAGAAAATTTTGAGACTCTTGCGACTCTTGTGGCACAAACTTTACCCAACTCCATAATCTTAGCACCTGAACTTTGCTTGAGTGGATACAAATATGAAGATATGGATAAAAGTGCTGCATTTAGCAAAAAAATCTTCCCGCAAATACTGAAACTATCTTGCGATAAAAGCATAGTACTCACGCTCATTGAAAAAGAAAACAACTCTTTTTTTAACACACTTTATGTCTTGCACAACCAAACACTCATCCACAAAAGAGCAAAAGCAAAACTTTTTCCACTTGGAGACGAACCAAAATATTTTACAAGCGGCTCATGCGATTCTATACAAGTTTTTAATATCGATGGAATAAAAATTGCTGTTCTTATTTGCTTTGAATTGCGTTTTGTTGAACTTTGGTACAAGATACTTGGAGCAGATATCATCCTTGTTCCTGCATTTTGGGGAAAAGCTAGAAGGGAGCATTTTGAAACACTTACAAAAGCTCTTGCGATTACCAATCAGGCCTTTGTGATAGCCTCCAATAGTTGCGATGAAGATATGGCTGCATCAAGTGGTATCATCACTGCATTTGGAGAGGAAAATCGAAATAATGATCTTTCTTTGATTACACAGGTATATGATCCTAAGATAAACAAAACAATGCGAAGATACATCGATAGAGGACTTTTATAATTGCATACTTTTTTAAATAAACTTCAAAGACAAAAATGCCAAAAAATGGCAGATGAAATCAGACTTACATGTAAAATAGACGCGCTACTTTATGATGCTTTTTGCACCTGCGATAGAGAACTTTTTACCCCTAAAGGCTTCGGTACGCATGCGTATAAACTAGACGCACTTCCCATACAAGCAGATCAATGGATCAGCTCTCCTTTAAGCGTTGCAAAAATGACCATGGCGCTTGAATGTAGTAATGCTGATAGCGTTTTGGAAATCGGGTGTGGCAGTGGTTATCAGGCTTATATTTTAAGCAGACTCATCAGAAGAGTTTTTAGTATCGAACGGATTGAAAGGCTGTCACTTGAAGCAAAAGGGCGGTTTAAAACTCTTGGAATTTCAAACATACATGTAAGGTTTGATGATGGACAAAATGGCTGGAGAGAGTTTGCGCCGTATGATCGTATCTTATTTTCAGCCTCTATTGCCGAGATACCGCAAACACTTTTTGATCAACTACAAGATGGGGGTATTTTGGTGGCTCCCATAGAAAAAAATGGTACACAATTTATCACAAGATACAAGAAAAGAGGACAAAATATCAGCTGCGAAGAGCTTGAAAAATGCCTCTTTGTACCTATAAAAGATTCAAAAATATACTAATTTTTTTTAGAAAATATATCGAAAAATGCATGCAGAAAAAGTCGAAAAAATCCGATTACAATATACGCTACAATCGTCCCCATCAAAGGATGAAAAACACCATATGGACTTGTTTTTAAGGTGTTTAGATGGATCATGGGATTGCTAAGCCAATTATCCATATGGAGAAAAAGTGCGAGTAGTATAAAAGTTGCTAGAAAAATAAAAATCTCGTTTATAAACACTTTCATCGACAATCTAATACCTGCTTAATAAGTAGCTGTGGGGTCACAAGCCCTCTGTAATTATTGCGTGAAACATTGAAGAGTATATCGATGCGATTGCCTCTTTTGACATTGACATCATAATTAAAAAAAAGCGATTCGACACAATGGTTGTTTTGTTGCAAAACAAGCTTTAAGTGATTTCTATCTCTTCCGATAACCCTGTCTATTTTTACCAAAGCGTCTCGCAAAATAAAACTCGGCTTTGGATTTTTTTGCCCATACGGCTCAAACTCTTCTAAAATTTCTAAAAGTTCAAAATCTATCTCACTCATAGGAATTTGACCTAGAGTGCTAGCACCTGATTCAAGTTCTTTTTGGGTAATTTTCTTTGCAGATTCTAAGATGTCTGTTTTAAATTTTTTCAAATTTTCTACTAACAAGGAAACTCCAGCAGCGCCCTTATGCCCACCAAAACCTAGCAATATATCTTTTTGTTCGCTAATCAAGGAGAGAATATCAACGCTTCCTATACCTCTAGCACTTCCCTTAGCTCTGCCCTCTTTGAGCGAAAAAACAATGGCAGGTTTTTTGTACTTTTTAGATAGTCTCGAAGCAACAATTCCCACAACACCCTCATGCCAATCCTCACCCCAAACAACAATGATAGCATCTGATGCATCCATCTGCTTACTCGAACAATCAAAAAGGATTTTTTCTTCATCTTTTCTACTATTGTTCAGCTCAACTATATACTCCAACCGCTCATACGCCTCTTGCTTAGTGGCTGATTTGAGCAATTCAAAAGAGAGTGTTGCATCTTCCATGCGTCCTGAACTGTTGATGAGAGGGGCTATCAGATAAGAGATATCATCGCCCTCAAGTGTTGATTTTGCATAGTATTGCTTGATTGCTTCAAAGATAGGACGATGAGAAGTATTGAGTGCTGCAATGCCTCTTTTTACCATGACGCGATTCATATCTTTTAGCTCCATCATATCAGCCATGATGGCAATTGCCAAAAGGTCTAGAAATTGTGCTAGATCATAGGATATTTTAAGTTGTGATTTCAAAGCCGCCACGAGATACCATGCCACTTGTGCGCCACATATCTCACAATTTGGAAAATCACAATCAGGCTGCTTTGGATTAACGATAGCAAATGCCTGCGGGATCTGTGTTGGAAGCGTATGATGATCTGTAATGATGAGGTCTATTCCCTTTTCTTTGCAATACATAGCAGCGTCCACAGCTGAAATGCCATTGTCAACAGTGATGATCACATCCACATCAAGTTTTTGCACAACCGCAACATTGAGTCCATACCCATCGCTAAACCTATTTGGAATATGTAGCGTATAAGCAACACCCAAATCATCAAAAAAAGTACTTAAAATAACCGACGAAACAACCCCGTCCACATCATAATCTCCAACGATAGCGATGCGTTCCTTATTTTTAATAGCATTTGCAATTCTCAAAGATGCTTTTTCGATATCCTTAAATGAATTTGGTTTTGGCATATCGCTCAGGTTACAGCACAAATCGTCACAAAACCTACTTGTTAGGATTTTTCGTACATCTTCTTTTGTGAGTAACTTATCCATGACTTGCGTGGTACTGCATAGCTGCATTACAAAAACCGAGTATGGCTTTATTTGGTGCTGTAAGTCTTGATGTAAACTCTGGATGAAATTGTACACCCAAAAACCATGGATGTCCTTGCAATTCAATTGCCTCTATGAGTCCGTCTGATTCTCCGCTCACAATCATGCCAGCTTTTTCAAAATCTTTTCTATATGCTGGATTTGCTTCGTAGCGGTGCCTGTGTCGTTCTGTTATTTTCTTTTGGTTATCATATGCTTTTTGTAGGAGTGAATTGTCTTTTGTATCACATTCATAGCCACCAAGTCGCATTGTGCCTCCAAGTGGGCTTTGATGGGTTCTGAGTTGTTTTTGACCGCTTGTATCGATGAAATTGTCTATCAAAAAGATGATTGGCGATGGCGTATTTGCATCAAATTCCATAGAATTTGCATCATTTATTTGAAGTACATTGCGTGCAAATTCTATCATGGCAAGTTGCATTCCCAAACAAATTCCTAAAAATGGTACTTTTTTAACTCTTGCGAATTCGATAGCTTTCATCTTTCCAGCAACACCCCGTTCACCAAATCCGCCAGCCACCAAAACACCATCAACATCATCTAAAAGCTCGTTAGCACCTTTCTCTTCTATCATTTCTGAATCAACCCATTTGAGATTTATACGAGCATTTAAGTGTGCACCTGCATGGAGAAAAGATTCAGTGAGTGACTTGTATGCTTCTTTGAGATCGAGATATTTTCCCACAAAACCGATGGTTACATCATCTTTTGGAGCAATAATTCTTTTCACTAGCGTATCCCAAATGTCCATATTTGGTTTCAATTCACCCAACTGCAATATCTCAGAGATTGGATCTAGAATATTTTCTTTTTGAAAACTCAATGGTACTTGATAGATAGTCGGCGCGTCACTGGCCTCAATAATACAATTTCTCTCAACACCACAAGAGAGTGCGAGTTTGTTTTTCAACTCTTTTGGTAGTGGCAATTCAGAGCGGCAGATCAGCATATCTGGACTTATTCCAATGCGGCGAAGTTCTTGCACGGAGTGTTGTGTTGGCTTTGTTTTGAGTTCGCCTGCAACTTTGATATAAGGTATCAGCGTAAGATGAATATACATCGCTCGCTTTTTACCTACATCACTTCTAAGTGAGCGAATAGCTTCTAAAAATGGTAAACCCTCGATATCACCGACAGTTCCACCGATCTCTACGATAAGTACATCTTGCCCTTTACCAGCTTGCACTATCCGTGATTTGATCTCATCAACGATGTGTGGGATAACTTGGATAGTACTGCCTAGATAATCGCCTCTTCGCTCTTTTTCGATAACGGTCGAATAAACACGACCCGTTGTAAAGTTATTTAATTGGGTAAGATTTTCATCCAAAAAACGCTCATAATGTCCCAGATCAAGATCTGTTTCTGCTCCATCTTGTGTAACAAAAACTTCTCCATGTTCAAGCGGACTCATGGTTCCTGGATCAACATTGATATAAGGATCGGCTTTCAAAATGCTTACCTTTAAGCCAACATTTTTCAAAAGAGTTGCGATACTCGCCGCAGCTATGCCTTTGCCAAGCGAACTTAAAACGCCACCAGTTACAAATATATACTTCGTTTCTTTGTGTACCATAAATTCATCCTATTCTGTATTTTTAAAGATCATAAATTATATCTCAACTAACATAATAAACCGTTTATTGGCTTTTGGTTATAATGATACAAAAATAAAAAGGTTAGAACAATGAAGTCAATTTTTATATTTTTTGCATTGACGCTCATTAGTTTATTTGCAAGTCAAACTTTGGAGATTTACACAAATAAAGCCTTTTTAAGTAAGACTTTTTTACTGCAAAAAGAGGGCAAAATAGAGCTTGCAACTCCAAAATATACCACTTTGGAAGATATAAGTTTCAAACTTGAGAGTACATGTACTTTGGGAGATATACAACTTGGCACCAAAGCAGAAGTGCGTGATGAATACTCCTTACATGTAGAGCAATTGCAAGCACAAAAAAATACTCTAACAAGCCAGATTAAAGCGCTTCATGCACAAGAAGAATTGCTCAAAACACTCTCTTTGCAAGCACAATTTGATATCAAAAAGATAGAAACTATCACTGAATATCTTGGGGCAAATCTCATCAAAAACCAAAGCAAAATAGACGCATTTGTACAAAAATTGCGAGAGGTAGAAGAACAATTACAAGAGCTACAAGCACACAAAAAAGAGATCAAAAGCTTGCAAGTAAACTATACATGTAAGGATTTTAACAAGCATTTAACGATCATTTACGAGCAAAAAGAGATCACTTTTGAACCATTTTATGAGCTTTATGCTGATCAAAAACAAGGCACGATACACTTACAATACAAAGCTAAAATCTCGCAAAATTCTCTTACTGATCTGAATAATAGCAACATTTTCATCTACTCATACGCCATTAATAATCAGGTCAATCCTCAAGTATTTTATCCACACTACATTTACAAACAACAACCCATAACATACAAAGAAAAAGCTCTCACATCACGAGCGATGGTTGCAAATGAAGCGATAAATGCACAAGCCGAGACCATAGAGTTGCAGGAACTTGGCTCAAAATATGTTTACAAACTTACAAATGTCTCCTTGCCACTACAAAAAAAAGTTATATTTGATATAGATTCACAAATTATGCCTGCAAAATTCAGCACATATATAGATGCTTATGGCACCGATCAAGCTTTCATGCAAGCTACATTTAAAGCAAACAAAGAATACCAAAATGCTCCCGCAAAACTGTATCTCAATACAATGCCAATAGCACAAAACCAGAACTTTTCAATTAAAAAAGAACAAGCAGCAACACTTTATTTTGGACTCAATCAATTCTTACATGTAGACAAAAAACTCATTCAAACAGATATGAAAAAAACATTTTTTGCAGACAACGAAATAGACACAAAAAAATGGCACTATACCATCTCAAATGTCAGCAAAAATGCTTTACATGTAAACTTTGTGCATAGAGTTCCTGTCTCTAAAGATGCTAATATTACAGTAAAAACACTTGCCGAGCCGCTCTATACTTCACAAAATGCGGAGGGCAGAACCCACTGGGAATTTGCTTTAAAACCTGATGAGACAAAAGAGATAATCTTTGGATATGAAATCATTAAAAAAGGAAAAAATTAATATGAAAAAGTTATACATTTCGCTACTTGTTTGCAGCACTATAGCGTTTGGATTTGATCTAGGAAGTTTTGCTAAAAGTGTTACGGAGAACCTAAATACACAGCCAACTACAAGCACTAAAACAACGCAAACACAAGGCACGCTAAATAATGATACGATTTCTAAAGGACTCAAAGAAGCACTACAAAAAGGAGTAACTTACGCTACAAAATCTTTGGGTAAACCAGATGGTTATTTGAGCAATGCACTAGTAAAAATTCCTTTGCCTGAAAATTTACAAACAGCACAAACACTCATCAGAAAGGCTGGTGGCGATAAGATAGCAGATGATCTCATCAAATCTATGAATGATGCGGCTTCAAAAGCAGCACCAAAAACTGCTGATATTTTTTTCAATGCTATTAAAAAAATTGATTTAAAAGATGCACAAACTATTTTGCAAGGCGAAAAAGATGCGGCGACAAAATACTTTCAAACCCATACAAATACAGACTTACAAAAACTTATCTCACCGATAGTACAAACAACTATGCAAGAAAACAGTGTTATCAAGTATTATGATACATTTAATAGTTATTATCAACAATATGGTAAAAATTATGTACAAAATAATCAGATTCTCTCACTCGCCAAACAATTTGGAGCAGATGCGTATATTCCTGATATGAGTGAAAAAAATCTTAACGAGTATGTAACACAAAAAGCGATTGATGGGTTATTTGTAATGATTGCACAGCAAGAAACAAAGATAAGGCAAAATCCACTCGAGCAAACAACGAGCCTCTTAAAAACAGTATTTGGCAAGTAATATCTTCTTACATGTAAGGAAAATATCCTTACATGTAATGCCAAAAACTACTCCATAACATCGCTCGGAACATATACGAAACCATCCATTATGACTCTAGCGCTACGGCTCATACTAGCTTTTATGATACTGTATTTGCCATCTATTTTTTCGATAGTGGCTCCAACTTTCAGCACACCTGATGGGTGTCCGAAAGTTACAGACTCTTTTTGTACGCCGCCACACGCTAGATTTGGTAGAGTTCCAGCCACACAAGCAGCACAACCTATGGCAACTGATGCAGTTCCCATCATAGCGTGGTGCAATTGTCCCATAGACAAGGCTCTTACATTGAGATCAATATCACTTGCAAGAATCTCTTTGCCACTTGAAGCTACATAATTTTGCGGTTTGGAAACAAAAGCTATCTTGGGTGTATGCGCTCTTGTTTTTGCTTCTTCAAGTTCTTGAATAAGCCCCATTTTGATGGCACCATAGGCACGAATTGTTTCAAACTTTTCTAAAGCCGCTATATCTGAATTGATATCACCTTGCAACTCACAACCGCTATACCCTAAGTCTTCGGCATTTAAAAAGATAGTTGGGATGCCGGCACTGATCATTGTGACTTTAAAAGTACCAATATTTGGCACTTCAAGATCGTCTATAAGATTGCCTGTTGGAAAAAGTGGTTCACTTGGATCCACGGGAGCTACAAATTCAAGCTTTACTTCAGCCGCACCAAATGCCACGCCATCGATCTCATAATCCCCACACTCTTGCACGCAACCCCCACGCATAGGTACATATGCAAGTATAGTTTTTTGGATATTTGCTTGCCAGATTCGCACCACTTGGATACCGTCGCTCACAAGATCATCTACTAATCCACACCTGATCGCAAATGGACCAACAGCAGAACTGAGATTGCCACAATTGCCACTCCAGTCTACAAAAGGTTTGTCGATAGAAACTTGTCCAAAATAATAATCAACATCTTGATCAGCTCTTGTGCTTTTTGCTACGAGGACTGTTTTGCTTGTGCTTGAAGTTGCCCCTCCCATACCATCTATCTGCTTGCCATAAGGATCTGGGCTACCGACTATTCGTAGCAAAAGTTTATCCCGTGCTGCTCCAGCAACTTGTGCTGCTTTTGGTAAATCTGCAATATGAAAAAAAGTTCCCTTACTCGTACCGCCTCGCATATAAGTCGCGCGAATTTGTATCTGCTGAACACTCATACGCTCACTCCATCTACAACATCTTTTGCAAATTTTTGCAAAATTCCACCAGCATTGTACACCTCTACTTCAGCAGAGGTATCAAGCCTACATGTAACTTCAATTTGAACTTTTTCACCATTTTTTCGCTTCATCTCAAGTGTGAGTGTAGCTCGTGGTTGTATCTCGCCTTGCACAGCAAAAATTTCACTGCCATCTATAGCGTAAGTATTGCGATTTTCGCCATCTTTAAACTGTAACGGCAATACGCCCATACCCACAAGATTTGTTCTATGAATGCGTTCAATACTTTCAGCTACCACGACTTCAACTCCAGCAAGACGCACACCTTTTGCTGCCCAATCTCGTGAACTTCCTTGTCCATAATTGATACCGGCTATGATAATGAGTGGCTGCTTTCGTTGTCTGTAAGTTTCGATGGCTTCCCACATCCGACTCTCTTTTCCCTCTGGCATAATGCGTGCAAGAGAGCCTTGTTTGATCTTGCCATTGACATCTTTTACCATCTCATTGAAGAGTTTTGGATTGGCAAGTGTTGCTCTTGAAGCTGTGTTGTGATCGCCCCTATGCGTTGCATACGAGTTGAGATCCTCAATCGGTAAACCTAGCTTGATGCAATACTCACCAGAAGCGCTACTTGGCAAAATTGCATTTGATGGTGAGAGATGATCTGTTGTAATATTGTCTCCAAAAACGCCCAATGGTCTGAGATTTTTCAGTGCCGGTCTTTGCATAAACTCATCTTCCCAATACGGAGGTTTTTGGATATAAGTACTCTTTGGATTCCAACTATAAAATGGGCCTACTTTAAAATCTCGCAAGCCATTTTTGGCAAACATCGGCTCATAAATCTGCGTAAACATAGCAGGCTTTACACAAGCATCTACGATTGCATCGATTTGTGCATCACTTGGCCAGATATCTTTAAGCGTAATCGGCTTACCATTTTCATCAAATCCTAACGCATCTTTTTCTATATCAAAACGAATACTACCAGCAAGTGCATATGCCACAACAAGTGGTGGAGAGGCGAGAAATGCTTCTTTGATAAAAGGATGGATTCTGCCATCAAAGTTTCTATTGCCAGAGAGAACAGCTGTTGTATAGATATCATTTTGCAATGCTTCGGCTTGAATAGCAGGATCAAGCGCACCACTCATACCATTACATGTAGTGCATGCAAAGCCTACGATTCCAAAGCCTAATTTTTCAAGCTCACTGAGTAAATTTGCTTCTTTAAGATACTCTTGTACTACTTTTGAACCTGGAGCTAGTGAAGATTTTACCCACGGTTTTCGTTTTAATCCTAACTCATTTGCCTTTTTTGCCAAAAGTGCTGCTGCGATGACATTGCGAGGGTTTGAAGTGTTCGTACAACTTGTGATAGCCGCTATCAAAACAGCACCATCTGGCATATGTACACCATCATCACTAAAATCTTTGGTTATTCCCTCGGCCTTAAGAGTAGAAGTTGGTACAAGTTTATGTGGTTTTGAAGGGCCTGCTAAACTTCTCGTAACACCGCTTAGATCAAAACAAAGCTCTCTTTCGTAGCGAGTATTTTTAAAAGTATCTGCCCAAAGTCCATTTGCTTTTGCATATGCTTCCACAAGTTGTACTTGTTTGGGTTCACGACCCGTGAGTCTGAGATACGCAAGCGTTTGCTCATCGATAGCAAACATAGCGCCACTCGCTCCATATTCTGGTGTCATATTTGTGATAGTGGCTCGATCTCCAAGACTCAAATACGCAACACCTTCACCGAAAAATTCTAAAAATGCAGAGATAACATTGTTTTCTCGTAAAAAGCTTGTCATAGAAAGTGCAATATCTGTGGCAGTAATTCCTTCAGCTCTCTTGCCAATGATTTGCACGCCGATGATACTTGGAAGTCGCATATAAGAGGGATTGCCGAGCATTACATTTTCAGCTTCTAATCCGCCAACACCCAAAGCAATAACACCAAGGGCATCTACATGTGGCGTATGCGAATCGGTTCCCACAAGCGTATCTGGAAAAGCAATTCCATCAACACTATGAATTACAGGCGACATTTTTTCAAGGTTTATCTGGTGCATGATGCCATTTCCAGGAGGAATAACAGCAACATTGTCAAAAGCTTCTTTGCTCCAATTGATAAAATGAAAACGATCTGCGTTTCTTCTATCTTCTATCGCTCTGTTTTTGTTAAAAGCATCTGGATCAAACCCGCCACATTCCACAGCGAGTGAATGATCCACGATGAGTTGCGTTGGCACGACAGGATTGACTTTTGTAGGGTCACCACCTTTTAGTGCAACCGCTTCTCGTAAGCCAGCTAGATCCACAAAAGCGGTTAAGCCTAGGATGTCATGGCAAACAACACGGGCTGGATACCACGGAAAATCTTGATCATCTCTTTGTTGCGCTATTTGTATCAATGCATCTTGCAACTGCGTATCAGGGCATTTTCGCAAAATATTTTCCGCTAAAATTCTCGAAGTATAATTAAGCGTAGCAAAGCTTCCTGCCTGCACATCTTCAAGAGCGCTTTTTACATCATAATAGCTTACATGTAAGCCCTCAAGTGGTTTGAGATATTTGTTTCTATCCATTTTATGCTCTTTCTTCAAGTGGTAAAAATTTCAATCCATGCGGTCCAACATACTGTGCTGATGGGCGGATGATCTTGCCATCTTCTCGTTGCTCAATGACATGTGCACCCCAACCGCTCGTTCGAGCGATAACAAATATCGGAGTAAACATATCGGTTGGAATACCCATTTGGTGGTAGGAAACAGCAGAATACCAATCAAGATTTGGAAACATTTTTTTTGCATCCCACATCACTGTTTCAATCCTAACTGCTACATCAAACATAAGGGTATCGCCATTTTCTTGTGCTAAAGTTTGTGCAACTTCTTTGATCACGACATTTCTAGGATCACTGATTGTATAAACTGGATGCCCAAAACCGATGATTATCTCTTTGTTTGCCATACGCTTTTGTATGTCTTCTTGTGCCGCATCTGGTGTTGCATAACGCTCTTGAATACGAAATGCAGCTTCATTTGCTCCCCCATGTTTAGGTCCTCTCAAAGCCCCGATTGCGCCTGTAATTGCAGAGAACATATCAGAGTTTGTGCCAGCTATAACCCTTGAGGTAAAAGTTGAGGCATTAAATTCGTGTTCAGCATATAAAATGAGAGAAATATGCATCGCTTTTATCCACGATTTTTTTGGTTTTTCACCATGCAAAAGATGTAAAAAATGCTCTGCTATCGTGTCATCATCACTGACAAGCTCAATTCTCTTGTCGTTATGGCTAAAATGATACCAATAAAGCAAGATAGATCCAAAACTTGCAAGCAATCGATCCACAATATCTTGTGCTTCAGCTTTTGTATGTGCTTCATGTTCAGGCTCTATGCACCCCAAAGTTGAGCAACCTGTCCGCATAACATCCATAGGATGTGTGGATTTTGGAAGTTGCTCAAGCACTGTTTTTACAGCTTGCGGGATATCTCTATAGGCTTTTAACTTTTCTTTATATGCCGCTAATTCGACTGCATTGGGCAACTTTTCATGAACGATGAGATAGGCTATCTCTTCAAATTCTGTTTGTGTTGCAAATTCGAGTATATCATACCCGCGATAGTGCAAATCATTGCCACTCAAACCTACCGTACATATAGCTGTATTTCCAGCAGCTGTGCCTGAAAGGGCAACAGATTTTTTTGGTTTAAATCCTTTATTTTCTGTGCTCATCGTCCATCCTTTTACTTATTTAGTCTTTGAAAAAAGTTCGTCTAATTTATCCTCATACGAGTGATAATCCAACATCTCGTACAATTCATTTCGTGTTTGCATAATCTCAATCGTACTGCTTTGTGAACCTTGTTTTAAGATAGATTCAAAAACAAGTAAAGCAGCTTTATTCATCGCTCTAAAGCCTGAAAGCGGATACAAAACCATATCGATACCAACGCTCGCAAGCTCTTCAACAGTAAACATCGGGGTTGCTCCAAATTCTGTAATATTGGCAAGCACTGGCACTTTAATCACAGAGGTAAAATCCTCATACTCTTTAAGCGTATGGATAGCTTCGGCAAATATCATATCTGCACCAGCATCCACATATGCTTGCGCTCTCTTGAGTGCTGAAGCTTGTCCCTCACTCGCATGTGCATCTGTTCTAGCCATGATCACAAAATCCGGATCTATCTTTGCATCAACTGCGGCACGAATACGATCACACATCTCTTCTATGCTTACTAACTCTTTATTTGGACGGTGTCCACATCGCTTTTGTGCAACTTGATCCTCTATGTGACATCCAGCAGCTCCCGCTCTAGTCATCTCTTGGACACATCTTGCAATATTGAAAGCCCCACCCCAGCCCGTATCTGCATCTACCAAAAGTGGCAAATCCACTCTTGAAGTAATGCGTCTTATATCGATACAAACATCCTCAAGTCCTGTCATACCAATATCTGGCAAACCGTAACTCGCATTAGCAACTCCAGCACCTGAGAGATACAGTGCTTTTGCTCCTATCTTTTGGGCTTGTAGTGCGCTGTAAGCGTTGATAACACCGATGATTTGTAAAGGAGTTTGCTCGCCTAGAGCTTTTCTAAATTTTTTTCCTGCACTCTGTATCATATCTACGCCTTTTCTTTTTTTAGTGGATAACCTAGGGCATTAATTGCCGCTTGCATTTCTGGTAAAACATCTTGATCTTCTATCGTGGATGGCATAGTCCACTCTTTTCCATCTGCCATAGAACGCATAGTTCCCCGCAATATCTTGCCACTTCTTGTTTTTGGAAGCCTTTTAACAACTGTAGCGATTCGAAAACTAGCAACAGCTCCGATATCATCTCTTACAAGCTGAATAACACCATCAACCACACTTCGTGGATCGCGTTCAATTCCCTCTTTGAGTACAACAAATCCCATAGGAACTTCACCTTTAAGTTCATCGTCGATACCTATGACTGCACATTCAGCAACATCTGGATGCTTTGCAACAATCTCTTCCATCTCACCAGTTGAGAGTCTGTGTCCTGCAACATTGATAACGCCATCCATACGACCCATAACCCAGACATAGCCATCTTTATCGATATAACCAGAATCTCCCGTGAGGTAATATCCCTCATAAAAACTCAAATATGAGCGGCGATATCTATCATCATCTTCCCAAATACTCATCAAACAACTAGGTGGTAATGGAAGCTTGATTACAAGATTGCCAAGTTTTCCAGCTTTGCACTCTTTGCCCTCGGCATCAAGCACTTTGAGATTAAATCCAGGCATTGGTTTGGTTGGACTTCCTGGTTTTACTTCCATTGGATCAAGTCCAAGTGGATTGGCAGCTATCGCCCAACCTGTTTCTGTTTGCCACCAGTGGTCGATAACCGGCTTGCCAGAGACTTGTTTCGTCCATTCAAGCGTTGGTGAATCACATCGCTCACCTGCCATAAAAATAGTACGAAGATGGCTCAAATCAAATTTTTTCGCCCATTCCCCTTTTGGATCCTCTTTGCGAATCGCTCTAAAAGCAGTAGGAGCTGCAAAAAGAACATTGACTTTATACTCGTTGCATACTCTCCAAAATGCTCCAGGATTTGCTGTTCGAACAGGTTTTCCCTCGTACACTATAGTAGTACAACCATTCATAAGCGGTCCATATACAATGTATGAGTGTCCAACAACCCAGCCTACATCGCTCGCCGCCCAAAATACATCACCAGCTTTTGCATTGTACACATTATCCATCGACCATTTCATCGCCACCGAGTGACCTCCGTTGCTTCTGATAACGCCTTTTGGCTTGCCTGTTGTACCTGAGGTATAAAGGATATAAAGCGGATCTATCGCATCAACCGGCACACAATCCACTGGTGTTGATTTTTCCTCTTCAATTTCCCAATCAACATCGCGCCATGGAAGCATATTTGCTCGCTCTTGTGGTCTTTGCCAGATAAAACAAGTAGTTGGTTTGTGACTTGATTTTTTAATAGCTTCATCCAAAAGTGGTTTATAGTGTATAACACGACTTACCTCGATACCACAACTCGCACTCATAATAACTCGAGGTTTTGCATCTTCAATTCTTGTAGCAAGTTCGTGTGCTGCAAATCCACCAAAAACAACAGAATGGATGGCACCAATTCTCGCACACGCAAGCATCGCTATCACAGCTTCTGGAATCATTGGCATATAGATTACAACGCGATCACCTTTGACAACACCTTTGTTTACAAGCATTCCAGCAGCCTTTGCTACTCGATCACGCAACTGTCTATATGTGTATGTTTTTTTTGTATCTGTAACTGGAGAATCATACACCAAAGCAAGCTGGTTAGCTCTGCCATTATGTACATGTAAGTCCAATGCGTTATAACAAGTGTTCATACAACCGCCAACAAACCATCTATAATGGCCATTGACAACATCTAAAACTTTGTCCCATTGATGATACCAATGCACTTTTGTAGCAGCTTCTGCCCAAAATTCTTCTGGATTTTTGATCGACTCTGCATATACTTTATCGTAGATAGCACCCATTTTTTACCTCCAAAGATAATTTTAAACATATTATACACGCTGTGACAAAAATGTTGTAGTACAAGTTTTAGTATGAAAATACAAATTTTGTACTCCTTTTTCTACATGTAGCCTTATTGTACTTTATGTACAAAAACTGTACAATTAATAAATTGATTTTGGAGAAAATAGATGCCAAAAAATACTATTGAAAAAATTGTAGAGATATACAATCGTTCACAATTAAGTATCTCGAAATTCGCCAACATTGTAGGCAAAGATAGAAGAACGGTCACTTCGTGGATCGACAAGATAGCGCAAAAAGAACCACCAAAGAATGTGCTTGAAAAAATAACAACTTTTTTTCGCTATCCTACAAAAATATGGGACATTAATTGCCAAGATGAGGTATTTTTTGAACTCTTAGAAAAGGTACCGCAAGAGGAGATCAAGATCATAGACGAGGGGTATTTGGGCGGATTAAAATATATCTTAGAACATGAAGATAAAGAACGATTTGTTATCCATCCACAATTTCCAGGACCCATGTATCGTGATACAACAGTTCCTAGAGTGTACCGCACGCAAAGTTCTTCACAAATAGATTCTTTTAAAAAAGAACGGATTAAAAGAATGCTTGCTTACTCTTTTGAAACGACAGAATGGTACAGCATCAAGTCGCTACTAAGCTTTTGTTTTTCACAAATTGGCAATTTTTACACAAAAACGCAAAAGCTCCAAATTCTGCATCTCATCATCGATAGTTTTCATGAAAACTATAACAAACGGCTTTATTTTTTCGACTCGTACTCTCGAAAAATTTACGGACTTGATACAGCCTATACTTCTATCAACATCAAAAGCGGTGTTATGTTTTTCAAAGCACCATTAGAATCAGTTTTTATAGAGGTAAGAAATAAAAAATTGATAGAACGGATCCACAGACATTTTACTTTTGCAAGCGAAGCACCAACACATGTAAATCCAAGTGATGCAACAACGATATTAAAAATACTGAGAGACTGCGTAGAAAGTGACAAAGACTTATGTGAAGCTTACGAACAGATCAATCAAAAAACACTTTACGCCGGCTTGTTTTACAACAACATAAGTTTGAGCATACAAAGCAAACTCTCCCCTCCAAAAGAGGGGCAAAAAATAAATTAAGCTTTTTTAACAAATTTTTGAGCGATTTTTAAAGCACCGATGCCTGTGATTTTACAATCAATATTGTGTTCATCATCCGCCTCCACAAGTTTGATACTTTTTATCTTTGTACCAACTTTGACCACAGCAGAGCTACCTTTGATTTTAAGATCTTTGATCACACTCACGCTATCACCATCTTGCAATAGTGTGCCATTTGCATCGCGAACTTCAAAATTATTTGAAGTTTCATCAGTATTTTTATTCCACTCGTGCGCACATTCTGGGCAAACATACAGTGCACCATCTTCATAAGTGTATTCGCAACTACATTTTGGACATACTGGTAGATTTTCCATATTTTTCCTTTAATTACTGATTCGAGAATTACAAGGTGTTTTACAAATTTTTTGCAAAAATGTGTAAGGTCAGTAAATCATTTTTGACATTTTATCGTTTGTTTGTTATGTTATAGATAAAACTAAAAACTTCGGCTACGGCTTTATAGAGATTTTCTGGAATTTCGCGGTCAAGTTCTATCTTGGTAAGCAACTCCACCAAATCTTCATCTTTTTTAATTGGAAGCTCATTTTCTTGGGCTATTTTAATGATATTTTTGGCAACTTCACCTTTGCCTTTGGCAACTACTTTTGGTGCTTTATCTTTTTGGGTGTCGTATTTGAGGGCGACTGCTTTTTTGATAGGTTTATTTTCTTGCATACTAAACCTTGATATTTATACCCATATCGATCTGTTCATTTTTAACAAAATCATATGTCTGTTTTTTAATCTTCGCATCCTTTGGCATATCGTAAAATTGTACATGTAAAAGTATAAGCCCTAGGTCATTGAGTCCTTTTTTATACTCTTTCAAATTATTTTCAAACTGCGTAATAAACGCTTTATTTTGTGCATAGACACTCAAATCTATACAAATATCATCGTGCAAAAGAAGCATCAAATCGATATTTCCATATTGTTTTAGACTTAAATTTATCTCACAATAAAACCTATTTTCACGCAATCGTTTAAAAGAAAGTTCCCCTTTTTCAAGATCTTGCCACAAAAAAGGCAGATATGAGCTGCTCGATTGGTTTACATGTGAACTGAGCTGATAGAAATCAATACTACTCAGCGTTTTATCTATATGTTGCATCAAAGTATCACTTTGTTTCACGGAAGATAGATTTTGTAACGCATCTTTAAGCCCCAAAAGTGTGGATTTAATATCGCTTGAAAGCTCTTGCTTGAGCAAGCTAATATTATCTATTTTCAATGGTACATGTAGGCGATTCAATTGCGTTTCTTTGTGTAAAATTTTCTCAAAATGTATAATCTCTTTAAGCGTTTGAAGTTGCTTTATTTCTTGTGGTTTTAAATCATTTTTGAGTAATTGCGATAATTTTTCAAGTTGCGAAGAACTCTCAAAAAGTTGAGATTGTTGCGGAGCAAATAGATCATTTTTTTTCAGCAATGTATCGATAATTTTTGTGATTGTATCGCTATTTTGCAATGGAATTTGCACTTTTATGTTTTGAACAATATGTTTAATGTGATCTTGCAAATTTTGTAATTCTTGTGAGCCAACAACACTCGCATTATTGATCTTTGATTCTGTTAATTTGCTAGCATTGATCGAAGTATCTAGCTTTGCGATCACCTCAAGCAATGGCGATTTAAATGGTGGCAATAATTTTATTTGTGCGATATTTTCTTGAATATTTTTCCATATTGGTTCAAAAATTTGATTATTTTTGCTTACATGTAAGAGATTTTGTGCGATTGTTTGTATCTTCACATTTTGCAATTGCGTGTTTGTATTTTTTACAAGCACATTTTTGATAGCTTCAAGAGAATTGGCAAGTTGCGATTTTTGAATATCTTTGAAAAGTGTTTCAAATTTTACAAAATCTTGAAAATTTTTATGTTTTATGACGCCATCGTTGGATAAGTTTGCGAACATTTTTTGTACATCTTTGATTAGACCTTTTTCCAAATCTGCAACACTTGCCAATTGTTCAAAAAATGTTTTTACCAACAAATCGAGATCTTGTTTGGGTACAAGAACACCTTGCGAAGTTTGTAGATTTTGGGCAATGGCTTTAAGCACGGTTTGTAGATTTTGGGGCAGTGCATTTGGTGTTTGCTCTAAAAGTTGGAATTTTGATTCCATAAATGGACCCGAATTTTTTACTTGTGCTTGTAAAACTTTTGCATCAATATCTTTGAGTTGTACAAAAAAATGCTCTATTTTTTTAGCAAAACTTTGTAAAGCAGGCTCCCTTGCCAACTCATTAGAAAGTGTTTGGAGGGTATTGAGTGGATTCTGGATATTTTTAGTGATCTCAGGGCTTTTTAAAATTTGTGAGATATTTTCTTTTGAGTTTGCACTTGTAGTGAGCGAGCGAAAAAGTGAATCCATCAAATTGCCGATAGATTTACTTTTGGCGCTTACCGCCACGGGTACAAACGCTTCACTATTTTGCATTCGGGGCGTAATCTTTTGTGTAGCGTTTTTTACATTTTTTGCTTCAAGATTGGCAAGTAATGAACTGGTATTGACCTGCATCAATCCTCTTTTTTTTCATCTAACATTTGACGCATTTTACGCTCCATTCGCTTTTCGAATGCTTCGTTTGATGGGGTTTGTGGGTTTGCAAATTTTACCTTCCCATACAAAACACAACCCCTATCTCCTGGGTCGCACTCTTTTTTGATAATATCGCAGATCCCATCTCTCTCATGCGGACATGTCCAACCACCTACATTCATATCGCTTCCTTAGACAAACTTTAGAATGAAAATCGTATATTTTCTAAAAAATGTTAGTTTTATTAAATTTAACTTATATTATCACCTTTAAATACTCTATTCTTAATAATTTTTGAACTTCCCTACTAATATATAGCTTTTTTATCAAAAAAAAGAGTATTTTTGAAACATTATTGACTTTTTTTATATATTTTCTAACTATTTAATTTTTAATTAAGTATAAAGTCGTATCATTCTCGAAAAATTTAAAGGATATATTATGAGCAACAATCTTAATCCGCTTCAAATACTTCAAGTCATAGATGTAGCAATCGTGTTTACGCTTCTAGGTTTTGGCTATGCCATCGTAAACAGTCTCTCTTAGTAGAGTCTTTTTAAAAAGCTATCTTCTATACTCCTCATTTTAAAGAAGATAGCTTTTTAATAACTTTGTGCAACCACTTAAAATAAACTGTACAGCAATCGCTCCAACGATAAGCCCCATCAAACGACTGATAATTTTTTGACCCGTTATGCCTAAATATTTTTTGATATAGACACTGTTTTTAAAAGCAAAATATACACTTAATGCCACGATAAGATACGCTAAAATCAACGCAGAGAGTTGCAAAAAAGTATCTGTATGCCCCTTGAGAATTACAATTGTTGCGAAAATTCCTGGGCCAAAAGTTATAGGAATAGCTAAAGGAATGATGGCAAATTCATCATGGTTTTGTGCTTCTTCGCGTTCCTCTTTTGTTTGATTTTTATTTTCAATCGTACCATTTACCATTTTTATAGCCATGAGTAAAAGCACAATACCGCCCATAACTTTAAGTGAATCTAGTTCAATACCAAAAAGTTTTAAGAGAAAATTTCCGCTGAGCAACACAACAAAAAATGCAATGACAATAGTTATAGTGGATTTGTAAGCTATGGTATTTATCTGTTCATTGGTAGCTTTTTCGTTAAGGAGTGAGAGCATGATAGCACTCACTCCAAGCGGATCTACTATAGCCATCATTGTGATGGTATGTTGCAAAAGAAGGTTGAAAAATTCCATCTACATGGAAGCTTATTGGAATTCTGTTTTGAGCATAGCACCGCTACTTGCATTGGTTACAAGTTGCCTGTACTGTTTGAGCCAACTACCTGGAACATCTTTTACCAATGGTTTAAAAGCTGCTTTTCTTTTTGCAATCACCGTATCACTTAAATCAACCTCAATTTTATAAGCATCTACATCTATATTGATGATATCGCCATCCTCAATGAGACCTATCAAGCCACCTTCGGCAGCTTCTGGAGAGATATGTCCTACACTCAAACCCCGTGTTGCACCTGAAAACCTGCCATCGGTTATAAGCGCTACACTCGCTCCTAGACCCATACCCATGATTAGTGAAGTTGGAGAAAGCATCTCTTGCATACCAGGGCCACCTTTTGGACCCTCATAGCGAATTACTACAACATCGCCAGCTTTTACTTTGCCGCTTGTAATGCCCTTGATACACTCTTGCTGTGAATCAAAGCAAACTGCCTTGCCACTAAAAGTTCTCTCACCGGTTATGCCGGCTGTTTTTATCACACAACCTTGTGTTGCAAGATTGCCAAAGAGTACAGCAAGCCCGCCTACTTTTGAATATGGATTATCAAGCGTGTGAATGATCTGTGTATCTTTTATCTGTGCGTTTTCAATACGCTTAGCTATCGTTTCGCCCGTTACTGTAAGATTGTCAAGATACAAGGATCCATTGTCTCTTTTTGCTATTTCTCGCATAACAGCATTGACACCGCCTGCTTTGTTGATATCTTCCATGTGTACGGTTGAAAGTGATGGGGAAATTTTGGCTATGTGTGAAACTTTTTTACTTATCTCATTAATATCTGCTATGTTAAAATCCACATCTGCTTCCTTGGCAATCGCTAGCATATGCAAAACTGTATTCGAACTTCCGCCCATTGCCATATCGATAGCGAAAGCATTTTTGATCGCATTTTCATTGAGAATATTTCTAAAATTATAACGCTCATCAAGTGCTATTTCGCAGACTCGCTTAGCTGCTGCGCGTATAAGAATCTCTCGTTGTGGCGTCATTGCAAGTATCGTGCCATTGCCGGGCAGTGCTATACCCATAGCTTCCATAAGTGTATTCATACTATTTGCAGTAAACATTCCTGAGCAACTCCCACCGCTAGGGCATGCGTTGCATTCTATATCGGTGAGTTCTTTTTCATCTATATCACCTTTTTCAAATTTGCCGACCGCTTCAAAAGCAGTAGCCAAATCGATTGGTTTTCCATCTTTTGTATGCCCTTTTTGCATAGGACCACCACTCACAAAAACAGTTGGGACATTGACTCTCAAAGCTCCCATGATCATACCAGGAACAATTTTGTCGCAATTTGGGATACAAATCATGGCATCGAGCTTATGTGCATTCATAACAGTTTCTATGGAATTTGCTATCAATTCACGCGATGGTAAAGAGTACAGCATTCCATCATGTCCCATCGCAATACCATCATCGACTCCGATAGTATTGAATTCAAAAGGTACGCAACCATTTTTTCGTATCTCATCTTTAATGATTTTTCCATACTCTTGTAAAAAGAAATGCCCTGGAATTATGTCGATATAAGAATTTGCTACGCCTATAAATGGTTTTGCAAAATCTTCACTTTTTAAACCTGTAGCTCGAAATAAACTTCTATGAGGTGCTTTATCAAAACCTTTTTTTACCTGATCACTACGCATTGTTTTCCTTTTTTTATTTGCATTATAGCAAGTTTCATAAAATTGTAAAAATACTTTACATTTAAGAATAGTTATGCTACAATTGCGTCTCATTTTTGATGCGGGAATAGCTCAGTGGTAGAGCACGACCTTGCCAAGGTCGGGGTCGCGAGTTCGAACCTCGTTTCCCGCTCCATTTGATTTGAGAAATTGCGTTTGCCCGGATGGCGGAATTGGTAGACGCAAGGGACTTAAAATCCCTCGCTCATTACGAGCGTGCCGGTTCAATTCCGGCTTCGGGCACCATTTTTTTTACTTTTGATGGCGATATAGCCAAGTGGTAAGGCATGGGCCTGCAAAGCCCTGATCCCCGGTTCGAATCCGGGTGTCGCCTCCAAGATAACTTGAAGGATTTCTTATGAGATACATTGCAGGTTTATTTATTGTTTTACTTCTTAGCGGCTGTGCTACATGGGGTGGCATCAAAAGCGATTCAAAAGATGCGGCTGATTGGACTAAAGAAAAAGTCAATCAGGGTGCAACTTATGTAAAAGAAAAGACTGAATAGTTTTTTCACTTTTTATCTGTCGGGAGATGGCAGAGTCTGGTTTAATGCACCGGTCTTGAAAACCGGCGAGGGTAATACCTCCAGGAGTTCGAATCTCCTTCTCCCGGCCACTACTTTTTAACCTTAATCTCACAAAATGAATATATTTCTATTTTACTCAAGAGGAATTTTATGAATACGCACACACAAAAATTTCTAAGTTTAGCGGCTTTTATGATGGCTTTAAGTGTTGGTATCGGAGCTTTTGGGGCGCATTCGCTCAAGTCTAGTTTGGATGTTTATAGTTTGGGCATCTTTAACACGGGAGTGCAGTACCAGTTTTATCACGCTTTAGGGCTTTTGGCGATTGCTTTGGTCTTACATGTAAAGCAAAATCTACAAATTAGGCTTGCTGGATATATTATGTTTGCAAGTATCTTTATATTTTCAGGTAGCTTATATGCTTTGGCAATGAGTAGTATCAAGTGGCTTGGAGCGATCACACCTATCGGAGGTGCTGGTTTTATTGTAGCGTGGATTTTGTTGTTAGTCGGGGTAAAGAGGTAAACGCAAACGCTCACCTCTTTGTGCGATTTATTTTTCAGTATTGTTTATATATGCGTAATCTCCCATCTTTGTCCAAGCTCTTGCTTTAGTGATAAAAGCTCTTTGTGAGTCAAGAATCTTTTTAAAAAGTGGATCTTTACTTGCTTGCTCATCAAGTATTGTATCGGTTGCTTTGGAAAGTGCCGTGAGTACTTCTTTTGGAAAACTAGCAACTTTCACATCTGGATGTTCTGTTTCTATTTTATCCCACGCTAAAGCATTTTGATACATTGCTTTTTCCATAACACGATTTGCAACTTTGCTAGCTGCTGTTTCTATGATCATCTGAAGATCTTTAGGTAAATTTTCAAAAGATTTTTTGTTAAACAAAAATTGTATCTCACTTGCTGGCTCTTGCCAACCTGTGTAGTAGAATTTAGCTACTTTTTGAAATCCCATATTTATATCAAAAACAGGACTTATCCACTCAACCGCATCAATAGTTCCTCTATCAAGTGAAGTATAAAGTTCTCCTAGCGGTACAGTCACGGCTAAAACTCCAAGTTTTGACATAACCTCACCACCCATACCTGGTATACGCACTTTTAAGCCTTTGAGATCTTCAAGTGAAGTAATTTCTTTTTTAAACCATCCGCCCATTTGCATACCTGTATTGCCACCTTGCAAATGGATAAGTCCGTGTTGATCATATACTTCTTGTGCCAACTCTTTTCCACCACCATATTCAAACCATGCGTGTTGTTCAGTTGCAAGCAAACCAAAAGGTATCGTTGTAAAAAAGCTGAGTTTTGCATCTTTGCCTTTGTAATAATAAGAAGCTGTGTAGCCTATATCGTACTGCCCTGTTTTTGTAAGATCCATAACTGCAAGTCCAGCTTTGTGTTTGTTTGGATCATCGATACGCACTTGCAATCTTCCATTTGACATGGTTTCTACCATCTCTTGAAACTCAATTGGTGCGACACCCAAAATAGGCACTGTATTTGCCCAAGAAGCGGCTAGTTTAAGGCGGTACACTTTTTCTGTAGCATTCAAACTACATGTAAGTGCTACGACTGCAAAAAAAGCTACAAGGTGTTTTATGTTATTCATCTTTATATCTCCTGAAAATTTTTAATTATTATATTGTAATTTGATGAAAAATTTATAAAAATATAGTTTACATGTAAGCAATAATTTGCTATTGTTACTTAAAAAAAGATCAAAAATGAAAATGATCAATTTATCAAACAACTTCTTTTTAGATGATTTTATTGTGAACAAAGAACTCTGCGAAAGAGTCTGTATATCTTCCAACGCATATAGATTTTGGAAAGATATCAAAGCCGCTAGATATGAATCATCACGCATAATTTTTTTAGAAAAGAAGACTATATTGCCCAAATACCAACATATTTTACAAGAATGTACTCCACTTCATGGTATGGTTATCGCGAGTGCATTTTGTCATTTTACAGGCATTGCTTCCTCGCATCTTATCGCTTCAAATAACTCTTCATTATATAAAATACTAGATATTAGGGATATTTGTGGTATAAAATTTGTCAATTTAAAAAAATTTTATGATGATTTAGGATTAGATTATAACTATAATATTTATGTAGAAAAATGCAAATTTTTTGGGCCAAGCCCGTTAGAGAAAAAAATAAATCTCACAAACGAACTGTGTTTGGGTTATTATTAGGATTTTAAAGCACTATAAATACTTGAGAGCAAAATAGCAAGTATAAAAACTCCGCCAACGATGAGCCTTGTATAAAATCTTTTGTAAGTTTTGTTCAAAATAGCCTCCTCTTTGTAAAAAATATAGCAAAATTTTAGAAAAAAATCTATAAAAATACACATAAAATAGCAATAAATTATAAAAACTACTTGCGAAAATTTTTCATTTCTGTTATCATAAGATAAATAAAAAGGATAAAATATGTCTCATATAAAACTTTTAAAAACAAGCGATTTAAAGGCAACTCCTCAAAGACTTTGTGTATTAGATACTTTAGAAAATTGTGGACATGCAACTTTAGAACAGATCGAAAAAATCACTAAAGAAAAATTTCCTACACTCTCTTTATCTACTATTTATAGAAATCTTAATGAAATGGTGGAAAAAGATATCATTAGTGAAGTAAAAATCGCAAAAAAACCTCACTATGAGATTAAAAAAGAGAAGCATATTCACCTATATTGTAAATCTTGTGACACAATATGGGATTTTCAATCTGATACAAACGCATTTATCGATAAAATTGAAAATGAAGCAAATTGTAAAATTTTAAATGATGTCATCCATTTTGAAATCCTCTGCACAAATTGTTTAAAGTAACTCATAAGTACAAAAAAGCTATACTATTTTTTCTTTATTTTGGGCAGATGGGTGAGCGGTTTAAACCAGTCGCCTGGAACGCGGCCGTAGGGAAACCTACCGAGAGTTCGAATCTCTCTCTGCCCGCCATTTTAAGCACTTGCATTTTCAAAAAACTCTAAAATTCTTGTTTGTAACAATGTTGTATCTTCATCACCATCATAATTGTAAAAACTTCTAAGATGTTCTAAATTTATCTTATCTTTAAAACGACTATTTTTTTTTATCTGTTTTGTGATATTGAGCAATAAATCATCTATGTTTAGACCATTATTTTCTTGGATTTTATCTACATATTCTTTAGTTGTATTCACAAGTACATCAACTCTATATTCATCATTGTAAATTTCGGCTGCAATTTTTTGTAAAACTTTGTATTCGTAGGTATTATCGACATTGTTTGAAGCGATCATCGCAGCAAATAGTTTTGCTCGAAATTCAAGTGAAGTATGGTGATATAAAAAGAATTCACGAAAGATTGAGAGAAAAAATATTTTGATTTTTTTAAACAGCATTATCTATCCTTTACATGTAAGAGTTTAAGAATTTTTCGATATAATTTCAATTCGCTCTCCTTTAGACCTGTGCAATGTTTGAATCGAAGCAACGCTTCAGGGTGGGAACACAGCAGAGCACTTTATTTAAGTATGTGCCGCAGTCATCTGGAGGAGGGTTTTTCATCCATCACAAAATCTTCAATTACTAAAGCAAGTGTGTAAAAATCCACTCCTGTAACTTTCCCTTTTTCTTTTAGAGTTTTTTTGATAAACTCTTTTCCTTGTAACAGTTCTTTTGATTTTACCCCATGCGAGATAGAAAGTACTGCTTCAATAAAAGCTGCAAGTCTATCACAATTTTTCAAAGCTTTTCCATCAATGGCATTGTATCTATTTTCATTGTAGGAATCTATTGAATCTACTATTTTGATATGATTATTTTCATTGATCTTATTTAAAAATTCATTTTTTTCATTTTTGCCGTATAAACCTAAAAGATATTGAAAAGAAGCGAGCAATTTTGACGGTAAATAAGGCAATATTTCATTTTCAATCATCTCAATTTCATATTCACTGATGATATCATCTAAACCACTTACAGAGTATTTTACAGGAGAAATAATATCTCTTGTGAGTGCTTCTGGAAGATCATGAAAGAGAGCACAGTAAAAATTGTTTTCCAATCTTTTGTCACAAGCTTGCACTTTGATAGAGTAAAAATACCCCATTATTGCCACGATAAGCATATGCCCTAACACTGAAGTTTCAGGAATTCTAGGAGTTTGTGCCCATCTTTTTTGAAATCTTAGTCGTCCGCTGAGATCGATAATTTTTGAAAGCTTTTGATTGAGAGCTATTTTGCGTACTCCAATAAGTTCATAATAATCTTCAATTTCTTCATCAACTGCTTCTTTGACACGATCGATACCATTGAGAAATTTACTGGTTTGATAGACAATTGAAAATTCCCATTTTGTAGCAAGATAAGAAGCTGCTTTGAGAATAAATCGCTCTTTTTTATACATATTTGTATCATTTAAATACTGTTCAAAGCGTTGTAAAAAAGCACCATCTTGCACAGCAACAAGCAGATGATTGAGTTTTGAAAAAACCCATTTATTGATCTCTTTTTCTTTTTTTTGCAATGCTTTTCTAAAAACATCGGGGCGAATATCGGTTACTACTACGCGACGCAGAAATTCAAAAATTCCAGCTTCTATAAGATGCACATGATTGATAGTTCCTTCTTGTTCCATATTTGCTATAAAATAAGCGATGATAAATTTATGTGCTTGTTTATCGAGTTCAACTAATTCTACCATACGAGGATAATCATTCCAGCGTTGAATCGAAGCAGCTGCAAAAAATTGTTCTATGAGACCAGGGGAGAGCATATTTTAATCCTTATTGATTACTTGTGAATCTAATTCTATCACTGTATGGACATTGCCTCTAGGATTAAAATCTGCTACAACTTTTATCCATTTTGGCTTGAGTTTTGCTACAAGTGAATCGTAAATCTCATTCGCACTATCTTCATGTGAAATGCCTCTGTACATAAAACTATTGATATACAGTTTTAAGGCTTTAAGCTCAACTACTAATTCATCTGGTGTGTATTGTAAATATATCGTAGCAAAATCTGGATAACCACTTCTTGGACACAAACAACAAAATTCTGGAAGTGTTATTTTGATAATATAATTTTTTTTATGCTTGTTTGGCCAAATTTCTAAATCTTTATCTATATCAAATTTGCGGATCTCTTTTTCACCGTATTGCATTTTTTTCCTTTATTACATGTAAGATTTGTTTGAGACTTTTTGGTTTATAGATAAAAAAACCACCTATAAAATCAGGTTCATATGAAGAAGCGATTTTATAGGTGGATTCCTTATCTATAAATTTTATCGTTGATTGAATTTTTAACTGTTGCAATAATTTTAGATAATTTTCCAATAAAATTTTGTATTTTTCATCTGTAAAATTTTTTGTAAATTCTATATCAAATTTTATCATATCAATTGGCAAATGTTTTATATATTCAAAGCATGTATTATCGCCTGCAAAATTTTCTAAAGAAAGAGTAAAACCAAATTTTTTATACTGTAATAATATCTCTTTAAATCTATGTATATCATCATAGCGTTTTTTTTCGTGAAAATTCAATATAAAAAGATTTGTATTGAGAAGATTTTGATGAAATAATTGGTTTATAAAAATTATAAATACATTATTTCTAAGTGTAACGGGTGAAATTTTTATAGAAAAACGAATCTCTTGCAAATCATATTTTTTTAACTCTTTTATTAAACTAAAAAACATTTTTTTATAAAAGATATTTTCATATCCACATTGATTTATGATATGTTCAATCTGTGTAATGCGAAGCATTCCATGGGATTTTGAATAAATTGTTGGCAACACTTCAAGGATTTTTATCTTTTTATTTTTATCTTCTAATGGTTGGTATTTAAAAATAAATTTTTCATTTTCTATAGCATCTATGATAACTTTTTCAAATTCATCTGGTTTGATATTTTGAAAATTATCTTGTTCTTTTTTTTCATATATGTCAAAAAAAAGTTTTTTAATAATCGTTTCAGCCACTGCATCATAATTTGATTCAATCATAGAAAAATCTACTTTTATTTCTATCTCATTTATTCCTTTGTTTTTAACATCATGTAAAAAAATATGCAAAAGATGTGATAATTGTTTTGATTTTAGAGGCAAAATAAGTAAAAAATTGCCACCGCCATAACGACCAATAGGAATATCTTTAAAATTGTAACTTTTTAAAAATATATCAAGTTGTAAACAAAAATGAAAAATAACATGATCAGCGATTTTATTGCCATATCGTTCATTGATATCTGCAATATTTTGAACTTGAAGAAGCACAATATTTTTTGTTTGTTTTAATTTCTGAATTTTTTTAATCATCTCTTTGCGTGTAAAAGTTTTTGTAACAGGATCTAAGAGAGTTGAACGAAATCCATCATAAATTAGATAAAATATATAATATACATACAATGGAATTAAAAATAAAGATAAAATAACATCCATAAGTGAATTTTGAGAAACTTTAAAAGTATAAAAAAGTATAAATGAAAGAAGTGTAAAGGGAAACCCTATCTTTATCGCAACGATAAATCGGTTTTCCCTATCTTTTAGTTGTGAATACAGCATTTTTTAGACATCTAAATGCACAACATCTTTCGCATGGTCTTGAATATATTTTCGTCTAGGTTCTACTTCATCACCCATAAAAAGTGTAAATGTATCACTTGCTAATTCGATATCATCAATGTTTACTTGCAATAATCGCCTATTTTCAGGGTTCATCGTAGTTTCCCATAATTGTTCTGGATTCATTTCACCCAAACCTTTATAGCGTTGGATATACGCACCTTTTTTTGCATTTTTTTCTATCTCATCTAGCACCAATATCGGATCACGACCTTTTATAACATCAAAAATATCTCTTTCTTGAATTTTTTGATGGATATAAATCGCTTCTTCATAAAGTGGATTTGTAAAAAAACTTTCATCAAGTTTAATCTCTTCAAGTCCATCGCCTGTTTGAATAAACAGATGAATACTCTCTTGAGTTACAGAGTGATTTAAAAGATTGTAACCAATTTCTTTAATAAACTGTTCCAATTTTATAAAAAGTTCTTCAGTTTTAAGTGATACAAGATCTGGATTTTCTATCAAATGACGCATAATAGAAATAACCGAAAATCTTTTTTCTAACTCTTTTAGCGTACTTCTATAAGCAGATACAATCTTAAAAAAATCAATCAAATCACGACTTCCAATTCCCTCAAACGAAACACTTTCTATCCCTGTTTGAATTAAAAATTCATTCAGTTCTTTATCATCTTTGAGATAAATCTCTTTTTTACCTTTTTTATATCGATATAGTGGTGGTTGTGCAAGATAAACATAACCATTTTGAATAACAGGTTTTAAAAATCTAAATAAAAATGTTAAAAGAAGTGTTTGAATGTGACTTCCATCGACATCTGCATCGGTCATAATGATAAGTTTGTGATAACGCAATTTTTCTTCGTTAAACTCATCCCCAATACCACAACCAAGTGCTGTTATCATATTTTTAATTTCATCAGATTTCAATATTTTATCAAGTCGAGATTTTTCAACATTTAAAATCTTACCTTTGAGTGGCAAGATAGCTTGAAAAACCCTATCACGACCCTGTTTTGCAGAACCTCCAGCACTATCACCTTCTACAAGATAAAGTTCACTAATAGTTGCATCTTTACTTTGACAATCTGCCAATTTTCCAGGCAGTGTCCCAATACTCATAGAATCTTTTCTACGGGTAAGATCTCTTGCTTTTTTTGCAGCTTCTCTCCCTCTTGCAGCGGAGAGTGCTTTATTCATAATAGCTTTTGCATCGATCGGATTTTCTTCAAAGTATTGTACTAATTTTTCATAAATCATCTTTTGAACAATAGGTTTTATATAGGAACTTCCAAGTTTTCCTTTTGTTTGCCCTTCAAATTGTGGTTCAGGTACTTTTACACTGACAACTGCTATCAAACCTTCTCTTACATCATCGCCTGTAATTTTTATATCTTTTTCTCTAACAGCTGCGTTAAGATTGATATAATTTACTATAGCCCTTGTAAGTCCTGCCCTAAAACCACTTTCATGAGTTCCTCCATCTGGAGTTTTGATATTGTTTACAAAAGATAAAACATTTTCAACATATGATGAGTTATACATCAAAGCGATATCAATTTCAACATCATCGATTACATCCGTATGGTGTACTGGGATAGAAATCTGTTCTTTTTTATTGAGATCTTCTACAAATTGTTTGATACCTCCATCAAAATGAAAACTATCATTTCTACCTGTTTTTTGATCCTTTAAATCTATGGTAATTTTTGAATTGAGATATGCTAATTCTCTAAATCTTTTTGCAAGTGTATCATATTCAAATTCAGTGGTTTCAAATATACTTGAATCTGGCCAAAATTCTATACATGTACCAGATCTATTGGTTGTTTTGATAATTTCAAGTTCAGTTTGTGGAATACCCTTTGCAAACTCTTGTCTGTGTTCGTGTCCATCTCTTTTTATAGTAGCCACAAGTTTTTGAGAAAGAGCATTAACAACCGAAACTCCCACACCATGTAAACCACCACTTACTTTATAAGTATCTTTATCAAATTTTCCACCTGCATGTAAGATAGTCAAAACAACAGTAGCAGCAGACATATTTTCTCCAGAATGGTGTGCTACTGGGATTCCTCTTCCATTATCAATAATGATAGCTGAACCCTCATGTGTTAATTCTACAGTAATTTTATCACAATACCCAGCCATCGCTTCATCTATAGAGTTATCTACAACTTCATAAATAAGATGGTGCAAACCATTTATATTGGTATCTCCTATGTACATTCCTGGTCGTTTTCTAACCGCTTCAAGCCCCTTGAGGACTTTTATATTGTCTGCTCCATATGTGTTCATAAATACTCCGTTTATAGTGTTATTGGCATAACTATTGTTATAAATTCATTGTTTTCTAAAATAAAAGGTAATCCACTGTCATTATAAGCTAGTGTAAAATTTTCTTCATCAACATTACTTAAAAAATCAAGAATATAACGAGCATTGAGGGCAAGAACAATTTCTTCATCAAGCCCTGTTTTAAATTCTATCTCAGTTTTAGCTTCTGTATTATCAGAATTTAAACTTTCAAAGACAATATTATTTGTTTTGAAAGTGATTTTAATTTCATTTGAAATGATAGCTATTTGTTTGAGAGAAGCGAGCATTTTATCTCTTGAAAGTAATAATCTAAAATTGATATTTTTAGGAATAATGCGTTCATAATCTGGAAATTTACCATTAATGAGTTTTGTATAAAAAATAAAATTTTTAGATTTGGCTATGAGTGTAAATTGATCATAAAACATCTCAATCGTATCAAAAAAAAGTTTTTGAATTTCATTGATTGCTTTTTTTGGAATAATAATAGAAAAAGTATCTTCTATTTCATTTTCCATTTTAACGATTGCAAGCCTTCTTGTGTCTGTAGCAACAAGATTGATATTTTTTTCTTTAATATCTATAAGGGCTCCATTGAGTTCGTATTTTGGATTATTTGTGTCTATGGTGTTTGCTATTTTTTTGAGAGATTTTACGAGATAAGTGCTATTGATTTGCAACTTTGATTTTTCATCTATGGTTGGAAATTTTGGAAATTCTGTTGGATTAAACATAGGCAATTTAAATTTTGAACTATTTTGTTTGATATAGAGATAATCATTGATAGTTTCCAAAATGATATCATCTTCTCTTAAACCTTTGATAACATCTAAAAATTTTTTACCGTTTGCTGTTGCCATACCTTCATTTACAATTTTTACTTCATGAGTGGTATATTGTAAACCCATCTCATAATCAGATGCTTTTAAAATAAAATTATCATTTTCAGCACTCATAAAAAGGTGTGCTGTTATCTGTGATAAATCTTTTTTTTCAAGATATGACTGTGTATTGATAAGCATATTTTCAAGAATACTTTTTCTAATGGCAACCTTCATAAGCAATCCTTTTTTATATTAAAATAATAGTAACAGTAGTAGTTTCGCTTGAAACTGTGAAATTATACATAAAATACCCTTTTAAAGGCTTTTAACCTGTGAAATTATTGTTCCTTTTTTTTCACATGTAATCACAACTTATGAAAAAACTTTTTATTCTTTTGATAAAACTTTATTTTTTAGTTCTTCTACTTTCAGTTTGAACATCTCATTTGTATCTATAAGTTCATAAATCTTTTTCATATTGTGCGAAACTGCTGTATGATCTTTCATCCCAAAAAATGATGCCAATGCTGGCATAGAATTTGGTGTTAAAATTCTTGCAAGATAGATTCCTATACGCCTTGCTTCTACGATATTTTGACTTCTTTTTTTTGATTTTACTTCACTTGGTTTTATATTGAGTTCTTTTGAAATAACTTCAATAATGTGTTCAAGTGTAATATTTTCTCTCTTTTCCTTAATCTGTTCTTTCATCACATTTTTAGCAAATTCAAGTGATATTTCTTGACGCATAAGTGATGCATAAGCGTTGAGATTGATGATAGCACTTTCAATCTCACGGATATTGTCTCCCATATTTGTAGCAATATAATTGATAATATCTTCAGCTAAATTAATACCATCTAATTCACATTTTTTTTTGATAATAGCTATCTTTGTTTCAAGTTCAGGTAGTGTGATATCTGCTATAAGTCCCCATTCAAAGCGACTTTTCAATCTCTCTTCAAGACCATTGATCATCTTTGGTGGTTTATCTGAAGTAAGTACTATCTGTTTTCCAGCTGAATGCAATTCATTAAATGTGTGAAAAAATTCCTCTTGAGTTTGAATTTTGTTTGAAAGAAACTGTGTATCATCAATGAGAAGCACATCACAATTTCTATATTTTTCACGAAATCGCTCCATTGTTTGGTTTTTTATGTTGTAAGTAAAATCATTCATAAATTGTTCAATAGTAGCATAAATAACCGTTTTACCTCGCTCTTGAGTAAAATTACCGATTGCATGTATAAGGTGGGTTTTTCCAAGTCCTGTTGGACCATAAATAAATACAGGATTATAAATAACTCCAGGTTTTTGTGCGATTGATTTTGCTGCTGTAAAAGCATACTGATTTGAACTGCCTACTACAAAACTATCAAATGTATAGGAAGGATTGAGAATGGTGTTTTTACTATTTTTATTGAGTTCGTGCAGTTCTATGGGGACAATTTTTTTGTCTTTATGACTAATTTCATTTTTTAAAATAAATTTTATTGTTGGTTTTTGACCTGTCTTAATCTCAAAAAGATGAGCTATTTTTGCAGCGTATTTTGTTTTAACCCAATTTAAAATGAGTGGATTTGGAACCGAAAAAATGCGAAGATCTGATCGGGAAGATTTTTCTATATAAGTGAGTTGTTTGATATATCTCAAAAATTCTTGTTGTGAAATCTCAGATTGTAATAATTCTAGTACTTCATCAGCTATCAAAAAAACTCCTTTTTATCACATAGTGAATAAAATGTGAAAAACTTTTTTATTTTATCTAAAATCAATTGAAATTTATGTTAAACTTGCGAGTGAATAATGATTTTCACACTGTGAATAAGCTGTGAAACAAGGAAAAATTTTGATTATAATGGGTATCGATCCTGGAACAAGAAACTGTGGTTATGCACTCATCAAAAAAGAGAAAAATTCTCTCATTTTGATAGAAGCAGGACTTATAAAAATAAAAGAGAGAACACTGCAATACCAGATAGTTGAGCTTGTTGAAGCACTTGATTTGATTTTTAAAAATCACAGCATAGATGAAGTAGCAATTGAGGATATTTTTTACGCATTTAATCCAAAAACAGTCCTCAAACTAGCCCAATTTAGAGGTGCTTTGAGTTTAAAGATATTGCAAGTTTTAGGAAACTTTCACGAATATACACCACTGCAAGTAAAAAAAGCAGTTACAGGCAATGGAAAAGCAACAAAAGAGCAAGTAGCATTCATGGTTAAGAGAATTTTAGGAATCAAGCAAGAGATAAAACCATTAGACATAACAGACGCCATAGCTATAGCCCTAACGCATGCCCAAAGGGTACAATAAGCCCTATAAAAAGGCTTATTGTTATTGAAAATTTATTGTTTTAATTGTAAAAGTGTATTTAACATCTGATCTGAAGTTGTTATCGTTTTAGAATTGGCTTGATATCCTCTTTGTACTACGATGAGTTGTGTGAGTGAGCGAGAGAGATCCACATTACTCATCTCAAGTGAACTAGCTTGGATAAAACCACGACCACCTATGGCTGCTTGACCGATGATCGGATCACCTGAATTTGATGTTTGTATAAAGGTATTTCCTCCATCGCTCTCAAGCCCTTCATTATTGGTAAATTTTGCCATGGCAACTTGTGCAAGACCGAAACTTCGACCATTTGTAAAACTACCGATTAATGTTCCTGTTTCATCTACACGAATTCCAGCTAAATCACCGCCAGGATAACCATCTTGGCTAATACCTGAAGTATTTGATTGGGCATCAAAACTGGTCATACCATCAAATTGACTGAGTGTTCCAAAATTGATTTCTATATTTTGATTGGGTGTTGAACCATTGTTTGCTGTGTATGTTAAGTTTGTTGGACTAAATGTTGCAAGTGAACCATCGCTATTGAAACTGATAGTTCCTGTAACTATATTTTTAGGATAACTTCCAAGATTAATATCCCCTGGTTCTGGAACAGAGATAAGAATGGACCATTCTGTGCCACCATCATCTGTATAGCCTGTTTTTGTAAATTCAAATCGTACAGTGTGTTTTGAACCTAAAGAGTCATAAACATCTATACTTGAAGCATGGCTTGCTGCATAAATATTTTGGGTTGTACGGATTCCTGTTCCACTATTGAGTGTGCCTTGTAAAGCAGCCATTGTGGTTGTAAAACGATCATTTTGGCTAACTTTATTTGAAGCATCAGAAAGTGCTGTGACAGAGATATACATATTAAAATCATTTGCTGAAAGATAATTTGTTCCTACTTGAAGTGTCATATCATTACCAGTATCAGCTACCGTTGTACCAATAGGAAGGGTTGCTGCTGTAGTAAGTGTAGTTCCAGCAGGGATAGTTGGTCCACCAGCACCTGTTGGACCATATTCAACACCGTTTATTATAACATTTGCAGAGGGGGTTATTGTTTCTGTAAAGATGGTTCCAACGGGAAAAGATATAGCCTCAGTTGATAAATCGCTTGATAAAAGAGTTCCAGTTCTTGTTGTAATATCTCCAGTGGTTGTAATATCTCCATCATTATGATTGAGTGCATCTCCTGTTGGATTTGAAATTTGAAACTGTCCTTGCTCATTTATAATGACTTCCACGCCATCATTTTTATCTTCCACACCATCATTGGTATAATCTACATGAAGACGAGCATCTGTTTGGATTGCAGCTCTTAAATCTTCAGTTGTTGTAAATGTTCTTTGTTGGGCATCATCATAAGTGTATGTTGTGTTAAGTGGAGTTTTTGAATAAGTATATTTATACGCTGTTATAACACTAGTATCAGTAAATTGAGTTAAGTCAGTCGCACCTTTGGTAATTTTTATATTTTTTGTAGTGTTTTCAGTTCCTGATTTATTGGTATTAGTAAGATAAATATCATTGCCTCCAGATATTTGAGCTTGAACACCAGTCAGAGCGGTTTTTTCATTTATAATAGTAGCTATGTAAGTCGCAACGATATTATCATCTAACGATACAATACTTCCAGTTATAGAAGTACCATTTATATTAAGATCTACATTAGTTGTTCCTGATACATGTGCAGTGAGTGGTAAGGTTTGTGTTCTTGCTTCTGCATAACTAATCCAAACTCCTTGGTTGTTTTCAAGATTGAATGCTTCACCATTTGCATTGAAAAGAGCACCCAAATCCTGACCTCTTTCATAAAGAGCTTTATCTGTATTAAATATATCCTGACCAATATCATTTTCATTGTGTATTTCATTTGGATTTTGTAACCCATCACCATCACTATCAATCCATCCAGCATTTGCATCTAAAGTGTATATAGATGATTTATTGACGATATTATTGCCTGAATTAAGATTGGCTTTGAGTGTAATGTAGCTTGTATCATTTGCTGGCGTTGTAAGCCCTGGGGGAATTGTAATGTTTTGGATAGGCGTTGTGGCATCTATCTCTCCTGTTTGAGCATCTCTTACCCAACCTTGGATGATATAACCATTTCCTTCAGTAAAATTTCCTTGAGCATCAAAAGTAAAATCACCATTTCGTGTGTATTTATAAGTGCTTCCACCATCTGGAGATACAACAAAAAAACCATCACCTTGAATAGCAAGGTCTGTATTTTTATCGGTAACTTGAACAGAACCCTGTTTAAAAATTTTGGTTACGGAACTTATTTGTGTTCCAAGCCCTATTTGCATAGGATTTTTACCGCCTAGCTCACCTTGCGGAGCTGTGGCTATTTTAGCGGTTTGACTCAAGAGATCAGAAAAATTGGCTCTTGAATATTTGAAGCCTGCTGTGTTAACATTGGCGATGTTGTTGCCTTCAACATCCATCGCGATTTGGTGTGCTTGTAATCCGGTTACGCCGGCCCAGAGTGATCGCATCATTGGTTGTCCTTTATTTTACTCTTGGTTTTAGTTATTTTAAGCAATTTTTATTCCACATTATCGTTTCATATTGATTGCATTTTGGATTAATTGATCGCTTGTGGTGATACTTTTGGCACTCGCATCAAAAGCTTTTTGCATAATCAAAAGCTCAGTGAGTGCTGTTGCATATAAAACATTACTTCCCTCAAGATAGTTTGAACGGATCAAAGAACCTTTATAAGAGCCATCTGCATTGAGAAAGAAGAGTGGTTCTCCGCTATTATCTGTTTTGCTAAACAAAGTAGTTGTTACATTTGCTAAACCTTGCTCATTTATAAATTGGTAAATGGCAACTTTTGCTATAGGCGTACTTCTGCCGTTGCTAAATTCTGCTATGATATTTCCTCGTCCATCCATTCCATAAGCTTTTAAGAGTCCCTCTACATACCCATCTTTGGTAGATACTCGAGCTTTATCTAAATCTACATGTGAGATCATACCATCAAAACCGTTTGATATAATTACATCACCATCTTGTGTTAATGGTGTTCCGATGTTTAGATTGAGTGGAGTTCCACTATTTGAGAGTGTAGGAATATCATTTGCTCTCAGTTCCCCACCACCTCCAAAGGTAGCACTTCCTTCTTTTGAATCTATGATTTGATACACTTTATTTAAGCCTTTATCAACTTTGTAGAGTGTTGGATCATAGATCTTTGTAACTTGATTTGTTGTGAGATTGACATCATAAATAGCTGGATCATAAGTGATATTTGGATCATGCGATTGAATTTTATAATCCTCAACAAAACGCAAAACTTGTATTTGTGTATCCCAAGTAGTTTCGAGTGTATCTTGGGGAACCCTTTTTGTAAAAGTCATATCAACTATATCTTTTTTCCCATCAGGAGCTATTATCTCTGTGGTAAAATGCTCTATATTTGGTATCTCTTGAATGCTTTGTAGCTGAGCAGTCGTTGTTATAGGATTGGTTGTATCTAAAGTGCTTATATCAGCATTTATTATATTCCATGTAAGATTTTCATCTAATTTTGTGTTGATATTCAATGTTTTACCATTCGCATCTCTCAGCGTTACTAAAACAACATCATCTTTTTGAGGATTTTGTGCTTGCAAAGTGTTTGTGATACTGCCATTTATGCTGATAATTTTATTGAGCGTATCTATACTGTTCACAAAATCTGTTTCGTTTATATCAATCAAAGTTGCTTCTGTGATTATTTTTGGATTAAGATTTGCCTGATAATTGACATAAGTTGTAGCTTCGGGCGGAAAGTAAAGAATATCTGGTAAATTGATAATAGATTGGTTTGCAACGCCTGTCAATGCGATATCTCCAAGTGATGCTATGCTATAAGCTGTGCCTAATTTTGTAGTGTTATCTACTTGATAATACTGCCCAAATTGATTCATAAGATCTGCATTTAGCATTGTTGGTGTTATATTGCCACCAAGAGTTCCCATGAGATAATTACCACTTTCATCGACCATATCCCCATTTGCATCGATCGAAAAAGCACCTGCTCGTGTGTATAAAATCTCTTTTGTTTGGCTTTGAACACCAAAAAAACCTTTGCCATCTATTGCCATATCAAAAGTTCGGTCAGTCGGCTGAAAAATACCTTGTCTAAAAGTATTTAACGCCGTATTTTGAGCGCCACTGCCGTATCCAAAGTCATTTGCTGTTGGATTAAAGTAAGAGTTTGCAAGCGTTGTTGAAAAAACGGTTGAAAACTCTGGAGTTTTACTTATGAAACCTGTTGTGTTGATATTGGCTATATTATCAGCCCAAACATCAAGTCCAAACTGATGAGATTTAACACCTGAAATACCATTGTAAAAGGAAGTATTCATAGTATTTCCTTAAAAAAATTCAACTATATTTTCCATAGTTACATAAGATGAACCTAATTTCATCAAAGGCCTGCCATCTTCGTATTTAACAGATTCTATGGGATAGATACCAAATTGTGTTGTTTGTTGTTTGTTGTTTACATCAAGATACTCAGATTTGACACTATAATAGCCATCATCAAGTAGTGTTCCATCGTTACTATAGCCATCCCATTGAAAAGCTAAAACGCCACTTTTGCCAGCTTGTTCTTCCAAAGAAACGGTCTTAACAAGATTTCCATTTCTATCTTCGATGCGAAGGGTTCCTGATTTTATCTCTTCTTGAAAATAAATTTCAAATTTTGCAAGTCCATCTTGAAGTGTAACAGCGTTTGAGCCTAAACTTGCCATCTTGCCAATCGCACCAATCGCACCCATGTCCATATTTGCATTGAGTTTCGCCACAAGTTCTTCCATAGTTTTATTTGTATTTGCAGCCGATTCAAGTGTCGCTAATTGAGAAGTTTGCGAGAGAATTTTTTCACTATCCATAGGTTCAGTTGGATCTTGATGTTGGAGTTCTACTAGAAGAAGTTTCATAAACGAATCTTTATCTAAAACACCATTTGGATTTTCCCAAACGCCATTTGTAGTACTTGCTTGCGTTGCTGTGCTTGTAATCTGTGATATTGCCATAATGTATCCTTTATATATATTGTGGAACGATGAGTTCTATATTGGAAGCTGCTATTTCTGCATTTTCCTCTAAGTCATCATCAGGTGTATCTTTGGATGCTTTGTTATTTTTGCCTTGGTCTTTGTTGTTTTCTTTATTGTCTGAAAAATTCATCTCCAAATTTGTAAAACCCATGTTTACAAGAGAGTTTTTAAACTCAGCTTGATTTTGGGTAAAAATATTCATCGTATTTGTGTTTGAAGTGATGTTTACATGTAGGTTATTGCCACGAGTTATGATGGTTACATCTACTTCGCCGAGAGTTTTTGGATTGAGCGCCATTTGCACTTTCATAATAGGTGGTTTATATTGTTCTATCTTTTCTCTAAGATCATCAGCAAAAGAGTTGAGGCTCTCTCGTGTAGCCATTCTTGGTGGCAGTTCCTGTTTTGCAATAAGTTTTGAATCTGCTTTATTTTGGAGATTTTCAACCTTTATTTCACTCGGCTCAATGTTTTGTGTCTCGTTGGTTGATTTTTCACTAACTTTTGATTGGTTGAGTGTTTGAGCAAGCGTTTGATCATCTTTTGTTTCAGACTTTCGCTCAGTCCTCAATCCTTCAAGCATAATTTCACTCAAACCTCTTTTGATTGGAGTTGGTTCAATCTTGACTTCATTGGATCTTGTTTGATTTGCCTCTTTCACAATAGGCTGATCTGTATCACCTATCTCATCTGAAATTACCTGAACTCTAGTCGCAATTTTTTCCTCTTTTTTTACTTCTTTTGGAATTTCTTTTGTTTCGACAGAAATTTTCATTTCGTTATTTGTTTTGTTAAGTGCAACTTTTTCTTCTTTGACTACAATAGTTTTAATCTCTTCGTTTTTTTCACTAATAATTTTTTCTTTTACTACTATTTTTTCGTTAGCAGCAGGTTGCTCTTTTGTGATTAATTTTTCAAGAATGGACTGTTCTTTTTGTATTTTGACTGGTTTTTCTATCGCCATAAATGGGATTTCGCCTCGCCTCGCTTCTACTTTTTCACCTGTATCAAGGCTTTTTTTAAGTGTTTGCAATTCCTCTTTGTTCACTGCAAAGAACGCTTTTTTATCCAAAAATGGGAATTCCTCTTGAGCCTTTGGAAGATCAAATTTTTCAATGGAGATTTTTTCCAAGCCGAGATTAAACTTTTGAGAGATCTTAAAAAGATCACTTATGTTTTTAACTTCCTTAAGTCCTTCTACAAATGCCTCATCGCTTAAAAGTTTTTCCAATTTTGGGGAGTATTTTGGAAAAGATGTTTTAGGTGTTTCACCTTTGAGTAAAGTTAGGATTTCTAAAACTTCACTTAGAAGATGATCATCGAGAGCTTTTTTTGTTTGTGGTTGTAAAAAAACAGGTTCTGATATCTCTTCTGTATTGGCGGTTGGTGCGAGATTTAAAATCACATCTTCATTTGATTTTGCATTATTTTTCAATTGTGAAAAAAGCATTGTTAAAAAATCTTTGGAACCTTTTTTAGTATCTTCTTTTTCTGTAGGCATTGCAGGCGCTTTTGTAGCCTTTGCTACATGTGAATTCACGCTGATATTTAAAATTTCTTTCATATTTTTTGTCTCCTTTTCACTGTGCAAAGCCCAGTGAAAATTCCTCTCACTAAAGCTTTGCCCTTGGCAAGATGTAAATCCTTGAAGATTTCCAAAGTCTTGATTCCTCTCACTAAAGCTTTGCCCTTGGCAAGATGTAAATCCTTAAACATATATACATGTAAGGAAGCCAATGCAATCTTTGTAGATTTTTACTCTTTAAAGTTTAAAGCAATAAACATTCCAATAATATATATGGCGTAATTCAAAGTTTATTTGGATATAATGCAAACCTTGTATAAGAAAGGGGAACATTTTTTGCTCCGCCTATGAAATAAGGAATATAAATGGAATTTAGAAATATAGCCGTGATTGCGCATGTTGATCATGGAAAAACGACACTTGTAGATGAGCTTTTGAAACAATCAGGTACTTTTGATGCCCATACAAAAACAGATGAACGAATGATGGATAGCAATGCTCTTGAAAAAGAAAGAGGTATTACTATCCTCTCAAAAAACACAGCAATTCATTATAAAAATACAAAAATCAATATCATTGACACCCCTGGTCACGCCGATTTTGGTGGTGAGGTTGAGCGGGTTTTAAAAATGGTAGATGGCGTTTTATTGCTTGTAGATGCTTATGAGGGCGTTATGCCACAGACCAAATTTGTTGTAAAAAAAGCACTTTCTTTGGGTTTACGACCTATCATCGTGATCAACAAGATAGACAAACCCTCAGCCGATGCTGAGCGTGTTGTGGATGAGGTATTTGATCTTTTTGTAGCACTTGATGCCACTGAAGAACAACTCGAATTTCCGATCGTTTATGCTGCGGCAAGAGATGGTTATGCAAAGTTAAATATGGAAGATCCAGATGAAAATCTCATACCACTTTTTGAGACGATCTTAAAACATGTTCCAACTCCTACAGGCTCAGATGAAAATCCTCTGCAACTCCAAGTTTTTACGCTTGATTATGATAACTATGTTGGAAAAATTGGAATTGCAAGAATTTTTAACGGCACCATTAAAAAAAATCAAACTGTTTTACTTGCTAAGGCAGATGGCGAACAGATTCGAGGAAGAATTTCTAAACTTATCGGTTTTATAGGACTTGATAGAACTGATATCGATGAAGCAAGTAGCGGTGATATCATTGCAATTGCTGGTTTTGAAGCTTTGGATGTTGGCGATAGCATTGTTGATCCAAACAATCCAATTCCACTTGATCCACTCCACATTGAAGAGCCTACACTTTCAGTTGTTTTTGCAGTCAATGACTCACCGTTTGCCGGACTTGAGGGAAAATATGTTACTTCAAATAAACTCAATGAGCGACTTGATAGTGAAATGAAAACAAATATTGCCATGCGTTATGAAAATGCTGGCGAGGGTAAATACAAAGTGAGCGGTCGTGGCGAATTGCAAATTACTATCTTGGCTGAAAATATGAGACGAGAGGGATATGAATTTACACTTGGTCGTCCAGAAGTTATCACAAAGATAGAAAACAATGTAAAACTAGAGCCATTTGAGCATCTTGTGGTGGATGTTCCAGATGAATTTACGGGTACTGTTATTGAAAAGCTTGGCAAGAAAAAAGCAGAGATGACTGCGATGAATCCAACAGGTGATGGACAAACTCGTATAGAATTCGAGATCCCAGCTCGCGGACTAATTGGTTTTCGTGGACAATTTCTCACCGATACAAAAGGTGAAGGTGTAATGAACCACTCATTTTTAGATTTTAGACCTTATAGCGGAAGTGTTGAAACCCGTAAAAACGGCGCACTTGTTTCTATGGAAAATGGTGTTGCTCTTGGATATTCGCTCTTTAACTTGCAAGAGAGAGGCACACTTTTTATAGAGCCGCAAGTGAAAGTTTATGGCGGTATGATAATTGGTGAGCATGCAAGACCAAATGATCTTGATGTTAATCCTATCAAGGGAAAAGCACAAAGCAATGTCCGCTCATCTGGTGCGGATGAAGCGATAAAACTTGTACCACCAAAAAAACTCAACTTAGAAACTGCTCTTGAATGGATAGAAAATGATGAACTTGTTGAAGTAACCCCGATAAATGTTCGCGTACGCAAAAGATTGCTTGATCCTACAAAAAGAAAAAGAGCCGTAAAGTAAATTCTTTTTTTTGTTATAATATCTCACCATAAACACTCTATGGTGAGATATTTTTAGGAGTTTATATGCAATCATTCCTCATAGTCCTTGTTATTTTTTTTATCCTCATAACTTTACTGTATAATTTTCTTGTTTCCAAGAAAAATCAAGTTGCCAATATTTTTGGCTCAGTTGATGCCCTTTTAAAAAAAAGATTTGATCTCATCCCCTCTTTGATTGCAAGCGTTCAAGAAGCTATGCAGCATGAAAAAGGTGTTTTAAAAGAGATTACTGCTTTGCGTACGAATGCGATGAACTCCAGCTTAGATGTAAACAAAATGGCAAAAATCGATAGCAAAATGAGTACACTTTTGGGTACATTGATGGTGGCAGTGGAGGCATATCCAGATCTTAAAGCCAATGAAAATACTATGCATCTTCAACGATCTTTAGTAGAACTAGAGGAACAATTGAGCGCGGCTAGAAGGGCATATAACCAAGCTGTAACTGATTATAATAATGCCATCGAGATGATTCCTGCAAATATTTTGGCAAACTTTTTACGCTATGAAAAAAAATCAGTGTTTGAAATCCCCGTGAGTCAAAGAGAAAATGTTGATGTTAAAGAGCTATTTAAAAAATAGATGAAAACACTCGCAAGTTTGCAAGATTTCTTTTATGAAGAGATGTATCCGCAACTTCTCACACTAGAGTTGCAAAGGCAAAAAATATTTTCTTTCTTAAAAAAAACGATATTTTTATTACTCATTTTTACAGTTGTTGCTTTTTTACTTTTACAAAATTTTTTTTACGATAAATTGCAATTTTTTATTTTGTGTGTAGCGTTTGTAGTCGGCGTATTTTCATTGATTTATCACAATAAAATACAAGAATTCTCTGCAAATTATAAAACTTTAGTGATAGAAAAGCTCGTAAGTTTTGTCTCTCCATCATTGCAATATGCACAAAATGAGAGTATCAAACGCTACGAGTATGAGCAAAGTTTGCTTTTTTTAGAAAATGTTGATAGATTTAAAGGAGAGGATAAAATCTCTGGCAGTATAGATGGTGTCAATATAGAATTTAGCGAATTACATACCGAAGCAAAGAGAAAGAATTCAAAAGGGCAGACTTATTTTGTGACACTTTTTCGCGGATTGTTTTTTGTAAGCGAATTTAACAAACATTTTTACTCTAAAACATTTATTTTTCCAGACACAATTGAACGCTACATGGGTAAGGCGGCACATCTTTTGCAGTCTTACGATGCCCATGGAGAGCTAATAAAACTTGATGATAATGAGTTTGAAAGAAAATTTCGAGTTTATAGTAGTGATCAAATAGAAGCTCGATACATTCTCTCTAATGCTTTTATGCAACACCTACTTTTGTTGCAAGAAAAGATAGGTAAAGAGATATCCATCAGTTTTACAAATTCAAAAATGTTTGTAGCCGTGCATTTTAAGAGTCCTATCTTTGAGCCAAAAATTTATAAAAAAGTAGCAGATTTTAAAGAAGTTCAAAACTATTTTGAAACGATAAATTATGTGGTATTGATCATAAAGATGCTCAAGCTTGATCAAAAAATTTGGTCAAAAGTTTGATTATGTTAAAATTAAATTTCTCATACGCTTACATGTAAAGGATAAATATGGATTTTGGAAAAATTTTTAAGATATCTCTCGTTGTTATTTTACTCGTCGCGGTTGTTTATATGATTGTGGGATTATTTTTTACAAGTGATACAAAAAGTGAATTTAGTGGTTTTGGAAGTGTCGTAAAGCCAACAAGTAAGCCTCAAACGCAAAGTAGTGATAAACTTGAGGTGAGTATGGATAAAATAATCATCAATGTAAGCGGTACAAAATACAAATACATGAAAGCAGACATCTCTTTGAAGATGTCAAATGACGCTGCAAAAACAAAACTTAAGGAAAATATGCCACAAATTAGGCAAGCTATCATGCGTTTTTCTGCTACACAAAATGGCGATAAGCTTGCAACACCTCAAGGCAAGGAAGAGTTCAAAAAAAATCTAACTTCACTTTTGCGAGATTCTTATGGACTCGATATGCAAGCGGTGTATTTTAGGAATTTTGTACTGGCACAATAGGTTTTTGTTTTAATAATACAAGAAATGAAATCATAGCCATTGTTGCGGCATATGCGTAGAGATTTGGACCATAAAAATACCCAGCAAGCATTGCCCCAACAAATCCACCAAGTCCAAATGAAAATCCATAATAAAATTGCCCAGCGAGTTTTTTATTGTGATATACGCTATAAAGCAGGCTCAAAACAGCCGTGTGGTGCAATGCAAAAGTAAGCGCATGCAAAGATTGCGATAAGAAAGAGATAAGTAAAAAATCAGGAAATAAAAACAGTAGTAGCCAACGAAGTGATGCAAAAAAAGTAGCAAACTTGATGAGTCTTAAGAGATTTCCTCGCAAAAGTGGCCCTTGAAAATAAAAAAATACTATCTCACAAATCACGCCAAATGCCCACAGATAACTCACCATCTCTAAACTAATGCCATGCGCTGTTTCATAGATGGTAAAAAAGTTATAAAATGCTCCAAAACTAATCTGCATAAAAAAGATACTTATCCAAAGATAACGCACTTTTGTAAGTTCAAAAGTGTTTGTTTTTTGGCTTACATGTACGCTATTTTGCTCATCTTTGGTAGTAAGATAGCCAAAAAGTATCGTCGCTAAAACCCAAAAGAAAAAGTAGTGCAAACCAACGCTATAGGTATCAAGATTGCGAGCAAGGACGATACCTATGAGCATAAAACCTATAGATCCATACAGACGAGATTTGCCAAACCGCTCCTTACCTAAATGTTCCATGGCGTAAGTTTCGATATAAGGCAAGATAAGTCCAAGAGCAGAACCGAGCGCGAGATTTGGAAGCAAAAAAAGGTAAAAATGCTCGATAGTTGCATAAAAACTGAATGCACTGAGGCATATAACACTAAGGGCGATATAAAAAATGGTGCGATTAAGTTGGATGTATTTTAAAAATAAAAAGGGGACTAAAAATCGCATCAACGGAGCCATCGCAAAAACAATGCCAATTTGTAGTGCACTATAACCTACCATCTGTAAAATTTTTGGCATAAAAATGACATATACAGCAGTGACGCAAAAATAGGAGAAGAAAAAGGCAGAAATATTGAAAAATATCACTTACGACTCGATAATTATTGGCATCGTTCCTGAGAGAATATCGTGCATATTTTTCTTATCTTTTCGTAAAAATCCAAGGATAATCCCTGTGACTAAAATTGTTGAAAGTGCAAATGTGATGTAGCGAACAAACAATTGTGTTAGCGTTGGTTTACTTAGATCCCAACTTACAAGTTTGATTTTATATGCCTTGTAGCCAGGAGTTTGCCCTTTAAAAAACCAAAAACTTAAGATAAAAAGAGCGTGCGGCACAAAAATATAAATCCAGCCGAGTAGCATCGACTCACTGAATGCTTCGCGAGAACCCATGATAAGATAAAAAACAATATAGATGAGCGGCATAAGAAGCATAAATGTATCGGTGATAAATGCTTTAAATCTTTCCTTGATGGGGGCTATGGTAAAATTTTGCAATGCTTTTTTTTGTATTTTTTGAGGCTCAATTTTACCATGTCGTACATCTCTCCAGCGCATTAATTTCCTCTGCTACCAGGTTTGTAAGCGATAGATCCATCCTTGCACAAAGGACAATCTTGCGGATCATATATTTCAAATTCAAAATCGCCAAGAGCAAAAAATGGTACATCGTTTGGAAGCTTACATGTAGGCTTTGCGGATAAATGAGAGCCTACTCTTTGGCAAAAACCACGGTTGGCAAGTGCTGCAAAACCGACCACTTTGCCACCTTGTGCGATCACTTCTTTGGAGGCTTCAAGTACAGAACCGCCTGTTGTGATGATATCTTCACACATCAAAACTTTTTCATCTTTTTTTACTGAAAATCCACGACGAATGCTCATCACGCCATTGACTCGCTCAGCAAAGATAAAGCGAACTCCGAGCGCTCTTGCAAGTTCATATCCTGCCAAAACCCCACCAAGTGCTGGTGAGCAAACAAGATCCACATTCAAACCATATTCTTTGATCATGTTCGCTAGCTTTTGTGCCAATACTTGCGCTGTTTTTGGATCTTCTAGCACTTTAGCACTTTGGAGATAAAACTGAGAATGTTTCCCACTGCTAAGTAGAAAATGTCCCTCAAGATAAGCATCTGCTTGTTTGTAAATTGACTCTAGTGATTGCATGGGTTAAATCTTTAAGAGTTCAGATTCTTTGTCTTTAACCAAGGTATCTGCCCTAGTTACGCCTGCATCTGTGATTTTTTGGACTTCATCTTGAGCTTTTTTCGACGCATCCTCGGTGATGACTTTATCTTTTTCAAGCTTTTTTATCTTGTCATTTGCATCTTTTCGGATGTTGCGAATAGCTATTTTTGCTTTGTCGCCCATAACTTTAGCTTGTTTTGCACTCTCTTGCCTTTGCTCTGTTGTCATTGGTGGAAAAAAAAGTTTGATAACGGTGCCATCATTGTTTGGATTGACACCAATATTTGCTTCGCTGATAGCTCGTTCAACATCTCGTAAAAGATTTTTTTCCCAAGGTGCTACGGTGATTGTTGTAGCATCAGTTGCAAGTACTGTTGCTACTTGTGCAAGCGGGGTTGGTGTGTTATAGTAATTTACTTTTATATTGTCTAAAATAGAAACTGAAACTTTACCGCTTCGTAGCGTTAAAAAATCGCGTCTCAAAGCTTCGAGACTTTTTTCGATATGCTCTTTTTGCGTTGCATATATTTCATTGAGTTCCATAAGTATCCTTTATGATGAGTTTATTTGTTATTTTATTGTTAATGTCCAAAAGAACACGAGACCTTACATGTAAGAGTTTTGCTTCAAGAGTAAGATCTAAATTCCCATCTTGCAAAGTAACATCCCTCCAGCCATGCCCTGTAAGATAGACTTTTGCTTGTTTCTCTTTTGTGTCTGTTTGGATGGTAATTTTTTTAAGAATTCCATCTTCTGGATAGTTTTGAGGTTCTAGCCATTGTGCATTAAGAGCCTTGCGAGAAAGTGTATAGGCAAGATCACTTTTACCAACAAGTGCGGTTCGATCAAGATCAAATGCGTCACTAAAGCTTGCAATTGCACCCATATTTTGATTGATGATCGCTTCAAAACCATAGTTTTTTACAAGATTTTTAACACGCATCGAATACTCGCCATATGGATAAGAAAAGTATTTTGGCTTGATGTTTAGCTTTTCTTTAAGCAAAGACATTCCCTTATCAAAGTCTTGCAAAATTTGTGCATTACTCATATGCGTCATATGTCCATGTGCATAGGTGTGAAATTCGAGTGAACCATACTTTGCTATCTCTCGTAGTTCATCCCAAGTTGTATAATCTGGATATTTTTTATGCGTAGCTTCTACAAATACAAAAAGAGAAAAAGGGTAATTATACTCTTGAAAAATAGTCAAGCCATGTTCGTAAAAACTTTTGTAATTATCATCGATACTCAGCACAACCCATTTATCTGGAATTGTTTCTTTTGCCTTGAGTGCTGTTATAAGTTTTTCAAGCGGAACAACTTTATAGCCGTTTTCCTTGAGGTAGGTAAAATCTTTTCGTAATTGCTCAACGCTTGTATTTGTGCTAGGATATCTGTTGTCTTCGAATCTGTGGTACACAAAGATATGAGCGTCTGCCCATAAAATGGAACCATAGAAGAAAAGACATAACAGATATTTCATTTGCTAATTTTTAGGAGCAGCTGGAGCGGTTGGAGTTTGCGGGGCCTTTGCGCTATCTAGAGATTGTGGAACAACGCTTTTTTCAACACTAATTTGCTCAGCTAAAGAAGTTTTTTTATCTTGATTGTAAAAGTATCCAAGGGAGATAGTGTTTACGATAAAAATAAAGCCAACAATAAAAGTAAATTTTGCCATAAATCCAGCAGGACCTTTTGCACCAAAGAGGGATTCGTTGCTGCCACTGTACGCACCAAGACCTATGGAAGAGCTTTTTTGAAGCAACACAGCGATGGTTAAAACAGCTGCTAGAATGAATTGAGAGACCAATAAAATGCCGGTCATATTAAATGTCCTTTTTAGTAAATATAAAGTATAATCGCCCATTATATCAAAAAAATTTAAAAAATAGTTAAAAGTATGAATCATATCCAAGAGTTCTGTAGATTTGCCAAAAATTATGATGCTGTGAGCCTTATCCAAAAAGAAGTTGCAAAAGAACTTGTAAATAAGATCACAGACGCACCACAAAAAATACTTGATCTAGGTTGCGGGAGTGGTGCTATTTGCAGGGAACTTTTGGACGATTATGAACTTTTTGTGGGTGTTGATAATGCACTTGCGATGTGTGAACTCCATCCAAAATCAGATCATATAATGCTCATACATAATGACTTTGAGTGTGAGGATTTTTTCTTACATGTAAAGAATTATGCTCCATTTGATCTCATCATCTCAGCATCTGCCCTGCAATGGTCAAAAGACCTCGAAAAAGTTTTACAGCGTTGCAAACAACTTTCCTCTCGTATTCTTTTTGCAATCTTTAGCGATGGAACTTTTGCAAGTATCAACCAGCATGCAGGACTCAAAAGTTTTTTGCCCTCAAGTGATGCGCTTACTTCACTAATCTCGAGATACTTTAATGTTGCAGTAAGCATCAAAAAATACAAACTCTTCTTTGAAGACAATATCTCAAAATTTCGCTACATCAAGAGAAGTGGTATAAGTGGTGGTGTAAAAAGATTGAGTGTTGCCCAAACAAAAGATCTTATCAAAAATTATCCGCATGAGTATCTTGAATTTGAAGTCTGCTTCTTTACATGTAAAGAAAATTTGTCTTCAAGTACGATATTATTATAAGTATTAGTTTTCAAAATAAAACAATAATTGCCTTTTTTTCTTCTCAACCTTAAAGGAAAAATAGATATAAAAAGTTATATTTTTATTACATTTCTAAATTTTTCTCAAAAAAAGTAAAAAATTATGAACTTTCTATTGCTAGATAGAAATATTTTTTTAACTTTTTTCTCTGATATGAAATAGCGATCAATAGGGTATTTTGGCTATTTTTTGTCATAAGCTTTCTCCTTCTTGCCGGCTCTATAAGTTAAATATAAGATTTTATAAATACAATAGTTAGTGTAAATGATAGTTCTTGTAGGTAAAATCTAATAAAAACTTAAAGCTAAAAATAAAGAAGGAGAAGCGATGAAAGTTGAGGTCTCAAGAAGGAGATTTCTTCAAGGCAGTATTGCATTAACTATCGCTGGTGGCTATGCAATGAGTCCATCAGAGATACTAGCAAGCGCCAAAGCAAAAGCTAGTGAATCTGGTCAAGCTGGAAGAAAAAAAATAGCCACTTTATGTGAAATGTGTGTAAATAAGTGTGCCGCTTTTGCATATGTTGAGGATGGTGTTGTGACGAAGTTGGATCCAAATCCATATTTTCCAAAATCAAGAAATATGCTCTGCCCAAGAGGAAATGCTGGTGTACAGGCACTTTATGATCCAGATAGATTGAAATACCCACTCATTAGAGATGGTGAAAAGGGGAGTGGAAAATTTAAAAGAGTATCTTGGGACGAAGCATATAAATATATAGGTGACAAATTAGCTCAGATTCTTGATGAAGAACATGACAACCGCTCAACAGTGGCATTTTGTGCAGGCGAGGGTGTTGCAGAGCATACATTTAAAAACTTTTTTACAGGTTTTGGTTCTTCTCATTTTCTTAACCATGCGAGTCTCTGTCTTGCAACAACAGTTTCAGGATATGCTCTCACGATTGGTGGTTATGGCAGTGCGGATTTAGTGAACGCTGATTATGTGATTATGGCTGGTGCAAATAGAGCTGAAGCTATAGTTACTCCTGATACTATGGATTTTTTCAAGCGTACAATTGGCAGAGGTGCAAAACTCATCACCGTTGATCCTCGTTTTACAAATACAGCAGCAAAAAGTGATAAATGGATTCCTTTAAAAGTGGGTACCGATTTGGCATTTGTTTTGGCTTTGACTTATGTTGCGATAAATGAAGAGATTTATAACAAACAATTTGTAGCAACAAGCTTTAATAATTTTGAAGCGTATAAAAATCATATTCTTTCAAGCGGTTATACTCCCGAGTGGGCGCAAAAAATTACAGGAATCCCTGCACAAGATATTTATGAAGTAGCAAGAACATTCATGTCTCATGCACCACGAGCTATTTACTATCAAGGCAGGCGTACAACATGGAGTAAAAATGATTTTCAACTCCGTCGGGCGCAGGCTCTATTTAGTGCGCTTGGTGGCGGTGTTGATGTAAAAGGTGGCATATGTTTTGGTAAAAATTTACCACTCATAGGGCATGATGTTCCGAGTCCAATTTATGATAATGCAAAATCAAGAATTGACAAAAATGAAGCAGCAGTTGTTGGCGGTAGCGGCAGTTGGGTGGGATTTAGAAATATGATTTTAGAGGGAAGAAATCCTTATCCAATCAGAGCTTTATTTAATTATAAACACAATCCTATGTCCAATATGCCAAATAGTAGAAAAACAGCAGAATTTCTTAAAAAGCTCGATCTTGTAGTAACAATTGATACGATGCCAAGTGATACAGTCATGCTGAGCGATGTTATTTTGCCAGAGTGTACATATTTAGAGCGTACAGATCCTGTCAAATCTTTTGGTGGAATCGAGCCCGCAATCGCACAAAGAAATAAGGTAGTTGAACCTTTATTTGAAACAAAAGCAGTCATTGATATTATGAGAGGACTCACAAAAAATATCTCAAAGCAGCTTTTTGCAGTGACAAAAAAATATGATACTGAAGTGCAAGATGCCATAGAAAAAGATGGTGAAGAATCTGTATATGGAGATTTTGATCTTACAAAAGCATTTTATGAGAGCCAAGAAGAGTTAAATCATCATGCAGTTGCCAATTATCCAGATGCAGTGCAGGCACTAGAAGAAAAAGGCGTCTATTATCCTGATATGGATAAATACTTCAAAAAACTTAATGTTAATAACTATGAATACTATCCTGAGAGCAAAAAAGCGTACTCTGTGAAAAATGGTAAGCTCGCAACTCCTTCAGGAAAAGTAGAATGCAAAATAGATTCTTTAGTTTCAAAAGGGATTGACGCGATGCCTTTATGGAAAGATGAATATCTCAAAGAGATTCCAGATGGAAAGTTTAACTTTATTACTGGGCGTCACGCACAATTCACACAATCAGGCTCATCCAACAATAAACTCTTGCTTAGCCTTGTTCCAACAAATTATGCTTGGATCAATAAAAGAGTCGCAACAAAGCGAGGTATAAAATTTGGGGATCTTATAGAAGTTTCCAGTAAAGTAGGAAAAACAACAATTCGCGCATATCCAACAGAGAAGATAGGACAAGACACACTCTTTTTTGTTCATGGCTTTGGAAATGCTTCTTCAGATTTGACATTGGCACACGACAATGGTGGAAATGATGCGAATATCTTGGAAGATATTATCGAACCAATGCACGGTGCGACATGTCTTCACGAAACAATTGTAGAAATTAGAAAGGTGTAACAATGGCTCGTTTCGCAATGGCATTAGATTATAAAAATTGTATAAATTGTAGGGCGTGCGAGAGTGCTTGTAAACAAGAAAATGGCATTCTTTTAGATAAAGACCACTATAGAATTTGGGTAGGTGTAAAAGAAATAGAAGGAGAATTTCCAAATCTCTCCATTGCTTCTCAAGCATACTATCCTTCTCAGTGTCAACATTGTGACAATGCTCCTTGCCAGCAAGTTTGTCCTACCAATGCTACTTACTATGACCAAAATGGTGTAGTGAGAATCAATCCCGAACAGTGCATTTTATGTACCTATTGTATTAACGCATGTCCTTATGATGCGAGATATGTCGACAATAGAACGATAACAGTGGATAAATGTAACTTTTGTGCAGATACAAGGCTAGCAAATGGAGAGACAACGACAGCATGCCAAGCAACATGTCCAACCAAGGTAAGAATATTTGGTGATTTAGATGATCCAAACAGTGAGATTTCACAAGTACTTTCAAAGCGAGAGTATAAGCAAATCAAAGCAGGTCTTGGTACAAAACCAAAACTATTCTATCTTATTTAGAGGGAAGTATTATGAATGAATTTTCTATAAAAAGTCTAATAACTTTTAGAAAAACGCCACTCAATCTTTTGGTGGCAGTGATTGGGGCGACATTGCTCGCCTCTTTTGTGGCAGGGGCAGTTTACTTTTTCTTGCATGGTCATCATGCGTTTAATGTGACAAGACAACATCCTTGGGGGCTCTTAATTTCTATGTATGTTTTCTTTGTTGTAAGTTCAACAGGACTTTGTATCATCTCCTCTATAGGGCATGTATTTGGCATACAAGAGTTCCAGCAAATTGGTAAACGCGCAATTGCGGGTGCTATCATTACTTTGCTTTCAGGTTTCGCTGTTATTTCACTTGAAATAGGGCATCCTATAAGGATGATCATCTACAATGTACTGACACCAGGACTCACTTCTGCGATTTGGTGGATGGGAACATTGTATGGTGTTTATATGGTGTTTATTATGATAGAGTTTTTCTTTTTGGCCGTAAAAGTAAGTCATAAATGGTCAAAGATATTTGGTATCGGCGGACTTTTAGCAGGGCTTGCAGCACACTCAAATCTGGGTGCTGTATTTGGCTTTTTAATTTCACGCCCATCTGCTAATGGTGTTTTTTATCCTGTATATTTTATCCTCTCAGCGATGATAACAGGATGTTATCTTATCTATATTTTTTATGGTTTTAGATACAGAAATGAATATCCAGCACATGTAATTCCTATGCTCAAAAAATTAAACAAAATTTTAGGAATGCTTCTTGGAGTTTTGATATTTTTTGAAGCATGGAAAATTATTACAGCACTTTACGGTTCTATGCCAGAGCGTGCCGAGACGATATTACATGTAATCCAAAGCCCAACTTTTATATTTGGTGAAGTTTTTTTAGGTATGCTAATTCCATTTCTTATTATTCTTTTGAGTAATGCTGAAGCGATTAAACCTATGGTGTATGCTTCTCTTACAGGTATGGTTGGTATTTTCTTTATGCGCTATGATTTGGTGCATGATACTCTCATCTATCCTATGGATACACTCAAGAGAAGTGATTACCAGTTGCCTCCTGGTTTTATTGATTATTTTCCATCTTTAGCAGAATTTGCTATAGGTTTTGGCGGTATTGGTATTGCTATATTTTTGTTTTATATAGCAGAAAAAGTATTTAACCTTGACGATAATGGTCATTATTAAACACAATACACTTAAAAGGAGTCAAAATGAAATTAAGACTTATGTTGGCTAGCGTTGTTGCGGTAGCTTTGATGTTTAGTGGATGTGCAGAACAACCAACTGTACCAGAAAAAGAAGTGAGTAAAAAACTCAACGCCCCAGCTCCAGCAGTTGCAAAACTTATCAAAAAATACAACTTAGAAGTTGTAGATTTTGCATACACTAATGCAAAAATAGGTATCGGTACTCGTAGTGGTGCAAAAGCAATTTTGATTGATGCAAGACCAGCTGCTATGTATGCAAAATCAACAATCCCATCAAGTCTCAATATCCCAGATACTGAGTTTGATAAGTATGTTGGACAGCTCGATAAAGTGGCAAAAGATAAAGAGATTATTGTTTATTGTGGCGGATGGGAATGTGGTAAAAGTCCAAAAGTAGCTGGAATGCTTCAAGCAAAAGGATTTACAGATGTAAAACTCTACCAAGCAGGTGAGCCTGAGTGGAAGACAAAGTCTTATGTAGAAGTTGGTGTGCCTGTTGTGGAAGCAGCATTTAAGAAAAATGGTGCACTTTTGATTGATGCAAGACCTTATGCTAAAACTTTGGCAGAATCCATTCCTGGCGCACTTTTTATGAATGATGATGATATGCCTAAACTCATGGGAAGATTTCCAACAGATAAAGCAACCCCAATCATCACTTTTTGTGCAGGATATGAATGCCACAAATCACATGTAGTAGCACACAAACTACAAGAGCTTGGCTACAGCAATGTAAAAGTATTTGCAGGTGGATTGCCAGCATGGAAAGCAGCTGAGATGCCAACAACAAAAGGTGCTAAAAAAGAAGCACCCAAAGTCGCATCACCAGAAGCTGTAAAAGTAGTAGATGGCATTCAATTGGGCGTTGATGATGGAACAGTTGATGGAGAATGGTACAAAGCTCTTGTGGTTGCTGATAAAGTACCAGCAAATGTTGCCATAGTTGATGTAAGAAGCCCTGAAGAGTTTGCAAATGGACATCTTAAAGGTGCTATGAATTTGGAAGCCGCGAAAATGAGCATAAAAGATTTTGCAGCAGCATTGCCGAAAGATAAGGTTGTGATTTTCAACTGTGCAACAGGCGGTAGAGCAATGGAAGCACATATGAAATTAAATGATGCAAAAATAGATGTATCAAAGATATTTTATTTTGATGCAAACATAAAATGCGATGCACAAAACAAATGTGAAATAATCGTAAATGAGCCTTTAGGCTAAAAATCTTACATGTAAGGGGTAAAACTCTTACATGTAACCTGCTTGTGACACACTAAAACAAATGCGTCCGTTTGTGGCAGGGACAAATTCCTACAGCCCCTTAAAGCTATGAAAAGAGTTTTTTTAAAGAAAATGAGAGGTATTTACGAACTTTTTGTAAAAGTGCGTAAGGCTAGCGTGCAATCAAATCTTAGTGTAATAAATTCTTTTCTAAATCATACAGTTCGTATCGTATTTGTTTAAATTTTTCACTCTCATTGTGCTGCGTAAGCTTGAGTATCTCTTCCAAGACCCGTGCGCTCTCTTGAGCTCTTTTAAAGTTTGATAGCAAGATTTCCTCAATTGAATTTCTACTCTTTTCACTCAGTGTTGTTTCCTTAAGCGGATCGTTTAGAATATCTCGTGCTTGCAACAATGCGGTGTTGTCTCGCAATCTTGCTTGGTGTCTGAGTGCTTTGAGTTTTGCAGCAAATTCATATGAGTTATTGTAAAATCTACAGATATCCTCTACAACCCTGATACCTTCACGAAGTCTATTGAGGTTTGCATCAACAATGCGGAGTGTTTGAGGAGCCAAAAAAAGCTCCTCGTGGGTTTTATTCATCTTTGCCAAATAAACCTAATATTTGTAACAAAGATACAAAAAGATTTAAAAAGTCCAGATACAAAGCAATCGCGCCTTCTATCGGAGTTTCATATGCACCTCGGATGATATTTTGCGTATCATAAAGGATGAAAGCACTAAAAAGTATAGCCCCAATACTCGCAATTGCAAGTTGCAAAATTGGACTTCCTAAAAATATATTGATAAGTCCTGCCACAACAATCACAATCAGCGTGATAAAAAGCATTTTGCCCATAGCAGAAAAGTCTCTTTTTGTATTCATTGCAAAAATTGACAATCCACCAAAAGCAACTGTTGTAAGCATAAACGCGTTAGCAACGATAGAAGCGCCGCCAGCAAGTCCCAAGATACTTGTAAGTAATGGAGCGAGCGTTAAGCCACTTACAAATGTAAAACCAAAAAGCAAGATCAGGTTGAGTCCAGCTTTTTTCTTGGCAGCATATAAACCAAACAATAACGCAAACTCAAGGATAACTAGCCCAAAAAACCAACTTGCTATAGTTGGTGCAAATCCAATGCCAATATAAGCACCACTTGAAGCTGCTAGCAGTGAAGCTGCAAACAGTTGGTATGTTTGTTTGATAAAAACACCAAGCGAGGCTTGTGTGGCTTCATTTGCATATTCAGCTTGAGATCCTTGTGATCGCTGCGATATGTAATTTCTGTCATAAAGTCCCATGTGAACTCCTTTTTTGTCTCATGTGTAAAATGTAAAGAGATTATACTAAAAATTTTTCTGCTAAAGTAAACGATATATTAAAGTAATATTAAATCTTCATTTTGCTTCCATGTAACCAAAAATAAGCAAACAAATTCTAAAATGAAAATTTTCATACATGTGTTGATACTTCTAGAATTGTTGATAATTATTTTGGTTTTCTGCACACAAACCACATCACAATAATCAATAACACTTGGCGGCATTGGCACCTATCCCGCCTTAACATATATAAATGAAATAATTTTCTTCATTTTAATCAAAAAAAGATGCTTATGTAACAAACTAAAAACCTGTAGATTGATCCTAAAAATAGCTATATACAGGTGGTTACATGTAGCCGTTGTAAAAAAAGATAACATCCCTTTCAAACTTTAATCTTCTTCAAAGCTTTGTTGCTAT
>JACUTU010000013.1 GCA_014859685.1 Sulfurospirillum sp. | reverse complement strand
GCTTTAGTGCAAGGAATTTAGTTTGGGCTTTGCCCAAGCTAAAGGAAACAGACAATACGACCGCAAGGTTGTGCTTTAGTGCAAGGAATTTAGTTTGGGCTTTGCCCAAGCTAAAGGAAACAGACAAATGCGATGCCAACTTTGTCTAAACCTTAGTTGGCAGCCGCTTTGCAAAGATTGTCTTGCCACGATCTTAGTTCCACAAACGCACAAAAGAGTTCTTGAAAATGGACTCATCGTGTATAGTTTTTACAAATACTCTGAAATCAAAGAATTACTCCACACAAAACACACTTATCAAGGCGCAAAACTATTTGCACTTTTAGCCAAAACAGCTCTCTTGCCTTTTGTGCGAGAGTTTACATGTAAAGATATTTTTGGTTTACCTATCGATGATCATGTACGCCACGGTTATTCACATACTGCGATCTTAGCTCATGAAATTCGCTCGCACATAATCCCGCTTTACGGCGTACTTCGAGCTAAAAACCACGCCCGCTACTCAGGACAAAAACTCCATGTAAGAGCAATGCAAAAACGGGATTTTGTTCTTACATGTAAGCGTGATATTCAAGTCATACTTATAGATGACATAGTCACTACAGGCGCAACCCTACAAGAAGCAAATGCTACATGTAAGAGACATGGTGTACATGTAGCATTTGCACTCACACTCGCTGATGCAAAAGAGTTTTAGCGAAGCATATCGAGTTTTCTATCATACTCGTTTGTTTGTACACCATAAAAACCTAAGATGGTATGGAAAATATTGTCATGCGAATATGCTTGTTGCTCTTTTTGCTTCAGTGCTTTATAGCGTTGCACATCACCGACATACAAAACAGAAGGAACATGTTTTTGTGTATCGGGTGCTATAAAATAAGGCAACCCGTGCAAGTAGATTCCATTTTCGCCCAAAGACTCTCCGTGATCTGAGATAAACCACAAGGCAACTGCATACTCTTTTTCATATTTTTTGAGTGCCTCTATAGTTTCATTAATGATAAAATCTGCATAAACTATGGTGTTATCATAAGTATTTACTATCATCTCTTGGGTACATTTTTCTAAATCTTGCGTATCACATGTAGGCTTGAAATAGCGATAATTATCACTATAGCGTTTAAAGTAAGTCGGTCCATGGCTTCCTTCTACATGTAAAAGTATAAAAGTATCACTTGAAATATTTGCCAAATTTTCCTCAAGATCTTGCAAAAGTATGCTATCGTATTCTTTTCCCCACCAGTATTTCACATCTTTTACACGGTCTGCTATACCTTTTGAGCCGCCTGAATTATTATCTCTATAGATGATTTTTGTACCAACTTTTTGCAACACATCGATGATATTTTCATAGTATTTTTTGTCATCGCTCCATGCGTCGTGTCCAAATTTTGCAAACATACAAGGCACAGAAACAGCTGTTGCCGTGCCACATGAGTAGAAGTTTGTAAAAGAGATGATGTCTTCTCTTTTACCAAGAAGCGGATTGGTTAATTGCGTGTAGCCATTGAGTGAAAAATTTGCAGCTCTTTGTGTTTCTCCAAGCACAAAAATCATCACTCGCGGCTTTGAATTCGCGGCTTTTTTTGCATCTTGTGCTATGGGTTTTATGGTTATGTCGGCCTTGAAGAACGCTTGTACATATTTTACGCTTGAAGCTATCGGATAGTAAGGATTGAGATACATCTTGAGTTCTTTATGATTCCTGAAAAATGAGCTATATGATTTGCTCACGCTCATGTACACACCAGATACAACTACTAAAAGCAAAAACGCGACGATAGCTCTTTTTATAAATCCTTTGAAAATCTCCTCTTTTTCAAAACGCGTTTGCCAAAAGATAGCAGAGGGTAAAAAAAACAGAAAAATGAGGTATAAAAAAAGTTTTAGCGTAAAAAGATCAAGTACTTCTGCGGTATCTGTTTCAAGCATATTTGTAATCATATCTTTATCGATGATAGTGCCAAATGAATCTATAAAATAAGCACACAAAGCGCTGATTAGCAAAAGTAAAGCAATTAAAAGCTTTGAGACACTTTTTGAAAACGGTATAAGCACTACATGTAAAGCACTAAAAAGGAGTAAAACAAGGATGAATGGCGAGAACCACAAAATACTCGTATTTGACTCGACACTTGCAAACTGGTACATTTTACTCAAAAATGTTTGATTGGCACCAAATGCGATAAATAAAACAATTATAAACAGCAGTAATTCATAACGATTGAGAAGATATTTTTTGATCACTCTAACCCCTTTTCTTAAAAAGTTGTGATTATACCACAAAATTGCAAATGCCCTACATGCCGTGCAATAAGACTTTAAAGCTATTTGCGATAAAATAAAGACAAATTTTTCAAAGAGGGAAATCAATGGACAATATTTTTGATGTTAATCAAGACATACAAAAAGTCAATATCGAAGATTCGATAAAGGCTAGCTATCTTGATTATTCGATGAGTGTTATCATCGGTCGTGCGCTTCCTGATGCTAGAGATGGTCTCAAGCCTGTACACCGAAGGATACTCTTTGCGATGAATGATCTCAGTATCAGCTCTCGTAGCCCTTATAAAAAATCGGCCCGTATCGTCGGTGATGTTATCGGTAAGTACCACCCACACGGAGATACAGCCGTATATGATGCGCTTGTTCGTATGGCACAACCTTTTGCTATGCGTATTCCACTTGTTGATGGGCAAGGTAACTTCGGTTCTATCGATGGCGACAATGCTGCTGCTATGCGTTACACGGAAGCTAGAATGACTTCACTAGCAGAAGAGCTTTTGCGAGATATCGATAAAGATACAGTTGATTTTACAGCAAACTATGATGATAGTATGGTCGAACCTGATGTTTTACCAAGTCGCGTTCCAAACCTTCTACTCAATGGTTCAAGTGGTATCGCTGTTGGTATGGCAACAAATATCCCGCCACATAGCTTAAATGAACTCGTAGATGCACTTTTACTACTCCTAGATCAACCGCATGCTGAACTTACTGATGTGATGGAGTTTATACAAGGTCCAGATTTTCCTACCAAAGGCATAATTTTTGGCAAAAAAGGGATCATTGATGCGTACAAAACAGGAAGAGGACGCATCAGAATTCGTGCAAAAGTACATATCGAGAAAAAAGGCAATAAAGACATCATCATCGTTGATGAGCTTCCATATCAAGTCAATAAAGCAAGGCTCATCGAACAGATCGCAACACTTGTAAAAGAAAAACAGATAGAAGGCATCAGCGAATTGCGAGATGAAAGTGATCGAGATGGTATCAGGGTTGTGATGGAGCTTAAAAGAGAAGCAATGAGTGAAATAGTACTCAACAATCTTTACAAATCAACTAATCTTGAAGTAACTTTTGGCGTTATCTTACTTGCCATTGAAAACAAAGAACCAAAAGTCTTTACACTCTTAGAACTTCTACGACTTTTTATCAACCATAGAAAAACAGTCATCATAAGACGCACTATTTTTGAACTTGAAAAAGCCAAAGCCAAAGCCCATATCTTAGAGGGTTTAAAAATAGCACTTGACAACATTGACGCTGTTATCGAACTTATCAAAAAAAGTGCCGATAGTGCAAGTGCTAAAGAAGGGCTTGTAGCGAAATTTGGTTTGAGCGAATTGCAAGCTGGCGCTATTTTGGATATGCGACTCAATCGCCTAACAGGACTTGAGCGAGAAAAGATAGAAAATGAACTCAAAGCACTACTTGAAGAGATAGAAAGACTTGGTGCGATTTTAAAGAGCGAAGCACTGCTTAATGAGATGATCAAAAATGAACTCTTAGAGATTAAAGGCAAATTTGACTCTCCACGCATCACAGAGATAGAAGATGATTATGATGATATCGATGTTGAAGATTTGATAGCAAATGAACCTATGGTTGTTACGATCACACATCGCGGGTACATTAAAAGAGTTCCTCTCAAATCATACGACAAACAAAAAAGAGGTGGTAAAGGCAAAATTGCCATAACTACTTATGATGATGATTTTATAGAGAGTTTCTTTGTTTCCAACACACATGATACATTGATGTTTGTTACAGATCGTGGGCAACTTTACTGGCTCAAAGTTTATAGAATACCAGAAGGAAGTCGTAGTGCCAAAGGAAAAGCGGTTGTCAATCTTGTACAATTACAAGCTGATGAACAAATCATGGCAATCATCCCAACAACCGACTTTGATGAGAAAAAATCCCTCGCACTCTTCACTAAAAATGGTATCATCAAGCGAACAAATTTAAGTGAATTTAAAAATATTCGTGCCGTTGGCGTACGAGCTATCACGCTTGATGAAGATGATGGACTTGTAAGTGCAAAAATAGTTACACAAGAAGTACAAAATCTTTTCATTGTTACCAAAAAGGGGATGTGTATTCGCTTCGAAGTAAATGACACAAGAGAACTTGGACGAACGGCTCGTGGGGTAACTGGTATTCGCTTTAAAGAACACGGTGATGTAGTTGTTGGTGCTGCTGTTATATACCATGACCAAGAAGAGTTACTTACTGTGAGTGAAAAAGGCATAGGAAAACGCACAACAGCCGAAGAATACCGTTTGCAAAAAAGAGGTGGTAAAGGCGTTATTGCTATGAAACTCACTGCCAAAACAAAAGATCTAGTAGGGGTCGTAATTGTTGATGAAGATAAAGATCTTATGACGCTTACAAGCGATGGCAAGATGATACGAGTTGATATGCAAAGTATCCGAAAAGCTGGTCGCAACACAAGCGGTGTTATCGTTGTTAATGTTTCAGGACAAGAAATTGTAGCAAGTATCGCTCGATGTCCAAAAGAAGAACCTGAAGAGATTGAAGTATTGGGTGATGATGAAGAAGGTATAACTTTAGAATGATAACAACACACATTCAAAAAATGGAACATAAATTGCTTATTTATAGAAAATTGCTACAAAGGTTTGCTATGAATAGATGGATAATTTCCCTTTTTGTGGGTGTAGGTTTGTTGATGCTTTTTTCAGGTTGTGCGATTATCAATACACAGGCTGAAACAGAGAAAGTTGCACCAACGGTGATTGTACAAAAAGTTGAGAGAGAAGATATCAAAAAGATCCTTGAAGAGGAAAAACTTCTCTACATCGACAATAATGCTGAAAAAGTATTTGCCGTGAATGGTGAGGGAATCGCTCCTCAAAATACAGTTTCTCCTGCACAAGCTATGGCACTTGCAAAAAGAGCGGCTGTGGCTGATGCGTACCGTCAAATGGCTGAAAAGCTTTATGGCGTCAAGATCAGTGCAAAAGATACCATCAAAGATGCTGCACTCTATGATTCACGCATTGTGTCTCAAGTAGATGGGCTAGTAAAAGATGCAACTATCGTTGAAAATTCTTTTGCTGATGGACTTTATAAGGTGCGAATGGAACTCATTATGAGCGGTAAAAGGTGGCAAGAAATCTTTGCTTACTAGTTTGTGCAGCAACTGCTACGCTTGCTAGTGAATCATTTTGGTTTTCATACCAAATTACCACAACCAATCAAATAATGACAAGCGAGGAGAGAAATATCTCTCCTGCTATGATGCAGCAGAACTCTTTAAAACAGTATTATCTATGTAAAATCCCCAACACAAAAAAACCGCTACAAACAAGTCTGGATTTTTTAAATAATACCTATGAGACCCTTCTTGAATGCTTCTATCCAGAAAAATCTCGCATTGCTTTTTACTCACAAATCCAAACGCAAGGGATGCTTGAGGAAAATGAATTAACTATACTGCCACAACGCTTTACAGTAGATTTTAAAGACGAATTCGCTATTATAAACACTCTTAAATAACACTTTAGGCAGGTCATGAATATAGCGATCGTTGAAGACGATATCAATATGCGCAAATCCTTAGAATATGCTCTCGATGAATATGATGATTATCATATTAAAACTTATAAAAACGCCCAAGAAGCACTTAAAAAGATAGATGCAAGTGTTGATCTTATCATCACCGATATCACAATGCCTGGCATGGATGGTATAGAGTTTATCAAAAGACTAGATGGAGCCTTTGATATCATCGTTATTACAGGCAACGCAACGCTTGGTCGTGCTATTGAGTCTGTGCGACTTGGTGTAAAAGATTTTTTGATGAAACCTTTTGAGATCGACACACTCATAGAAGCTATCAAAAGAGAAAGTAAAATCCAAAATAAACTCAAATCAAATAAAACAAAGCTTACATGTAAGGAAGAAAATGGTGATTTTATAGCAAAATCGCCAGCACTTGAAAAGATACTTACATTTGCAACAAAAGCTGCTAGAACAGATGCATCTATACTTTTAATGGGTGAGAGCGGTGTTGGCAAGGAACTTTTTGCAAACTTTATCCATCAAAACTCACCACGCAAACAAAATCCTTTTATTGCAATCAATATGGCAGCGATTCCTGAAAGTCTACTTGAAAGTGAACTTTTTGGCCATGAAAAAGGAGCGTTTACAGATGCGTTGCAAGAGAAAAAAGGACATTTTGAACTTGCAAATGGCGGCACACTTTTTTTAGATGAAATAGCCGAAATGCCCATCGCTTTACAAGCAAAACTTTTACGCGTTTTACAAGAGCGAATCATCACGCGTGTGGGAGGCACTAAAGAGATAGCTATCGATGTTCGCATCGTATCGGCAACCAATGCAAATATATTGCACTGTATAGATACGGGCAAATTTCGTGAAGATCTCTACTATAGAATCAACACAATTATTCTTTCTATTCCTCCGCTTCGAGAAAGAATTGAAGAAATTATACCAATAGCACTAGAAATGCTAAAAAAAGTTTGTAAAAAATACGATTTAGAACAACTTGATTTGAGCGATGATGCAAAAGAGAAACTTGAAGCTTATAAATGGCCTGGAAATGTTCGTGAACTCATCTCGGTTATCGAGCGAGCCGCTATTTTGAGTGATGCTACATGTATAAGTGGCGAGGATCTTTTTTTAGAATCAAGAAGTCCAAAACAAAAGGATATACACACATTAGAAAAAGAGTTGTTGCAAGAAGTGCTAGAAAGTACAGAGCATGATTTGGATGAAGCATCAAGCATATTGGGTGTTTCAAAAGAATCATTGCAAGCAAAAATAAAAAAATACAACATAAAGGTTTAAAAAAATGAAGAGATATAATGTAGCGGTTGTTGGTGCAACTGGTGCTGTAGGTGAAGAAATTTTTAGGGTTTTAGCACAAATGGATTTTCCTATCAACAATATCGTACCATTGGCAAGTAGTCGAACTGCCGGAACAGATATAGAGTTTAAAGGCAAAAATTATAGAGTGTTAGAACTCACTGAGAGTGTTTTTGAAGAACAAGAAGTAGACATCGCTTTTTTTAGTGCTGGTGGTTCTGTTTCGGCACATTTTGCACAATTTGCCGCACAATCAGGTGCTGTTGTCATCGACAATACAAGCCATTTTCGTATGGATGGCGATGTACCATTGGTTGTGCCTGAATGCAATCCACAGGCTATTGGCGATTGGAAAAATCGAGGAATCATAGCAAATCCAAACTGCTCCACTATCCAAATGGTGCAGATTCTCAAACCACTTGATGATGCTTTTGATATCAAACGAGTCGATGTGAGTACTTATCAAGCGGTAAGCGGTGCTGGCAAAGAGGGAATGGAAGAGTTGGTGAGGCAGATGCAAGATTTTTTTGCATTCAAACTCGATGAGAGCCAACCAAAAGTGTTTCAACACCAAATAGCACTCAATGTTATCCCGCATATTGATGTTTTTATGGATAATGCTTATACAAAAGAAGAGATGAAAATGGTCAATGAAACCCAAAAGATTTTGGGTAAAAATGTCGAAGTAAGTGCAACTTGTGTTCGTGTACCTGTGCTTCGTAGTCATAGTGAAGCGATCACTATCCATTTTGCGAATGATGTGCAAGTACAAAAAGCTATCGAAGTGCTGAAAAATGCCCCAAGCGTAGTTGTTGTAGACGACATCAGCAAGAACGAATACCCAATGCCACTTATCTCCACAAATACAGATTTTACCTATGTTGGTCGCATCAGAAAAGACCTTTATCGTGATAATGTTTTACACCTTTGGTGTGCAGCAGATCAGATCCGTGTAGGTGCGGCTACAAATGCTGTACGCATTGCACAAAAATGGATAGAGCTTGAGGGCTAATATGTTTGAACATGGTTTATGGACTACACGACTGATCACAATTTTAGCAGTCATATTTGGCATCATTAGCGCGATTATACTTTTTATCATCGCAAGTGCTGACATAGTACATGTGATAAAACTTACTTATAGCTATTTTTTTGCGGGTTATCATCCTGAAGATTTTCACGCTGATATTGTTGCAGAGATCATCGGAGCTATCGACTTGTTTCTTATTGGAATTGTTCTTTTAATCTTTGGTTTTGGTATCTATGAGCTTTTTATCTCTGATATCGAACCGGCACAAAGAGATGGCGAGAGAATCTTACATGTAAGTTCACTTGATCAACTCAAAGACAAGATAGCAAAAGTCATCGTTATGGTTTTGGTAGTAAATTTTTTCCAAAGAGTTTTGCATACACAATACAATGGAGCGCTTGAAATGTTTTATTTTGCTCTCTCTGTTGCGACTTTGTCTGTTGGACTGTATTTTTTAAGTAAAGTAGGACACCACTCATGATATTTTTAGATGCCTGTAGAGGTAAAAAAACTCCTTACACTCCGGTATGGATGATGCGACAAGCAGGTAGATATCTGCCAGAATATATGGAAGTGCGAAAGAGTGCTGGAGATTTTTTAGGATTATGTCATGATCCACAAAAAGCTTGTGAAGTTTCTTTGCAGCCAGTTGATATTCTCGGCGTTGATGCTGCTATAGTTTTTACAGATATTCTCGTAGTACCCCTTGAGATGGGTATGGAGTTGCAATTCATCAAAGGCGAGGGACCTTTTTTTCCAAAACCTATCGAAACGATGCAAGATATAGAAGCATTGAGCATTGAAAAAGCAGCTATAAATCTTGAATATGTGTATGAAACTATCCGCCTCATAAGAGGGCGTCTTGCAGCAGATAAAGCACTCATAGGTTTTTGTGGTTCACCATGGACGCTTGCTACTTATATGATTGAGGGGCAAGGCAGTAAAACATATGCAAAAGTAAAAAAATTGATCTACACAGATCCAGCACTGATGCATGCACTCTTGACAAAGATTACAGCGGTGCTAAAACTCTATATGGAAAATCAGATCAAAAGTGGCATACATGTAGCGATGATTTTTGATTCATGGGCAGCAGCACTTGAGGAGGACGCGTATTTTGAATTTTCATGGAAATATATGAAAGAGATCAGCAGTTTTATCAAAACAAACTATCCGCAAATTCCTGTGATCATGTTTCCTAAAGGAATTAGTGGCTATCTTGACCGCATTGATGGGGATTTTGATGTATTTGCAGTGGATTGGTCCACACCTATGGAGCTAGCTGTTGAAAAACTTGGTGATCGTTATGTTTTACAAGGCAATATGGAGCCAACAAGGCTTTATAGCAAAGAAGCTATTAAAAGCGGTGTAGAACATATCATACATGTAACGAAAGATAAAAAGCATATTTTTAATCTAGGGCATGGAATCTTGCCTGATATTCCAGTTGAAAATGCACAGTATTTTATAGATCTTGTGCAAACACTCACAAAAAAAGTGTAAAAGGGTAAAAATACCCTTTTACCTCACTAAAGCAGGATTGAGTTTAATCCTCGCTTTTTGCATGATATATACAGTTATATATAAACCAATACCTACAATATAAGAGATGTAAGGGTGTGGCAAGAAAAGTAATTTACCCGTGATTTGTGGTAAAAACATACATGGAACTATCGCTAAAAATATCAGCCGCTCTAGTGTATTTATCTTTATCATAAAATAACTCTGTGTGGCAGACCCAAAAGCAAACATTCCCAAACATGCAGTAAGAAATATAACACCTATTTGCAATGGATCTGTGATCCATGTCCAATGTGAAGGATCATCAGCATTGAGCGGATCTACATGGCTTATAAGCAAAAGCTCGTTGTTGAAAAAGAACATAAAAGGCAATATCGCCGTTCTCATATCATAAGTAAAACCCTGAATACCTGTTTTGATAGGATCACTCTTAGCTATACCTGCCGCAGCATACGCAGCGATACCCACAGGGGGTGTATCATCAGCCAAGATACCAAAATAAAACACAAAAAGGTGTGCAGCAATTGCTGGTATGATATAGCCATTGTCATGCGCCAAAGTCATGATAACAGGGGCAGTCAAAGAAGCCATAACGATATAATTTGCCGTTGTAGGAAGCCCCATACCTAAAATCAATGAGGTAACAGCTGTGAGGACAAGCACTAAGATAATATAGCCATTTGATAATTGTTCAATAACCTCTATCAACACTTGACCGATACCTGTAAGTGTCACAGACCCTACGACGATACCAGCAACGGCAGTTGCGATAGCAATTGGAACCATATTTTTAGCCCCATTAACCATACCTACTGCTATATCGATGAAACCCTCAAGAAATACATGTAGTGTTAGTTTTTGTTTGTAGATAAGTGCAAAAACTGGTCTTTGTACCACCATAATCATCATCAAAAAGGTTATCCCGCTCATAGCGGCACTTGTAGCAGATTGTTTGAGCACAATCAGTGTATATACTAGAAAAAATACAGGTATGATAAAGTGGATACCTCGTATAAAAATGGGCCATTTTTTTGGTAAATTTGCAGGGTCTTCACCTTTGAGTCCAAGCTTTAAAGCCTCTAAATGCACAATATAAAAAAGTGCAAAATACGATACAAAAGCAGGAATAAAAGCAGACATTACAACATCAGAATAACTCAAGCCTAAAAACTCAGCGATGATAAAAGCAGCAGCTCCCATGATAGGAGGCATGAGTTGCCCATTTGTAGATGCTGCAACCTCAACCGCAGCAGCCTTGTGTTTTGGAAAACCTAATTTTTTCATTAAAGGGATGGTAAAAGTTCCAGTAGTAACGGTGTTGGCAATAGATGAACCTGATATGATACCCGTAAGCCCTGAAGCGGCAACTGAAGCTTTTGCTGGCCCTCCCTTGTACTTTCCAAGTAGTGAATAGGCAAGTGTTATAAAGTATTCACCCGCACCAGCTCGTTCTAAAAGCGCTCCAAATAAAACAAATAAAAATACAAAACCAGCACTCACGCCTAAAGGCACACCAAATATACCCTCTGTGGTCAAAAACATCTGCCCAGCTAGTTTATGAAAACTCGCACCCTTGTGTGAGATAAGTTCTGGCATGTAAGGACCAAAATAGCTGTAAAGCAAGAAACTAAAAGCGATGATGGAAAGTGCAGGCCCTAAGGCTCTTCTTGAAGCCTCAAGAAGCAAAATAATTGCGATTATAGCAATGATAATATCGCGATTTAGGTACATACCAGGTCTATAAGAAAGTCCTGTATAGTCTATATAAATATACAATGCAGCACAAATACCAATGATTCCCAAAAGTATATCATGCCATGCGATAGTACCCATATGTTCATGTTTTTTTCTGATAGGAAACATGAGAAAAACCATAGCAAAAGCAAATGCTAAATGCACAGATCGAATAAAAACTGCATTTACCGGAACCGTTCCTACATAGAGTTGGTAAGTTGACCATGCAAATGCGATAATCGCAATCATCCAGTATTGCCACTGTGATGTTTCAAAAGATCTCTGCCCCTCAAGTTCAGAGATAATTTTTTCTTCTTTTATAACTTTTTCTTCTAGTTTATGTTGATCAATATTCATGCGTCACATCCATACGATAGATTTACAAAGAGGAGCTTAAAACCCCTCTTTGGTCGGGTCTAAACTTAGAGCAAACCTGCTTCTTTAAATGCCTTGATAGCACCTGGATGTTGCTGTGCTGTAAGTCCATCTAATAGCGACTTAGGTGTAATGGTTTTGTATGCTGGATGCAATTTTTTGAATTCTTCAAAGTTATCAAGTATCGCTTTTGTAACTGTATAAACTGCTTTATCACTTACTTTGTCACTTGTAACTAAAACCGCTTTTACACCAATACTTGGCGTGTCATTTGTGATGCCTTTGTAAAAAGTTCCAGAGATAACACCTTTGGCATAGTATGGATATTTTGCAATAAGAGCATCTATGTTTTTGCCATCAATCGGCACGATATACGCATCAACAGAGTTTGCTGCATCTTTTATATTTGCAGTTGGATGACCAAAAACACCAAAATAGCCATCTATCTTATTGTCTTTGAGCATATTTGGACCTTCAGTAGATTTAAGTTCACTTACAAGTGATAAATCTTTTGTACTTACGCCCTCTGCACCCATTACGATCTCAGCAGTTACACGCGTACCAGAGCCGGGAATATCCACATTGATTTTTTTGCCTTTAATGTCTGTAAGCTTTTTAATGCCGCTATCAGTTCTTACAACAAGCGCCAAAAGTTCTGGATAGATTGCAAGAACACTTCTTACACCTGTATAAGGATTGTCTTTAAAAGCTACTTCACCTTTAAGTGCTTGACTAATAGTATCACTTTGTGCAATACCAAAATCTAACTCTCCAGCACGGATAGTATTGATGTTATAGACAGATCCACCTGTAGATTCAACCGAACATCGGATTCCAGTTTCTTTTTTGAGCTTGTTCACCAAACGACATACCGCTCCACCAGTTGGATAGTAAGTGCCAGTAACACCACCCGTTCCAATAGTGATAAAATCAGCTGCCATCATCGGCATACTCAAAGCTCCTGCTAGCGCAACTGTAGCTAGTTTTTTTGTCATACTTGACTCCTTTAAATTTATATCACTTAATCTTATCAACTTCCATCTTGTTTCTAAATAAAATTGTTGTTTTGATAAAACACAATAAACAAAAGTATACTTTTTGTAACATAACACTTTTTTTAAAAAAGTCTTGACAAGTGGGCAATTTTTTACTATAATTTCGACCTTGTTAAACATGTTCCGAATTAGCTCAGCGGTAGAGTAGGTGACTGTTAATCACTTGGTCGCTGGTTCGAATCCAGCATTCGGAGCCATCTTTTTATTTTATATTATGTCAAAATGTCTATAATCAATCAATTAAACTAAATCTCAAAATAATAACCACTCCAATCACTGATACTGCGATATGTAAGGCAAAACCTAAAGATAAAAATATAACTGACAGTGATAATTTGTATTTAGTGGTTAGATCTTAACGGTAGTAAATTTTTTAGTCTGAAGTAGATTTTGAAAATAAGTTTTTAGATATTACAGCTTAGAAGATGAAAATAAAACAAGATTTTCTTTTGCCTTTGTCTTCACAAGCTCTAAAAATTATTGAAAAAATAAAACCTTATTCTTTTGTAAAGAGTAAATATGTTTTTCCAAGTGCTACAAGTAACTTAAAAGCCATGAGCTAAAACACTTTAAGCCAAGCACTCATGAAAATGGGCTACAAAGGTATAATGACAAGCCACGGATTTAGATCAATGTTTTCAACTATTGCTCATGAAAAAATCGATGAGCATGGATTTAATAGCGATATTATAGAGACTTGCTTGGCTCATGGAGAGCAAAACAAAGTTAAAGCTGCTTACAATAGAACAAATAAAATAAAATATTTTTAAGAAAAAAAAGCTCTTATTGCGTGGTGGTGTAATTTTGGATCAATACGCACATTAAAAACTCCCTTATAGGTTTTTTGTGGATTTCTCCCTAAAAACTCACAAGTTTCTAAATATTCATCTACTGCATTTTAAAAATTTGTTTCAAGTTCACTAGCACTATCTGCTTCAAATATCACAAGATCATCTATCAATTCTATTTTCCCAAAAAAAAGTTTATCTTCACTAGAGTATTCAATAGAACCAACATATCCTTTATATTTAATGATATTTGACATTATAGTATCTCCTTTATTTTAATTTGAATTTGTTTGACAAGATAAACTTTAAGGTACTTTTATAGTCCACGATAGTGGACCGATTTTGGAGAGAAAAATCTGCAAACTTATAAACGCTAACTTGTTTGGCGGGGCTTACATGTGAGAAGAGATAAGGGTAATTTTAGATAAATTTGCCCTTATCTCTGCTGGGTTTTCGACTAAGAATTTTTTACATAGTCTCATTTTTGACATAAGTGTATCTAAAAGGCTTTCTCTAAAAATGGAATGACTTGTTTTTTTCGACTGAGCACTTTAGGAAGCCATGCTTGAGCATTTTCAAGTTCTACACCAAACGCTTTTTCAACGATACTTGGATCATCGCTTACTACTAAAAGTTGTGAGCCCTCAACCATAATATCTGTAAGTAACAGCATAACAGTATGCCGTTCTCCCTCAATTTTAAGTGCTTGCAAATCAGCAAAAAGCATCTCTTTTTTATTGTCAAAGACGCTTAGATCAACAACTTCAAGTTGCCCAACGCCTACTTTTTTACCATTCATCATAAAATCTTTAAAGTCTCTAGTTGTCAGTTCACGAGCGGTTGCTCCCTCAAGAGCAGATTTAACCAAAAACATCTCCATACCGACTGCTTTAAAATCTGCAACTCCCGCGATACTTGCGAGTTCTTTGACCGCCTTTGTGTCATTTTTCGTACATGTAGGAGATTTAAAAATCACAGTATCACTGAGTATTGCACACATCATCGCACCTGCGATATCTTTTGGAATCGCAACTTTATAAAAATCATACATCTCTTTGATTACGGTATTAGAGCATCCAACTGGACGGATCCAGCATTCAAGTGGTGCAGAAGTTGTCATATCTCCTAATTTGTGGTGATCTACTATGCCTAAAATAGTTGCTTCTTTGATATCTTTTGGTGCTTGAGCTAAATCAGAATAATCAACTATATAGACATTTTCATTGGCAAATTCAGTTTTTAAAAGTGGTTTTTCTAAACCAAACTTAGAGAGTATGAACTGCGTTTCTGGGCTGAGTTCGCCTTGGCGTGCAGGGATGCAAGTTTCACCTATTTGATTTTTGAGATATGACAATGAGATAGCACTCACGATAGAATCGCTATCTGGATTGATGTGTCCTACGACATATGCTGACATATTTTTCCTTTATATTTTTTAATGGCATTATACCATTTCTAATTTATATTGTGTTTTGAGAATGTAAGTGTATAAAAAAATAAAGCTTACATGTAACTGACCTTACACACTTTTGTAAAAAAGTGCGCAACATCAGATGTAAGAAACTACTGCGTCCATACTGAGTCTTGATTTTGGTTTTGGCTCACTTGCGCGATAACCAAACGGAATGAGAAGTGCGGTTTGAAATACACTTGTATCAACGCGTAAAATTGCATCCACTTCACTCGCAACAAATCCCTCAATAGGGCAAGAATCAATGCCGATAAATGCAGCGGCACTCATCATGTTTGCAGCAGCTATATAGCACTGTTTTTCGCTCCACATCTCTATAGTATGATCATCTCTACCATCAACCCAATCTTTGTAAATATTTAAAAATCCAGCATACGCATCTGCTGACAATCCCCAACGGGCAAGTTGTTTTTGGGTATATGTATCACGACTTCGCACATCTTTTCTAGCCAAAATCACGAGTAAATCACTGCTTGTAGAGATCTGCTTTTGTCCCCAAGCAACTGCCTCGATAGACTCTTTAAGCTTTTGATTTTGCACAACAATAAATTTCCACTGTTCCACACCAAAAGAGCTAGGACTCAATCTTCCAGCCTCTAAAATAAACTCCAAATCCTCTTTTGCAATCTTTTTGTCCGCAAAAAGTTTTGTAGCGTGCCGAAACCACATCGCATCTAAAAACATCTTTTTCTTATCCATAATTGTTTTATCCTTTAAAATTTTATAAGAGTAACTGACCTTACACACTCAAACGAACGCGTCCGTTTTAGTGGCAGGGACATAGAAGAGTAATTCTATCTTATTTAAGTTAACCTTAATACGCTCTGGTATAATTTTTTAACATAAAATTCTTTTTTTCGTATTGATATGCATTGTTGGCTACCCAATACGGGTTGCGTAGTAATTCTCTACCTAAAAATATCAAATCCGCTGCGCCTTGTGTGAGTGTTTTTTCAGCAAGCTCATAACTATCAATCATCCCAACCGCGGCTGTTTTCATGTGTGCACTCTCTTTAATCGCCTTTGCATACTCTATCTGATACCCTGAAAAAATTTGGCTTGGAAGTTTTGGAGAGTTTCCACCGCTACTCACATCAATAAGATCGACTCCCAAATCCTTTAAAAGGCGCGCAAGTGCAATGCTTTCCTCAAGCCCACAAACAACATCTTGATACTCAACTGCTGAGAGTCTCACAAAAAGTGCGCCTGTATAAAAAGTTCGTAGCTCTTTTACAATTTCTAACAAAAATCTCGCTCGATTTGCAAAACTTCCACCATAATCATCTTCTCTTTTATTTGAAAAAGGTGAAAGAAATTCATGGAGAAGATACCCATGCGCTGCATGAATTTCGATGACATCAAATCCTATGCTCTCAGCTCGCTTGCAGGCGTCTAAAAACTGCTGTTTTATTTGAACAATATCTTGGATACGCATCTCTTTTGGCATACGATAATTTTCACTAAATCTCAAGGCACTTGGCGCAAAAGGCGTAGTGGCTGCTTCACTTTTTCTACCAGCATGTGCTAATTGTATACCAACCTTGCAATCATATGAGTGGATTCGCTCCACGATGTGAGACAAAGATATCATCTGCACATCATTCCACAATCCCAAATCACGATCACTAATCCGCCCATCAGCACAAACCGCCGTTGCTTCAAGCATAACAAGCCCAACACCGCCTGCGGCTCTTGACGCATAATGCTCCATATGAAAATGCGTAGCTTTTGCATCATGGGCTGCATTGTACATACACATAGGAGACATTACAACTCGATTTTTCAAATCGATACCACCAATTTCTATCGCATCAAAAAGCATTCTAACTCCCTTTTTTTAATTGATTTCTATATGCCGCTATCATTTTATCGCTCCATACTAGATGCGGGTCATGATAAGGCTCGCCATTTAGAGGCTCATCTGCATGTGTGACTACTAAGCCTTTTATGTCGCCATGACTTACTACCACGCTTTTAAAACCAGCGTGACTACATCCTACTCTTACGGATTCTTCTTTTGTGGAAGTTATCATCACGCCATCTTTTTTGAGAAGTTTTTTAAGCATCATAAACACTTCGACGCTCAGCATTGAGGCATTTTTATCCTCACAAAATGGATCTAAAAATATCACATCATATTTTTTATCTAGTTTTTTCAGCGTGTATCTTATGTCACCTACGATAAAATCTATGCTTTTGGGCAAGTTTTTTGCTATGCGTGCATCTTGATCAAGCGCGCTTACATGTAAGGTGTTTTTAGATGTTATTTTCAAAGCTTCAAGCGAATTAACTCCAAAACCAAATCCTATATCTAAAAGATAAACATCCTTACATGTAAGCCTTTTTTCTAATTGTGAATGGGCTATAAAAAGCTCTCTAGCTTGTTTGATTGCACCGCTTTTTGGATAATAATACTCCCCATATTCCTCACTCCAAAACCGCTCATCTACACTGCTTTTACCAAAACGATAGTGCATTGTTTGATGGATATAGTTTGCAAATTGTCCTTTTTGCATGTGCCAAATCGGTGCAATAAGATCATTTTTTGGCGTGTCGCTTGAGAGCCGTTGCACAACCATATCGCAAGGTAGCATTCTTAAAAGATGGATCAGCTCTTCGGCGTATTCATACGCATCGAAAATTTTCCACGGTTCTTTTTGGAACGCTACATGTAGGGCTGTATTTTTGATGATGTGTAAATTGTGAAACTTGATACCAGAAACTTTGAGCGCTATGAGCGTTTGCACAGTGTGACTCCAATCCGCTCTATTTTCATGGGGCAAACCAACTATTATATGTGCAAATACTTTTAGACCATATGCCTTGAGTTTTTTGATGGCATCTACACTCGCTTTTGCATCATGTCCACGGTTAATATGCGAAAGTGTTTTGTCGTTGAGTGTTTGCACACCAAGCTCTACATGTAGGGAAATCTTTTGGTTCAAATCATGGAGATATGCAAGCGTTTCATCGCCTAAACAATCAGGTCTTGTTCCAATAGCTATAGCTTTAAAATCATAAAGATTGAGGAGTTTTTCATAAGCTTCTTTTTGTTGTCGTAAAGTTGCAAAGGTACCGCTATAAGCTTGAATATAAAGCATAAAATGCTTTGCTTTATATCTTTTTTTCGCAAAAGCGATCCCTTTTTGTATCTGTTCTTCAAGGCTTTTTGCATCTTTGATCTGCACCGCCCTTGCCCCATCGCTAGGACAAAAAGTACAACCACCTTGGCCATCACTATCTCTATTTGGACAGCCAAATTCCAAATCTACAGCTATGGAGTATAGCTCGAAGCCATACTCTTTTTGCAAGTAAGACTTATAACTCTGGTACAACTTGTTTACCGTCTTGTTTTTGTGATCCTTTTTTTTCAAAATGCACTACAAATAGCAATAATGATGGGATCATAAAGATAGTAAAAAATGTTGAAAGTGCCAAACCACCAGTTATAACACTGCCCAAACCTCTATAAAATTCACTCCCTGGGCCTGGAAAAAGCACCAATGGCAACATACCAAAAATTGAGGTAAGTGAACTCATAAAAATAGGTCGCAAACGGCTTTTTGTAGCTTCAAGAACTGCTTTTTTATACTCTAATTTATAGATTCTTATATTGTTCAAAGCTTGATATACTATCAAAATAGCGTTATTTACAACAACACCGATAAGGATAACAAAACCTAACATCGTGAGTACATCCATAGGTTGCATAGCTATGAAAGTATCGGTGAGTTTTAAGCCTATAAACCCTCCAGCAGCAGCAATAGGCACGGTTACCATGATGATAAGTGGATATATAAAATTGCTAAACAAAGCACTCATCAGCAAATAAGTTATGATAAGCGCTAAAATGATATTGAGCGACATCGCACTGATTGTTTCTTTGAGTTTATCCGCTGTTCCCGAAAGTCCTACGCTCACTTCTTGCAATAAACCTGTTTTTTTAATGGCTGGTGTGATTTGCATATCAATCAACGCCATCATTTCTTGGATTGTCATCGATTCAGGCGGGGTAACTTTGAGCGTGATTGTTCTTTTGCCCCCTAAATGTCTAATCTCTGAAATACCAGTTGTTTTTTCTAGTTGCGCCAAAGTAGAGATAGGAACAAGCCCGCCGCTTGGAGTGGCAAGTAGCATCTTTTCAAGCGCTTCTGGCGTTGTTGCATCCTCGTTCAAACCCATTAGTTTAAGGTCGATTTTTTTCTTACCATCTTGCTTAAAATCTCCAATTTTTCTACCATCCATCAGGACATCAAGACTAATTCCCAAAGAATTTGCATCCAAACCAACTGCTCGCAAAGCCTCTCTTTTTGGATAAAATCTTCCCTCTTGATACAAAAGTTCGATCGACGGAACTGGTCTAATCTGCACAGCGGGAAGCGCTTGCTTCAATGCTTGAAAATAAGCTCCACCGACATTTGCCAACTTTTCTATACTCTCGCCACTAAGATCAATATCTACACTACGACCTTCACCAATGCCATTTTCAAATACACCTCTTTGTAAAGTGATACCAAAAACACCAGGAAAAGAGTTTACAACGGGGATAAAAGCTGGTATCAATTCTCTCGCTCTTTCCTCATATGCGCTAGTGCCGCCTAAGATCATAAAATCTCCAAAAGAGCCAAAAAATAATCTGTTGATAGGTGGAATACCGTCTACTTCTTTGTTAATATGTTTTTCCATTTTTTTAAACAAAGACTCTCCGATATTTGTTCTCTCCTGAAGCGATAAACCAGGAGGCGGGATGAGGATGTTGAAAATCAAATTTTGGTTACCTTGAGGGAGGTATTCCATCTTAGGAAAAAAGATATAAACACTCAAAACCGCAAAACTAATAAGAGAGACAACCGTCACCAAACGGGTAAAAACATTTGTGAGAGACTTATTGATAAAAAACATAAATAAATCTACAAATTGTTCGCCCAAACGCACAAGAAAGCTTTTTGTTTGTGGCTGTGATATCTTAGTATCTTTTTTGCGTGCCATTACAAGTGTCCAAAGCATAGGAATAACCGAAATAGAAACAAAAAGAGAAAAAGAAACTGCTCCTGTGACTGCGATGGCTATATCTTTAAAAAGTTGTCCAGCTTCATCTTCTAAAAATACTATCGGCAAGAAGACAGCGATCGTTGTCAATGCAGATGCGATTAATGCTCCCCAAACTTCACTTGCACCATCATAAGCTGCTTTAAAAAATGCTTTGCCCATCTGCTTGTGCCTGTCTATATTTTCTAGCACAACAATTGCACTATCAACGAGCATTCCCACGGCAAATGAGATACCAGCCAAAGATATTGTATTGATGCTTCTGTTCATGATAGCTAGGATGATAAAGGTAGCAATGATACTTATAGGAATTGCGATAGCAACTACTGCGGTTGCTCGAACTGATCGCAAAAATATAAGCAAAACAATTATTGCCAAAATCGCGCCTATAAAGATATTTTGTTTCACAAGATCAATGGATCCCATAATGTAAGGTCTTTGATCATATAACCACTTGAGCTCAAGATTTTTTTCGCTCAAAGCTCCAGCATTGAGCTCTTTGTAGACTTTTTCTACTTCATCAGTCATCTCCACTATATTTGTATCACTTTGTGCACGTACACCAACAATGATACTCGGCACACCCAAAAACATCGTAATACCAGTGGCTTTTTCATTTCCAAAACTCACAGTTGCGATGTCTTTGAGAAAAATTCTCCTAGCTCCATCACTTTGAATCACAACATCTCTAATGCTTTGTAGATCTTTAAATTCACCTGTTGTGCGGATTCTATAAGTTCTTCTATCAACATCCATACTACCAGCAGCGACATTTTGGTTTTCATGTTGTAAAACCTGCACAACAGTATCGATACTCAAATGGTAAGTTGCAAGTTTTGCCACATCAACTTTTACATGTACCTCATCTTCTTGTCCGCCTATCACAAACAAAGAAGCAACACCAGGAACTCGCTGGATTCTCTCTTTTATCTCATCATTGAAAAAAGTAAGATACTTATAGATATGTTTTTCATTGCCATCTTTGGTTTGTAAAACGCTCCAAATAACGGGACTTGAATTATCACCACTTGAACTTATGACGGGTTTTTCAACATTTTGTGGATACGAACTTACCTCATTGAGTTTATTGGAAACATCAAGTTTTGCTTGATTGATATCCGTTCCTGTTTTAAATGTAAGCACAATTGTTCCCACATTATCGCTTGATGTACTCTCGTATTTTACTAATCCTGTTGTGTTTTTGAGTGCTTCTTCTTGCTCTTGGATTATATTGCTCTCTACTTCATAAGGGGTGGCACCTGGCCAAAAAGTTTTTACCGAAAGTTCAGGCTGTGTCACTGTTGGAGTGAGTTGGTATGGAAGTTTTGAAAGTGCTAACAATCCAAAAAGTATAAGTAAAATAACCCCAACTATAATGCTAACAGGCTTCTTTATTGAATAGCCTATGATATCCATTATTGTTTACCTCCAATATCTTGCAAAGGCATATTTGGAAATATCCGTTCATTGCCCTTAACCACCACAGGTGTTCCTTCTTGGAGTCCTTGAGCGCTTATCGCAACTTTGTTTTTCAGATACCCAATAATTTGCACAGGAACCATCAAAGCGGTGTTATTATTGTTGATAAAGATTACATTTTGTCCAAATTTTTGGATAATCGCATCACGCATCACCACAAAAGAATCTTCCTCTTGCATTGTTTCTACCATCACTTCAGCGCTCATTCCCTCATAAATAGTTGTAAAAGGTTTTTTAAAAGCTATACGAACGGGAAAAGTTCTCGTTTTCATATCACCTTTTGGAATAATCGCTTGCACAAATCCCTCATAAACATCTTGGGCAATTTTTACGCGAATCACTTGGTTTACATGTAAGATACTTGCAACATCTTGAGGAAGATTGACTTCAACTTCTGCTGATTTTGGATTGATAACCTGTGCTACTTGTGTTCCTTGAGCAGCCCAATCTCCAAGTTCTATATGTTTTGCCACAACAATGCCATCAAAAGGTGCATATATAATTTTTTTGGCTTGCTCAACTTCAAGAGTATTGAGATTTGCTTTTTGTGTTGCCACCTTGCTCTCTAAACTTTTAGCAAGAAAATAATAATCATCAAATGCTGTTTGCGAAATTGCTTTTTGCTCATACAATGTTGTATATCTCTTTAAATCTTTGTGTGCTTTTTCTAAATTTACAAGCGTTTCATCAAGTACTGCTTTTGCCGCAATTATCTGTGCTTTAATAATAGTATCATCCACTTTTGCAAGGATTTGATCTTTTTTGACTCTATCTGCTAGTTTGAATTGCAATTGCACAATTGCTCCAAAACTTTGTGATGCTATGTTTGTACTTTGTTCAAACACAACATTGCCTACAAAGTTTTTCAGAGTCTTTACGCGTTCTTTGGTGATAGGTGCTGTTTGCACAAGTGAAGCTTTTTGCTCTTGTGCTTGAATGCTTATAAACATAAAACATATAACTAAAAAAATCTTTCTCATTGTATAAATTCCTCTATATTTTTATTTGTGTAATAATAATAACTAGCATATGCCACTTGCAAAGCATTGCGTGCTACTTCATACTGTGCTTTTGCATCTGTTTGTTTACTGAGTGCATCGAGATATGCGATATTGTCAACAACACCTGCTTTGTACTTTTCTACAATGCTTTCATACGCACTTTGGGCCGAGAGCAAGGAACTTTTGGCACTTTGTATTTGTGCATGTGCTGTTTGTATGCGTGCAAAGGCGAGTTTTGTGTTAATTTGTTGGAACTGTTTTTCTTGATTGATTTGTGATTCTAATGCTTTTTTTTGCAAAAGAACTGCTTCTTTTTGTTTCTCAATTACCCCATCATCAAAAAGTTTGACATTGAAACTAAGCATCAATTTATTTTGCTTATCTAAGCCCTCAAAATGGCTCGCATCGCTTCTTCCATAATCATAAATACTATAGGTATTTTCCAAGCGAACTTGTGGTAGATACGCACTACCAAGGACTTGTGCATTTTTTTGCAATGCATTTGCTTGAGCCATCATCGATTTTATACCATCGCTATCTTCCATCATCACATCGCTTGGCACAAGAAATGAAGCATTATCAAGCGTAGCAATATTTAAGCCGACATTCACACTCAAGATTTTTTTATAGGACAATATCTCAAATTTTGTAGCATCCATCCGGTACACATTATTGCTCAATTCTGCTTTGAGTTTATCTATCTCATCGCTCGTAGCACTACCTACATCAAAAAATTGCTGCACCCTTTGGAGTTGGGCTTCAAGCTGTTTATTTTTCTCTTCAAGTGCTATGAGATTTGCTTCTTGATTTTTAATAGTGAAAAAATCTCTCGTAATCAAAAGTGCGAGTGATTTTTTATATGCTTGCGTGTCAAATGTTGCAGCATCTAAAAGGCTTTTTGTTGTTTGTATGGTACTTGATTTTCTACCACCATCATACAAATCTACACCAATTTTAAGATACCCGCTGTAAGTGTCTCCAGCTAGATTTGGTGTTTTTTCATTGAGGCTTTGATAAAAACCTCCCGCATCAACACTTGGGAAATAGGCATTTTTTGCAGCCTGCATTTCTTGCTCTTTGGCAGCTTTGATAAAATCTTTTGATACCACAATATCGTTATTTTTCAAAGCATGCTCTATGAGCGACTTTAGATCTTGTGCTTGCATAAACACAGGAATTAGCAAGCATAATAAACTCAATTTCTTCATCGATTTAATCCTCTATAATATTCTTTTATTTGATTTAGCACTCTGATCGTTGTTTCGTAATCCTTAGGTGGAATTATCGCTTCTAGCTCTTGTTCTCTTTGTTCAAAAAGCGGTGAAATCTCTTCCACTTTTTTTGCACTCTTAGGTGTAAGATAAATCTTAAAAATTCTTCTATCTTCAGATGAATTTTCACGATATAATTTACTTTTTTTTTCTAAAGTGTCAATCATGCGTGTAATAGTTGTTTTGTCTTTATGCAATATGTGCGAAAGTTGCGTTTGCGTGCAACCAGGCGATTCATGGACAAACTTCAAAAGCAAACCCTGTTCACTACTAATACCAAAATCTTTGAGGTATTTATTGTATTCATTTGCCATAATATTTTGCGTCAGTTTGATCTGTAAACCCAAACAGTTTTCAAAATCTTGCAATTTTCCTCCTTTTTACTATAGTTGTATATACAACTATAGAGTGCGCAACTATAGTAAAAATAAAATCAAAAGTCAAGTTATTTTGTTATAATAATTCAAATTACGCACCAAAACGAACGCGTTTGCTTTCATAAAAAAGGAGAGATAGAAGTGAGAGATATCAATAAGTTCTTACATGTAATAGCAATACATGATTTTGTGGCTGGGCATGAAGTTTTAGAAGATAGATGGAGAGAATGGAAAAATATACCAGAAAAAAGAGAGGAAAGTTTTATCCTCAAAGCTCTCATCAACGGCTCAACTGCTCTTGCGCTCAAAGCTATGGGAAAACACGCACCAGCGTTGCAGGTATGGGAAACATTTTTAAAGTACGAACCATTGATAGAAACCCTTAATTGTGCAGATTCACTTTTGTATGAAGAGGCGAGAATACGCTTACATGTAGAGTATAAAAAATTATTTTAAAAAATAATTTGCAATCAAATAAAACGCCAATCCCCAAAGACTTAAGCGTAGGATTTTTTTATAAAGCTCTTCATCAAGTTTATGGCGTAACTTTGTGCCTAAAAAAAGTCCAAAAAGCGAAGTACCAACGACAGGAATCATAAACGCTAGAAATGGCCATGAAAAACTTCCGTATGTGCCAAAAATCAAAATCTGTAAAGCTTTGCTAGTCAAAAAGCAGCTATTCATCACTACAAGTGCTTTCTCTTTGTCAATTTTACTCTCTAAAATATAGATGATAAGCACCGGAATCATAATATTGACAAGCCCACTTATGATGCCGCTTGTGAAACCAAAAAATAGCATCATGATTCTTGGATTTTGCTGGATGGTGTCATACAGTGAGAGGTTTATTTTCGCTGTGTTGAGATACAAAAGTATGACAAGTGCGAGGAGCAAAATATATATATCATTATAGAAAATAATGAGAAAATTTGTCCCTACAAAACTGCCCACCAAAACAGCAATGATAAGGTATCTGTACTCGCTAAAAACTGCTTTAAAATTGCCACTTTTTTTCAAGACATTGGCATTGACGCTCATCGTTGGAAACAGTGTATGCAAAACGCTCTCTTTGACGCTCATAAATGTTGAAAGCATCGGCGTAGCAACCATTGGAAACCCAAAACCTATGATACCGTGTGCTAGTCCTGAGCCAAAAAAAATGATAAGCTCAAAAATAGTAAAAATATCTAACATCTTTTTTTGTACCAAGTGAGCGTATCAGTGGCAATTTTGGTAGTAAAAAGCTCTTGAAGATTTTCTTGCAAAATAAACTTCTTGCCCTCTTTTTCGCAATTAGATTTATAAACTAAAAGCCAATTGATGCGATTTTGAACTTGCTCATACATCTGCATTCCGCCCTCAATCATCACAAAACAATATTCGTTTATTTTTTCTAAATTATCCTCGATAAAAACTTTTCTTTTTGGCACAGCAAAAAGCGGGATACTCCTATCAAACTCTTTTGTTTTTGAATAAATAAGCACATCAGGAGCGCGTCCTCCTACCAATCTTGCATCCAAAATCGGGCGATCATTACGAACTGTATTGCCTCCAATAACAAGCAGATCTATCTTATCTCTAAGCGAATGCACATGGGTGCGTGAAGTTTTACATGTAACAATGCCGCCATCAATTACACCATTTTTATGCATAGCGATTTTGAAAAACACAAAAGGTTTTTTTTGCCAAATGCTAAAAGGTTCAAGAAGTAGTTTGCACGCATCTTCTAAAACGCTAAGTTTTACATGTAAGCACGCATTTTGTAGTTTTTCATAACCACCTGTGGCATTTACATTTGGATCTTTGGTACCTATAATAACACTTTTAAAATGGAGTGTAGTAAGCAGTTGCGAGCAAGGCGGGGTTTTGCCAAAATGGTTGCAAGGTTCTAAAGTGATGAAGATAGTTTTATCATAAAATACACCCTTGTGATTTGCGTAGAGGTATTCGTGAATCTGTGCTGCATCTGTGATAGGTAGAAGTTTTGTGTCGTGTGTCAATTTGGCGTAAGCCTCTTTGATGGCTACAACCTCAGCATGAGGAGCGCCTGCGTACGCATGTGCGCCACAAGCCAATATATCGCCATGTTTATCAATGATGACAGCGCCAACAGCTGGATTTGGAAAAGTTAAGCCCTGATAGTGCCACGCTGCATCAAGCGCTTTTTGCATAAAATACTGATCAGTCTTTACCATTCAAAATAGGTTCGTGCCTTTGCTATCTCATCAAAAGCAATTGTAGTGATTTCGCCATCATTTTCTAAAAGAGTGATCTCTTTGTCACTTACTTTTTCTAATTTACCGATGATTTTATCTGTATTGATAAGTTTTACTTTGAGAATTTCACCGATTGAGGCTTGAAAATGTTTGAGGTTTTTAAGTGGCCGCTCAATTCCGGGCGAGCTTATTTCAAGCGTATATTCATCTTCTAGTGGTGGTTCTAAATCAAAAATAGGTGAGAGAATATGCGAAATTTCGGCACATTTTTCAAGTGTAACACCATCAGTTGCGGTGATATAGATACGAAATATCTTGCGTCCACCTTCGCTTGTTACTTCAGTGTCATAAAGTTGCACTCCACAACTGCTAACAATTTGCTCTATCGTTTGTGTTAAGCTCAACTTTTTTCTCCTTTGTGCAACTCTTTTGCTACTTGCTCAAAAAGTGCGTCCATATCATTTTGTTTTTTTAAAGAATCATCAAATTTAAAATGCAAATTAGGGCATCGATACCAGCCTTCCATTTGCATACAATAATTCTGCACACTTCTACTTGCTTTTTGCAAATGTTCCAAAATATACTTCTTTTCATCAGCATCATAGAGTACTGGATCAATATATACTGTCGCGTCATATTTTCCGCGTGTACAGTCCACATCAATCACACAAACACCCCGAAGCATAACATCATTCATGCTAGAAAGTGCTTCTGGGATAAGTTGTTTTAAGACACTTTGCGTTCTTTGTAATTTTATACTTTTATCCATATTTTATAAGCCTACATGTAAGTTACAGTGTAGCTTTTTCCTCAACTTCTTTGAAGCTTTCGATAAAATCGCCAACTTTAATATCATTGTATCCCTCGATGCCGATACCACATTCATAACCTTTTGAGACTTCTTTTGCGTCATCTTTAAATCGCTTCAATGAAGAAACTTTACTCTGATAGATGATGATACCATCGCGGATAAGTCGTACTTTTACCCCTCGGTTGATTGAGCCGTCAGTGACGATACATCCAGCAATCGCCCCAATTTTAGGAACAACAAACACTTCTCGTACTTGTGCTTGCCCTATATTTTCTTCTCTTATAATTGGTGAGAGCATACCTGCGATCAAGTCTTTTACATCATCAATCAAATCATAAATGATAGTATAGGTTTTAATCTCAACCCCTACACTTTTAGCTTTTTCTTTTACAACTCCTGTTGGACGCACACCAAAACCTAAAATGATACAGTTTTCACTCGCACTAGCAAGAGCAACATCATTTTCACTGATACCGCCAACACCGGAGCTTACGACTTGAATTCTTGTCTCTTCTGTTTTGATTTTTTCTAACGAACCTTTTATGGCTTCAAGTGAACCTTGTACATCTGCCTTAATGATGACAGGAAGTGTTTTAAGTGCTCCTTCTGCGATCATAGAACTCAACTCATCAAGCGTTACTTTTGTAGATTTTGAAAGCTCTTTTTGTCTCAAATATTCTGCTCGTTTTTGTGCATATTCTTTTGCAATCTTATCAGTTTTTACAGACACTAAATGCTCGCCAGATCCAGGAGTTTCACTCAATCCAACAACAACAGCAGGCTCGCCTGGTTTTGCTTCTTTAATTGGTTTGCCTAGATCATCCAACAATGCCCTTACTTTTCCATAAGCAACACCAGCAACGACTGTATCGCCTTGTCTGAGTGTTCCATCTATAACAACAACCGTTGCCACAGGACCTCTACCTTTTTCAACTGAACTCTCAATAACTGTAGCTTTTGCTTCTCTTGATGGGCTTGCTTGAAGTTCCATAACTTCTGCTTGCAAATTAATCACTTCCAAAAGATCTGCGATTCCCATACCAGTTTTTGCGGATACATGTACAAACTCATACTCTCCACCCCAATCGATTGGCGTGATATCAAGCTCTGCTAGTTGTGCTTTCACCAAATCTGGATTTGCTGTTTCTTTATCCATTTTATTGACCGCAATAATAATAGGAACTTGTGCTGCTTTCGCATGATCTATCGCTTCTCTTGTTTGTGGCATAACACCATCATCAGCTGCAACCACAACTACAACGATATCGGTAACTTGTGCGCCCCTACTTCTCATTTGCGTAAAGGCTTCATGGCCTGGTGTATCAATAAATGTGATATTTTTCCCATTTTTAGTGACCATATACGCACCCACATGTTGCGTAATACCACCAGATTCTCCATCGGCTACTTTTGTATTTCTGATATAATCAAGCAAAGAAGTTTTTCCATGATCAACATGCCCCATGATAGTGATGATAGGCGCTCGATCAACTAATTCGATATTTTCATTATGATCATATGCACCAACATAGTCAAACTCTTCTTGCGCATCAACGATATCTACACTCACTCCAAAAGTTTCTGCTAAAATCTCAATAGAATCTTTATCTAAAAAGTCATTTTTTGTAAACATTACACCGAGATTAAAAAGTTCTTTGATGATTTCACTTGCTTGTTTATTGAGTTTTTCCGCAAATTCATATACCCGTATATCTTCAGGAATTTGTATAGATTTCACTTCTCCCAAAACTTCAACGATCTTTCTTTGTGGTCTTTTTCTACGGCTCTGCCTTTTAATTCCCTGTGGTATAAAAGTGCTTTTTTTATTAGTTGTACGGATTTGGTTTGGATCCATTTTTTTCTTTTTATCTTCTTGTGGCACTTCTGCTTTCACTGAAAAATCTGGCAATTCTACCATTCCTTCTTCATACTCGAGTGAAACATCAGATATATCAGAGTTAAAAGCTATGTCTATTTTTTCCGCTTGTGTTTTTTTAGTTAAAATAGATTTTTTAATTTTCTTTTTCTTTTTAACACTTTCACTCGCATCACCAAAGACAGATTCTAGCGTTTGTCGTGGTTTTTTACTCAAAGATGGTCTTATATATTGTTCTTGTGAAACATCTTCATCGACTTCTTTAATTGGATTTTTCTTTTTAACAATTACTAAACCTCTTCTTTTTGTAACACTTGCTTGTGCCAAAGTTTCTTTAGGTCTTTCTTGTTTTTCCTCTTTTGGTAAAACTGTTTCGACTGGCTCTTGTGGCTCTGGAGTTTTTACTTTTACTTGGGGTTCTTTTTTTTCTTCAGTTTGCATCTGTTCTTTTTGAGGCTCTTGCGGTTTTTGTTCTATACTTGGTTCTACTTGTGCAACAACATCTTCTTTGATACCTGTTAAAACAAAGTTCATCAGTTTTTCCGCTTCTTCAGTCGAAACTGCACTCGAAGCTGCTTTGACTTCGAGTCCAAGCTCAATAGCTTTATCAACTACATCTTTACTTTTGATACCAAGTTCTTTTGCTATCTCATGTATTCGCACTTTATCCATTCGTTATGATCTCCTTATTGTGCTCTCGCACGCTCTTTGAAAAATACTCTCCAAAGTCTTCTATATTTTTATATCGTAATTTTAATTTGCCGTTCAACAATTTTACAAGCTTATCTTGAGCAAAACACATACAGTTTTTACACATGTAAAAACTTCTTCCCTCTTTTGAAAATTCTAATATTTTTCCACTATTAATTTGAAAACGAAGTAAAGTATCTTGTTCAAAACGACCCCTGCAGATAATACACATTCTCGTAGGCTTCAATTTTTTGCTCATCATTATATCAAAATTAAACTGTTTTTTATCTTTGTATACACATAACGCCTGTGTTGTCAAATCCAAGACTCAAGACTTTAAACAAAGGAAAGCTTTTTTGCAACGCTTCGGTGATGGCTTCACTCTCTTTCTCATAGCACAAATTAAACATGGTTGAACCGCTTCCTGAGAGTGTACTCATTAGCACGCCAGCTTGCATAGCGACTCTTCTAACTTCAAAAAGTTCTTTGAGTTTTTGCATTCTTCTATGCTCGTGCATACAATCATTTGCAATAAAACGAAGCATTTCCCAATCTTCACTAAAAAAAGCGGCACTCATTGCACCAACACGAGAGAGATTATACACAACATCCTTCATACTATAGTTTTTTGGTAATTGTCCTCTCGAATGCGCTGTTGACATAGCACGATCTGGAATAACTACAACCGCTCTTAAGTTATTTGGCAACTCTTTTTTGAGCGTTTTCACTCTTCCATTCACAACAACAGAGCTTGTAAATCCCCCATACACTGCTGGAGCGATATTGTCAGGATGTGTTTCATAATATAAAGCTCGATTGAGCAGTGCTTCTTTGGATATTTTTATATTTGCCATCTCATAAGCACCAATGATAGCCCCAACAATCACCGCTGAACTACTGCCCAAACCTCTGGCAAAAGGGATATTGTTTTGAAATTCAAAGCGAAAAGGGTCTTTTTTACCCTGTAATTCTTGATAGATTTCATAAAAAAGCGAGACAAACATATTGTTTACTTTAAGCTTTGGTTTCTTTGCACCCTCACCTTTTATGGAGATACTGTAGCAAGAAGAAGGTTTTATGGTGACAAAATTATACAGTTGTAACGCCAAACCTAAAGTGTCAAATCCTGGTCCAAGGTTTGCACTTGTAGCTGGTATTTGCAGTGTCATCTCTTCTCCTAAATAGCCGGTAAAATATACAATGGTTCAATCTCCTTTGAAAAACAATGCTCTTCAATAGTTTGTGGGAGAAAAAAAAGTGTCTCTATGGGCTCGGGTAAAATTTTCACGGCAATTGTACCATTTTCTTTAACAAAATAGAGTTTTCCCATGGCTTTAATTGGCAAATCGTGAGAAAAATAAAATCCATCGCTTGCAAAAAGCTCTATACCTTTAGTGATTGCGAGGGTTCGAAGAAAAATATAGGTAATTTTTATCGCCATAAAACTTCCAGGGCCTCTAGCAAAAAAAACTCTCTTACATGTAAAGCGTTTGAGTATTTGCTCAAAAATTTTTGGTAATGCTTCACTCGTTTTTTCGCTAGATTCAATCTGTTCTATACACAAATTATCTCTATAAAGTCCTATTTGTACCTTGGATCCTAGAGTAAGGGCTACAAGATCGATACTCTTTTTTATGCAAAAACTCCCGCGAGTTCAAACTCATTTTCATTTGCTAAAGCTCTTCGTTCAAAATTATTTGGATCAGCCAAGATAGCTTTTGTGAGCAGATGGTTGAGATTATGACTCCCAGCAAGTGATGCGTATGAGCCTATGACTGGCGCCCCTAAAAGTGCTAAGTCGCCAATAGCATCGAGAATTTTATGGCGTACAAACTCTAAAGGAAATCGTAAGCCCTCTGGATTAAGAATTTTTTTATCATCCATAACAATGGCATTTTCTAAAGAACCACCAAGGGCTAAGCCTTTACTTCTAAGATACTGCACATCTTGCATAAAGCCAAAAGTTCTCGCTCTTGAGATATGGTCAATATAATTTTGCCTACTGAACTCAAAACTATACTCTTGTTTACCTATAACTGGATGGGAAAAATCTATCATAAAATCATAAGTTGGATTATTTGATGGGCTTACTTTCACAAACTTTTCACCATCATGAATAATAACCTCTTTTTTGATAATAAAAACAGATTTATTTTCCTCAAGCACTCTTCTGCCAGCATCATCGAGCATCATACAAAAACTTGCTCCACTGCCATCCATGATAGGCACTTCAGCTGCATCAAGCGTGATAAGAATATTGTCTATACCATATGAATAGATCGCCGAGAGAAGATGTTCTATGGTAGAGATATAGTGTTTGCCATCGCCTATGACGGTTGCCATCTGCGTATTGACAACGCTTGTTGGTTCTGCTTTTACAGACATACCAATGTCACTTCTATAAAATACTATCCCACTATTTGCTTCAAGCGGATCGAGCGTAATCTGTATAGGTTCACCTTTGTGCAGACCTATGCCGACACTTTGTACTCTTCTTGCTATTGTAACTTGTTTCATCGTTACATTTCCCTCACTAAATTTTTCCCATCTTTACGACTAATTTTTTGCAATTGATTGCTTTTGATGTTTGTTTTATCAAGAATTTCTCCATTGAAAACAACATGTCCTTTTTCACCCACACCCATAAGCACAAGAAATTCGCCATCACATTGCACCAAACCATCAACTTGTCCATAAATACTTACACTTTGCGTGCAAAAAAGTTTTGCGCCGCTGTTAATTCTTCCAAAAACAACCACGGGTATTTCTTCATAAATCTCTTCGCCTGAACGGATTGGTCTATGGTAAATTGCCATCGATTTTTGTTCACTTTTTTGCGAAAAAAGATCAATTTGCTCTGTTTTTACCGCATCTTGTGGCACTTGCTCTTGCTTTACATTTCCAAGTCGCAAGTTATAATTGCTAATATCTTTATAGCAAACTCCATGTGCATCAAGAAGCTGAGCAATCTGTGCATCAACACAACCCTCAAGAAGCAAAAAAAATTCCTTAAGTATAACAGAGTTTTTATTGAAATATTCTATAAAAGTTGCTTTATCCTCTATGACAATGTGAAAAACGCGTAAATTCTTCTGCTTAACTTTCATTTTTCTGTCTCCTTTTTACTAGGCAAAGCCTAGCAAAAATTCCTTGCACTAAAGCTTTGCCGTTTGGCAAGAATGGGAGCTTT
>JACUTU010000021.1 GCA_014859685.1 Sulfurospirillum sp. | reverse complement strand
TAACCAAATCACTTATTCAGAATTGCAGAAATTAAAAGGTGCGTAAGGTCAGTGAGTAATCAAAAAATGAAAATTTTAAGCTTAGACGGTGGAGGTGTTCGAGGATATTTAACTGCTATGATTTTAGAAAATGTTGAAAAACAATTAAATCTTAGAGATGGTACTAACAAACCACTTGGAGAATACTTTGGTTTAATAGCAGGAACTTCAACAGGTGCTATTATTGCTGGGTTATTAGCTATTGGCAAAAGTGCAAGTGAGGTAAGAAAAATTTATGAGGATGATATAAAAGAGATTTTTTCTAACGAAATGAAAAGAAATAAATTTGATTTTTTTCCAATAAACAAGATACCTATAATCCGTAATCGTCCGTATTTTAAAACAAAATATAGTGACAGAAAATTAGTAGAAAGAGCGGAGCATCATTTCAAGAATCTAACTTTTGAATTTGGTAAAGATATTAAAACTCATTTATTGATTACAAGTGTTGATATTACCACAATGACTCCACGATTTCATAAATCGGCATATAATCATAAAAATAAGCCTAGAGAAGATGAATTATTGTCAAATGCAATTATTGCTTCGGCTTCTGCACCATCATATTTCCCAGTAAAAGAAAAACTTAAATATTCAAGCAATTTAATAGATGGCGGAGTTGTTGCCAATAATCCAGCATTAGTCGCATTAATAGATAGTTTTTCATTCTCAAATCATGAAAATAAAGATGATGTAGTTTTGTTATCAGTTGGAACTGGAAAAGCTTGTGAAATTCCATATGATATTGAGCAATTAAAAGATACGACTATTAAATGGTTAAGACAAAATGGCTCAATTCCTCTGATTGAAATCCTTATGAACTCTCAATCTACCTTAGCTGAATTTCAAACAGATTTTTTAATGGAGAAGTTGGGATGCAAAAATCAATATAAAAGAATTAATCCTAATTTGGGCATTAAAATTCAACTAGATGATGCTAGTAAAATTGATATGCTGAAAAATTTAGCAGATTTAGATCAAGAAAATACCACATGGGTGTTAAATAATTTATAGGAGTAGAAAGATGATTAATTGCAATAAAGAGATAACTAACTTTTATAATGAAAAAGTTAGATTGAAAGATGTCTGGAATACATTAGTTAAATATAGGGAAGCAAATTTAACTAGACTTTCAAATGGATTAACTAGAAACTCAAATCCACAATATAATAATTCTATAGATCAAGGGTCATATGCAATGAGTACAATTATTAAGCATCCAGATAATGATTATGATATAGATATTGGCATAATCTTTACAAAAGATGCTTTAAAAGGTACTCAAGGCGGAGATAAAACGGCACTTGATACTAGAAAAATGGTTTGTGAAGCTATGCAAGATGATAGGTTCAAAAAACAACCTGAAGTATTAAAAAACTGTGTAAGAGTGTACTATACAGAAGGGCATCATGTTGATATGGCTATTTATAGAAAATATACAAATGATAGTGGTTTTGAAATCAAAGAATTAGCAAGTTCAGATTGGGAAGAATCTAACCCTGAAGCTATTACAAGATGGTTCAATAAAGCTGTAGTTGACAAAAGTTCAGATGAAAATAACGGGAAACAACTTAGAAGAGTTGTTAGACTATTAAAAAAATGGGCTAGAAGTAGAAGCTCATGGAACATGCCAAGTGGATTAATTCTTTCTATTTTATCTGAGGAATGTTATGTTAGTGTATTAAATCGTGATGATGAGTCATTTTATAAAACGATTAAAGCAATAAAAAATAGATTGGCTTTTAATAAAATAGTTAATAACCCAACTAATGGTAAAGAAATTACATCTAGTGATAAACATAAAAATAAGATTCAAAATTTATATGATAAATTAACTGAGATGTTTGATTCAACAAAAGGTATAAATTTAAGTGAATTAGAAACTACTCAAGACAATAAAAAAGCATTGTTGATTTGGAAAAAGTTTTTTAATGATGATTTCTTTGAAAATCAAGTTGAAAATGCAGCTAAATCAGTTATATTAACACCTAATCAACCTTGGCGAACATGATTGACGAAATTAAAAAATTAAATCACAAAATAGCTATTTCAGATAGAGATAAGCTTTGGATACAAACTGAGTATCCAAACATAACAATTTCATCAAGTAAGCTAAGTGGTGAAATTTGTTTTCAAAGAACATACAACAATATTACTCTGTTGGATAGTTGTAATATAGAAATTTTATTAAGTCATAATAAACAATCAATACTGCCTAAAGTTAAATGCTTAGATAATAAAATAGAAAAAATTGCTAAGTCTTTAAACCTAAAAATGGATCAGTTACATACTAATGCTGATGGTTCTTTTTGTTTAACTGTCTATCCAAAAGAAAAATCTTTTTTTACCAATGAACAATTTAATATTCAGGAGTTCTTTACAAATTTATTGGAGCCTTATTTGTATTGGATTTGTTATTATGAAAAATACAAAAAAGCACCTTGGGGTGAATACTCGCATGGTTCTTTAGGAATTTTTGAATTTATTGCAGAAGAAGATTTAAACTTTAGAAAAATATATAGAATTTTAAAAACAAACAATATATCACTTAGAAAAGTTTTGTCATTATATAGGCAAAGTAAATGTCTCTGTGGTGAAAAAAAATCAAAAACAGAATCAAAAATAAGGAAGTGCCATAACAAAGCTTGGATTGGTATTGTTAAAATAAAAATAGCATTAAACCAACGGCTTTCTATACTACCCCAGAAAAATCAAACAACTATTTCTAAAGTTTAATTCTCAAAAGAGTAAAATTAAAAATAAAAATAAGGGTAAAGATATGAGTAGAAAAATAACTAAATTTTCAACACAGTTAAAAACAAGATTAGTGCTAGAGGTTTTAAGAGAAGAAAAAACTTTAAATGAGATTGCAAGTGAAAATAACATAAATCCAAAAAATCTGCAAAACTGGAAGAAGCTGTTTTTAGAAAACGCAGAGGTTGCGATGGAACCTGCAAAGGCTGTCAAAGAGTATAAAGATGAAGTAGCTAAACTCAAAGTAGAAATAGGTGAATATGCTAAAAAAGTAGGTCAACTTACACTTGAGAAGGATTGGGCGGTGGGAAAGTTAAAGAGCTTGGACTCTAGCTGTAAAAAAGAGTTGATTGATAGAGATGATGAAAAGATCCTATCAGTGCTAAACCAATGTAGTCTCATTGGCTATAATAGAAGTAACTTATACTATGCACCCATGGTAAATCCAATGAAAGATGCAATCAAAAAACATATAGAAAAAGTTTTTGAAGAGATACCAAGCTATGGCTATATGAAAGTGTATCATCAACTCCTAGAGGATGGTTTTAGTGTTAGTCCTAACACACTACTGACATATCGTAAAGAGTTAGGCTTACGGGCTGTATTGGCTGTTAGACCACCAAACACAAGTTGGGCAGATAAGCAACACCCTAAATACACATATAAACTCAGAGGATTAGAAATTGTAAGAGCCAATCAAGTATGGTCAACTGATATAACATATATCAAAATTAAAGGTGGTATGGTTTATATGGCTGCTGTTATTGACTGGTATTCTAAAGCGGTTTTATCTTGGAGGATATCCAATACTATGGACACAGATTTAGTAATGGGTGTGTTAAATGAAGCACTCTCGCTCTATGGTAAGCCTGAGATATTTAACACAGATCAAGGTAGCCAATACACTAGCTATATCCATACGCAAACACTTAAGGATAATGGCATCACTATCTCTATGGATGGCAAAGGGAGAGCTACTGATAATATCGCCATTGAGAGATTCTGGAGAAGTGCCAAGGTTGAGAAAATATATCTCTACGAATACGAGAGAGTATCGGTTCTAAAAAGTGATGTGAGCGACTATATGGAGTTTTATAATTATAGACGATTTCATGAAACGCTAAATTATAAAAAGCCTATGAATGTTTACTATGAGAGTTTAAAAATAAATGATGAAAACTACACTAAATCTAAGGAATGTGTAGCATAGAGTAACAGGCATTTAGGGAATTAGATTTTAGAAATAGTTGTCTTGACATATTGGGGTAGTATATTCTAAGTAATGGAGAGGTTAAAATGAAACTACAAATAAATGAATCACAAAACATAGAGTTTAAACAATCTTGGAGAGATGAGTATATCAAATGGATAAGTGCATTTGGCAATAGTGATGGTGGTAAGCTTTATATCGGCGTTGATGATGATGGCGAAATCGTCGGCATTGATAATGCCAAAAAACTCCTTGAAGATATACCGAACAAAGTGCGAGATATTTTGGGCATCATGATAGATGTTAATCTAAAGCTAGATGAAGACAAAGAGTACCTTGAAATCATTACAGATAAATATCCATACCCCATAAGTTACAAAGGGTCGTATTATTACAGAAGTGGAAGTAGTACACAGGAGTTAAAAGGTGCTGCACTTGATAAATTTTTACTCTCCCGTCAAGGCAAAAAATGGGATGGTGTTCCGGTGCCTTATTTTGGGTTTGATGATTTAGACCCTTTTGCATTTAAACTTTTTCGAGAGAAAGCCTCGAAAAAAAAGAGAATCGATGGTGAACTTTTAAAAGAGAGTGATGAAGTGCTAGTAGATAAACTTCATCTAAAAGAGGGTAAGTATCTCAAAAGAGCAGCAACGCTTCTTTTTGCAAAAGAGCCTCAAAAATATGTCACCGGAAGTAGTATCAAAATAGGATATTTCAAATCAGATAGTGATTTAGTCTATCAAGATGTAATAGAGGGAAATCTTTTTGAGCAAGTAGATAAGACAATGGAGCTTATTTTTACAAAATACCTCAAAGCACTCATTACCTATGAGGGTGTTCAAAGGGTTGAGAGCTTTCCAGTGTCTGAACTTGCTTTTAGAGAAGCTCTTATAAATGCTGTTGTGCATAAAGATTATGCTTCACAACACACTATCCAGATAAGTGTTTATGATGATAAGCTTCTTATGTGGAATGCAGGGGACTTACCTCCACACTGGACTATAGAGACACTTTTGCAAAAGCACTCATCAGAGCCTCACAATCCAGCTATCGCTTATCCTTTTTTCTTGGCTGGTTACATCGAGTCATGGGGAAGAGGTATAGAGAAAATCATTGATGAATCTAAAAAGTTCAATGGAATCACTCCGCAGTTTAGATGGCAAAATGGTTTATGGGTGGAGTTTTATTTTAATAAAGAGAAAAGTTTACCTAATGAGTTGGGTGAAAAGTTGGGTGATAGGTTGGGTGATACACAACAAAACATCTTAGCACTTATGCAAAACAATCCAAAAATCTCCATAACGGCACTTGCATCTGAGCTTGGAATCAGTACAACAGCCATAGAAAAACATATCAAGATACTAAAAGAGCAAAACTATCTCAAAAGAGTGGGAAGTGCCAAAGGCGGATACTGGGAGGTTCTAAAATGAATAAAAATATTACATTAGAAAACATCATACAGCAAAACTGTATCAATCTATTAAGTCATAAAAATTTTGGCTATAGACTTATAAGTAAAACACAAAATTTTGAGTTTAGAGAAAACAAAACTTCTAGTGTATTGCTTAAAAAAATACTTATAGAGCGACTTTATGAGATAAATAGTTATGAGTATAAAGGGCAAAACTATAAGTTTAGTGCTTCAAATATTGCAAAAGCTGTAGAAGACTTAGATGTGTCACTAAATGAGGGCTTAATTGTTGCAAATGAGAAAATTACAAACCATCTGCTTTTGGGAACGAGCTATGAAGAAAATCTTGATGATGGCACTAAAAAAAGTTTCTCTTTTAAATATATTGATTTTGATAATACTCTAAATAACCATTTTTATATCACTGAAGAGTTTATTGTTGATCGTGCTAATCAAAACGAAAGCATAAAGACGAGAAGACCTGATTTGGTACTTTTTGTAAATGGTATTCCCTTGGTAGTAATTGAGCTTAAAAAATCAAGCGTAAGCTATGAAAATGGTATCAAACAGCTTGAAAAAGAGCAGAAAAAAGATGAAATACCCCATCTTTTTAAGTTTATACAACTAACTATTGCTGCAAATAGCAATGAAGCAAGATATGGGACTATGGGAACACCTCTAAAATTTTACAGTTTGTGGAAAGAGGAAGAGAGTGAAAAAGCCAAAGCTATTTTAAAAACGATGATAACAGATAGAGAGATAAGTAGTCTTGATGAGACTCTTTTTTCACTTCTAGCAAAAGATAGATTTCTTAGACTTATTAAGGACTATACTCTTTTTGATAAAAAAGTAAAAAAAGTGAGCCGTTATCAACAGTTCTTTGGGATAGAAAAGACCTTAAAAAGGGTAGAAAAGATAACTGATGGCATAAGAGCTGGTGGGCTTATTTGGCATACTCAAGGAAGTGGTAAATCAC
>JACUTU010000012.1 GCA_014859685.1 Sulfurospirillum sp. | reverse complement strand
TTGATAGAGTTGTTAAAAATATAGCAGCTTATATCATGCTAGGTATTACGCTTGATTGTTTAAAATATTTACAATTTTAGTTTCTCTGTTGTTTTCGCCCTTTACATACAGATAGTGTTCATACATAAATGTCAATTTATAAAGTAGCATATAATCTTTTTTTGAATAATCAAAAAATCTGCAATTTTTTGCAGTAATCTTGTTTTTTTCTTCTGCAACCTCAAATACTAAAACTAGTGAGATTGTTATATTTGTAATAGAGTAATTATCTACCCAATTTTTAAAATGTAAAAATACTTCTTTGTGAGTATTTACCTCTTCAATAACTCCGTACCTATTTTCATCAGAATACCACTTTATTACTCCAAGAGTGTAGTTAGATTCATTATTCATCACAGTTTCCTTTGCTGACACATCTTAAGTAGCATTTAAAATTTTGAAACTCCAGTCTTTTCTCGCCAAAATTATAATAATATACATAGCTTTTATTTTCTGCAGCAACACTAGATGACCAATATGCCCAATCGCTATTTTCAGATAAAATTCTTTTTATGTATAAATTATTGTTTATTTCTTGAGTTGATAAAGTTTCTAAATCATTAATACTCGGTATTTTCCAATTGTTAATACCACCAAATTTTGTTATATTAAGATTTTGTACATAACTTACGGCTTCATTGTATGTATATATTTCATCAATATTGTTACTGGATTTTATTTCCCAAATCAACCCTGTATCTTTATCTTTCCATGTTTGAATATCATTTTTAAAATTGATAATATCAATATATTTCTTTGTAATTGACTTACTGCTTTTTAATAACTCTTTTGCCTTAGATAGAGCCACTTTGGCATTCTGATTGGTAGCAACTAAACTTTTATCCATCACAAAAATATCCCAAAAGGTATAGCTACCAAATCATCACTAAACTCAACCACCATCTCTCCATTATAAAACACTATGCCCAAGCATCTCTTTTCATCATATCTATTTTGCAGGTCTATAATATGCTTGAAGTCCTCTTTTTTTACGCTACTACTTTGTTTTACTTCGATAGCCAATATCTCATTGTTAACCTCTATGATGAAGTCTATCTCTTTTTTATCATTGGTTCTATAGTGAAACATTTGTGCCGATTTTTGTAAATATGAGAGATGTTTTTGAAGTTCACAAAATATATATGTCTCGTAAATTTGTCCGCTATATGTTGAACTTAGAAGTTTTTCTTTTGAATTAATACGAAGCAAACTACAAAGTACCCCAGTATCGTTGAAAAAAACTTTTGGAGACTTTATAAACTGTTTGCCGATATTTACAAAATATGGTTTTAGAAGTGTCGCTTGATAAATACGACTTATGATAGAAAGATAGTTATCTGTAGTAATATCTTTTGTCCCTATATCATTACTTAGACTTGATTTATTGAGTATCGTTGCACTTCTTGAAGCTAGTACATTTACAAACTTTATAAAACTATCTATATCTCTTATATCTGCTAAATCTCTTGCATCTCTTTCTATATATGTGGCGATATAAGAGGTAAACCATAAATCCTTTGACAATCCCCCAAGCTCTAAAATCTCAGGATACCCACCATCTAAAATATGCTCACATACTTCATCGGTATAATCTTTTTTGGCTAGTTTAAAATCTCTGTTTAATAGCATTTGAATGATATTTTCATTTGGCTTATCATTTTTCTCTTTTGAGCTAAGTGGATGAAGCCGTAGTTCACAAAGTCTGCCCGCTAAAGTATCTTTACTCTCTTTATGGTCTAGGACATTTGAACTTCCAGTAAGTAAAAAATCTCCATTTACTCTTTTTGAGTCTATATGCATCTTGATATATTCTAAGAGTGTCGGTACTTTTTGTATCTCATCAAGGCAAATAGGCAGGTCGAGATTTTTTAAAAAACCTTTTGGATTTTCCTTTGCATAAAGTCGAAGCTCCCCATCATCAAAGGTAAGATAGTTTTGAAAGTTATCAAGTGCAAGAGTTGATTTACCCACTTGTCTAGCACCGTTTAGAAGCACTACAGGAAAAGTATCAAGGGCGATTTTGAGTATAGATTCTAATGTTCTTTTTTTCATTTTATCTCTTTGATAGTATAATTTTTACCATTATACTATATAAAATTATAATTTATATACTTGGCTTTTTGCTAAAATGGTATCTCATCACTATCTATATCTATTAAAGTTCTAAATATCCTCTCATATTTATCAAACCTACCAATATTACCGTCTCTTATAGACACATCTTGTACATGCAGAAAAATATTTATAGTTTCATAAACTTCATTAACAAATTCTTTGTTTTCATTTGATACACACAACAAATAACTATCATGAAAAATATCATGATTGATAGTCCAAAAGTTTGTAGGTATCTTATCATTTGCAAAAAGATTTATCACTTTATTGTTTTTAATAGATTTTATTGTATCGGAAATACTATTATCATCACTTTTTATAGGCGTGAATTTTATATCATCTTGTGCGAGTGCTTCTACTTGTACCATGGCACGGCTGAGTGATTTTGTGTCATCATCTATGAGGATTACATCAGATACTTTTATATCTAGTTGTTTTTCTTTGATATAGTCAAGTACTAGCATAGAGGCTATCCCTTGAGAACATCCCCAATCACACAATGTGATGGTTTCACCATTAAGATATTCTATAAATACTTCAAGGGAGCTATAGATAAGTGCTTTGTACATCTTCCCGGTTTTACCTAACTGCTTTTGCATCTCATCGGCTTCATTTGATTTTGAGAGATTTTCGCAATATTTTCTTATCTTTTCAAATTTGATGTTTTCAATAGAGTGGATATGTTTTGCGTATGGGCTATCCTCTTTAGTAATGGTTGCTGATTTTTCTTTTTCTTTTTGATTTTTCTTTTTAACAATCGTTACACCTGTTTTTTTAGATATTTTCTTTTCTTGTGTAGTTTCTATATCTTTCCTACTCAATAAATCTTTATCCATTTCAAAATCACAACCATTTTCTTTAAGTTTTTTTATCCATTGTATTTGTTCATTAGTTAGAATCAACGATTTATTATCACGAAGTTGTAGTTTTTTTAGTTTAAGCTGTGTTATATTTTTTGGTAATTTTATCAGGTTGTTATTTGATAAAGTCAATACCTCTAAAGAACTCATTGAGCTTATTTCTTCAGGTAATTCTACTAAATTATTTTTCCAAAGTTTTAGCTCTGCCAAATTAGATAAACTAGTAATTTCTTTTGGAATATGAGTAAGATTCTTATCGTTTAATCTAAGCCTTTTTATATTTTCTAATTGATTTTTATGTTCTAGAATCTCATCTATATTGTTCTGTATTGCCCATTGAATCAATACATTATCTTCTATTTTCTCTTTCTCCTCCAAAACCTCTCTAGCTTCCTCTTTAAGCCTGCCTTTCTCTGCTTCCAAGCCACCTCTTAACTCTTCAAAATACACATCCCAATCATCAAGCTCGGTTATAGTTTGGTATGTCTCATCTTCTTTTATCTCTTCTATTTCAGATTTAATGGCTTCGATGTTTTTGAGGTACTCTTTGATTTTTGCTTTTAGGAGTTCTTTATCTTCTATGGTCTCACTTGAGAGTTCAAAGCTTGTGCCATTTTGGAGTGAGTGGAGTATCTCTTTTACTTTTGATATATCTTTTTTACTATAGGCATCGTTGAGTTTTTGCATAAGCTCATGAGCTTTTTCTTTTAGCTCATCTGGTACGATGTCTGGGTGGCACAGTCTTGCTGCTTGTTTGTAGAGTGATTTTAGCTCTTTTTTCTCTTCATCATTGAGGGTTGGGGAGTTTTGCACGGACTCTTTTATATGTTCATACTCACTCTCAAACTCTTCATAATGGCTCTTAACCTCTTCATACTCTTGCTCTATGCTCTCATCTTCTATAAACTCTTTTGCCTTTTCAAGCTCCTCTTCTTGAAGCTCTAGTTCATCTTCTAGCTTTTCAAGCTCCTCTTTGAGTTCGTTGTATGCATGTGAGAGTTCATCATAATTTTCATCATCTTCATCTATAGTTTCAAGTGCATCTTCTAGCTCTGAAATAGTAGATTTTAGTTCATCTATGGTCTCTTTTGACTCTTGGAAAGTTTGTATATCTTCTTGGTATTTTACTTTTTGTTTTTGCTTTTTGATGGTTTTTTTGTAGAGTATCTCTTTTTTTAGGTTGAGTATATCTTTGATAAGCTCCCCTAAGTGCAGATTGTACTCACGGTTGAACTCTTCGATGTCATTTAGGTATTCTGTTTTTTGTTCTACTAGCTCTTGGAGTTTGGATTCTAAGCTTTTTAGCTCCAGCTTTAGCCCTTGCACTTCACTATCTACATACTCCACCACACCGCTATATCTCAAGATATAAGCTTCTATATCTTTCATAGCTTTCGCATAGTTCATGGCTTCAAGGTGGGTAACTATAGCTTTTACATCATCATCAATATCAAGCTTTTGAAGTTTCATCACTTGAAGATCTATGACCTCTTCATCTTCTATGGCTATACTAGATTTTATAATCTCTAATCGTTTGAGTATTTGTGTCATTTGGCTTGGTTCCTAAAATGGTATTTCGTCTTCGTCGATGTCTATTTGTGGTATTGCATCATATTCGCCTATGTCTGTTTGTGGAGGTGGATTTTTAGAATATGGATTTGTGCCACCTATATAGTCACTAAGTAATATCTCTTTTTTCTTTGCTTTATATACAGGATGATTTTGTGGTACAGCTTCAGGCATCTCTTTGCTATCATCTACAAAAGAGAAATATTGATAAGCCCCATTAGAGCAGTTATAATATCCATTTGGTGTCCAAGAGAGCCATTCACCTTCTTTAAATGTTACATAAGAGCAAAGGAGCTTGTCACTACTTATCTCTCGTAGTTCGATGATTATATCTTGGATTATACTTACTCTATATTTTTTATCTGTAGTTATGTTTTCAGATTTTACCAAATCATCATATTCCTCAAATGTAAGTAACTCTTTACCGCTATTAATTTCCCATAGTTTGTTGTTTTCATCATAGCTAGCACAATATACTATATATTCCCCATCAGGAGTTATAGCTACGGAGAATACCCAACTCCCCTCAAATGTTCGCACCTTCTTACCACAACTTATCTCCCATAGCTTGATAGTTCCATCATGACTTCCACTTACTATATATTTCCCATCTGGGGATATGACTACAGAATTCATTCGACAACTATGCCCTTTGAATGTTTTGAGCTCCTTGCCACTACTTATGTCCCATAGTTTGATACCGTTATAATAGCTTTCACCACTTACTATAGTTTCCCCATTAGCAGATATAGCTACAGAAATTATATTGCCCCTATGACCTTTAAATGTTTGTAGCTCCTTACCACTACTTAACTCCCATAATTTGATAGTTTCATCAGAACTTCCACTAATTATATATTTTCCATCAGCAGATATTACTACTGAGTTTACACTACCACTATGCCACTCAAATGTTCGCAAACATTTTCCACTACTTATTTCCCAAAGTTTGACTGTTTGATCCAAGCTTCCTGAGACGATATACTTCCCATCGGGGGATATAGTTACAGAGTTTACATAACTTTTATGCCACTTGAATGTTCTCACTTCCTTGTCCCTGCTCATTTTCCATAGTTTAATAGTTTTATCATCACTTCCGCTAACTATGTATTTTCCATCTGGAGACATGACTACTGAGGTTACTTTATCCTTATGCCCTTCAAAAGTTCGCACTTCTTTACCACTACTTATCTCCCATAATTTGATGGTTTTATCCCAACTTCCACTAACTATATATTGCCCATCAGGAGTTATGGCTACTGAAAGAACCCTATTACTATGCCCTTTAAATGTTCGTAGTTCCTTGCCACTATTGATTTCCCATAGTTTGATAGTTTTATCATAGCTTCCACCGCTTACGATGTATTTTCCACAGTATGTAATAGCTACAGAACTTACACCGCCACTATGCCCTTCAAAAGTTCGGACATCTTTACCACTACTTATATCCCACAATTTTATGGTTTTATCAGAGCTACCACTAACTACGAATTTCTCATTTTGGGTAATGACTACGGAATTTACATTACCACTATGCCCTAAACCAGATGAAAATCTAAAGTTCTCAAAGCTCTCAATTAGCTCTTTACTTGGACGATTTGCTAGTAAACTATTTGTAATATTAAGTAAACTTTTTGATTTTGTTAGTGCTAGTTTTGCATTTTTGTTTGTGGTTGTGAGGTTGTTTTTCATTTTTTAAAGTTTCCTTTTTTTTCAAACATACATAATATTGAGTTTATCATATAAATTCACTCTACTAAAAATACTTATATTTGTAGTTATCTGTTCAATATATTGATTAATAAGCCTATACTTATAATCTATTTCATCTTGACTTGCAATATTTGGAGTTAGAAGACTATAAGATGTAAAATGCAAAAAAGCACTGGTCATCTCATAATTTAACTTGTACTCTTCTTTTAGTCCAACTGCCTCTGCTTTTTCCTGCCAACTTCGAATGTCTTTTAACATTTTTTGAAAAATCTGTGTGTGTTGGACTCTTTTACCAAAATAACTTTTAAACCATTGCTCTTTTGATAACTGTTTTGCTTTTTCTAATTTTAAAGATTTAATTTTTTTCAATTTATTTTCATATTCAGGTAAAGTGTCTTTTTCGAGCATTATAGATAAAGCATCAAAACCATAATTATTAAGTTGATTCATAAAAATAGTTATGTCTTTTTGTGCTTCTTTTTTTAGTTGTTGAAATGTTTTTTCGTTTTCTTCCATAATTTTTTTTGTTGCTTGAAGTCTTTGTTCGTCGTCATTTGATTGTGTTGAATATTTTGATCTATTTTGTGTAGTCTGTACGGAATGTTCTTCAGCATATTTTTTTAAAATTTCAATTTCATATTTAAGTCGTTGAATTATTAGATTACTTTTATTTTCTTGCTGATTATATATAGCAAAATATATCTTAACAAAGTAATTCTCTTCCTTGAGCAAAAGCTTAGTAATTATCAATGTTTCTAATATATATCTAGTTGTCGAAGCTAGTTTATGTAAATCATTATTGGTATTTAATAATTCATCGATAATATGGATTAATTTATCAACCAGAGTTATTGATAAATCATATTGTATATGGGTTTCTTCGGATGTTGCCAAGACTCTCTTGTGCTTTACTAGTTTTAATTTCAATTCATTTAAACTATCTTTTTTTATCAAATTTATCTCCTATGATATTATAAGCAAACATATTTGTTTTGCCATCACTTGGCAATACTCTATTAAAATACTCTTTTAGCCAAAAATATTTACTTCTTATTTTTAAATTTTTTTCTTTCAAGCCTTTATCAATAATCTGAGAATAAATCTTTACTGTTTCCATTTGATCTGATTTGGCTTCAGCTAATTTAGTTTCATTTCCTACAGATATCATCGGCGGCAAATCTTGCAATGAAGCAAGATAATTTACAAAATACCATCCATCAAAATCTTTAGAAACAATATTTAAATTATTATCATTATGCACCAATGCTATGTAATTAATAATCTCATCACTAATGACATCTTCTGCAAATATTACTCTAGGGTAAATAGCAATCTCTTTTTCCAATTTTGCGGCTTCTACTATTCCTTTACCTAAAATAAGATTTTTATCTAAAAAAGTATATTTTGATGTAATAGCACCTCTCAAAAGCAACCCATACTTTCTAGCAAAAAAATGATAAACCTGTGAAATTGTTAATGCTAACAAATAAATCAATAAACCAGATAAATTTTTATTTGTGCTATTTCCATTATATTCGATTGTTATCACAAATGTATCTGAAATCCAAGTGTAATTGTAATGAATATCTTTAAGTTCATCATGTTGATTAGGAAAAGAAATTTTTTCATATTCAAAATAGTTTATAACTTTTTCAAAATCTTGCATAAAGTCTTGTGATTCTTTGTCATTAGTTATTTTATTTTCAATATGGTTTGAAAATCCAAGTACATCTATAAATGCAGTATATTTTATTTCTTTTGGCATATTTTTATCCTTTTAAAAATTCTTGTTTTTCTTTAAAGTCATTTTTTATTAGCTCAATAAAGCCTTCTATCTTTTTTTGATTTTTAGTATAAAATCTCTCTTGTGCATTTAAAAGAAGCTCTTCTTCATCAGTATTGGCGACTCGTGATAATTCATTCTTCTACTATCACTAAAAGGCATAAGTTCAGCTTCATACAAATCAAAAAGCTCTTGATATGCGGTATCTAATTTTTTGCTCATATAAAAAATATTTTCTTGCATCACATGAAATATTTGCCTTACAATAGGTACATATACAGAATAGTCTGTTTCATATTGAATGATTTTTGCATTAGGAATTTGTAAGCCAATTTGATGTTTTTGTTGATTATAACCGATTGCCAATAAATACAACTGTTGATATATCTCTATCTCTTTTGAAAACAACTCTTGTTGCTTATTTAGTGTGATTTTCTGTAAGATTTCTTTTTCTTTTAAAGATAATTCTTTTCCTCTAAGTATTGATGTAATTATCATTGTTGCAATTGGTGTTGCTATTGCTATTAAATTTATAATACCTTGTATTTTTTCATCTATCATTTTGTTTTATCCTTTCCTTTTAAAATTCCAAATCCTACCAAACCAAACATCCGCCATTTCAATACACAAACCCGAACAACCACAATGGGATTTTATTTTGTTCCATAGAGTAGTCTGTATCAACTACCACAAAACTATCTTCGACATCTTTGATTTGCTTAAACTTTTTATTTTTTCCACCCACTTCATAAATGATGCCATCTGCAATAAAATCTCCAACATCACTATAATAGATACTCTCAAAACAACTTACAAAAAATGTCTCTCTCACCGTGCCAATATCAACTTCCACACCAAATTCATCAGCAAAAGTATAAAGCAAATTTGTATTTGAGAAGAGGAGTTTTTCTGGTTTTTTCGATATATTTTTTGAGTATTTTTTGATAGGCCTTATAAGTTTTGTGGTTTCTAGTATCTCCAAGTAAGTTGCCAGTGTAGGGTGCGATACTTCAAACTCCCTGCAAAGTTCAGCGATGTTTACTTTAAATGGGACTTTTGAGTAGATAAGTTTTGCGATAAACTTTTTGAAGATACTTAAGTGGGTGTAGTCTATTTTGTTTAAAGATGGAATATCTTCATTTATCACTTTTTCACACGCATTGAAAAGTTTGTTTTTGTACTCGATTTCATCCTCTATAAAAAATGGATAATATCCTATTTGTAGGTATCTTAAAAAGTTTTTATATAAAGTTGGATGTTCTAGTGCTAGAGTGGAGCTTATTTCATTGTGATTTTTGCGTATCTCTTCAAGGGTGAGTATTGGTAGTTCTATCTTAGCATCTAGTTTTAAAAACTCTCTAAAACTTAAAGGCTTCACATAGCTTATAACCGCTCGTCTGCTTAAGTCAAATTTCTCATGTAAGATATTTAACATAGAGCTTCCGCTAAATCGTATGATGAGTTCCGGAAAACTATCATAGATAGACTTTATCTCATTCGCCCAGTTTTGATACTTATGAATCTCATCTATGACAATAATTTTTCCACCAAGACGAACAAATTCATCCGCAATATCATAAATGCTACTGTTGATGATGTAAATATCATCTGCACTAAAATAGAGATACTCATAAGGCTTGTAGTTTTGTTTTAGATACTGAAGCATCAAAGTAGTTTTGCCTACACCTCTTTGCCCTATAAGTCCTACAAGCCTATTTTTTGAAGTGAGTTTTTCTAAATACTGCTCTCTTATAAACTCTAAGGATATGCTACTGATATTTCTTACTTGTTTGTTTTGTATATATTTAAGCATAAGATACCTTTATGTTTTTATAGTATTTTATCGTAAATATTTAAAGTGTAGTTTAAATATTATACTATTTTTATATAACTCTAGTTTAATATATTTGAATTATCTTGTCCCATTTACCAAAATAAAAGGATGGTTATATTATTTTTCATATCTATAGTCAAGGTTGAAAACTCTTTTTATTAATATTTTTTTAAACTATACTCTCGCTATTTGGATTTTCTAAGTACTTTTGATAGTTTTTCTTTGCTAACTCTTTAGAAGCGTTTGCATAGCAGTAGTTGCACTCATGTGGGCAAGTGTTGTAAGCTCCTATGTCTTTACTCATGATACAGCCACAATCTTCTCTTTGTCCTTTGTCTTTTAGTTTTTTTGTTTTGACAACTTTGCCATCGCTAAAGAGATCCGCAGGTTCTATCTCTACGCCTAAAAACTCCATCAGCTCTTTGTCATGCGAAAAAAGATCTACCATGAGATCATCATCTATACATTTGTTGTGCGATATGCCGTAAGTATCAAGATCTATCTTTTCGGTACATGTTGCAAGCTCTAAACCCCACTTCTTGTTAAGTTCGCTGAGGCGTTTGGCAAAGGTATCCATAAGCGGTTGTGTCCACTCTATGTAAGGAACATGCTCTTTGTTTAGGTTGGATTGGACTTTTTTGTAGATGGAGATATCCACAAAGCTAAAAACCAACTTTGCAGTTTACGCATGTAGCTCATCGCCGATGTTTTTGACTCTTCTTAAAAGCTCTTCTATGCCTAATTCTTGCGTGAGGATAAGCGGGTCAAACCGCCAAACAACTCTTTTTTTACCTAGCCTTTGGGACAACTCTTTAAATGTTTTTATTCTACTCTCAACTGAAGATATTTTGCCTTCATAGCCCTCTTTGTCGTAGTCATTGAGTGAAAACTGGAAGTAGTAGTTTGGCACATGTGCATCCAACCAATCAAGATGTTTCATCATCGCTCGTGGATTTTTGCTCCAAAAGACCACACATCTTGCGTTTTTAAAACTTACATAAAGAGGTTGTCCATTGAAAGGATTTGTCCATTTGAGATATCCATCTTCCCATCTTTTGATAAACCATTCGCCATAAAAAGCAGGAATATCTGTCGCTCTGCTTGCAGAGATGATAATTGGAGTTTGCGCTTCAACCCTTGAGTCATCTTGCAGAGTAATCGTTTCTTTTTTCCATTGCATCTGTTTTTGTCCTCTTAATTTATAATAGATATGCTCAAAATCATTTGGTTGCCATACATATTGCCTTGAATTTCTTGTAGTTATTATATCTCAAAGCTTAGACGCATCTTGTCTATTGTTAATAATGCTCAAATTTATCCTTAAAAGCGGCACATACTATCTTTTTTTGGCAGAGATTTTTTAATCTGCTCTTTGGAGTTAAATTGTATTTATTAAATATTTAATTTCAATACAAAAACCCAAAAAGCCATAGCGGTATCTTATTGCCGCTTCCTATTTCTATGTCATCAGATACGATATAACTCTTTGGCATATCTTTTATCTGGTTATAGCTTTTGGTTTTTCCGCCAACTTCTACTATGTAAGTATCTTCTACACTAAAATCGCCCTTTGATGATAGTTACTAGAACAGTAAAAACACCTTTTTGATTAAAACATTTGTTTGATAGTATTTCAATATTATTTAAAATATCTTTAGTTAGTTTTTTTGAATAATTTTTCTTCTTTACTGATTCATTATGAATTGATATTAGTAATTTTTTATATGCCATCAATATTGTCCTTTGGTATATTAGTTTATATATATATTCTATTAAATTATTTGTATCGTGAATATTTGACACACCCTTTTATTGACTATACATTATATATAAAACACGCTAAAAATCAACAAATAACATACATAAAAATGTCGTATATCAAAACAAAAACAAAATAACACTTTTCACATTTTTTGACATAAGTCATACTATTTATTTTTTTTAGAGTTATAATTTTCAAAACGAAACCACAAAGGAATAGTATGCAATATATCATCAAAAGGGACGGTTCGAAATTACACCCCCATGAATGAATCTGCACTTTTTATAATTTTACTTATCAGTGATGTTGACACATTCAAATAAGTTGTTATGTCTGCTTGAGAGTAACCGTCTTGGTGTGCGTTAAGTATTGTCAAGTTTCTATCTACTTTTGTAGAAAGTTCATATTTTTCTTAAATGAAGAGTGTGTTAAGCGAGGAGTTGAAAATGGAACAAAGTTACATCTCAAAATTTGCAAAAACACCCTCTACGCTTGATATTCTTTCACAAGGGTGTAATTTTTTGCATGTAACAAAAAACAATCAAAAAAGTAGCCTGTCCCCATTTTCATTTTCTACTTTGCTATTTTTGTGGCAAATCACATTTTTTAGTGATCATACAAAGTGGGCAAAAATTTGTGAGTCCGGCTATGAGTGAGATGATTCCTAAGAAAAACCACAGAGCGTAGGAGAGTGTGCCATAAAATGCGATACCAGCTACGATAAGGGTTGTGCCTATGATGATGCGAAATACTCTACAAAATGATCTGATTTTGTTGAAATTCATCTTTTTTCTCCATAAACTATAAAATATCTGTTTTTAATTATATCTAAAAAAGATGTTTACAATCAAAAAAATCTAGGGCATAAAGAGTGCGACCATCAGTGGAATGGTGAAAATTGAAAAAGCGGTACTCAACACAACTGCTAGGGAGGCTTTTTCTGGATGAACATTGAGCAGTGATGCTACAGCTACTGTATTGCCCGCCATTGGAGGGATAGCAAAAAGAAACATAACTTGATACAACCCTGTGCTAAAAAAGTGAAAATATACTCTATCAAGCCAAATGATAACCAAAACGCTCAACGGATAGATGAGAAATTTCATCAAAAAAGCAAATGAGATAAATGCCTTGTCTATGCCAATATTTTTAAGTCCGGATAGACCCATGCCGATCATCATCATTCCTAAAATCGCATAAGCACTTTTGAAAGTATCGAGATAATTTGCCAAATCCGCACCAAGTTTTACTTGCAAGATATTACATGTAAGCCCTAAAATCATTGCATAGATAGAGGGAAGTTTTGCAACTTTGATGAGACTTTGGATAATGCTATAGTGACCTTTTGCAACAACAAAAAATCCGACAGTATTTTCGTAAAGTAGTGACGCCAAAACAGTGAAAATGTAGATGTTGACCAAACTTTCATCCAAAAGCATGATAGCGAGCGGAATACCAAAATAGCCCGTGTTGCCAGTACCTGCTGAAAATGCGAGGATATTTTTTGTATTATCATGAAAAAATCGCCCGCCAATGCCAAGGGCGCTTAATGAGAGTACGCTGTTGAGTAGATAAAGCACGATGGGAAGCACAACGACTGCAAGATCAAGTTGCACCCGATATGATGCCATAAAAATGACAATGGGGCCCAAGATATAGATGAGCAAACTTGCCATATTTTCCCGTCTAGCATCAAAATACCGCACGATAACATATCCTAACGCTATAGTGGCGTACAGAGGTAAAATCTTTAGTCCTAAAGCAGTTGCAAGTGTTAGCATGGATTCTCTTTTGTGTAAATTATTGTAGCGAGCGTGCGTATTTTAGCAATAAAAATAAAAAAAAAGCAACTTTTGCGTTGAAATCTTTTTTATTATGCTACAATATCGTTTCATAAATGCCTTTTTGTCGTTAAAACATTTTGTAGTGTTGTAATTTTCATTTAGGTTTTAAAATTTCAAGGAGTCGGTTAGATGAATATTTATGTAGGAAATGTTTCTTACGGTACAAATGATGAGAAACTTGTAGAGTTATTTTCAACATTTGGTGAAGTTGCAAGTGCAAGAGTTATTAGTGACAGAGATACTGGTAGATCTAAAGGATTTGGTTTTGTAGAAATGCCAAATGATTCAGAAGCTACTAAAGCAATCGAAGCATTGAATGAAAAAGAAGTTGATGGCAGAACATTACGAGTTAATGAAGCTAGACCAAGAGAAGAGCGCCCTAGAAGAGCTCCTAGATATTAATAACTAATTAATACTAAAAATTACAAAGGGGTGGGTGAGATTTTTTCTCATCTGCCCCTTTTTTTATCGCGTTATCGCAAATCCAAGCCCAATTCTCTGCACTTTTTTATCATAATCTATCAAACTATCGCCATATCCATTAAAATAGTAAAGCTTTCCATACATATCTTTAATGCTGCGAACTGGAAATGTCCAATCAAACTCCACAGCACCCTTGTTTTGTGCATTGAAACGCAAATTATTTCTTACAAGCAATGAAAAAAGATTTACCCCATACGGATACACAATCCGCAAATCCCCATAGCCTAAAAATTCATCTATATCAGGGTTGTCATCGCCACTACTTTGCAAGGGTGATGATTTAGTTTTTTCGGGCAGACGGTACCAAATACGAGGGACGATGAAGCTATCCTTATACTGAAAAGCGGCTTTGAGATAAACGCGATTCCACGAACGAGAATAAGGCACAGACCTACCATTTGATTCGTGTAAAAGTCCTATAACATAACCTTTAAGTGCGGTATAATCATAGATATAGGGAAATTCTATGAAGATTTCTGGCTGGTAGTTTGTTTCTCGAAAAGGTGAAGAGCTTTGCGATGTTTGCCACCATGAAATTTGCGTGTAGCCAAGATAGAGTTTTTCATGCATTCCCAAAATGTTTGAACCAAGTTGTTTTTTGAAGCTAAGTTGAAATTTTGTTTCACTATTTGATCTGCCCCCTTTGGTGTTAAAATCATAAGTAAAAGGCAAAAGATAATTGCTATTGTAAGGTTTAATATCAAAACTGCTAAAGATAATCCGCTCAAGAGTATCATTTGTAGCGTTATCATCAGAGCCTTCTATACTATTTTTGCCAAAGCTGATTATATCGTCTTGTTTTTGTGGTACATGTAAAGTGGTTGTAGCGGCCTTTTTATACCAAATCATCGCTTCTTTGAAATTGCCATTTTTTTCATATTTTAACGCTGTTTGATATGCTATATCGGCATTTTCATCGGCGAAACTTAAGGTGGAAAAAATCAAAAAAAAACTCACAATGATTGCTCGCATAAATGGCCTTACATGTGAAGATGTATCAAAAGTATACACTAAAAGTAGCGCCGATATCTTTATTGTTTTGCACATCAATCTTTATGGAATGGATTTTTGCTATCTTTTTGGCAAGCGCCAAACCTAGCCCAAAACTACTTGTTCCTTGATAATTTTTTTTGTGTACCTGATAAAATTTGTCAAAAATGAGCTGGTGCTTATCTTTTGGAATACCCTCTCCCTCGTCTTTGATAAAGAGTCGTTTTGCTTTCAAAGATAGCGTGATATTTTTGCCCTCTGGAGTGTATTTGATGGCATTATCAAGCAGGTTTACTATAAGGATGCGGATAAGTTCTTTGCTTCCATAAAAAAGAGTTGCTTCAAGGTTTTCTACATGTAAGGATATATGTTTTATTCTGGCAATTGGCATATATTCACCTAATATATCCAATATAATCGAGTCTATTTCAATAGGCTCAAAGCTAGATTTTATCTGAAAATTACGCACTTTGGCAAGCATAAGCAGTGTTGTAACAAGTTTTTGCAAAGTCATTGTCTCTTTTTTTATAGTCATTAATACCTCTTGATACTCTGCAACGCTGCGTTGCTTGTTGAGCATAACATCTATCTGCAATTGCATAGAAGTGAGCGGTGTTTTGAGTTGGTGTGAAGCATTTGCACTAAACTCTTGAATCTGCCTAGAAGATTCTGCAAGTTGTTCCATCATTTCATAATCAAATATCTTCAGTGCTTTAATGGAGAAGATTGCTATTAAAAAAGCACACAAACAGCGAAAAAAGTAGTGCGTAATGCCAAATGTTTCTTTGAAAATTTCTGTATTAATGAGATTTGAGGGAAAATGCTCCACTCTTGGAACAACGATACCGCTGAAAAAAGCATAAAATACAAAAACAATACCTAATATCTTAAAATAATACTCCAAATCTTTTGCATGGTTGAGTTTTTTGAGTGTTTTACCGTACATGTAAAGTCCAATACCCAGCAATAAACTTCCCCAAAAACCAAAAGTATAGCGAACAGCAACGATACTTTCTTTGAGTTGTGGATCTTGAAATACCATAAAAAAGAGGATAGCAAAGATGAGGGGATAAATGACCCACGGGGAGAAAAAATGATACTCAAAATGTAATGATTGTTGATTTTCAAAAATAAAACGCATCATAAAACGAGAAAATTCAAACAAAAAGATAAAAGAAGCAAATAAAAAACAAACTTCAAACCACAATAGTTTTTCTTTAAACTCAGGATAGAGTATGACATATAGCGATATCCATTCGACAAAAGCATGTGTCAAACCAAACATAGCCAAAAGCCAAATTTTTTTAGCATAAAAAAAGTTACTCTCTTTTGGGGAGGTACTAAAGATAACTACCCCCAAAGAAAAAAAGAAAAGCCCATAAAAAAAGAGTATCAATTCGAGCATAATTTATAACCAGAACCCCGTATAGTCTTTATAAGCGGTTTTTCGCCTGCTATATCTATCTTTTTTCGAAGATGATAGATAAAAACATTGATGACATTTGATGAAGTTATCTCACTTATCCCCCAGATCTTCTCTTGCAGCATCGTATGGGAAATGATAGTGTTTTGATTGCCCAGCATAAACACTAAGATATCAAACTCTTTTGTAGTGAGTTCAATGGGAGTATTGCCTCGCATGACTGTTCGCTTCAAAAGGTTTACATGTAAGGTGTCAAGCGTGAGCATCTCACTATCATGAAAATTATGCCGCCTGATGAGTGCATGGACACGCGCCACTAATTCACCAAAAGAAAAAGGTTTAGTCAGATAATCATCGGCACCACATTCAAGCCCTTTTATTTTGTCTTCAACATCAGACTTTGCCGTTAAGATTAAAAATGGAGTAGTGATTTTTTGTATGCGTAATTGTAGGCATATATTTAAGCCATTCATTTCAGGAAGCATCCAATCTGCAATGATAGCATCATAGTGACAAGTTTGTGCAAGGTAAAGTCCCTCGCTACCATTATCGCAGATATCTACGATATAACCCTCTTCCTTGAAGCCTTTTTCTAAGTAGCTCAAAATATTTTGATCATCTTCTATAATAAGTAATTTCATGGGGCAATTATAACGAGTTTTAAATAAAGCAATATTAAAAAAAATTAATCTTGCGTTCATATTGATTTAATATTGAAAGAGGACAATTACACCGTATAAAAATTTTAATCAAAAAGGAGAAAAAATGAAAAAGTTACTCTTAGTGGCAGCTGTTTTATTTTCGTTTCAATTCGCAGTGGCAAGCGATACAACACCAGAGGAGAGCTTGCAAGTAATCTATGGTGGTCAGCTATATGACAAATGGTTCAAAGTTGCACCAAATGCAAAAACACCAAAAGATACACACGCAGCGTATCCACAAGATGGCAAGTATAAAGGCAATGCTACTTGGAGATGTAAAGAGTGTCATGGTTGGGATCTTAAAGGTAAAGATGGTGGCTATGCAAAAGGCAAACATTTTACTGGCATTAAAGGGCTACAAGATTACGCTGGCAAACCTATTGCAGAAATTGCAAAAGTGATCACAAACGATACACATGCGTATAAAGGTCTTTTGGGCGAAAAAGAAGTAAATGCTTTGGCACTTTTTGTCTCAAAAGCACAACTTGATCCAAAAACTTATGTTGATGGTAAAACTCCAAAAGGTGACAAAGTTCACGGTGCAAAACTTTACAATGGCATCTGCGTTGCTTGTCATGGACTTGAAGGTAGAAATGTCAATGTAGATGGAGATTCTAAAGAAGTTTTAGTAGGAGAACTTATACGATCAAATCCTGTAGAAATCATGCATAAACTCAGATTTGGCCACCCAGGTGCTAAAATGACTGAACTTTATGATCTTCCAGTTCAATATCTCACAGACATACTCGCATACGGACAAGACTTAAAATAATTTAAAACTCAAGAGTGGTTCACGCCACTCTTGTACATACATGTAAAACGATCATCGTTTTTATAGAATACAAGAGGAGGAATGATGTTTTATTTTAGACTCGTCTTGCTATTGGTTGGGATTGTCATTCTTATCGTTGTAGGAAGGATGATCTTTTTACCAGATAGTTGGGGGCAGTATGGATATTATCGTGGGGCATATATCCACGAGGAAGCTGCAAAAAATCTTGTATATGGTACAAATGATTCTTGCAAAGAGTGTCATAAAGAGATTTATGATCTAAAACTTCAAGGTCATCACCAAAGGCTCTCATGCGAAATTTGTCATGCTCCAGTTGGTGAACATGCACAAAATGGTGAAAAAATAGCAGATATGCCTAGAAAATTGGGTGAACCGCAGGTTGATTTATGCCTTAAATGCCATATCAAAGTAGAGGGAAAACCTGAAAAATTCCCTGTTATTGAGTATCCAAAGCATTTAAGTGATCAAAATGTCAAAGTTACGCACACATGTGATCAATGTCACACAGTTCATGCACCACTTGAAAATATCGAGCGGGGTCGAACAAAAGGCGTAACGCTGAAGATGGAGGTAAGTGGTGGAAATTGATCAAGGTTTTATAGACAAAGATAGACGAGGTTTTATCGAAAAGGTATTGCGTGGCTCATTAAAAGGTTCGCTTTTGCTACTAATACCTATGCACTCGGATCTTTTTGCACAAGTACTTAATGAAGAAAAAGATAAAATCATAAGCCTCATCGATCCAAAAGATACACGCAAAAATTATGCCTTTATGGTTGATGTTGGCGCTTGTATCGGGTGTGGGAGTTGTTGTGTTGCTGATAGAAAAGAAAACCATGTACCAGAAGGTAGTTATAGAACTTGGGTTGAGCGATATGTTATCGATATCTACAATACCGTCTATGTTGATGCCCCAAATGGTGGCGAAGATGGTTATACACATATGCGAGAAGACATAAAAGAGCCTATCAAAAACGCATTTTATGTACCAAAACTTTGCAATATGTGTCAAGAACCAAGTTGTGTACAAGTTTGCCCTGTGGCAGCTACTTTTAAAACTCCAGATGGATTTGTGCTTGTAGATAGTACTCATTGTGTGGCGTGTGGCTACTGCGTGCAAGCTTGCCCATATGGCGTGCGATTTATCAATAACGAAACACATACTGCTGATAAATGCACATGGTGTTACCATCGAGTAAGTAAAGGAAAGCTACCGGCTTGTGTCAATGCTTGCCCAACAGGTGCGAGAAAATTTGGAGATCTTAATGATCCAAATAGTGAAGTTGCAAAAATTTACAACTCTAAAAAAATTCTCAAAGTATTGAAAAAACAATTAGGCAATGAGCCTGTACTGTACTATCTTGGTGCCAATGAGGAGGTGATTTGATGGAACTCTTAAATTATGTTTATCCAAATGATATCCATGCGCACTGGTCTTTGATGATCGTTATCTATCCATATATCACAGGCGTTGTTGCGGGTGCTTTTATCGTTTCGGCACTTGCACATGTTTTTCATGTTAAAGCACTCCAGCCTGTTGCCAAATTTGCACTTATCTTTGCACTTTCATGGGCACTTTTTGTAACAGCACCACTGCTTAATCATTTAGGACATCCTGAGCGTGCTTTAAATATGCTTTTTACACCAAATTTTGTTGGACCTTCGATGATGTCAGGGTTTGGTTACATTTATATGAGCTATTCTATATTGCTTATTTTTGAAATTCTTGTGATTTACCGTTATGAATTAACCGTGATGAAACAATCTATGAGCGGTGCAAAACGATTGCTTTATGATTTACTTACGCTTGGTACAAACGATGCAACACAAGAGAGCAGAAAAAGAGACCATAAGGTAGCGTTTGTATTGGCGGCTATTGGTATTCCTTTGGCTTGTACTTTACATGGTTATGTTGGTTTTATCTTTGGTGCGGTGAAGTCTGTGGATTGGTGGTTTACACCACTTATGCCTATCATCTTTTTGCTTTCAGCTTCTGTTTCTGGAATTGCAGGAATGATTCTTTTTTACATAGGCATCAAAAAAATTACAGGTAAAATCCATGAGATACCAACAGAAACGATCAAGACCATGGTGCAGTTGCTTTGGGCATTTTTTATCTTTGATTTTCTCTTTGAAATGATTGAGATAGCTGTACATGCGTATGGTGGAACAGAGGGTTGGCATGTGATCAAAGCAGCTTTGAGCGGGCCTTTGTATTTTTCATTTTGGACTATGCAAGTAAAAATTCTTTCCGTTATTCCATTTATAGCGCTGATGATACTATCGTTAAAAAATGTAAGCCGCAATACACTGTTGCTTGTAGCGCCAATCGTATCATTTATGCTCCTTGCGCAAGTGCTTTTTATGCGATGGAATGTCGTTATCGGCGGACAAGTTATGGCAAAAAGTGAAAGAGGTTTTGCGGTTTTTCATCCACAGTTTTGGGAAAAAGAGGGTATAGCGGTGACTATCGTAATGCTCGTTGCACCTATTGTAACATTGTGGGTTTTGAGTAAGATATTCCCACTTTGGGAATCAAAAATAGATAAGGAGTTTTAGATGCTAAGGGGCAAATTTATAGTAGCATTGATATGTGTATTTGGGCTTACATGTAGCGTTTTTGCTACCACAAAGGAATCGATGAAAGTGAGTAGTGAAGATGTTGTAGATAAAAGCAACAAATGTATCACTTGCCATCTTAAAGAAGACAAATCCATCGTCACACAGTGGGAAAATTCAACACACTCAGTTGAACAAGTAAGTTGTTACACTTGCCACGCAGCAAAGAGTGATGATCCTATCGGATATGAACATGAAGGCGCTTTTATCAAGACTATCATTTCACCAAATGATTGTGCTTTTTGTCACAGCAAAATAGTACAAGAAACTACCGCTTCAAAACATGCAAGTGCTGCGAGCGTTATGTATTCAAATGATGGAACACTTGCTTCAATGGTCGCATCACCGCATGGTGATAAGAAAGAATTTGCAAGTTGTACTGAATGCCACGGTTCTGTGATTGCTTTTGAGAAAGACAAAGAAGGCAAATTTGTACACAATAAAGCAGGCGCACCTATCACAGATTTCAGCACATGGCCAAATTCTGGAGCAGGACGAGTAAACCCAGATGGTTCAGTTGGAAGTTGTAATTCTTGCCACTCAGGACACAATTTCAGCGCAAGCAGAGCGAGACAGCCTGAAAATTGTGCAAAATGTCACTCTGGAGATGATCATCCACAAGCAGGCGCTTATGATAGTTCCAAACATGCCATCGCATATGCTTCTTCACCAAAAGGAGAAGGCAACAGTGGTATGAATATCTACAAAAAAGGTGAATGGACTTTGGCTGCTGATTATAACGAAGCACCAACTTGTGCCACTTGCCATATGGGATCATACAGAAAATCAACCGGAGGCGTAGTCAAAGCCACACACAATGTTGGTGATAGAATAGCATGGTCACTTAAAGATGAAGTTTCCAAAAAACGCACACGGGTTGTTTTCACAGATAAAACAATGACAGACATCAACGATGGTGATAAAATTCCAGAAGTTGAAGAAGAGTATGAATATGTAAACTTCGTAAAAGATGGCGATAAAATGAAAAAAATAGCCACCCTTAAAGAAGTAGCAAAAATCATTACGCCAGAAAAAAGACAAGAAGCGATGAAGGGCGTTTGTGCAAGTTGTCACAGTAGCTCACGAGTTGATAACTTTTATAAGCAATTTGATGCTTCAGTTAACACTTACAATGAAAAATACGCCAAACCAGCGCTTGCTTTGCTAGAAGAGTTGAAAAAAGACGGACTCTACAAAGATAAAGGTTTTGAAGATGGAGAACTTGCGTATCTTTGGTTTGGAATTTGGCACAAAGCTGGAAAAGCAGCAAGAAATGGTGCTGCAATGCAATCTCCAAGATACGAATATTGGGAAGGATTTCATGAAGTTTCACGCATATTTTACTCACAATTTTTACCAAAAGTGCAAGAAGTTGCGAACGCTGGTAAACAAGGAGCCAAATACAAAAAACTCATAAACGCTATCAAGGCGAAAAAATAATCTTCTCTCTTTTGATGAGTGCCAAAGTGATTTGGCACTCACTTTTTTTGTGTGGGTTATCGTTATGAAAAACAGCGATAACCGACTTTTTAATATTCGTAATCAACTACTTTTGTGATTGTATTGACTGATTTGAGGTAGGTTACAAGTTCTACATGTAAGGGATGAATGGCGTATGATGCCAAATCTTCTTTGCTTGCAAAATCGCTTATGAGTGCAAGGTCAAATGCCCGTTCTTCTGGACTAAAATTGATACCCACTTCAAGATGTTTAAGAACAGTGATCTTGTCTTTTAAGAACATAATTTTATCATGCACAAGTTGCTTATGTTCGGCCGAATTGTCTTCAAATTTAAAAAATACAATATGTTTTACCATGGAATTTCCTTTTTTTGATATAAAAACAATTGTACTGTAATTTTGTGAGATTTCTATGAAAACGATACCATTTTCAAAACATATATTTTCTTTTATTGAGTATAATAATATTTTTTAAGAGGAGTTTACATGCAAGAAATTTTTTACAATTACGCAAGTGCAATCATCTTTTTGCACATACTCTCAGCTGTCGTTTGGGTTGGCGGTATGATCGCCATCAAATTTGCTGTACATCCTGTGTTGCAGGGTATCGAGGAACCTCAAGTACGCTTGGGCAAAACCCTACAAATCGTTGGCAGGCTTTTTAATCTTGTTATGCCTTTTGTAATTATAAGCGTAATTTGTGGTGTTTTTATGTTTAAAGGATTTGGATATAGCGGTGCTTTAATCCATACCAAAGAGGCTATCTGGACAATTATGACACTCAATTATGCTTACATGTACGCCAAAAGACGCAAGGCAGAGAGATTTTTTGCAAAGGGCGAGATTGCACAAGCCAAAGAGATGGTAAAATCATTGCCAACCGTGCTACTACCGCTAAATATCTTCTTGGGCTTACTAGCAATTCTAGCTGGAGTGCTGCTGCGAGGGATTTAGAGCCTATTTAGTTTGTTTTCTCTATAATTTTTACAGTTATATATGCGTTATAAAAAGAGGAATTCTTGAAAAAAAACCAATCTTTAGCTTATCAGTATGCTCTAGTAGCGGTTCTTTTGTGGTCAAGTGTTGCGAGTGCTTTTAAAATCGCTTTGCGTATGATGAGTCCTTTGGAACTCGTTTTTTACTCCTCTTTGAGTTCACTTTTTGTGCTTGGAATTATCCTTATGTATCAAAAAAAATTGCCGCAGATTTTCTTACATGTAAGGACCCAACCGCTTCGAGTTTTGAGTCTTGGTATCATCAATCCTTTTGTGTATTATCTGGTATTATTTAGGGCGTACGATCTTTTGCCGGCACAAGAAGCTCAGGCTATCAACTATACTTGGGCGTTAATGTTGGCCTACTTGGGCGTAGTTTTCTTGAATCAAAAGTTGAGTTTTGCAGATATAATTGCGGGGATCATTTGCTATGGTGGCGTTTTGATCATTGCTACAAAAGGATCACCTTTTAGCTTAGAATTTTCCAATGTCTATGGAGTTTTTTTAGCACTTTTAAGCACTTTTTTGTGGGCTATATACTGGATAGTAAATTCCAAAACAAAAGGCGATCCTATCGTGGGACTCTTTTGCAATTTTCTAACAGGAGTCTTGTGTATAGGATTGTATGTGATTTTCGTAGGAGGCATTGCTCTACCTAGTTTTGAGGCGAGTTTAGCGGCTGTTTATGTTGGTTTTTTTGAGATGGGTATAACATTTGTATTTTGGCTCAAGGCGATAAATTTAACTTACAGTGTTGCAAAGATATCCAATCTTATCTTTTTATCACCCTTTTTATCGCTTGTTTTTATCCATTTTTTTGTGGGCGAGCAAATATTGCCATCGACAATATTTGCACTTTTTCTCATCATCGTCGGACTCTTTTTACAGCAGTATTACAGAAAAACTAACGCGTAGGCTCAGCGAGTAAAAATCCCTGAAAATACTTAAAACCTATCTCTTTAGATGCTTCAAAACTCTCTTGTGCATTGATCTGTGTAGCTATGACTTTACATGTAAGCCGTTCACATGCCTCAAGAATCTCTTTACATGTAAGGTATTCGATGCCAACTAAATGCAATAAGCGGACAAGATTACCATGCACTTTCACAAAATCGATATCACCTTGTGCAAATTCTTCCAAATCTTCTATACATGTAACATTATCAATGCAAATGCCGATGCCGTGCTCTCGTATCTTTTTGATTTTTGTGATATTTTTCACTTGTTTGAGCGATGCGTCATTTTGGATTTCAAAGATAGTGTTGGTATGGGCAAATGTTTCGACAAGGTAAGCAAAAAGCGTCTCATCTTCAAAATCAGCAAAAGAGAGATTGATCCCTTTTGGTTTTTGCACGGTTTGCAGTTGCTTGCAAAATGCTTGTACAACTTGAAAATATACTTTTTTTTCTTTGGCAATGTCTAAAAAAATCTTAGGCGAAATGATTCCTTTTTCGCCATCGATTCGCATCAGCACCTCTTCATACAGAATTTTATTTTTTTTATCAACTATGGGTTGGTAATAAGGAAGAATTTTTTGTTCATCTACTGCTTTTTGAATACTTTGAAAAATTTCTTCATGTGATTGGTGCAAAAGATTGTTGGCAAATTCAGAATATGTCATAAAGGCTCTATCGTGTTTTTTTGCAATTTCAAGTGCCTTGAGTGCTTTTTCAAGCGGATAAAAATGGTCAAAACTTATACCTACATGTGCTTGTATTTTGATGGTTTCATTCTCAAAACTGCAACTTTGTTCTTGCAAAAAATCGCCGATATTTGCCACAATTCTTTCCATGCTAGAAAGCTCAAAAGATTGATCAAGTAACAATGCAAAGCTATCGTTTTCAATTCTAAAATGCTCCATTTTATACTTATGTGCAAAACCCTCAAGCGAATTGGCTAGATTTGTAAGGATGCTGTTACCAGCGTTGTCGCCGTATGTGTGATTGAGTATTTTAAAATCTTTGATATCGATAATAAAAAGATTTGGATATTTTGCTGTTGTAAGCCGTTCATTGAGGTATTTTATGTTAGGAATTTGTGTGAGTGTATCGATCATACAAGCCTCTTTGCGTGTTCATAATCACTTATAAAATTCATATTGAAAAATGGCGAATCATCTGTAAAATCAACAAAATTTACGCACAAATATTCATACAAAGCCCGTATTTTATGTTCATTTTTTTCTATCTGAAGTTTGATTTGCTCTGCGATGCGAGGCTTGTAGATACCGCACAACTGGTGGCTTCCAAAAGGTGAGCGGGCTATAAGCACATCTGTTTTTTCATCAAGTGCTGCGTAAAGTTTTGCAAAAATATGCTCATCTACAAAAGGCGTATCTACGCTAAGGATAAAAACAGGCGTATCAAACTTGATAAGGATAGAGTAAAGTGCCACGAGTGGAGAAAAGGCTGTAAACTCTTGTGTATCTTTGATATAAGAGGCTTCAAAATCAAATTTATCGCATGTTTTACAGCTTACATGTAGGGATGAAAATAGCCCCTTGAGCCTTGCTAGTTGGTATTGGGTGAGTGTAGTACCGCCAAAATGCAATAGAGCTTTATCACTTCCCATGCGAGAACTTTTGCCCCCTGCTACAATGATGCAGGGGATTGGAAAAACTGTCTGCATACTATAAACTTCTAGGATCCGCTATCTTTCCAGCAATCGCACTTGCCGCAGCTACTGCTGAATTTGCAAGATAGATCTCTGAAGTACGATCGCCCATGCGACCAATGAAGTTTCTATTTGTGGTGGCAAGACATCGCTCTTTTTGCCCTAAAATTCCCATATAGCCACCCAAACAAGCACCACATGTAGGGTTTGAAAACACCGCTCCTGCGTGAATAAAGATATCAACAAGCCCCTCTTTTTGCGCTTGCATTGAGATCTTTTGTGTCGCTGGAGTTATGATGAGTCTTGTTTTTCGCGCTACTTTTTTGCCTTTGAGTATCTTAGCTGCGATACGAAGATCTTCAAGCCTACCATTTGTACAACTACCGATAAAAACTTGATCGAGTGCAAGATCATCGCTCACGGCTTGAGTGATTGGTTTTCCATTTGATGGTAAGTGTGGGTATGCAATCACGGGATCTAGTTTGGAAACATCGATATGAATCGTTTGCGTGTAGTATGCGTCAGTATCGGAGTAGAATTCTTTTGCTTCTCTTGCAAGATTTTTGTCACTCAAAAACTCTTTTGTGATTGCATCAACTGCGATGATACCATTTTTTGCACCCGCTTCGATCGCCATATTGCACAAAGAAAAACGATCATCCATTCCAAGATAACCGATAGTGTCACCACAAAATTCCAAAGTTTTATACAGCGCACCATCGACGCCTAGTATGCGGATAACCTCAAGAATAAGATCTTTTCCATAGATAAATGGCGCTGGTTTGCCGCTAAAAACTACCTTGATAGCCTCTGGAACTTTAAACCAATTCTCACCTGTAATCATAGCAAATGCAAGATCTGTACTTCCCATTCCGGTTGAAAATGCTCCAAGTGCGCCGTGCGTACATGTATGGCTATCTGCACCGATGATCACATCACCAGGTCCTACAAGCCCTTTTTCTGGTAAAAGTGCATGCTCGATACCCATATCTTTTTCATCAAAAAAGTATTTGAGATCGTGTTTATATGCAAAATCACGACTAATACGAGCTTGATTTGCACTCGCAATATCTTTTGCAGGGATAAAGTGATCCATAACGATAGAAAAACCATCTGGATTTGCTAGTTTAGCCGCGCCACTCTCTTCAAAAGCACGGATAGAGATAGGCGTTGTGATGTCATTGCCAATAATCATATCGATAGGACATTTGATAATCTCCCCCGCCCTAACTTCGCGACCGACATGCGCACTAAATATCTTTTCTGTAATAGTTTGAGCCATAATGAAACCTTTTATTCTTAAAAATACTTGATTTTACCAAAAAATAGTTTAAAAATTCGCTAGTATCTCTTAAGTAATAAATCTTTCATACTTGAAAATGGGGACAGGCTACTTTTTTATTGAAAATAAAATTTATTTATAGTAAAAGCGTAATTAAAAGTGTTTTATTGCGATTTAAGGCTTGAAACAACAATATTTACAAAAAGTAACAATATTTACAAAAAGTAAAATACACTTACTCCTATGCCTTGTCATGTTTACCAAAAAAAGTTACATTAGCTGATAAAGTCACAAATAAATCATTCTGGAGGCGAAAATGAAAAAAAATGAAAAAAAAGAAATTGGTTTACATGAAGCCTATTTTATTGATCCTAGCGAAGCAGATAAATCTATCTTCGGACGAGAAGTAAATCCTACGACTAGAAGAGGATTTTTAAAGAAGAGTTCTTTGCTCGCAATGGCAGCAATTGTCGGATCAAACATACCTTTTGCAAATCAGATGCCAGGAGGTCTAATACCTGCGCTACTTGCAGACACAACGACTCCTTTTAAAATAGCCGGAAAAGACGGTTTGGTTTATCTTAATGATCGCCCCGTAAATGCAGAAACCCCGCCACATTTGCTAGATGATATGTTTACTCCAGCAAAGCACTTTTTCATAAGAAACAATGGCGTGCCGCCTGAAGAGTCAAGTATAGATGTAAATGCTTGGCGTCTTGAAATTTCTGGCGAGAGTTGTTTAAATCCTCAATCTTTTAGTATAGCTGATCTTAAATCAAAGTTTAAACACCATACATATGCACTGCAACTTGAGTGTGGTGGCAACGGACGGAGTGAAGTGAGTCCTCCTGCAAAAGGAAATCAATGGACGGTTGGCGCTATAGGATGTGGAAGATGGACTGGTGTGAAACTCAAAGATGTTCTTAATGCTTGTGGCATAAAAGATGATGCTGTTTATGTTGGTTATTATGGGGCAGATGTTCATCTAAGCGGAGATCCTTCGAGGGTTGTTATATCTAGAGGTGTTCCTATGAGTAAAGCACTTGAAGATGAAACTCTTATAGCTTGGTCTTATGAAGGGGAAGATATACCTCATTACAATGGTTTTCCTTTACGCTTAATAGCGGGTGGTTTTCCAGCATCTGTAAGTGGAAAATGGTTAACAAAGATTGTTATCAGAAACAAAGAACATGATGGTGAAAAAATGACAGGTCAATCATACAGAGTTCCATGCAATCCTGTTGCACCTGGCTCAAAAGTACCGAATGAAGATATGTGTATTATTGAATCTATGCCCGTAAAATCAATAATTACTTATCCAAAATCTGGCGTTACACATGCTCTTGGAGAAGTTTTTGCCTTTAGGGGTAAAGCATGGGCAGGGGATTTGTCGGTGAGCGATATGGATATATCTATAGATTTTGGTGCAACTTGGCAAAAAGCTGTTCTAAAAAAACCGGTCAATAGGCTTGCTTGGCAGGAGTGGGAAGCAAGCACAAAATTCCCTAAAAAAGGATACTATGAAGTTTGGGCACGCGCTACAGATACCAATGGAAAAGCACAACCAATAATAGTTCCAGGCTGGAACCCTAGAGGTTATTTAAATAATGCGTGTCATCGCATAGCTGTTCAAGTTGTATAGAAAGGAGTGATGATGAAAAAGACACTTCTTAGATTAAGTTTTGGTATATTTTTGAGTTTTGCGACGCTACATGCTGCTCAAAAATTTGATGCAGAAACAGGGTTGATAATAGCCCCTGGCTTTGAAGATGTTAAAACAAATTGTACGGTGTGCCATTCTGCAAAGTTTATAACACTGCAAAAAGGCGATCGTGATTCGTGGTTATCCATGATAAGATGGATGCAAAAAACACAAGGACTCTGGAAGTTTGAGCCAAAGCTGGAAGATACTATACTTACTTATCTCTCAACCAATTATCCACCAACTAAAGCTTCAAGACGACCAAATCTTAAACTTACAGCCCTACCCCCTAATCCTTACAGCAAATAGAAAAGCCTTAATATTTTAAGGCTTTTCTAAATTTATTTAGAAAATGGGGACAGGCTACTTTTTATGAAATCAAAAAAGTAGCCTGTCCCCATTTTCACATTTATCATTATAGAAAAGTAACACTTTCAAATTATTTCAGAAAAATCAAGAACTTTATTGCAATTTTATTGCAATTTTACTATATGATTCTTATATAAAATTTCTAAGGAGCATCAGATGAAAAAACAGAATTTTCTTAAAAAAATTCTATCCACTTCAGTCCTTTCACTCGCACTCTTAAGCACTCTTCACGCAGCGCCAAAAGAGCAAAAGTATATCATAGCAACCGCTAGTACTGGTGGTACATTTTACCCAGTAGGCGTTGGTATCGCTACTATTGCCAGTTTAAAACTTGCAAAAGATCACAAGATGACTTTCTCTGCAATCTCAAGTGCAGGAAGTGGAGAAAATATTGATATGATGGAAAAAGGCGAAGTTAATTTTTCTATCATTCAGGCACTTTTTGGCTCAATGGCATGGCAAGGAAAAGCAAAATACGCCGATGCTCCAAAGAAAAATCTTCGCTCTATTAGTATGTTATGGCAAAATGTTGAGCAATTTGTTGTGACTAATGAAATAGCAAAAAGTGGCAATATCATGGATATGACAAATCTCTATGGTAAGAAGTTTGCTATAGGCGGTAGAGGCTCAGGAACGCTAGTCTCAGGTGAATCTATCCTCGGTGCACTTGGTATTGATATTGCAAAGATGGATATGCAATATTTGGGTTATGGACCCAGTTCGACAGCGATGCAAGATGGAAAAATTGATGGTATGAATATCCCATCAGGTATCCCAACAAGTGCGATCACCAACGCTTATGCAACGATTGGTGCAGATAAGATTAAACACTTAGAATTTAGCGATGCAAATATCGCACAGATAGCAGAGTCCTATCCTGTTTGGACACGATTTGTCATCCCAAAAGAGACTTATCCAGGACAAAAAGCGGCTATCAACACTATAGCACAACCAAATTTACTTGTAGTAACGGCCGACACTCCAGAGGAAACTGTGTATCTTTTGACTAAAACTATGTATGAAAATCTTGCTTTTCTCAACACAGTGCATAAGGCAACAAAAGCGATGGACATCAAAAAAGCGATCGATGGACTCCCAATGCCATTGCATTCAGGTGCGGCAAAATATTATAAAGAACAAGGCATCGCCATTCCGCAAAGACTCATAGCAGAGTAATGGGATGCTTGCTATCAAAAAAGCTAGCGTAAAGAAATTTGTATTTCTTTACGCCATATTTATCTCCGTGTTTCACTTCTATGTCAATATACAAGGTGGCATGAGCGATTTGTGGTTTAATGCAGCACACTTTTCCTTTCTAGCGAGTCTTGGATTTTTGAGTTACAAAAGCGCAGATACTCAAAACGGTGAATTTATATCAATAATAGATATTTTTCTGTCTGTATTGGTGTTGATTCCATTTTTCTATCTTGTGTTTTTTGAAGAGTCTCTCTATGCGATAGCCAATGGCAATATGCGTTATTGGGATGTTAATATAGCGATGCTTACCATCATCTTATCGCTTGAAATTACCCGCAGAACAACAGGTTACATCATACCTTTTATCATGCTCGCAGCCATAGGATACATCGTGTATTATGGGCAATTTCTGAGCGGTGTTTTTGCTTTTGGCGGCATGAGCGTTGAGCGATTTTTATACCGTATGTACTTTACCGACGAGGGACTTTTCGGCTCCATTGCAACTATCTCTTCAACTTATGTTTTTATGTTTATCCTCTTTGCAGCTTTTTTGCTCAAAAGTGGTGCTGGGGATTTTATCGTGGATCTCTCAAGAGCTATCACTTCAAGATTTAAAGGAGGTGCTGGGCATGTAGCAGTTTTTAGCTCCGCTCTCATGGGAACTATCTCAGGAAGTGCTGTAGCAAATACCGTTTCCACGGGCTCGATAACCATTCCGATGATGAAAAAAAATGGCTTCAAAGCAGTTTTTGCAGCAGGTGTTGAAACAGCGGCGAGTACGGGCGGGCAGATTATGCCTCCCATCATGGGAGCTGGAGCATTTATCATGGCACAAATTACACAAATTCCCTTTGTAACCATCATACTTGTCTCCATCTTGCCAGCTATCATCTATTTTGCTTCTATCAATGTTTATATCCATATCCATGCAAAAAAATATCACATAGACGCAGATGGTGAAAAAGTAAATCTTTGGCCGATTATAAGGGAAGGTTTTCACTTTATCATACCCTTGGTTTCACTTATTTCTTTGCTAATTTATGGTTTTACGCCAACTTATGCGGCCGGCATCTCTATACTTGCTATCATCTTTGCTTCTTACCTTACAAAAAACAAGCGGATGAGCATAAAAGACATCTTTGACGCATTGGCACTTGGGGCGCAAAATATGGTTGTTACAGGTGTTTTGCTCGTCGGTGTTGGTATCATTGTGGGTTCTATCAATATCTCAGGAATTGGCATAACTTTTTCACAACTCATCATGGAATGGTCAGACAATCAGCTCATCATCGCTTTAATTTTAGTGGCAATTGCCTCTTTAATTCTTGGCATGGGGCTTCCTGTTACCGCTTCTTATGTTGTTTTGGCGGTTTTATGTGCACCCGCACTTGTAGGACTTATGCTTTCCCCCCAAATGGCAGCACTTGTCAATATGGGCATTGAAGTACCAGATGCGACTATGTATCTGCTTTCAGCACATCTCATCATCTTTTGGCTCTCTCAAGACTCAAATCTCACTCCACCTGTTTGCTTAGCAGCATTTGCAGCAGCTGGCATTGCAGGAACGCCACCTATGCGAACGGGGCTTGAATCATGGAAACTAGGCAAAGGTTTGTATATCGTGCCGTTACTTTTTGCTTTTACCCCATTAGTTACTGGTGATTGGGGCGAACGATTTGAGGTGTTTTTTTTCGCGATAATTGGTATCGCATCATTTGCGATCAGTGTTGAAAGGTTTTGGGATAGAAAACTCTCAATTTCTCAACACGCATTATTTATCGTCGCTACATTTTTGCTTTTTGCCCATGATGATCATTTGGGCTGGAAGAGTCAGTTTGATTTTGTAGCAAATACCCATCTTTTAGGAGTTATTTTGTTTTCTTGTGCCATGATTTTACATAAAATTAAAAACGGACGCGTTGGTTTTAGTGCGTAACATCAGCTAGAAAGGAAAAAGCTTGAGTAAACTCATCGAAAATTTAGAAAAAAATGGATTTGAAGTCATAGAAGTTGCCACAAAAGAGGAAGCTTTAGAAGTTAGTAAAACATTTGTAAAAGAAGGAATGCGTGTAGGACTAGGCGGTTCAACCACAGTTTTGCAAGTGGGATTACTTGATTTTGTGATAAACCATAAAGGTATCACGCTTTTTAACCAATATGAAACTGGCATCAGTATGCAAGAGAACACAAAACGCAGAAGAGAAGGCATGCTGAGTGATCTTTTTATCTGTAGTTCAAATGCTATCAGCGAAAATGGCGAACTTATCAATGCTGATGGGAGTGGCAACAGAGTAGCTGCGCAGATATTTGGCCCTAAAAAAGTACTCATTTTAGTAGGTAAAAACAAGATAGTCAAAAATATTCAAGAGGGTTTTGAGCGTATTAAAACCGTGGCTGCTGCAAAAAATATAGAGCGTATGAATGCAAAAGCCATCGAAATGGGTAAAGAACCTCACTACAATCAAGACAATATTGGCAATAAATTTACCTACATAAATGGTGATGAAAAGGGACGCACAACTATCATTCTCATAGATGAAGAATTGGGCTATTGATGTATGATTATCTCGTTATTGGTGGGGGCATTATAGGACTCAATATCGCAATCACACTCAAACAAAAAGAGCCTACATGTAAGGTAATCTTGATTGAAAAAGAACGCGATATTGCTCTGCACAGTAGCGGGAGAAACTCTGGAGTACTGCATGCTGGATTTTACTATTCAGCAGATTCACTCAAAGCAAGATTTACCCGCGATGGCAACAAACTTATGCGAGAATTTTGCAAAAAAAGAGGCGTTGCGATCAATCAATGTGGCAAAGTTATCGTTGCTACAAACGAAGAGGAGCTTGCTGGTCTTGATGAGCTTAAAAAAAGAGGCAATACAAATGGCGTCAAACTTGTATGGCTTAGTGAAGAAGAGCTTGCAAGCAGATATCCAAATGTCAAAACACACAAAAAAGCACTTTTCTCTCCTACCACCGCAAGCGTCGATCCAAAAGAATTGACGCGCGAATTTGCCAAACTTGCAAGTGAAATCGGCATAGTAATACTCACAAACACGCGCTATGAAAAAAAGATAAATCACGAAGAAATTCTCACAAATCAAGGTGTTATTCGTTGCAAAAAAGTGATCAATTGTGCTGGATTATACGCAGATAAGATAGCCAAAGAGTACGGTTTTGCAAAAAATTTCATCATCATTCCATTTAAGGGCATTTATCTCAAAGACAAAGCAAATAAAAGCAACCTACAAACAAATATCTATCCTGTACCAAATCTAGCGAACCCATTTTTGGGCGTACACTACACGCTTACCATACACAATGAAGCCAAAATAGGACCAACAGCAATCCCTGCATTTTGGAGAGAAAATTACAAAGGCTTCCAAAATTTTTCCCAAGAAGAGATGCGAGAAATACTCTTTTTTGAAGCCAAACTTTTTTACACAAACGCCTTTGGTTTTCGTAAACTTGCTCTAAGCGAGATGAGAAAATATCTCAAGTCCCACCTCATAAAGCTTGCCAAAAAACTTACATGGAAGATGGATCATAGCGGCTACCAAGAGTGGTCAGCCCCCGGTATCAGAGCGCAATTGCTCAACACAGACACACTGAAACTTGTACAAGATTTTGTAGTACAAAGCGATGCACAGAGCGTACATGTACTCAACGCCGTAAGCCCCGCATTCACCTCGTCCATTCCTTTTGCAAATTGGGTAGTAGAAAATCACATACAAAAAAACCAACACTAATTAAAGTAGCCTGTCCCCATTTTATACATTATCAAAATTTACCAAGAAAACACTTTTTTCATAGCTGCAAAAAATATTTTAAACATGCCATGATTGCCGACAACATCATTAATAAACTCATCATAAGTGATATGTTTATCTTCTAAAAGTGAACGAAGATACTTTTCACTGGCTTCCATGCCTCCTTCTTTTTCTATCTCTAAAAGTTTTTGGTATAAAGGTGTTATTGTATTTATTGCATTTTGAGATGCTGCTTTTCTAAATGCGGAATGTGAAATTATTTCATTTGTAATCGGGTCAACTTTTGGTTCAAAATCTGTTACAACCCAATAATAACTTCCGTCTTTTGCGAGGTTTTTGACAATCGCTATAAAGTTCTCCGCTTTATTAATTCTATCCCACATAAGCTTAAACGCGATTTTTGGCATATCAGGATGGCGTATGATGCTATGTGGCTTGCCTATTAATTCAGCTTCACTATATCCTGAGATTTCAACAAAATAATCATTTCCATACTCTATAATACCTTTTGAGAGCGTAAATCTAACTGTGTAAACCTAAAAAATTAAATTTATTTGATATAGT
>JACUTU010000020.1 GCA_014859685.1 Sulfurospirillum sp. | reverse complement strand
AAGTAAAACAAAGTAGTAGCGTAAAAAAAGAGGACTTCAAGCATATTATAGACCTACAAAATAGATATGATGAAAAGAGATGCTTGGGTATAGTATTTTATAATGGAGAGATAGTGGTTGAGTTTAGTGATGATTTGGTAGCTATACCTTTTGGGATGTTTTTGTGATGGATAAAAGTTTAGTTGCTACCAATCAAAGTGCTAAAGTGGCTTTGAGTAAGTCAAAAAGTTTATTAAATATAACCAATAGAATACTCGCAAATAAAGATGATAAGTGGCTTGATTTTCTTTTGGAATGGGCAGATGAAAATATTATTCAAGAAAAAACAAATTTTCCAAAAAATAAAGAGGAACTATCAAAAGCAAAACATATTTCACTTAGATGGAATAGATTAAGATTGTTGCCAAAAGAGTTTTTTAGATTAACTCAGCTTGAGATATTGGAATTAAACAACAATGCCTTAGAAGTATTGCCACATGAAATAGGTAATTTAAAAAAGTTAAAACAATTGAACTTAAATATAAACAGTTTTAAAAGACTACCAAAGGAGATAATAAATTTGAAAAATTTAGAAATTCTAAATATTAAAAACAATAAATATTTAGAGTTAGATAATGAGCAAATTAGTTGGCTTATGGAGCTTAAAAACAATGGTTGTAATGTGATTTACGACAAATATAGATTTAACTTAGGGGAATAAAATGGGATTTTTCGATTATATAAATGAAAAGAATATTAAAAATGATGATTGGATTGAATTACTATGGAGATGGGCCGACGAAAACAATATCCCAGATTATAAATATGTGGATGATTTAGATTATGAAGGTCTTCCTAGAAATAAAGAGGAGTTATTAACCTTTACTAAATTAGCTATTGCTCATACTAGAATTACAAACATTCCAAAAGAAATTGGAATGTTAAAAAATCTAACGGATATACATATTTATAATACAAGATTACTTGAGTTGCCAAAAGAAATAGGTAGTTTAACAAATCTAACTTATGCTAGTTTTTCTGCTAATAAATTAGAAACTTTGCCAAATGAATTTAAAAATTTAAAGAATTTAACTTATTTAGACTTATCAAGTAATAATTTTTCAGTACTAGCAGAAGAAGTTACTATGCTTAAAGATTTAAAAAAACTTGATTTAAGCAATAATAAACTAACTAATATCCCAAATACAATAGGAAATTTAATAAATTTAGAAGACCTTAATTTAGGTGATTGTGCTTCTAAAGGAAATTATTTTACAAGTTTACCAAATGAAATGACTAACCTTTCAAAGTTATCAAGATTACTGCTTTGGAGCGAATTTTCAGTATCGTTAACGAAAGAACAAGAGGAATGGTTAAAAAAACTTAAAAAAAATAATTGTAGTATTGGAGGAACTGGCATAATGAGAGGAATACTATGATTCAAAATAAAATGACAGAAACAATTGAAAATTTAGGGATAGATAAAACCGCTGAATTACTTGCAGAATATGTAAATCAAAAAATTCCATCGGAGGATGTTGCTATTCAGTTTGTACTTGAAGAGATTGAAGCAGCATCGCAAGGTAATGGAGCAGCAAAAATATTTGCTATGACAAGTGGTTTTGATGAAGATGATTACATTGATGCAATGCATAACTCTTTTGAAGAAGTTGATGGAGAAGATGGTCCTCAACAAGAGATTTTGAATCTATGTATGATGTTATATCCAAATCAAAACTTAATGGCAGATCTAAGAATAAAAACTGTTGATAATATTATGAAACACTGGAAACTTGGAAAATATGCACCAGTAAATGAAAAAGTAAGATTGATAGATGTTGTTAAGAAAAACAATAATTTACCAGAGGGGATTTTTTCAAATATAAATAACGATCTAAATGATTCAATTACTGAAGATCATGATATTATGATTTTGATGGCATACGGGTATGCCAGAAGAGTGGCTGCTGCTGCAATATATTTACAAGGTACTTTTAATAGAGAACATTACAATCAAGCAAGTTTTATATTTAAATCATTGCAGTTGAGTACTGGTCAATCTGTTGAGTTTCAAGAAGAAGCTGCTAAACAAGCAGAAGAATTACTTACTTCTTACAATAGTAGAATAGATAAAGAATTTATGGCTATGGTTACAAATCTAGTAGAAACAAATCAAGTAATAAGTGCATATGAACAAAATTTGTTTTTCAGCGATGAACAAATACTTGAGATGTTTAGTCCGACTCCTTGGAAAAGAACATTGATTAAGGACTTAATATATCTTGCTCTAATAGATGGAAATTTAGATGATGCTGAAAAGGATTTGTTTTATGATGTAGCGGTAAATGAGTTAGGTTTTACAGAAACAAAAATTGCTGACATAATGAAAAATGTTACTAGTGACATAATGAAAAATATCACTAGCATAGAAGATATTTATCCTACAAATGAAGATGACATCTATATTTATTTTGTTCATTTACTTAGATTAACTTATTCTAATGGGTATGTAGATAATAATCAAGTTGCATATATGGAAGCAGTAGCAAATAAAATGAATGTAGATATTGATGGGATAATAGAGGCATTAGGAAATATTTAGATACATATAAATAAATTTTTCATGATAACTAAAAGGAGAATAACCCATGCCAAAATTTCAATTTTGGTTACCAACAGACGGTAATTTAACGAGGATACAAAGACAAGCTATAGATAACAGAGAACCGATATTTTTAAGTGGAGTTCCTGGTACTGGAAAAACTGTAGTATCTATCAAACGACTTCAATATGCTTCAAGCAAAGGCAAAAAAGGAATAATTTTTACTTATGGAAAACTTCTTAGAAAAACCATAGAAGAAAAGCTTGGTAACAATCCTAAAATGCCAGTGGATAACATTCACAACTGGATGTGGAGTGCTCAAGGCAATGGGCAAAGAAGATATTTTGATATCATGACAAAAGATGAAAACATAGCATCTACAGTACAACTTCTTAAATCCCAAGGAATAAAATACGATGAGATACTTGTGGATGAGGGGCAAGACTTGTCTCTTAATACTTACAAAATACTCAAAGAGCTTACACCAAGCTTGTCAATCAGTGCAGATGATGCCCAGCAGATAAACAATAATGAAGAAGCTACCAATGAAAATGAGATTTTAAAACTATTTGCAAATCTAAAGAAGTTTGAACTTGATGATATATTTAGAAGTGCTTATGAGATATACAGCTTTGCTATACAGTTCGTGCCAAATAATGCAAGAGCAAATGATCCAACACTCTTAGAAAGACTAAAAAGAAAAAACTCAGGAGCTGATAAGCCTTATGTATATTTAGAAAATAATCTTGATGGAGTGTATAAGTCTATAAAAGATATCATAGATGAAAATCCAACAGATAACATAGGGATACTTTTTGAACAGATGTTACATGTAGATGAGTTTGCATATAATCTTTCAGATGAGTATGATGTTAGTAAATACAGAAACCAAGATATCATACCGAGTGAACTGAAAAACATCATCATCACTACTTTTAAATCTGCAAAAGGGATAGAGTTTGACATTGTTGTCATCCCATATTTTTCAGATGGTGCTAAAAACAAAGCTGAAGAGTATTATGTGGGAGCGACTAGAGCTAAAAATCAAGTCTATTTTATAGCTATAAATAAAACACCACAAATCATGAGTCATTTTAAAAAAGATAGTTATGAACTCGTGGATAATAGAGGCTAAAATGTATCTACTTCAAATAAATAGAATCAAACTACAAGACTATATCCAACGAGGACTTATACTACCAGATAAGTATCTTGATGAAAACAAAGAGATAGATACCCAATCAAAAAATCCAAACTTTTTAGTGATATCTGATGGGTATATAAAAAAACTTGATGAATATCAGATTTTATTAGAGCTTATCATTACAGATGATGAAAAGAAAAGACTTCATGAAATGGATGGCATTTATTATTTTAATTTTCCACTTCCTATTACTCGTATAAAAAAAGTATATGTGCAAAACCAAGAGATTAAAAAACATATAGAAGTACAAATCCAAAATGGAGAAAATGGCTTTTTACCTAAAAATCTTTTTTCTGTGTATCTTAAAAATAAAAAGCCTATATTTGAACAAAGAGAATATAAGCCACTACAAGATGATATCGCTATAGATAATTTTGAAGAGCAAATAAGAGTTTTTGATAAAAGAATGGGGATGTTTGCCTTTATGAAAAACAGTGAAGTTTACTACTGTGATGATGTTAGCAAAATAGCCAACTACTCAGAACGCTATTTTAGTACACTTTCAAAACTTCTTGAAAAACCATTAGATGATAAAATATTTGAAGAGTTAAATATACTCAAACAAAACGAAGAGTTTAAAAAGCTATTATATTCAACTGCTCAAATAGACAAAGAGTTTATCATCAAAGAGTCGCAGAAAATTGAAGATAGTGAACTTAAGAGTATCTTCTTGGAGATGATAAGCCCTACAGGCACAAGAAAAGCACTCAAAAGTTTACTTGAAAAAAAAGATATAGAGCGTTATCTCATAGGGTTAGTGTACTATTTTAGGCAAAAAGACTCCAACAAAAAAGACAATTTCAAAATAGATATAAAAAGCTTGATACCTTATGAAGTGGCTGAAATATCACTTGCTATTTTGGGTATATATTTTGGATATACAATTTTAAGATCAGAAGAGAAAGTAGAGATAAAAGATAAGTATTTCAAAAAACTTTTTAAAAAAGACAAGCTTAATATGAAGTTTACACTTGAGAGTAAGCTTGATTATATCACTATCGAAACTATTTATGACTATTGTTTTAAAGACAAAATAAAAGGGTACGAGTATGAATATCTTCCATACCCTAATCAACCAAAGTCTGTTAAAATAACTCAAAATAAAAACTATGGTGTTAAAAGAGAGACATATTTTGATACGGAATATATCACGATAGAAAAATTCAAAATAAAGAGACAAAAAGTTTTTTTGAAGTAGGAAAAAATGATATTTGATTTTAATAAATTTTCAAAAGATATTGCAAGCTTACAAACACAAGATGATTTTAGTGCTTATCTTGAGTCATGTTTTCTGGAGCTTGAAGAGTACTTACTAAATATTTCAGATGATGAGATTCAAAAAATAAAGTTTGATATAGAAGATATGCTTTATAATTTATTGGATAACAATCTTATACAAAACCATAACAGCAAAACTATTAATGCTTTTTTAATCCTACTTGCTGAAAAGTTTTTACAAACTTCACTCATAGGTGCTATAACTATCATAGCTGATTATCTGCCAAATGGTGCAACAAAACTAAGGCTTGAAGCAGCAAAGCTCTACCTCAGAGTAAATGATATTTCAAAAGATTACTTCAGTAGATATGATGCAATTTTGGGTTTACTGGATAATTCTGTAAAAGTCGATGAGTACAATACTAAAGCTATCAAAACATTTTTGTACTTTTGCCAATTAGCGATAGCTCAGTTTCAAAGAGTCGGCAACGAAGAGTTGTTTAGTTTTTTTGTAAAAATGCTTTTAGAGAAAAAAGCAGAGCACGGGTTTCTCCAAGATGTATTGCTAAAAAACTTTTATGAGCAAATCATTAAGACAAATCCAAAAGATTGCTATCTTCTTACAACAAATATACTAAACTCCATCAGTCACAAAAAGCCTCTTTGCGTGCTTGAGCCATCAACCGTCTCTAAAGAAAACAGTCCATACTCACAAAAACTCTATAGTCTCGTTAATCCAACTTTTGATGAGATAAAAAGTATCGCATATAAATATATCCAAAGTATTGGCGATAAGCAGGAACTCTATGACAGACTTATAAGGGGTGAAGCTATCATAGATGATGAAGTCTTACTCTACAAATATCTCGCCTCTTTTGGCAGTAAGCATAAAGCAAAACTTTACAGTGCGTATGATGCCATCATAGACAAACTCCGATATGAAAAATTTAATATAGTCGATTGGGCATGCGGTCAAGGTATGGCGACCATTGTACTTTTAAACTATGCTAAAGAGCGAAATATAGAGCTAAACATAGAAAATATCACTCTCATAGAGCCATCTTCTCTCGCACTTAGCAGAGCTTTGCTCCATGTTGATGTACTTAAACAAAAAGAGTATAACATCTGTGCTATAAACAGTGATTTTGATTGCTTGGACGCTGACATGTTAGATTGCAGCAACGGTTTAGAAACTTTGCATCTTTTTTCAAATATACTTGATGTTGAAAACTTTTCGCTTGATACTAACTTTTTCAAAAAAGTCTCTCAAGGTAGCAATACTGCTTCTATTTTCGTGTGTGTAAGTCCAAACAGAAACGATAAGCTCAACAATAGGCTTGATCTATTTTTCAACTATTTCGATGAAAATTTCGATACAGAGCTTATAGCTTCAAGAGATACCGACATCAACGGTACAACAAGATATGAAAAAATCTTTGAAGTAAAACAGATATCCGAAGAGGTGGTTCAAGAAAAAAGAGACGAGATACAAATAGTTCAAAAAAGTTACCAGCTCGATATATTGGATGCGTTAAACAATTATTCGAACTATGTTGTACCGATACTGAATATGAAAATCTTAGAAGACTCTATAAACTCAGATCCTGAATACGCAATCTTTAAAATACGAAAAGTTGCCGAGGTTATCACCTCTAAGATTTATAGCCAATATGAAAAAAACGAAAGAACTATCTCTTTTAACGATAAAATCCGCTATCTCTCGTATGAGAAAAAAGTATTTGACAAAACGATTACAAACTATGTGCAGACGATTAGAACCATAGGCAACCGAGGCGTCCATGAAGAAGATAGAGATACCGGCAAACAGAAACTTGATGCACATTTGATGGTTATTGCACTGGTGAGTTTTTTAAATGAACTTACAGATAAAAAACTTTTAAAGTAGCCAAAATGTGACCATGGAATCTTTTATAATTTCCTCAAAAATAGAGGAGAAGTATAATGTCGATTCACGAATTGTACAATCATAAACTTTTAGAGTTTATCACTAGTAATAGATGTAATTTCTCAAACTCAAATTTGCAGAGCTTGGATGAAAAGATTTTTTTATTTGTCAATCTTGAAGAGCTTGATATAAGTGAAAATAAGTTGCGAGAGATACCTGAGTCAATCACAAAGTTACATAATTTAAAAACTCTCATACTCTCAGATAATCAACTTCGCTACTTGCCACTAAACATGGGCGAATTGCAAATGTTAGAAAGTTTGTATTTATCTGGTAATAAGCTCTTTGAGTTACCGCAAAATATAATAGAATTAAAAAATCTTAGATGGCTGAGTCTATGCGAAAACCCGAATTTACAATTGAGCGAGTTACAACAAAAGTGGCTTCAAGAGCTTGCAGAAAATGGCTGCAAGATACTTTTGTAAACTAAGCGTGCAAAAAACGCACCAAACCGGCCACTAATCGCGTTTGCATCCGGCCACTAAAA
>JACUTU010000002.1 GCA_014859685.1 Sulfurospirillum sp. | reverse complement strand
ACACTAACTGATTCAGAGATAGCAGGTGGGTTTACACAGTTTATTTTACAGTCTCAATATCTATCATTTCTTTTATCTCGTTTTTTATCAATTATAATTTTTTTATTTTTTATACGGTTTATTATATTTATACTCACATTATCTTTTTTTTCAATTAATCCTAATTTAAACTTTATTTCTTCTTTTTCTTGTTCATCATCACTTTCATCTAATTTTTTTAATAGCTTATAATCTTGTTTTATAATTTTATAAAAGTAAAAATTCAAAATTTTTAAATCTTTTTGACTTATTCCATCAAAAAAATTATGTGAATATGTTTGTTTTTTTATTTTTAATAATTTAAAAATTTTATTTTCTAATTTATCTTCTTTTGTCAAATATTTATAAATATATTTAATCAAATTTTCATCATTATCTAATTTTTTAAAATAATTAAAATCTCCTTTTTTAAAATCTCCATCTATTAAAACTTCTTCATTTTTTATTTTTATTTTTTCAAATTTAAAAAATTGTTGTAATTCTTTATAAACTAAATCATTAACTAATAATTCAAATCTCCCTATTTTTTCAAATTTTTCATAATTATTTTTATAATTCTTAATTCTTTTATAAATTGTTTTAATTTCTTCAATTTCTTCATAAAATATAATTATATGTAAATGTAAAACATTATTTTTTGTTAACTTATATTTTAAAATTTTGTTAACATTTTTTAAATTATTTTTTCTACCATCGTTTCTTTTTTTAAAAATTGAAGTTTGAAAATCTTTTAATATTTTATATTGTTTTTTTATATATTCTAAAACTTCTTCATCAGTTAAATTTTTATAATTTATATCTTTTAAAGTTATTGTAAAAAAACAATAATTTTTATCTCTTTTTATTTCTTTTATTACATTTATAAAATCATTTAAAATTCGTGGTCGTCTTAATTTATTATATTGTTCTATGTCAAAAATACTTAAACATGTTAAACTGTCGTCATTATCTATAAACAACATTTTTTTATAATTAGTTAAAAAGTCATTTTGTTCTTTATAAATGTTATTAACATATTTTTTAAAACTTATTTTTGACATTTTTACTCCTTTTTTATTTATTATAATAAATTTTTCAAAATAACCAAATTTTCGTATAAAAAAATAAAAAGTGGTCATTTTGTTGTTATATTATCTTTAGTATCAAACAAGGGAAAGTTGAAAAACATAGTTCAATGTTCAAAAGTTCCATTCCTTCCATTCGTTTCGTTTCGTTCCACTTCACTACACTCATTTCAGTCATTTCACTTTTTTCACATTTCCTATTTTTTCAAATATGTTTTTTGAACAAGAAAATGAAGAAAAAATAACTATTAAAATTGTTTTTAATAGTAAATATCATATTTTGTTTTTATTTGATAAATATACAAAATTTAAAAATATTAGATAAAATTTTATGGATACTTTTAACACAATGACGGAGAGAAAAATGGATACTTTTAAAATTACAAAGAATTTTGAAAATGAGTTAAAAAACCTATTTTATGGGGTTTTAAATGAATTTTTTGAAGAAAAAAATAAAGAATGGCGGACAGAGAGGGAAACTATTTATAAAGTTAAAATTGTTTATATAAACTATTCAAAAACGACTAAAAATAAGTATTTATAGTATATTTAATAGTAAATATTATATCTTATATTTATGATAGATTATATCTATTTTTTTTATTAAAAGTATCTAAATATTTTAAAGGGGTATAACCACTAAAGATAATATAATATTCAAATGACCACTTTAAGAAATTTTTGAAAAAAATTCCATTAATGACGAAGTCATTTAAAAGAAAAAGAGGATGGGAATAAATTCACTAAAAAAAATTTTATTTAATTTCATTTTAGATGTCTATTGTATTGAAAAAATAGGAAATGTGAAAAAAGTGAAATGACTGAAATGAGTGTAGTGAAGTGGAACGAAACGAAACGAATGGAAGGAATGGAACTTTTGAACATTTTCCCTTGTTTGATACTAAAGATAATATAACAACAAAATGACCACTTTTTATTTTTAATTTCTATTTTTAGGTAGTTAGAGTATCCATCTTTTTTAAAAAAGTATCTATTTTATTTTATTTATTTTATAATTATTTGCTAAAAAGACGTAATTCAGGTAAAAAAAATAAAGAATGGCGGACAGAGAGGGATTCGAACCCTCGGTACCCTTACGAGTACGCATCCTTAGCAGGGATGTGGTTTCAGCCAACTCACCCATCTGTCCAAGTAAAAAGTAGAACGAAATTATAGCACTTGAAGATAATAAAGGGCTTAAATGTCTTTTTAAAGCCCTTTAAATGTTTAGATATAACTTACATCGTTACTGCGGATGAGCTTATCTAGGAGTTTTTGGAGTTTTTTAACCTCAGTGTCTCCCGAATTTTTTGCTTGTGCTATCTTTTCTTTTAGCATCGCAATCATCTCTATTTTTCCCAAAATTTTCATTTTTGCTCCTTTGGTATTTTTGTGCAAAAAAGCAAAAATTATTCCTATGGTTGCTTTACGACACCGCTGTAAAAAACTTCGCATGCTTTATTTGTATCATTTCCAAGCATATTTTTAGTTTTTCCGAACAATGATGTTGCTAGATTTATCACGGTATTGATAGCGCCTTCATCAACCTTTACATTTGGTTTTGTAAATGTTCCGCCTATAGTTTGTGAGTATTTTGCACAGTTTTTTGCATCAAGCACACCAACTTTGACATCCAAAAATCGCTCCTTTAACAAATCAAGATCGCCTTTTATGGCAACTCTATTTTTACTAGTAGCTAGTGCGATGTCACTTAGTTTTACATTTGCATTTAAGAAATCAAGCTTTACATGTAAGTGTTTCAGCAGTGTTTTGCCACCTTGTAAACTAGAGTAAGTTCCAGCGGCATCGCTTGATTTGGAGAGTGCAAATCCTAGTGGTCCTGCAACTAAAAATGAACCCATATCAACCATATCTACATTTTGTGATTTATCATATAAGCCGAGAATTTTATCGAGATCATAACCGATGATGCCCACTCCTTGCCCATCAAATAACACAGAACCCTTGAGGCTTTTTTTCAATACTTCTGGCGTATCGAGCGTTGTTTGGATAGAAACTTGCATATTCAAAACTCCGTCCAAAAGATCTTTTTGTAAAATCTCTTTTGAAAAATTTACAAGTGCTAGTTTTTGGATATTTTGTGAAAATGTAAGTTTTGGTGCTTTGGTGCTAAGATCTACTTGTGCTTTACCGCTTGCGAGTGAGTCAAAGATAGAGTATGTTATGGTACTCGCATCGACAAGAGCATCTTTCATGCTAAATTTTACTGTAAAATTTTTGGCATTGTACTTATCGTAACTAAGCTTTGCAATTTTTAAATCACCATTAAACCCGATAGCCATCAATGGTTCTTTTGCACCATCATAGCTGATGTCATTCATAGCAAGGTTTATGCCTTCAAGTGATGCTTTTGTTTTGCTTTTCGCATCTTCATAGCGTATCTGTGCGTTTTCTATTCTTATTTTACTGACATTTACCAAAGGTGTTTTGTTTTGTGTTTTGGCTTGTGTGGCGCCCTCTTTTGCCTGTGCTTTTTCTTGTTTTACTGTATAATTATTTGCCCCATTGGCTGCATTCTTGATGGCTACATGTAAGGATGAAAGCAATACATAATCGACTTCAATTTGTTGTTTCAAGAGTGGCATCAATTGTAAAGCAACTGCGAAATTATCAAGTTTTGCGAAAGCTTCTTGATTTGGCACTGCCACGCTGATATTTTTTGCCTGCACGCCCAAAGGCGAAAAGGAAACGGAGATATCACCCATACTAAGGTCATATCCTGTATTTTCTTTGACTAATTGTTGGATTTTTGGTTTGTAAGCATTGAGATCAAACATATTGATAGCAACTATCAAACCTACTATAATCAAACCAAAAAATAAAACGGTAAATACGAGAAATTTTTTTGCCATGTAAAATCCTTTTATTGCATTTTTTCAAAAATCTTATGTACAACACCAAGCGGATCGGATGATTGGTATATCGGTCTGCCAACAACTATAAAATCGCTGTTTTGCTCTTTTGCTGTTGTGACATTTGCGACCCTCTTTTGATCACCAACGCTATCGCCTTCATCTCGAATTCCTGGAGTAAGTGTCAAGAAGTTTTCGCTTGTTGCTTGCTTGATAGCGTTACTTTCAAACACGGAACACACAACACCATCAAGCCCACTTTTGTATGCGTCTTGTGCAAATTGTGTCGCTTTTTGTGCTATACCATGTTCATATATCGCAGCAAATGAAAGCTCATCAAAACTTGTTAGTGCGGTTACGGCTAAAACAAGCGGACGATTTTTCATCTTCTCAAGTCGCTTCATAACCGCTTGCATCGCAACTGTTCCGCTTGATGCGTGTACATTAAACATATCCACACCAAGGCTTGCTATAGATTCAGCAGCATCTGCCATTGTATTTGGAATATCATAGATTTTGAGATCTAAAAATATCTTAAAATTAGCACTGATCGCGTGAATCTGCTCCAATAGTTCACCGCCATCTCGTATGAAAGATCGCAAACCAACTTTGAGCCATATATCTTGATTCTTTAAAACGCTAGCCAATTTGAGATTTTCTTCTTTATTGGGTAGATCAAGAGCAACACACAACTGCATTTTAGACGCTCTTGTTTGATTTGATGGCATCCAATACGCCATTGATAAATTTTGGACTCGTGTCATTGCAGAGTTTTTTTGCAAGCTCTATGGCTTCATTGATCACAACCGCATCATCGAGTTCACTATAAAGCAATTCATACGCACCAAGCCTCAAAATGGCTCGCTCGATATTGCCTATATTTGCAAGATCCCATTCTTTGAGATAAGTATTGATAACTGCGTCTACATGTTCTAGATTTTCTTTAACACCCTTATAGAGATTGAGTGCAAATTCACGCTGGTTGTTTCGTATCTTTTTCTCTTCAAAAATTGTGTCAATGTATTTGTCTATGCCATCATTTCCGATGTCACTTGCATACAAAAGTCCAACGATACTTTCTCTGACTTGATGTCTAGTTGCCATTACAATCCTTTATAAAGACTAAGCATTTCCACAAGACCTGTCATCACTTCAAAACCTTTGTTACCAGCCTTACTTCCTGCTCGCTCAATAGCTTGTTCTATCGTATCGGTTGTAAGCACGCCAAACACAACTGGTTTTTGATACTTCAATCCACATGTAGCTATCCCTTTTGTGGCCTCAGCTGCTATATAATCAAAATGCGGAGTGCTGCCTCTTATAACAGCTCCGACACAACAAACACCATCATATTTACCAGATGAGAGTACTTTATCAAGCACCAAAGGGATCTCAAAAGCACCCGGCACGAGGATAAGATTAAGTTTTGCCTCATCACCTCCGTGACGCAAAAAAGCATCTTTTGCGCCCTCTACTAACCTATCTGTGATGATGTGATTCCATCTTGAATTTATGATGGCTATCCTTTCACTACCGTCTAAAGCGAGTTTTCCTTCTATGATTTTCATTTTTTTCCTTTATAATTGTTTCAGGCTATTTTGAATTGCCCTAATTTCATTTACACTTTTTTGCAATGCTTCAAGATCCAGCATATTTGGTCCATCGCATAGTGCAAGACACGGATTTGTGTGTGTTTCAAAGAAAAATCCATCAACACCGACCGCTGCGGCTGCTCTTGCAAGTGGTGCTACAAATTCTCTTTTACCCCCACTACTGCCTCCAGCGGCACCTGGCATTTGCACCGAATGCGTTGCATCAAAAATCACTGGTGCAAACTCACTCATAATCAAAAAGCTTCTCATATCTACTACAAGATTGCCATAACCAAAAGTACTGCCTCGCTCAGTGAGCCATACACCATTTTGTCTTGCCACCTCTGAACCTTCTTGATCACATCCACGCGTTTGCAATACTTTTTTCACTGAATAACGCATATCCGCTGGGTTGAGAAATTGTCCTTTTTTGATATTGACAACGGCTTTAGTTTTTGCAGCTGCCACAAGCAAGTCGGTTTGACGACATAAAAATGCAGGTATCTGCAACACATCAACCACTGATCCTACGATGGGCGCTTGATAACTCTCATGGATATCTGTGAGGATTTTGTACCCAAATTGCTCCCGCACTTCTTGCAAAAGCTTTAGTCCTTCATCGATTCCTGGACCCCTAAAACTCTCAATACTTGTGCGATTTGCCTTATCAAAGCTTGATTTGAAGTAAAAATCGATCGTTTCATCTTCAAAATATCCCATCAATTTTTCAGCAACACGCATCAATACATCGCGACTCTCAATCGCACAAGGTCCTGCTATTAGTATCATATGATCTCCAATTATTTTTCTCTGGCAACAAGTACGCTGCCAACAATGACAAAGATTATACCAAAAGCTTCTATAAAAACGAAGTTGTGGGCATATACAAAATGCCACGATCAAGCCCTTTTGTCGCTGTAGATTCCTAAAACTACGAAAAACAGGTTTAAGGTCAGCTATTTAATCAAATCTCCTCGTATATCTCCAAAAAAGAGTACATCTTTCAACACAGCATTTTGTGCGATGCCTGCATCATTTAGGTTGATCAAAAGTTCGCCTTTTTCACTGGCAAATATCTTATCATTGAGCGTTACTTTCAGGTACACACCTTCACTCCATCCAAACTCTTCTTGCAAGGCTTTCGTATCACTTATCGGTGTTATCTCAATCTTGCCATCTTTTTTATTGGCTCCAACCGCATGCAACACAAGTGGTTTTTGGGTATCATAAAGAAGATCTTTAAAATTAAAAAAAAGCGAAAGCAAATCATTTTGTGCATAATATTCAAGCGTTTCATTGCTTGTTGCGATGATTTTTTCATCAAGTTTTTTTTGCTGTGAAACCATTACTTTTTTGTGTTTATGATCAAGCGTATAATTTTTTGTGTCTTTTTTTAACCGGAAGGAATTTGACGCATTCTCTGAGGTATTTACATTTTTTTGCACAACTTTACTGTAAGTATCTGGTCGTAAAAAACCCATAGTATCAAGCTTGCCACTACTTTTATACCACTCTTGTCTTTGTCCGCTAAGAAATGAGCTTAAACCTGTGCTTTTTGCGTGCATATTGATGGTATAGTTGCCATCATGACTTACATGTAAGCTGGCTTTTGCGATGCCTATCTGCCCAAAAATTCCAAAGCTAACTTTATAAGAAGCTTCTATGCTTTTAGCGTTTATAAAAGTGAAAAATAGTAAAATAAGAGTTAAAATTTTCATTTTTTATTTTACAAAATATTGTGTTAAAATTCGTTTACAACCCAAAGGATCACTATGCAAGAATTTTTAAGCTATATGAATTATACGGTTTTTGGTATAAAAATAATGGAGATTGTCGCAGCTATTTTTATCGTCTCTTTATCATTACTTTTGCGAAAGATTTTGAGCAAGATAGTCTTAAAAACCGTAAAAACTTTCACACAAAAAACAGCAACTTCGCTTGATGATAAACTCTTAGAAATCTTAGAAGAGCCGCTCAAGATTGCGATTGTATTGCTGGGTTTATTTATCGCAAAAAGATGGCTACATCTTGAAACATTTGATGTAATTTTAACTTCGATCATAAAATCACTAGCGATTTTTACATTTTTTTGGATTCTCTATCGAGCTATCAGCCATTTTGAATATACCTTCTCTAGCTTTTCAAAAAAATTTGGCAAAACACTCAGTAAAGATATAGAAAATTTCCTCATCAAAACGCTCAAACTCATCATTATCATTGTAGGCGGAATGAGCATCTTGCAAGAGTGGGGCATCAATGTTACCGCTTTTGTCGCATCTTTAGGGCTTGTTGGTATGGCATTTGCACTTGCTGCTAAAGATACGGCGGCAAATTTATTTGGTTCATTGGTAATTTTTACCGATCGTCCTTTTAAGATTGGCGATTGGATACAAACACCAAGCGTTGAGGGAATAGTTGATGAGATAGGCATCCGCTCCACGAAAATCCGCACTTTTGCACAAGCACTCGTGAGTGTTCCAAATGCAAATATAGCCAATGAGGCGATTACAAATTGGTCTCGCATGGGCAAAAGACGCATAAAAATGCGTTTGGGGCTTACTTATAGCACCAATACACAACAAATGCGAGATATCCTCACACAGATACGAGCAATGTTACAAGCACACCCAGATATTCACAAAGATCAAATTATGGTCTATTTTGATGAATTTGCAGATAGCTCACTGAGCCTTTTTTGTTACTTTTTTACGACAACCACGCTCTGGGCAGAGTACTTACATGTAAGAGAAAAAATCAACCTTGCTATTATGAAAATCATAGAAGAAAATGGTGCAAGTTTTGCTTTTCCATCACAATCTTTGTATATTGAAAAGATACCAGAAAAAATATTTTAAACCTTTTTCGATATAATTTCTCATTCTACATCCAATTAAGGAGCATTTATGAAAAGAGCGATTAATTTTGGCGCTGGCCCATCTGCCATACCTACTGAAGTACTTGAAATAGCACAAAAAGAACTACTTGATTTTCAAGAATCAGGGCTTTCTATCATGGAAGCATCGCATCGATCAAAACTTTATGAAAATGTTCACAATGAAGCAATTGCACTTATGCGAGAACTTTATAAAATACCGCAAGATTATGAAGTGATGTTTTTGCAAGGTGGCGCATCTTTACAGTTTGCTATGATACCGATGAATTTTAACAAAGGTGGCATTGTGCAGTATGCAGACACGGGTGTGTGGTCTTCAAAAGCGATCAAAGAAGCCAAGATCCAAAAACTAAATATTGCAGTTGTGGCAAGCTCAAAAGAGAGTGAATATAACCATATTCCAAGCAACATCGTGTTTGATGATAACGCTGATTATGCTTACATAACTTCAAACAACACTATCTATGGTACCGAATACAAAACTTATCCAAACACAAAAGCACCCTTGATTGTTGATGCTTCAAGTGATCTTTTTTCTTGTCCTATTGATTGGAATAAAGTAGATATGCTTTTTGGTGGCGCACAAAAAAATGCAGGTCCATCAGGTGTGACTATAGTCATCGCAAAAAAATCTCTCATACAACAAGGTGCGAGTGATATTCCTACGATGTTGCAATATAGAACTTACAGCGAAAACAATTCACTTTACAACACACCGCCAACCTTTGGCATCTATATCATCTGGCTCATTATGCAATGGATTAAAGCAAAAGGCGGTATAGAAGCTATCGAAAAACTCAATACCACCAAAGCAAATCTCTTATATGATGCCATCGACAATTCAAACGGATTTTATGTAGGACATGCACAAAAAGACTCAAGATCACTTATGAATGTTTCATTCAACATCAAAGCCAAAGATGCAGATCTTGAAGCTAAACTTGTAAAAGTAACACAAGATGCTGGAATGATTGGACTCAAAGGTCACAGATCTGTTGGCGGACTTCGAGCTTCAATCTACAATGCCGTAACCTTAGATGGTGTGCAAGCACTCGTTGATTTGATGCAAAAATTTGCAAAAGAAAATGCGTAAAGGTTTATGATGTTCAAAATCCAAACACTCAATCAAATCTCATCAGCAGGACTTGATCTTTTAGCACGCAACAAATATGAAGTTTCAAGTGAATTGAACAATCCAGATGCGATAATCTTGCGAAGTTTCAAAATGCACGATATGGCTTTACCAAAATCACTCAAAGCCATAGCAAGAGCAGGAGCCGGAGTAAACAATATCCCGCTAGAAAAATGCTCCCAACAAGGTATCGTTGTATTTAACACACCTGGTGCAAATGCCAACGCAGTAAAAGAACTTGTACTCGCAGGTATGCTCATCAGTTCTCGCGACATCGTTGGTGGTATCAATTGGGCGCAAAGCCTCAAAGATAAAGGTGATGCAGTACCCACGCTTATAGAAAAAGGCAAAGGACAATTTAGCGGAAGTGAACTCAAAGGCAAAAAACTAGGCGTTGTAGGACTTGGTGCAATTGGTGCGATGGTTGCCAACGATGCACTTGCGCTTGGCATGGAAGTCATAGGATACGATCCCTATCTTTCAGTTGAAGCGGCATGGAGTCTCTCAAGTGAAGTCAAAAAAGCAAGCGGACTTGAAACACTTTTAAAACAAGTAGACTATCTCACCATACATGTACCGCTTCTTGATAGCACAAAGGGTATGTACAATGCTGAAAAATTTGCGATGATGAAAGATGGTATAAAGATCATGAACTTCGCACGAGGCGAACTTATCAACAATGCAGACATCAAAAAAGCTTTAGAAAATGGCAAAGTCGGTGTGTATGTGACTGATTTTCCTGATGCGAGTTTACTAGGAGTAAAAGGAGTTATTCCGGTGCCACATCTTGGAGCTTCCACGCTTGAGTCTGAAGATAATTGTGCAATTATGGCGACCAAACAGATGAAAAATTTCTTAGAATTTGGCAACATCAAAAACTCAGTCAATTTTCCAAATTGTGAATTGCCAAAACAAGAAGGAACAACAAGACTCATCATAGCCAATAAAAATATTCCAAATATGATCAGTAAAATCACAGCCTTACTTGCAGAAAATAATATCAATATCTTTGACATGATCAACAAAAGCAAAGCCGATATCGCCTATAACATCATAGATTCTGACAAAGCTATCGATGAAAGCATTTTAGATAAAATCTATCAAATAGATGGTATCTTACGAGTAAAAATTATCAAATAATCCTTACTGATGTTATGCACTAAAGCTACAAAAAGGGTATTCTTCGAGAAAACTAGAGGTATTTACGAACTTTTTTGCAAAAATGTGTAAAGTCAGATCCTTACATGTAAAGTGTTTACCCTTGATTGGTTTATCTTTAGGAGATATAATTTTTTCTAAAGATACCCAATCAGGAGAAACACCATGAAAAAAACTTTTCAAGCCAAAAATATCAACTGTAGCAACTGTGCAAATCTCATCAAAAACTCTCTTGAAGATGATTTTGGAACGATCGAGGTTAATTTATCCCTCACTCCCCGAGAAGTTACGCTTGAGATCACAGATGATGCAAAAGAAAAAATCTTCAAAGAAGAGATGGCTGCGATAGGATTTGAAGTCATCGAGCAATAAAATGTCAAAAGAAAAAATCCACCTCAACATCTCAGGTATGACTTGTGTAAATTGTTCCAATGGCATCGAACGAACAGTTTCAAAACTACAAGGTTTGCAAAGTGCGAAAGTCAATTTTGCTTCAGGAAGTGGTGAATTTGAGATCGATTCTACCCTTTTAGATAAAAACACTATCATAGAGAAGATCAAAAAATTGGGCTATGGCGTCTTGGAAGATCTGCATGCGTTAGAAGTTGCGAAACAAGAAGCCTATGAAAAACTCAAACAACTCTGTATCATTTCAGCGCTCATCACGGCTTGCTTATTTGCTTTGATGTTTTTTCCACTTCCAGCTTACAACAGCTACGCCACACTTGCCCTAGCTTCGTTGGTGCAGTTTTACCCTGGTGCTCGATTTTACAAACTAGCTTTTGCGGCTCTCTCTCACAGAAATTATGATATGAATGTTCTTGTCGCCATTGGCACAAGCGCTGCGTATTTTTACTCTGCTTTTGTTGTAATTTTTCCAGAACTTTTTGCACAACATCTGCGGTTTGTCTATTTTGATGGTGCGAGCGTGATCATCACTTTTGTACTCTTTGGAAGACTTTTGGAAGAGCGTAGCAGAGCAAAAGCCACAGATTTTTTAAAAAAGATTATCGATTTAGCACCCTTACATGCTAACTTATTACAACAAGGCGAGATACAACAAATCGAAGCCATCAAACTACAGATAGACGATATCGTACTTATCAAGCAAGGCGAAAAGATTCCAACTGATGGCATTATTGTAGAGGGCAAAGCAGAGATAGACACTTCTATGATCACAGGTGAGCCTATGCCTGTATTTAAGACTATCGGTGATAGCGTGATCGCTGGTTGCATCAACACAACTGGCATCCTCAAAGTGCGGGTAAATAAAAATGCAAGCGATACAACACTCGCTCGCATTATTGCGCTCATGAGTGAAGCTACAAGTAAAAAAATGCCCATTGCAAGATTTGCTGATAAAGTTTCTAACATTTTTGTGCCAACTGTTATCACAATCTCTTTGCTTACTTTTTTTGTATGGTCTTTGCTCATAGGCGATACTATGAGTGGCATAACAGCTGCCATTAGCGTACTCATCATCTCTTGCCCATGTGCTTTAGGTCTTGCTACACCCATCTCTATCGTAGGTGCTGTTGGCAAAGGTGCAAGCGAGGGCATACTCATAAAAAACCCAGAGATTTTAGAGATCATCAAGGATATCAAATATGCCGTTTTTGATAAAACAGGCACACTCACGCAGGGGAAAATATCTGTTAAAAAAATGGAAATACCCCAAAAATATTTGTCAGTGCTTGCAAGTGTTGAACTCCAAAGTGAACATCCTATCTCACAAGCCATCGTGCGATTTGCTAAAGATCAAGGTGTAGTTTTAGATAAAACCGTGCAAGATATGCAAATCTTAGCCGGACTTGGCGTGCGTGCCAATACTGACTTAGGAGAAATTCTTATAGGAAATATTGAGCTTTTAGAACAAAATGGCACACAAATAGATGGTGCTATTTTACGCTCATTTAACGAAACTTTGCAAACTGGTTCTGGCGTTGTACTCGTAAGTATAGATGCTACATGTAAAGGTTTTTTTGTGCTTGAAGATAGCCTCAAACCACATGCTAAAGAGATGGTGCAAACTCTTAAAGAAAACGATATCACTCCAGTTTTACTCACAGGCGACAATGAGATAACAGCAAAAAGCGTAGCTCAAAAAATAGGCATAGATCTTGTGTATGCTGGCGTAATGCCTGATGAAAAATATGCAATTATCAAAGAATTACAGCACAATGCAAAGGTTATGTTTGTGGGCGACGGGATCAATGATAGCATTTCTATCAAGCAAGCAGATATCGGTATTGCCTTGAATTCTGGTTCAGAAATCACAAAAGATGCTGGCGATATCATCCTTATCAACAATGATCTTTTAAGTGTAAGCAAAAGTATAAATCTCTCAAAAAAAGCGATGCGCAACATTAAACAAAATCTCTTCTGGGCATTTTTTTACAATACACTAGGTATCCCTTTGGCAGCTGGCGTGGCATATCCATTTTTGGGCGTTATGTTAAATCCAATGTACGCTGGTATAGCCATGAGTTTTAGCTCAGTAACAGTTGTACTGAACTCCTTACGACTCAAATTTGCCAAGCTTACATAAAAGAAAATATGCTATAATTGCGACCAAACTTAAAATAAGGCATCCATGAAAACCATCGCAATTATAGGCTTACCAAATGTAGGTAAAAGCTCCCTTTTTAATCGAATCGCAAAACAAAGAATAGCTATCACTTCTGACTTTAGCGGCACCACAAGGGATGTAAAAGACAAAGAAATACTCATCAATGAACGCCCGTGCGTTATCGTAGATACTGGTGGACTTGATGATTGCAACGAAATGTTTGAAAATATTCGTGTCAAATCAATGGAAGCTGCAAAAAGAGCTGATATCATTCTTATGATGGTTGATGGCAAATTATTGCCAAGTGAAATTGAAAAAAAGATATTTTATCAACTCCAAGATTTTAAAAAACCGATAGCACTTGTCATCAACAAAATTGATAACGACAAAGAGATGCAAATCGCATGGGAATATGACGAATTTGGCGCACAAAAAGTTTTTCCTATATCCGTGTCACATAACCGTGGCGTGAGTGCTTTGCTAAATTGGATTTGTACTTTTATGCCTGCTCCATTAAATGCACCATCACTTAATTTGCAAGATGATGATGAGGAATTATTTGATGATTTTATAGAGGACGAAGAGATACAAGAGAGCATAGAAGCTCAAGAGATACAAGAGCCATCTAATCAGATCAATATAGGAATCATCGGTCGCACAAATGTTGGCAAAAGCTCCTTACTCAATGCACTTGTAGGCAAAGAGCGAGCCGTTGTGAGTTCTATCGCTGGTACGACTATCGATCCTGTTGATGAGTTTATAGAGTACAATGAAATGGTACTCAATTTCGTAGATACAGCAGGACTCAGACGAAGAGGCAAAATCGAGGGCATAGAAAAATTTGCTCTTATGCGAACAAATGAGATGTTAGAAACTGCCGACATTGCACTTTTAGTGCTTGATGCGAGTGAGCCTTTTAAAGAGTTAGATGAACGAATCGCAAATCTTGCTGATAAAAACAATCTAGGCATCATTATCGTACTCAACAAATGGGATGTAGCATACGATACTTACGAAAAAGTCGTTGAAGAGATTCGCTATCGTTTCAAATTTTTAGCATATGCGCCTATCATTACGGTTTCAGCACTTTCAAAACAGCGAGTACATAAGATAAAAGACCTTATCTTAAGTGTGTATGCAAATTATACGCAAAGAATTCCGACTTCTAAACTCAATGAACTCTTCAAAGATGCTATCAACAAGCACCATATGCCAAGCGATAAAACAAAAGAGGTGAAGATCTATTTTGCAACCCAATACGATATCAAACCGCCGCGAATAGTGCTTGTTATGAATCGACCAAAGGCTTTGCATTTTAGCTATAAACGCTACTTAGCAAATCAATTGCGTGAAAAATTTGAACTTGAAGGTACCCCTGTGTTACTTTTTGCTCGCAAAAAAGGCGAAAGAGATGAAAGCGGCGAACTTGAATAAACAAAATATCATCCTCATAGGTTTTATGGGAGTTGGCAAAGGTACAATTGCTAGAGAATTAGCAAAAAGGACGAAACTTTTCGCCATTGATACTGATGATCTCATAGAAAGCTTGGAAAAACGAAAAATCAAAGAGATTTTTGCGCAAGAGGGTGAGGAATATTTTCGTACACTTGAAGAAAAAACAGCCAAGTGGCTACAAAAAAGTGTACAAAGAACGATCATCTCAACTGGCGGAGGATTTTTCAAGGTAACAAATCTGCATAAAATTGGTACTGTCGTTTACCTAGAATCAAGCTTTGAAGCAATCTTAGCACGCATAAATTCCCATCCAAATGCAGAGCAAAAACGCCTCAAAAGACCACTTTTACAAGACATAGAAGCAGCAAAACAACTCCACCAAACAAGATCAAGTCAATACGCACTCAAGGCAGATATAACCATCGATGTCGCAAACAAAACACCGCAACAGATAGTAGCAAGTATCAAAAAAGCCATAAAAAAACGCTCTTAAAGTTCTTTTTGCTATAATATTACCTATTTTAGAAGCTACTATCTTAGGAATTTAAATGACAAGAGTTTTAACAGGAATTCAGCCCTCTGGTGCTTTGCATCTTGGTAACTATTTTGGCGCTATCAAGCAGATGAAAAACTTGCAAGATACAAGTGATCTTTTTATCTTTATCGCAAATTACCACGCCCTTACTTCACTTAAAGACGCTAAAGCACTCAAGCAAAATACGCTTGATGCAGCGATCAATTTTTTAGCTCTTGGCATCGATGCAAACAAGAGTACTTTTTATGTTCAATCTGATGTTAAAGAAGTTCTTGAACTCTATTGGATTCTCTCAAGCTACACACCTATGGGCTTACTTGAGCGGGCGCATAGTTATAAAGACAAGGTCGCCAAAGGCATTGCTGCTAACCATTCTCTTTTTTCATATCCTGTACTTATGGCAGCAGATATCTTGCTCTATGACGCCGCTATCGTGCCTGTTGGCAAAGATCAGATCCAACATGTAGAAATGACGCGTGATATCGCCATCAAATTCAATAATGAACACGGTGATATATTTACAATCCCAGAGTTTAAAATCGATGAAATAGTCGCTACAGTTCCAGGAATTGATGGAGCAAAGATGAGTAAAAGTTATGGCAATACCATTGATATTTTTTGTGATGTAAAAACGCTCAAAAAAACAACTGGCAAGATAGTTACAGACTCAACACCCATGGATGCACCAAAAGATTTTTCTACATGTAATGTTTTTGCACTTGCTAAACTTTTTTTAGATGCAGCTGGGCAAGAAGAATTAGCCCAAAGATACAAAAAAGGCGGTGAGGGATATGGACATTTTAAAGCGTATCTACAAACACTTGTCTGGGATTATTTCGCACCAGCGAGAGAAAAAAGAGCGTATTATCTTGCACACATTGATGAAGTGTATGCTCTGCTCGACACAGGTGCAAAAAAAGCAAAAAGTATTGCTTCAAAAAAGATAGAGATTATCAAAGATGCCGTTGGCATTTATCATTAGGAACAAAATATGTTAGATATCAAATTATTGCAAAATGATTTTGAAAGCGTGTGTGCAAAACTTCGTATAAAAAAAGTAGACGAGAATTTACTTGAGCAGATGCGTACACTTTCGCTCAATCTCAAAGAGAAGCGAAAAGAACTCGAAGAATTACAAGCAAAACAAAATGCCAAGAGCAAACTTTTCGGTGTATATGCAAAAGAGGGAAAAGATATAAAAGAGTTGCAAGAAGAACTCTTTGGATACAAGCAACAAACCAATCTTGCCAATGCAGGCGTAAAAGTACTTGAGGGTGAACTTGAAAAGATAGCCTCGATCATACCAAATATCCCAGATCCTGATGTACCGGCTGGAAAAGATGAAAATGACAATGTAGAACTTAAAAAAGTCTTAACGCCTCCCGTTTTTGATTTTGTACCAAAAGAACATTGGGATTTATCGCTTGATTGGCTTGATTTTGAACGAGGTGTAAAACTTGCAAAAAGTCGTTTTACTGTTTTGAAAAATGATGGTGCAAAACTTGCTCGCGCCCTTATAAATTATATGCTTGATTTTAATGCCAAAAGAGGTTTTCGTGAGGTTAGCGTGCCTTATCTCGCAAACCGTGAAACACTGTATGGCACGGGTCAATTACCAAAATTTGAAAATGATCTTTTCAAAATTGATGGTGAGGATCTTTTTTTGATTCCAACAGCCGAAGTGCCAGTAACAAATCTTTTTCGCGATGAAATATTAGATATAAACGATTTACCACTGATGATGACTTGCTATAGTGAATGTTTTCGCAAAGAGGCAGGGAGCGCTGGACGAGATACTAGAGGAATGATCCGCCAGCACCAATTTTCAAAGGTAGAGCTTGTGAGCATTACAACTCCACAGCAAAGTGACGCAGTTTTTGAATCGATGCTCACATGTGCGAGCGATCTGCTCACTTCACTAGGACTTGCACATAGACATCTTTTGCTTTGTGGCGGGGATCTTGGTTTTGGTGCTGCAAAAACGATTGATCTTGAGGTATGGTTTCCAGGACAAAACAGATATAGAGAAATAAGTTCGATCTCCAATACTCGAGATTTTCAAGCAAGACGGGCGATGATTCGCTACAGGGATGGCAAGAAAAATAGACTTGTACACACGCTCAATGGCTCTTCACTTGCAGTTGGTAGAACACTCATCGCCATCATGGAAAACTATCAAAAAGCAGATGGAAGTGTTGGGATACCTGAAGTCTTACAACCTTACATGTAAGGATGATTGATGGCTGAAGAAGAGGTAATCATCTTAGAATCTGCTGATGCTGCTGCTGAAGAGGAGTTTATATCTCCTATCGGCGAAGATGCTCCCGTTCAAGAAAGCATCATCAGCGATCAAGAAGCTGATGCAACTCTTAAAAAAGCTAAAAAAAAGAAGATGATGCTCTATGGTGGCATTGTTGCTTCTATTGTTGTTCTTACTTTTATCATTGTATTGATTTTTTTAATGCGAAACACGCACGATACGCAATTTGTGGATGTAAATGCCAGCGAACTTGCTCAAAAACTCAATGAAAAAGAGAAACCAGAACTCTTCAACCAATCCAAATTAGAAGATATGATCCAAAAAGCAAATATGCTCTACGAAAGAGGTGACAAACAAGAAGCATTGAAGATATATGAAAGAATTGCCACATTTAACGAAGCGATATCACATTACAATATTGGTGTAGCACAGATGCGAGAGCAGAACTTCAAAGATGCGTTGGAATCTTTCAAAAAAGCGATTGAAAATCAAGAGCAACGGTGCGTGAGTGCTATCAATGCCGCCGTTAGCTCCCTAGAACTTGGTGATGAAGCAATGTTTCGCTACTACATAGATCTTGCGTATGCGTATGTGCCGCTCGAAAGTAAATCACCTTTGTATTCCTACTATCTTGGGCTGATTCATTATTATAAAGATTTTAATTATGAAGCATTAGCGGCATTTTCACATCCAAGTTCAAAAAGTTATGCAAATGAACAAAATTATCTTGCTGCAAAAATTCTCGCCACTTTAGATCAAACCGATCTTGCTATCAATAAACTTGAAAAGAATAATCTCTTAAATGATAGTTTTACTAAAGGATTATTGTACGCAAAATTGGGCGAATATTCTATAGCCAACAGATACCTCAGTGAAGCATTGCAAAATACGAATGAGCCTTTAAAAACGCGTTTAGCTTTGGCATTAGTACAAAACAAGTTAGGATTTTTAAACCAAAGTGCAACACTACTCAAACAACTATATGAAGATTTTGGTGAAGAAATTTATAGTGATTATCCGATCAAGGTCACACTTAAAAACTCACTTTTTGATGTACAAAAAGCACAAAGAGAGTTTGCTAAAGAATTATTTTTCAACACAGAAACAACCTATGGATTGCTTTTTTACTTTGCACCTTTTAAAGTATTTGATGCACAACAAACAATCAATTATATCCGCAAAGGTGGCTTAAATGTTTTTATTGATGAAATAGGACCGGCACTTTCGTATCTAAAAACAAGCTCAACCATCTCAAAAGTAAATATATCAATCTCAAATGGCATCAAAAAAGCACTTGAACATCATACACTCAAAGCAAATGAAATTTTTAAAAGCATGAGTGAAGTGTATCCGCAACATTCTATCTTGCATTATAATCTCGCATTAACTTATGCACAGATGGGAAATTTTAGTAGTGCTTATAAGTACTTCAAAAAAAGCTACAATCTTGATAATACAAACTATCTAGCGGGCGTATTTGCAATTTTTTGTGGACAATTGATACATGAAGACATTGCAAAATTAAGTGAAGATGTGAAAGATAGCATTTCAAGAGATAAGAGTCTCAAAGAATCAAATCTCTACATGTCACTTGTCCATTTGGGTGAAAACAACCAGGCGTCGCTCACTAGATGGCTAGAAGAGGAAAAACCGCAAACGCCTTTTCATTTTATATTTGACACGATGATTGCATATAAAACAAGCAATGAAACTGCAACTCGCGTAAATATGGCAAAATTAAAGGCAACACTTCCAAAAGATTTGGTAAGTAATATCGTTGATTTCAACATAAAACATAATAAAGATGATATAAAACAGTATGCAAAAGCCGTGCAAATAGAGTTTAAAAACCTCAAACTAGACCTCGATGCTTTTTTCTATGGCCCACGAATTGCACAGGAGCAATACACAAAACTTTTACAAATTGGCGGACTTTTATTTCAAGAAAGAAATGCGCTCTTGCATAAAATGGAACTTGAACGCTATGATCTCCCCGCCATTATGCAAACCATGGCATACATCAACATCTATACACAAAATTTTGAAGAAGCCTATACGCTTTATAATAAACTCATAGATGAATTCAAGCAAACAGACACAAAAACGCTTTTTTTAGCTTCTGTGGCGAGTATTGGTGCGAAACATTCTGAAAATGCAATCGCACTTTTGGAACTTTCAAAACTTACAGATGCAAAAAACAATGAAAGCAGATACGCACTAGGACTTTTATATCATGAGGCAAAAAATATAGAGGGTGCTAACATCCAATACCTCAAAATTGGTGATACAAACTTCCAATCAAAGTATTTTAGTTTTCAAATAGGAAGATAAAAACCCTTACGAAAAGAGTTTTTATCTCAAAATATTTTAGATATTTGCACCTGATTTTTGGTGTACACTTCTAAGTCCATCACGCATTGACATGTAACTATTGAGCGCACCAATATAAGCTTTTGCAGTTGCTAGCATCGTATCAACACTTAAACCATGTCCCATAATGGCGGGTTTACTTTCATCAAAAATCACTTTTACAATCACTCTTGCAAGAGCATCTTTACCCTGCGTTACAGCATCAACTTTATAATCCCGAAGCTCACCACTCACACCGCACACACGATCAATCACTTTAAAAACAGCGTCCATTGTGCCATTGCCAATCGCTGCATCAGTTATAATTTGACCATCATACTTGATACTTACAGCTGCACTTGGTACGCCGCCTGGATTGCAATCGCTCAACTGCAAAGTAATAAGTTCAAAAATTTGAGGAATTTTTGTAATCTCATCAGCAATTAAAGCTCTTATATCATCATCAAAAATTTCTTTTTTTGCATCAGATAAAATTTTAAAGCGATCAAAAGCATCATTAACTTCTGCATCTTTTAAACTGAATCCAAGTGCTATAAGCTTATCTTTGAAAGCATGTCTACCGGAGTGTTTTCCTAGCACGATAGAATTTTGATCAAGTCCTATATCTTTGGCTGACATAATTTCATAAGTTTGCGCGTGCTTCAAGATACCATCTTGATGGATACCGCTCTCATGAGCAAAAGCATTTTTGCCAACTATTGCTTTGTTTGGTTGTGGATCAATACCTGTAATGGAAGAGACTAATTTACTTGATGGATAAATTTCTTTGATATTTACATGTGTATCATAGGTAGCAAAAAGATCTTTTCTTGTGCGAAGAATCATAACGATCTCTTCAAGTGCCGCGTTTCCAGCTCTTTCACCTAAGCCATTTATCGTACATTCTATCTGTCTCGCACCATTAAGAATAGACTCTATGGAATTTGCCACAGCCAATCCCAAATCATTGTGGCAATGCACAGAAATTATCGCGCGATCCTTGACTACCTCGTGGAGTGATTTGATGATAGCTCCCATTTCGCTTGGCATTCGATAGCCTACCGTATCTGGAATATTGAGCGTTGTCGCACCTGCATTGATTACGGCATCCAATACTTCTTTCATAAATCCAACATCGCTTCGGCCTGCATCTTCACATGAAAACTCGACATCATCACAAAAAGTTTTTGCATAACTTACTGCTTCAACTGCCTTTTTGATAACTTGTTCTGGAGTCATTTTGAGTTTGTATTCCATATGAATAGGACTTGTAGCTATAAAAGTATGAATTCTTTGCATATTTGCTTTCGCTACAGCATCGCCTGCTGCTTTTATATCTTTGTCAAGTGCGCGCGCCAAAGAACAGATAGTAGCATTTTTTACTTGCTCGCTAATTCTTGCAATCGCATCAAAATCACCTGGACTTGCCGCAGCAAAACCAGCTTCTATCACATCTACACCTAATTTTTCTAGCTGCAAAGCGATTTGTATCTTTTCTTCTGTATTCATAGAAGCACCGGGGCTTTGCTCACCATCTCTAAGTGTTGTATCAAATATAGTAATATTTTGTATATTCATTGTTTTTCCTTTTATTTGTGTATTGTTAAATATTTAAGGGATTATATGCCCAAAAAGGGCTGAAGAATTAGCGTAGCAGGAGAGCGTTTTTTATCTCGATTTTTGGCAAAAATTTTATAGATTTCATTATGCCTATCGATACAGAATGCATTATCACGCTCCTTTTTTAAATTTTAAATTCACGAATTATACTCATTTTTTTTGCGTTTGGCAATGATATTGTATATAGTGCGAGCAAGACCATAAAGGATGTAAACATTTATGATTATCGTTGTACTTTCAACAGGAAAAATATAAAGTAGAGACAGCACAACGCTCAAGCCTATAAATACTTTGAGCATATTTGCTTTTTTCATATCGATTTTTTTAAAACTAGGATAACGAATATTGCTCACCATTAAAAACGACACAACACCGACTCCTATAAGCATAGCAACTTCAAACCCTTGAAAAATTGGGTATTGTAGATACACAAGCACCCACATACTCACAGCAAGTGCGGCGCCAGGAATTGGAATACCTATAAAAACAGATGGTTCAACTGAAGCAGTCATCACATTAAACCTAGCTAATCTTATAGCTCCAAAAACAACATACATCGCACAAAAAAGTGAGCCAACTTTGCCGTACATGTGAGCAACACTAAAATAAAAAAGCATAGCAGGTGCAACACCAAAAGCAATGACATCGGCAAGTGAATCAAACTCTGCACCAAAACGACTTGTGGTTTTGGTTATGCGAGCCACACGACCATCAAGTCCATCAAAGATAAGAGAAAGCACGATATAGATAGCTGCTTTTTCAAAATCACCTCTTGCTGAAGCCAATATACCAATAACACCCAAAAATGCACTGGCTGCTGTAAATAGATTTGGAAATATATACATAAGTTGTAGTTTATCTTGTTTATCCATCGAGATTTCCTTTGTGTGAAAAATATCCCAGCACACTTTCACCAGACCGCACACGATCTGCTATAGCCACCTTGATACGACTATCTAAAGCCACATAGAGATCAACACTCCCTTCCACCAATATGCAAAATCGCTGTGAAGATTTAAGTGGACCAATTGTTTTAAAAAGTTCAATTTTTCGACTAAAGATACCTGCATTGATCACAAGCACGATATCTGAGTAAAAACTTTTGGCTTCAATTTGCACTCTTTCACCAAGAACTTTTGAAAGTTTAGAGGTGAGCGGAAGAAATAAACCATGTCTTTTTTGTGTATTGTGGATATTCATAAGCACGGGAGATCGCAAGATAGAAACATCAAAGAGGGATTTTTTAATCTTGATATGAATCATATCTTTCGCATTAAATTGAGCTTTTTCGATTTTTTCTATCACGCCATCGCAAGGTGCTAAAATAGCCAATTCATCATCTTCTGCTGGTAAACGCTCTGGATTTCTAAAAATATAAATAGTAAAGAGCAGTACAACAACCGCAAACAAAATCGCAAAATCAAAAAAATAACTCAAAAGCAAAACTATAACAAAAAAAAGTATGTAGTTCCAACCCTCTTTTGCGATGATTTGTGTACTTGTGTGTTCTCTCATTTTTATTCTTTTGATTCGCTTGTTTGCTCATCATCCTTATTTGTATCGTCTGTTTCATTCCATCCTTGTTCTTTTTCAAAATCAGCTATGATTTGACGCAACTGAACTCCATCGAGCGTTTCTATCTCTCTAAGACGAGACACAATAATTTCTATACAAGCACTGTATTTTTTAAGCGTTGCTAGCACGATATCATAGCGTTCTTGAAGAAGATTTTTGATGTATACATCAACATCTTCAGCCATTTTTTCACTGTATTCTTTGCTTGTACCGCCCATCAAGAAAGTATTTCTTTGCTTTTCAAGTACCATCAAACCAGCAACATGACTCATGCCATATAAGCCTACCATGGATTTGATTATATCTGTTGCTCGTTCAAGATCATTGCCAGCTCCGGTACTTATCTCTTTGATGAAAACCTCTTCAGCAGCTCTTCCAGCAAGCAATACATCAATCTCTGCTATCAACTCATGCCTTTGGGCTAAAAATTTATTTTCCTCAGGAGTATTAAGTGTGTATCCAAGTGCCGCCAAACCTCTAGGAATGATAGAAACTTTTGATACTTTTTTTGCTCCTTTTGTTTTTTCTGCGATGAGTGCATGCCCGCTTTCATGGTATGCTACAATTCTTTTTTCTTCAGGATTTATGCGTCTACTTTTCTTTTCAAGTCCAGCTATGGCTCGCTCAACGGCTTCAACAAGATCAGTTTGTTCCACATGTGACTTACTTTTTCGTCCACCCAAAAGAGCGGCTTCATTGATAATATTTGCAAGATCAGCGCCCGAGAGTCCAGCTGTAAGTCTTGCGATATCTTCTATATTGATATCATCAGCAAATTTTACATCACTCATATGCACCTTAAGAATATCGATACGCCCCTTAAAGTCTGGTTTATCTACAAGCACTTGCCTATCAAATCGTCCAGGTCTAAGCAATGCAGCATCAAGCACTTCTGGTCTGTTTGTAGCAGCAAGCACAATAACCGGAGATTTATCAGAACTAAATCCATCCATCTCGGCTAAAAGTTGGTTGAGTGTTTGCTCTCTTTCATCATTGCCTCCCATCTGACCATTCGCCGCACGACTTTTTCCAATAGCATCTATCTCATCAATAAATACGATTGCAGGAGCTTCTTTTTTTGCATTTTCAAAAAGATCACGAACCCTACTCGCACCAACACCTACAAACATTTCTATAAAACTTGAACCTGAAACTGAGAAAAATGGCACATCTGCCTCGCCTGCAACTGCTTTTGCAAGAAGTGTTTTTCCAGTACCTGGAGGGCCTACAAGCAAGACACCTTTTGGAATTTTTGCTCCTAAATTCATATATCTAGTTGGATGCTTGAGAAAATCAACGATCTCTTTTACTTCCTCTTTTGCCTCTTCAACCCCAGCTACATCATCAAATTTAACTTTTGGTTTTTCTGAATTGACGAGTTTTTTGCTACTTCCCATACCAAGGATCCCGCCACCCATATTTTTTTGCATACGATTTGCCAAAAACATCCATATTCCGAAAAAGATAAAGATTGGCAAAACCCATGAAAAAAGAATCTCAGTAAAAGCATTTGTTTCATTGAAACCGCCGTAAGGGATTTTTTTCTCATCCAAGAGCGGGATTAAACTTGCGTCACTGCCAACTTTTCTGATGTTATAAATGAGTTTTGTAGCACCCGATTCAGAAAATGCACGAATTGTTGTTTGACCAATCGCAACATAATTAACTTGATTTGATTTGATCAATTCTTTAAACTCATAATAGTTGATGCTTTTAGTTACGGATTTTGTATTGTTATTTATAGCATCGCCCATCATCACATCTTGAGGAGACATAAAGTTTTTAAATATAAGTATGATAACAATAGAAAAAATAGCAAAAACTAAAAAGGGATTTTGGTTAAAAAAGTTGTTGTTTTTGTTGTTTTTGTTGTTATTTTGATTGTTGTTCGGATTCATTGACTTCCTTTTTAAGTACGAGTGTAAACCACTCATCTTTTTTATATTTTTCTATTAGTATTAAATTTTTGTATTTCTCTACAACTCTTGTGGCATACTTATCAAGAATACCTGAGAGAATCAGTATACCACCATCTTTGAGAGCCGATTCAAGATCGGTTTGTAGCATGATAAGCACATCAGCGATGATGTTTGCGACAACAACATCATATGCTTTCTCTCTTTTGCCCACAGATCCAACCCACGATCGCTCACATGTAACGGTATTTGAAGAGAAATTTTCAAGCGCACTTTGCAATGCTTGCTCATCTGTGTCACACAAGCTCACCTTTGCACCAAGCTTTGCAGCAGCGATTGAGAGTATGCCACTGCCACACCCTACATCTAAAAGTGTAGCTTGTTTATTTAAATATTTTTGCAACATTAAAAGACAACCATAAGTTGTCTCATGATGACCAGAACCAAAAGCTAAGGCTGGATCAATGAGTACATTTATCTTGTTAGCTTTGGGTTTTTCCCAACTAGGATGGATATATAAATCTCCAACTTCGATGGGTTGAATTGATTTTTTATATGTTCCTATCCAATCTTCATTTTTACACACTTTTGAAGATGTTTTAAGCAATATATCTTTGTTAAAAAGTGTTTGCAGTGATTTTGCAAACTCTTGTACGCCAAAATTTATTTCAGAAAGATCCTCTTCACTTCGCAAGATGATAGAGCCATCTTTTTCTTCAATGGCTTCATCAAAAAGCGAAGTAACAAGATCTAAAAAAAGTTCATAATAATAATTTGGCGGGGTTATCGTAAGTTCATTGTATGTTTGGTTCATCAAAGATTACAATACAGCTTCTAGCTTTTCTTTCAAAACTTGTGGAGTAAATGGTTTGACTATATAGTTATTGACACCTGCCCTAAGTGCTGTGATAACTTCTGCTTTTCCGCCCTCAGTAGTCACCATAATGATCGGCATATCTGCATATTTTTTCTCAGCTCGCACTTTTTTAACCAATTCAAGTCCATTCATCTCAGGCATATTCCAATCCGTGATAAGTACATCAATGTCATCATTTTCACCTAAGATCTTCCACGCTTCCAAGCCATGTTCAGCCTCAAGTACATCTTTAAATTCAAGCCTTGCTAGGGTATTTTTTATGATTCGACGCATAGTCGAGCTATCATCCACTACTAAAAGTTTCAATATCAATCCTTTAAGATGCAATAATTTGAACTCATTTTAGCTAATTTTACTTGTAAAATGCTTTAAACTTTTGTGCAACTCGCCAAAGAAAATGCTTGTTCAAGCTCTAAAGTACCTTCATAGTATGCTTTGCCCACGATTACGCCTGAAACAGCATTGGTGGCTAAAAGTTTTTTAATATCTTCAAGGTCGCGTACGCCACCACTTGCAATCGTATCAATCCGACTCGCTCTTGCTATCTCAAGCGTAAAGTCCACATTAACCCCTGCAAGCGTACCGTCTTTACTCACATCTGTGCAAATGATAGCTTCAACTCCAGCATTTGCAAATTCGCGTGCCAAATCTGTCGCTAACATATTTGATTTTTCTGCCCAACCTTCAACTGCCACAAACCCATCTATCGCATCAATTCCTACTACGATTCGATGATTTTTAGCAACACTTTTCACAAAAGCAGGATCTTTGAGTGCAATTGAGCCAAGTATGATGCGATCTATTCCAAGCTCTTCATATCTTTTGATGGTTTCACTATCTCGTATGCCACCACCTAATTCAAGCAAAAGGTTACAATTTTCTCGTATTTTTTGGATTTGAGCGAGATTTTTTGGCTCTCCCGCAAAGGCGCCATTGAGATCAACAAGGTGTAACCATTTTGCACCCATTTGTTCAAATTTTTTAGCTAAAACCCAAGGTTCATTTGAATAAATCTTTGCACTATCCATCAAACCTTTTGTAAGACGAACAGCTTTGCCATCTTTGAGATCAATCGCTGGTAAAATATCCACACTACATCCTTATAAAATTTTTGAGTATTGCAAGTCCGTTTTCATGAGATTTTTCAGGATGTGGTTGCAAGCCATAGATATTGTCTTTGGCGATAGCGCTCACAAACTCATAGCCATAAAAACTTTTTCCTATCACATATTCTTCTTTACATGTAGCGTGAAAACTGTGCACAAAATAGAGATAAAAATCCTTTGGCAGCCCCGCAAATAAGGGTGAAGACTTTTGTACAAAAAGTTCATTCCATCCCATATGCGGTACTTTAAGTTTTTGTGCAAATAATGCAGTATCAAACGCAACAACCTTTCCTGGAATCAACCCTAAACCCTTATGAGAGCCGAATTCTTCCCCGCTTTCTAGCAATAATTGCATCCCCAAACAAATTCCAAGTAAAGGCTTGCCACTGCGTGCAAACTCTGTGATAGCTTCCCCCATGCCGTTGCTTCGCAAAGAGAGCATTGCATCACCAAAAGCACCAACTCCTGGCAAAATGACTTTGTCTGCTTTTGCTAATTTTTGTGGATCTTGTGTCACTTCTATGCTCACGCCAAGCTTTGTAAAAGCATTTTGCACGCTTCGTAAATTTCCCATATTATAATCAATAAGAGTTATCATTTTCAACCTTATGACCAACAAGTTTTACATATAAAGCCAATCCTATCAACAATGATGTCACGCCAACGATAAGAAAAACAGCAGAGAGTATATGCGTTGGGTCTGTGATTGCAAACTTAAACACAAGCATCAAAGCCTCGATAGCAAGTGCTATGATGATAGATCCTAAAAATCGAACCATCGTTTTGTGAATGCCACCAGAATGATCTTTTTTAGTGCGTCCCAATACCTCTTCTTCAAAGACAGTTTTCACAAGATCAAAAATCGCCAAAGAAAGCGTTAAGAGAATTGTTGATTTGAACATCGATTCTATATCTACAAGATCTATCTTAAATCCATGTGATGCGATACTTTGCAAGCCATTGTAAAAAAGCAAAAAAGCCACCATCAAAAGAGCCATTGAAAATCCAATATAACCCCACTTTATAAAACTTGAAAAAAAAGTTTCCAATGATGAATTATGTGCAATTTTAAGCACATCACTCAAAGAGATATCGATACACACTACAAAACACAGATCGCCTTTGATATTGTAGATGGGATAAGATGCGGTTACTGTGAGATTGTTGGTCAAACTTGATGGATAAGGATCACTCAAAACACATCTTTTTTGGCGTACTGCTCGATAAAAATAGGACTTGTTGCTGCGATTGACGCCTAAACCGCCTTTGAAATTTATCTTGTTGGTAAGATTGTGCGAAACTTGCGTACCCGAACTATCAAGCACATATAAAGTTTCAAATTGACTCACTTCATTTTCGATTTTATCAAGCGCACTTTCTATCGTCTTGAGACTTGGATCTGGCAAGCGTGAAGGCATATTTCTTGAAAAAAGATAACATAAATACGCACGCACTTGCGGTCTAATTTCTGCAAATTGTTGGATGTCACGAATTTCCACTCTATCTCCTCAAATAAAAAGCTAATAATACCATAAGATTTGAAGCTCTTAATTGATTTGGTGATTAAATTCAGGAACTATCTCTTTAAGTTTGGCAAGTTTATCCTTACATGTAAGCAATTCTTGTATATCTGCTTGCAATTTTGCGATGGGATAAGGGGTATTTTTTGCCACCATGATTGATGGATATTGTGTTTTTGCATCAGCTTCATCGATCAAGAGTTCCTCATAAAGTTTTTCTCCTGGTCGTAAGCCTGAAAATTCTATCTCTACACCCGTGACACCCGAGAGTTCGATCATCCTTTTAGCTAAATCTACTATCTTAATAGGCTCACCCATATCAAGGATAAACACCTCGCTAGCTTTGCCGATAGCGCCTGCTTGCAATACGAGTTCACACGCCTCCGGTATAAGCATAAAATATCTAGTAATCTGCGGGTGCGTCACGGTAATTGGGCCACCAGCTCCAATTTGGGTACGAAATTTGGGGATAACTGAACCCGAAGAGCCTAAAACATTGCCAAAACGCACCGCAACGATTTGTGTTTTTTCTGGCATAACATTGGCAGCATAAAGTTCACAGATACGCTTAGTAGCTCCCATGACATTGGTAGGTCGTACCGCTTTGTCTGTAGAGATGAGGATACATTTTTGTACTTCATATTTGATAGCCATATCGATTATATTTTTCGTGCCTTGTACATTGTTTTGTATGCCTTGTTCTATATTTGCCTCAACTAGTGGCACATGCTTGTACGCAGCTGCGTGTATCACAATATCTGGCTTACATGTACGCATACTCTCTTCAAGCGCAGAGAGATTGAGCACAGAAAACATAAGTGGCGTAACCAGTTCATCTGCCAACTCTTCCATGAGTGCATAGAGGTTGTATTCACTATGATCAAGTGCATAGAGATGCGAAGCACCATAACGCAAACACTGTCTGCAAATTTCAGAACCTATGCTCCCGCCAGCGCCACTTATAAAAACTTTTTTACCTTTGAGAAAATTACCTATGAATTTTTTATCCAAATCCTTTGGATGACGGGCTAAAAGATCTTCGATGCTGATATCTTTGAGCTGTTTTGAAAAAGGAGAATCAGTTAAAATTGAATTCAATGATGGCAATATCTGGATCTTTTCAAAGTAAAATTTTAATTCATGGTAGATTTCATATATAATTTTTGTATCAACTGATGGCATTGCAATTACAAGTAGATCGATTTTTTTCTCTAATATAAATTTTTTAAGCCTATCTCTCGAGAGAATTGCCACAGAATCTATGCTTCTTTTGTGCAAAGATTTATTATCATCTATAAAAAATTTTATTTTATATTCACTATTTTTGAATTCCTCTTTAAGCTTTAACCCAGCTCTACCAGCTCCATAGATAACAAGAGATTTATCTTTTTTTACTGTACTTTTGTTTACAAATAGATAATACCCATACATCAAAACATTGATAGAAAAAAGATAGAAAAAAAGCTCGCTGAGAAAAAAAGCTATACGAATTTCTCCGTGGTAAAAAGGCATATAGGCACAAAATGCGACGATATACACCAAGCTTTTTATCAAAAAAGTTTTTTGACTTACTTTAGACCACGAAAGCGAATAATCCTTCAAAATGGCTATTGAAGCGATTATTCTGACAAAGATAACAATTAAAATAACATCATATCTGATGGATTGATGAAAAATCCAAAAAGTCCAAACAAATGTTATAAAGCTTAGTAGAGCAATTACAGCAAGATTTAAAACTCTTCTATCGATTGTAAACATTTTTACATCCTCACTTTAAATACTTTTGCACTTGGATCGAGCAATACAGGTTCAAAAAAGCGTTTATCGTAGTTTTCAAAAACAAAAAGCTGGATGTAGCTTGCATTGAGTGCTGCTTCATCAAGTACTAAAAAACTATTGTAAGAACGCATAAAAATGATTGACAATCTCCCGTCTTTGTGCAGTTCCTGTTTTTGTCGTACCATTTTGCCATCTTTATCATAAAAAGTGATATAAAAAGTTTTGATTGACACCTCTTGATTGCCTATTTTGAGCACACCTTTTGTTTTATCTAACACGATACCATCACCCAAATTTAGGGAAGTTTTTGTATCGTTAAAACGGTTTGTTTGGTAGAAAAAAGGTTTACGGATTGTTTTGCCATCCATGAGATCAAGATCACTAAAACGACTTACCGTTGGAAAAATACTCATCATGCGATAAGGCAAATAAAAATAGATATCGCGTGTTTTTTGTGGTAGTTTATCGCTTACATGTAAGGAGTTTAAAAAATCCTTAGTATCCTTAAAGCCATTATTTAGCGTCATATTGGCAATATTTGAGCGGTTTCGATCGGGGTCATCTTTTGCGAGATCGAAACTTTTTTCAGTGTATTCGACATCATACCTTGCTAGTTTTGCGGCAGCTTCTTGATCATTTGTCAGCATATAACTCACCGGAAAATTTACACTTCCTGCGTGTTTGCCTCCATCGATAAGCGTTTTGACATCACTATAGTAACGCAAAGGATAACCATAATCCCACCAAGAAATTACATAATCCTCTCTTGTGGCAATATTTTTGAGCTTATCAAGCACTTGCACCTCTTGTTTTGTAAATACAGTTGGCACTTTATACTGAATTACATGTAAGATATTTGGATACAAAATTCCCAATGTTGCGAGAGTTATAAACGCATAGATGAGTACTTTTTTATTCATATAACTAGCCACCATATGGATCAAAAAACCCATACCAAGAGCGAGCGGTGGTACAGCGTAGATCGTGAATCGAAGTCCGCCGACAAGAGCTAAAAATCCAAGTCCAACCATCGCAAGTGCAAGAAGTGCGATAGGATGTTTTACACAAAGCCAAATATAGCCAACACAAGAGAGTACAAAAGTGATCATGTGTCCACTGATGCGATTTGCAAAAACATCAAAAGGGATTTTTCCCGCTTCTCTAACTGTTTGCATCACGGTAAAAAAATGTAAAGGCAATTCTTCGCCTTTCGCCTCGATACTCGCTCCAAAAACATACCCTTTGAGTTGTCCCCAAATGGGCGCAAAACCTCCGCTCATGAGAAAAAGTCCAAAAGCAAAAGCTAAAAAGTAGCGGATATGTGCATCCAATTTTTTCTTTTGATACAACTTATACACGATTAAAACACCGCCAAGGCGTACAAGATCAGGTAATCCCATCATTGCTATAAGCATAATTGCGAGGAGTTGATAGTGGTACAAACTCTCTCTTTTAAAAAGTAGCACATATGCAAGAATTAGTCCAAAGAATGCAAACTCTAGCGAATAACTCTGTGGATACCACCAGCGATACGCAACAATTTCAAGGGCAGTAAAAAGAAGGTATTTGTGCGCATTGGTGCGAAGGGCTAGTGTAAGCGACCACAAAAGAAGTGTTGGAAACAAAATATTGAGCATATCTGTATCATAGTAGCCAACCATCGTGCGGTTATAGTAACTCCATGCGATACTTGCCATAAGCGCAGCTATGAAACCTGCTCGCAACATTTGCAACTCTCTTGCGATAAGTACGATAGGCACAACAACTAAAGAACTTAAGATGGCCGGCATATAAAATATAATATTTTCAAAAGATACAGGCAAGATCTTGGCAAAAAAAGCTGTAAGTATAGAGGCCGCACTCGTAACGGGCGAGAGGCTATTTTCTTGCCAAGACCACTGCAAAAGATCTCGAGCGCCCTCGGCATAATAATAACCATCATTTGTATTGATCATAAACGCATCATTCCAGAGAAAACTCTCTATTCCCCAAAACTGATACACCCAAATGAGGCGCACTGCGATACTAAATCCAAAAGCTAGCACAATATATAAAACTATCTTTTGAGTTTCTTTGCTCTGCATTATCTACCTTTCTTCATTTTAAGCGTTCAATCCGCTTTTATAATCGTTCATCATATTGGCTTAAAACGCCTTTTACATCATAAACTACTAACTTTTGCGATGGACTTACATGTAAGTCTAAAAATGCATCATGCCCAACCGCTAAAACAACAGCATCATAAGCGTTGATATTTGGATTATTTTCAAGCTTCAACCCGTATTCTCTCATGGCTTCATCGCTATCAACTACGGGATCGTAAACGCTTAACACACATCCATATGTCTGCAATTCTGTGATGATATCGATCACTTTTGTATTGCGTATATCTGGACAATTTTCTTTAAAAGAAAGTCCCAATATCAAGACTTGCGCATTTTTTATCTTCATATCTTTTTGTATCATAAGCCTAATCACTCGATCTGCCACAAATTTTGCCATACCATTATTGATTTGTCTCGCGCCTAAAATAAGGTTTGCTCGATACCCCAATTCTTCGGCTTTATATGTCAGATAATAAGGATCGACTCCGATACAATGTCCGCCAACAAGACCTGGCTTGAGCTTGATAAAATTCCATTTTGTAGCGGCTGCTTGCAAAACATCATGTGTATCTATGTTCATCGTTCTAAAGATAAGAGCAAGTTCATTGATGAGTGCTATATTCACATCTCTTTGGGTATTTTCTATCACTTTTGCCGCTTCTGCCACTTTAATAGAACTTGCCTTGTGCGTTCCAGCAAGGATGATAGAAGCGTAGAGTGCATCTACTTTATCTGCTATCTGCGGCGTGCTACCACTTGTGATTTTGAGTATATTTGTCACAGTATGATTTTTGTCGCCTGGATTTATCCGCTCTGGAGAATAGCCACAGAAAAAATCAACATTGAACTTCAACCCGCTTACCCGCTCAAGCTCCACTACGCACACTTCTTCTGTGACACCTGGATAAACAGTGCTTTCATAGATAACTATATCTTCTTTTTTTAGCACTTTTCCTACACTTTGTGATGCTTTGATAAGCGGTGTGAGATCTGGCTTATTGCTTTTATCGATAGGGGTTGGCACTGTTATGATAAAGATATTGCATTGTGCAATATCTGCTAAATTTGTGCAAAAACGCATTCCATTCTCACGAGCTTCTTGCAATTGTGCAATACTCAGCTCAAATGTCCGGTCATACCCTCTTTGAAGCTCAGCAATTCGTTCCTCATTGATATCAAAACCAACAACTGTATATTTACTACTAAAAGCATGAGCTAGTGGCAAGCCAACATAACCCAATCCTATGATACATATCTTCATTTTACCTCTTCTCTTACTTTTAAAAATACAGAAAATCTAAGCTGTACATTTTTGTATTTACCCCAGACTTTGATATATCCCACAAACACGCTACGCTTTTGATATTTCATAAAAATGATTTATTGCCATCACAAAGCCATCTACGCTACCACAATCAAATCTTTTACCTTCAAATCTATAAGCGATCACCTTACCTTTTTTCGCCAGCTCAAGAAGTGCATCTGTGATTTGGATCTCGCCACCAACTCCGGCTTTGGTTTCTCGCAAGATATCAAATATATCTGGTGTTAAAATGTATCGACCTATGATAGCCAAGTTGCTTGGAGCGTCTTTTGGATCTGGTTTTTCAACCATAGTTTCTACTCTGTAAATATCGTCTTTGCCATCTATCAGTTGCCCCGCTATGATGCCATATCTATTGGTTTGTGACTTTGGTACTTCCTCGATAGCTACTACGCAGCATCCATACTGCTCATAAACTTGCATCATTTGGGCAAGCACACCTTTGTTTGGCGCATCGCATAGATCATCAGCTAGCAACACAGCAAATGGCTCTTGACCGATAAGAATTTCGCCTGTGAGTATCGCATGCCCGAGTCCCTTCATCTGCACCTGCCTAGTGTAGGAAAAATTGCACTTACAGATAAGATTTCGTATCTCGCTAAGATAATGTTCTTTGGATGTTCCTTTAATCTGATGCTCAAGCTCATAACTAATATCAAAATGATCTTCTATCGCTCTTTTTCCACGACCCGTAACGATTGCCATCGTTTCGCAACCAGCATCTACTGCCTCTTCAACGCCGTATTGGATGAGTGGCTTGTTCAGCACTGGCAACATCTCTTTTGGCATCGCTTTTGTAGCTGGCAAAAATCTCGTACCATATCCAGCAGCTGGAAAGAGGCATTTTTTAACTGTAGTTTTCATCATAAACTCTCTTTTGCGATTTGAATAAGTGCATTGAGTTTTGTTTCATACTCTTTGGCTTTTCCCTCAATAGTAGATTCAAATCGTGTTACAAGAATAGGTGTTGTATTTGAAGCACGCACAAGACCCCAACCATGATCAAATACCACCCGCACGCCATCAACTGTGATAATTTCTTTGATGTGCGGAAAATCTGCTGGAGGATTTTGCAGCAGTTCTTTAAGTTTTTCTACGAGTTGAAACTTTTGGGTTTCGGTCGTTTGCACTTTAATCTCTTCTGTATTAAAGACTTGCGGCAAAGTATCGATAAACTCATCTACATGTAAGCCATCTTGAAGTAGCTCGAGCATACGCAATGTTGCATAGATCGCATCATCATAACCAAAATATCGATCATTGAAAAACAGATGTCCGCTGACCTCAGCCGCAAAGTCTGCATGCAACTGTGCTATCTTTACTTTGAGGTTACTGTGTCCTGTTTTGTACATGTAAGCCTTGCCGTAAGAGTTGATCATATCGTACATTACTTGTGAGCATTTTACTTCGCCTATCACTATTGGATTTTTCATGGCTTTTGAAAAAAGTATCGCCATGATGTCGCCTTTGACATTGTTTTTTTTCGTTAAAAACGCGAGGCGATCAGCGTCTCCATCATAAGCAAAGCCATAATCAAAATCTACTGCTAACTCTTTTTTGATATCTTTAAGATTTTCTTCAACTGTTGGATCTGGATGGTGGTTTGGAAATGAGCCATCTGGTTGTACAAACAAACCCTTACATGTAAAGCCTAGTCTTTGAAAAATCTCAAGCACAACCACGCCAGCAACGCCATTGCCACAATCATATACAAAAGGTGTTTCAAAGCCACGCAGATGTGCAAATGCTTCCACAAGATAATCGATATATCGTTCTTTGGCATTTATATGCTTACATGCAAGATCATCCTCTATGAGCATATTGATATTTTTTTCGATCATATCTCCAAGTGCGTAGATATCTTCACCAAAAAAAGGCTTTTTATCTACAGTGATCTTAAAGCCGTTGTATTGCGGGGGGTTGTGTGAACCTGTGATCATTACACTAGCATTTGGTGTAACGCCATCGAAGCTTTGATAATTTGCAAAATAATTCACCGGAGTTGCCACAAGCCCCATATTTTGTACGATACAACCAGCCTTGTTAAAACCGCTGATAAGATACTCGCAAAGTTTTGGCGAATGGTTTCTAGCATCATATCCAATGGCAACAACGCCGCCCAAAGGCTTTACTTGCAAGCCTAAAAAATAGCCGATAAGCTTGACGCTCTGCTCGTTCAATTCTTGTTCAAAAATGCCTCGAATGTCGTATTCTCTAAAGATTGATTGCATATTTTACCGCCTCTTGAAATGGTTTTGTATAAGACTTTTGGGTTTGTAAATTGGCGCTCATACTTGCCAAACTGCTTTTAAAATCCTCTAAAATGATATTGCCTTTTAAGAGTTCGTATTGTAAAAAAAGCCAATAAGTATTGAGTACATCGCTTTCACAATACTCTTTGATCTTCTCTATCTTACCTTCATAGTAAAGCGCGAACACTTGATCACCGCTCACATCATACTTTCCAGGAGCGCCGATAAGCGAGCATAATACATCAAGTTGCAAACCGCGAACAGCTCCAAATTCTGCGATATGATCCATCAAATCCACATGAAACCTATCAGTAAAACGGTAACGATAATTGTCCCATTTACTCTTGCCAAGCTCCTTGTTGTCATTTTCAAAATACGCCTTACATGTAAGATTGTATCGCATAGCTCGAATCATAAGCAATGGCACATCAAAATTGCGTCCATTGAAACTCACAAGCTTTGGATTGTATGTGTCTACAAAATGCAAAAAGTTTTGCACCATTTCTCGCTCATCTATCCCCTCGATGGAATTTACTTTTTTAAACACCCCAAAATCATCGGCTATAACCGCACTAATCGCTACGATCTTATGATAAGGAAGCGGTAAAAAACTCGATCCACTCTTTTGCTCATGCATACACATAGCCTGCGTTGAAACCCCAACATCATCACCATCGATATGCATAGTTTTACGAATAAGCTGAACATCCGGAATAGTTTCTATATCAAAAACGCAAATCATTTAGTGCCTTTTTAGAAAAAATTGAGTAAAATTATATCCTTAAATAAATATAAAGAGTCTGAAATGAAAGAGAAATTAGAGTATATCATCGTGAAATCTCTTCTTTGGATTTTTAGTTTTTTACCTAAAAAAACTCTTTATGCCACTACTTGGTTTATCGCGATGCTTTTTTTTAGATTTGGTACTAAAAGGCGAAAACTTACCCTTGCAAATTTGAAGCTGGCTTTTGATGATAAATCTACGAAAGAGATCTACGAACTTGCCAAAAAATGCTATGAAAACATTGGTATTACGGTTGCTGAGATTATTTTGATGCTACAAAATCGAATCGATTTAGATACGCTTATAAACAATAAAACGCAAGCATTGAACCAACTTCAAGAACTCACAAAAGATGCGAAGCATGGGGCTATTTTCGTAACAGCACATTTTTCAAACTGGGAATTAGGAGCTTTGTTTTTAGCAAAAAACGGCTATCCCATGACAGCAATAGGACGAGCTGGAAACAACACTTACATAGAAAAAACACTCACCACACCATTTCGACAAAAGTTTGGCAGCACAAATGTACACAAAGACAATGCCATCTTAAAGATAGTAAAAACCCTCAAAACAGGTGGATACGCAGGACTACTCATCGATCAAAAAGCAGGTGGCGGTATGAGTATGCAAGCTCGATTTTTTGGTATGGCTGCCGATACTACAACTTCAGTTGCCATGCTCAAACTTAAGTATAATCCACGCATCATCCCACTTTTTTTAACACGCGAAAATGATGGTACTTACACAATACGCATCACTACATGTAAGCGAGGTGCCGATGCCACACTTGAATCGCTCACACAAGAGTACAACGACATCTTAGAAGCGGTCATCAGAACATATCCCGAACAATGGTTTTGGATGCACAACCGCTGGAGAATCGCTTGAGAGTTTTGATACTTAGTGATGGCAAAGCAGGTCATCTTGGACAATCTCTCGCTTTTGCAAAGCTCAAAAAATGTGAATATGACATTATTGAATTTAAAAATGACTTGAAATTTCTCACTTATATCTTGGATTTTTTCCATATTTATATCAATTTATTTTCTTTACATGTAAGTCGCTACGATTATAAAGCTATAATCTCAACAGGTTCAGCAACTTACTATGCAAACAAATATTTAGCTAAAAAGCTCGGTACAAAATCGATCGCCTTGATGTTGCCGCAAGGCTTTAGATATAGTGATTTTGACTATATCTTTGCTCAAAGCCATGACAATCCTCCAAAAGACAAGAATATCATAGAAATACCTATCAACTTTAGTTTTAGTAAGCCAAAGGGTTACCTGCAAAAAAATGAAAAACAGAGCCTCGCCATCATCCTTGGAGGCGATAATAAAATCTTCAAGATGCGCGTAGATACGATCAAAAAGCACTTAGATAACATCTTTGAAACTTACCCCAACCACCTCAAATACATCACAACTTCAAGAAGAACACCAAAAGAGGTGGAACAGCTTTTGGAGGATTATGCCTTTGATTATAAACTCATTTATTCACAAGAACCTACCATTAACCCGATAGGGGATTTTTTACAAATTTGTGCAGTACTTTTTATCTCCATCGATTCAACTTCCATGCTCTCTGAGGCAAAGGCAAACTCTGAAGCTTCCTTGCATGTCATAGACTTAGTGGCAACAGAAAAAGACACTAAGTACCACAAAATAGCCAAAAATATTTTGGCACTTGAGGGGAGATTTGATTATACGCCTTATCTACAAAAGGTTACTTTGTGAAAATAGTACAAATCTTGCCAGAACTCAATGAAGGTGGCGTGGAGAGAGGGACGGTAGAACTAGCCCGTGAGCTTGTAAAAAGAGGTTTTAAGTCTGTTGTTATCAGCAATGGAGGCAAATTGGTCAAACAATTGGAAGCTGAAGGAAGCTTACATGTAAAGTTTGATGTCTGCTCAAAAAACCCTCTAACAGCACTCATGCGAGTTTATGGCTTGCGAAAAATCCTCAAAGAATTGGGCGCTGATATCTTACATGTAAGAAGTCGCATTCCTGCATGGCTGGTTTACTTTGCAAAAAAAAACTTACATGTAAAGATTGTTTCCACCGTACACGGCTTTAACTCTGTAAGTTTTTACAGCTCCATCATGACAAAAGCTGATAGTGTTATCTGCGTAAGTGGCGCTATAAAAGAGTACATACAAAAACACTACAACACTCCTCGTGAAAAAATCACTCTCATTCCTCGTGGGATTGACTTGGAAAAATTTCATCCACAAAACATCGATGAGGCATTTATCCAAAAATTTAAAGATGCGTTTGATTTGCATGATAAGTTTATCGTCACCACAGTCGGTCGCATCACGCAGCTCAAAGACTTAGAAACTTTTATCAAAGCCATGGCACTTTTGGATATCCCAAATGCGATAGGACTTATCGTGGGAGGCGTTCGAGAAGATAAGCAAAATTACTTTGAGAATTTGAAACAGCTTGTAAAATCTTTACATGTAAACATTGTTTTCACCGGAAGCCAAGAAAAAGTGGCTGAGATTTACTCTTTGAGTGATGCAGTGGTCAGTGCTTCAAAAAAACCAGAGAGTTTTGGCAGAAGTGTCGCCGAAGCCATAGCCTTAAACACCCCAGTAATCGCAACAAACCACGGCGGAGTACTAGACATCGTGCAAGAAAACATTAATGGATATTTTACTACAATGCAAAATCCAAAAGATTTGGCAGAAAAAATAATCAAAGCCAAAACACTTTCGTTCGATGGTCAAAAGTACATCAGCAAAAACTTTTCATTGGAGCAAATGGTGCAAAAAACGGTAGAGATTTATGAGGAAATATCATGAAAATTATTCAGGTGTTAGCCTCAAAAGGACTTGGCGGTCTTGAAAAACATGTTCAAGAATTATGCAATAAACTTGTTGAGACATGCGAAGTGCACCTTATAGCACAAGAGTATGACTTTAAAAATTATGACAATCGTATTATTTTTCACCGCTTAAATCTTTCTAGAAGCAGACGAAATCCTTTTTTGTTATGGCGTCTCATAAAACTTATCAACACCATAAATCCTGATATTGTGCATACTCAAGCCAACAAAGCAACTCAAATGATTGCATACATTCGCTTTTTTTTAAAACCTACTATAAAAACAGTGGCAACACTACATAATAGCAAAAAAAATATTGTTGCCTATGAAACTTTAGATCATGTTATTGGTGTTTCATATCGGGTCTTAGACGCACTCAAAAATCCCTCAAAAAGTGTTATCTACAACGGTATATCTCATTTTTCTTTTCCAAAAAACACTCCATTTCCTCAATCTTTTGGTATTAAGCCTGATGATTTTGTCATCGTTGGCATAGGAAGATTAGTGGCAACTAAAAATTTTTCTTTACTAATTAACGCCATAAAAGATCTCGATGTAAAACTGCTGATTATTGGTGGCGGGGAAGAAGAAAAAATGCTTAAAAATCTCACGAGTAAATTGACTATTCAAAATAAAGTTATATTTGCAGGTATACGAGATGATGTACCGAGCATTCTAGCAGCATCTCATCTATGTGTTATTTCTTCGCAACGCGAAGGTTTTTCCTATGTTATGGCTGAAGCCTTATTGGCTAAAACTCCTGTTTTATCAACAGATGTTGCTGATATGACACTCATTTTACCTAAGAATTATGTGTTGCCACTAAATCATTCAAATCTCATGCAAGAAAAGATACATTACATACAAAATAATTATGAAAGCGTGCAAAAAGAGTTTAAGTCAAGCTTTCAGTTTGCACAAAAACATTTTACCATCGATAAAATGAGTGAACATACTTATATTACCTATAAAAAAATTCTAAGTTAACAAAGGGTGCATAAATTGAAAACTCTTTTATCATTGGGTGATTGCAATACTCTTGGAATTCATGAAAATTATAAAAATGCATATCCTGAAAAATTTGCAAATATGATTAATCACAAGTGTATTAATTGTGGATTTACAATGTCCACATGTAAAGAAGGGCTCAATTTTTTTAACGATACCTTTAATGATCAAACACAAGTTCTTACAATTCAATATGGGCTAGTTGATTCGTGGAACACATTTAAATACTCACCATACATTTTATATTATCCTGATAATTTTTTACGCAAGATACTAAGAAAAATAATCAAAAAATATAAAAAAATTTGTAGAAAATGGTATCTACACAAATTTTTTGGTGAAAAAAATGTTATATCAAAAAATGAATACTATAATAATATATCATCAATTCTCATGCAATGTAAAAACCAGCGTATTATTTTAATAGATACAGTACCAAATTTAGACACTACCCGAAATAATAATATCAAAATTTATAATAAAATTTTAGATGACATAGCTTTAAAATATCCAAATTGTCGCAGATTGTATCTTTATGATTATTTTCTAAATAACACGAAAAAATTATACCTCGCAGATGGAACGCACATTAATAATCTTGGGCATAATTACATTGCTGAGCAACTGAAGGAGTTATATGAAAATTGGGATTATTAGATTTAGCGCTCTAGGAGATATAGCAGCTAGCCTACCTGTTTTAAGAGCATTAAAATATAAACCTGTAATTATAACATCGCCTATTGGTTTTGAATTATTAAAAGATGAATTTGAGGAATTTATTATTTTGAACAAAAAAAACATACTCGATGTTGTAAAGTTGATTATAAAAATCAGACAATATAATTTTGATTATTTAATTGATTTACAAACTAATGATAGAAGTAAATTAATTTGTAAAGCCTCAAATGCAAAAAATATTCTCAATAGTAAGGCCGTTAACAAGGAACAACAAGTCACCAAGATTTTTTATGACATAGCACAACAAGCAAAAGATAATATTATAAATGGATTAGATACAAAGTATAAGCAAAAAGAAAAAAAATATATCGTCATCAATTGTGGATCTAGCCCTAAATGGATTTCCAAAAGACTTCCTCATCAGAAATGGCAAGAAATAACTGAATTTTTATATAATCGATATACTTTACCTTTTTATTTGACTGGAGATGCATCTGAAGTGCAATATATTCAGGAAGTTGCCAACTATATTCAGGGTGAAAAAGTTATTATTGCTGGTAAAACAACGATTCAAGAACTTAAATCCGTACTCTCAAATGCCTATTTAACTGTTTCCACAGATTCTGCCCCTATGCATATTTCAGCAGTTCAAGGAACACCCACGATTGGCATTTTTGGTTCAACAAATTGGTTAAGATCTGCTCCTTTTGGTCCTTGGTCGACGGTTCTTTATGATGAAACGCACTATTTAAATGGGATTACACCAATGAAGAATTCTAAATTAATTGGAAACTATTATGATAACATAAAACTTAAAAATGGTTTAGATAAAATTAGTAACTACTTAGGAATATAAATGAATTTAGAAAAATATATTGTTGTTGCATTTGCATTATTATTGCCATTTGGTTATTTAGGAAGAGGACTTTTTTATATAGATCTATTTTTAATTTTAATCCTTTTTGTAATATTTGCAATAAAATATAAAATCAACTTTACACCAATAAATAAATTATATTTTCTTTTAATAGTATGTATATTTTATAGTTTCATCTTATTTATTAACCTACTGAATCCCACAACTGACTATAGTCAAAATATAAAAATGCTGGCATATTTGCCTATTTTTTTGTATATTCTCAATTATATTTTCACAATTAGCAAATTCAGTCAAAATAATTTCTTACTCTTCCAAAAAATCTTATTTTATATTGTCTCAATTATTTCATTTTTTGTTTTTATCAGTTTTGTTAGTGATATTGATATCATACATACAATTAAAAACTTTAAAATAGAAGAATTTAACCATAGCATATTTCACTCCCGTCAAAATCTCTTTGCTGTATGTATCGCTTTCTTTCTTAGCTACTATTTTAAAAATCAAACAAAATTTAATTTATTTTTTCTCCTAATAATCTACTTAGGAACATTTGCAAGTCATGGTAGAACTGCTATACTAACAATAACTATAGGAACAGTTACTTATTTTCTATATGACATGTATCAAAAAAAAGAGTTTACCAAAAAGAAATTTTACATAATTACTGCGTTGTGCTTAATGACATTATTTTTAATTTTATTTATCAGTGGAAGCAATTTTGATAAATTGGAAATTAACACATCAAATCGCTATAATGGATGGCTTATATATTTAAACTTAATACTAGAAAAAAATACGCTCATTGGATACGGACTTCAAGGTGGGCAATATGTTTATGAGCATGGATTTTTAGCTTATAAACATCCGCACAATATCTTTATTGAATCATTATTTTATCTTGGACTAATAGGTCTATTTTTATTATCTTGCATGATTTTTTTATATGCTTATACCATATGGCGAAAAAACAAAGAACTATATGATAAAAATTTAATGGTGTCTTTTTTTGCATCAGTATTAGTAATGCAACAAGCTATAGGCTCTTTATTGGGAGCTAATAATGTAATTTTATTACTTCTTATTATGTATTTATCTCTCAATGCTAAAATACACCGCGAGAAGCCAAATGACTGTTAAAACAATTAAACTAATTAGTCGTGGCTCAAGGCAAGATAGATTCTCGCTATACAGGTCGCAAACTCCAAATAATGCATGTTGGTGGGGAAAATGCTATTTTACTTTTAATCCTCTAGATAAAAATTATGATTGGTATGTTGCACTAGACAATATACCAAATATGAGCGAAACAAAATATTATGAAAATTTGTATTGTCCAAAAGAAAACACAATTTTAGTTACAATCGAACCCAGTTCAATATCAAGATATGGACGAGGATTTGCGGGGCAATTTCATTATCTTATCACCAATCAAAGTGAAAAAGTTCTTCCTCATCCCAATGCAATTCGTTCCCAAACAGGGATTTATTGGCTGTATGGAAAAGATTTTAACGATATAATAAAAGATGATTTTTTACCAAAAACAAAAATCTTATCAACAATTTGCTCCGACAAGAGAGAGGGTCATACTATGCATAAAAAACGGTATGATTTTACAGCATTGATGGAAAAAAAGATTCCACAGTTGCAAAGATTTGGGCGTGGATTTACTTTTGTTGAAAAAAAATACCAAGCTTTAGATGATTATAAATTTCATGTTGTTATCGAAAATCATATTGAGAAACACATGTGGAGCGAAAAGTTAGCAGATGCTTTTTTAGGTTTTACAGTTCCCATCTACTGTGGATGCCCAAATGTGTATGATTATTTTCCAAAAGATAGTCTAGTTCTCATTGATATCAATAAACCACAAGAAGCACTCCAAATTATACAAGATCTTATAACAAAAACGGGAGAGTATGAAAGGCGATTTGAAGCAGTTAAAGAAGCCAGAAGAAAAGTGATTTATGAATACAATCTACTAGCCATGATCAACAAAATTGTCGAAAACGAACCGCAACATTCTTTTACACCAAATCAAAAAATTTACTCTAGGAGATTGATGCGTGCAAGACATATCGATGATTTATTACAATTTATTGCTTTTAGGATCAGTAACTTTACAAAGGGTTTATATTATCGATTCCTTGACAAATAGTATGCCCTATAAGTATATGCATCTCTTGTATTCGCGGTGTATCATTACTTGGAACAACTAGATTTATATCACAAAACTCATTCATAGCACCACCATCTCGACCACTAAGTCCGATGGTACGACAACCCACATCGCGACCTAGTGAGAGGGCTCGCAGGACATTTTTACTATTGCCACTTGTTGATATGCCTATGAGCAAATCTCCCTCTCGTGCTAGTGCCTCAACTTGTCTATCAAATATCCTATCAAATCCATAATCATTGCCAACGGCAGTCAAAACTGAAGTATCTGTCGTAAGGGCGATTGCTGGAAGTCCTCTGCGTTCTATTTTATATCTACCGCTCAATTCTGCTGCTATATGTTGTGCATCTGCTGCACTTCCACCATTACCAAATATCAAAATCTTGTGACCATTTTTTATTGTTTCACTCGCTATCACACAAGCTGTATAGATGTGATTTTGTAAAGTATCTATCGTTTTTTCTATCACTTCTTTGTGAGAGTTCAACTCTCTTTGAATCATATCCATCATTTTATTTGTGCTCTCTTTATTATATTTGTTGTACTTTTCCCATCCACAAAATCCACTAAATGTACTTCTTTTGCGATATCACTGCCCACTACAACTTTGCCTTTATAATCTCCACCTTTAACAAGTACATCTGGTTTTATAGCCGATATAAGCTCATAAGGAGTGTCTTCTTCAAACTCTACCACATAGCTCACAGCTTCCAATGAACCTAGTACATACGCTCTATCATTAGATTGATTTATAGGGCGGCTTTCACCCTTGAGTCTTTTGACTGAAGCGTCGGCATTAAGCCCAACGATAAGTACATCTCCAAAACTTTGTGCAATTTCAAGATACTTTACATGTCCTACATGTAAGATGTCAAAACAACCATTAGTGAAGACTATCTTTTTATTTTGAAAATTTTTCAAAAGCTCCACTATTTCATCTTTAGTTTTTATCTTACTCTGGGCTTTACCGCTACGCAAGGAGTGTTCATAAATATCTACCTCATCTAAACTTACCGTTGCACTTCCAAGTTTTCCTACCACCACGGCAGCAGCACTTGTGGCAAAATAAGCGGCCTTTTTTATATCTAGTCCGCAAGAGAGTGCGTATCCCAAAGATGCCAAAACGGTATCTCCAGCACCTGTAACATCGTACACCTCACGCGCTATCGTAGGTATCTTGGTAACTTCATCTCCAAAGATAGCCATACCATCTTCACTGAGAGTGATAATCGCGTAATCGAGCTTACAAGAAGATTTTAAAAATGCACCTGCTTTATTTAAGCTTGCCTCATTAACTATAGCTATTTTACTCGCTAAACTCGCCTCTTTTTTATTTGGAGTGAGTAGCGTTGCACCAGTATATTTACTATAATCATCTCCTTTTGGATCCACTAAAACAAACTTTTTATGCTCTTTTGCTTTTTGGATAAGCTTGCATGTAAGATTTTTTGTTAACACACCTTTGCCATAATCTGAAAGCAAAACAGCATCAAATCTTTTTACCATCTTTTCATAAGCATTCAAAAGTTTCTCTACACTTTGCTCACTTATGTCTTCTTTGGATTCACTATCATATCTGATAATTTGTTGGTGCGAGGCAATAACACGGCTTTTTTTACTTGTTTTTCTTTCGTTTTGTTTTAAAACCTCATTTGCATTTGCACCAGATTGTTGTAACATACCCAAAAGTTCTTGCCCGTTTTCATCTTTACCTACGACACTCAAAACACTTACATTTGCTCCGAGGCTTAAAAGATTATTTATGACATTGCCAGCACCACCTAACACAGTTGTTTCTTTTTGGATATCAACAACTTGCACCGGGGCTTCTGGAGAGATGCGTTCACACCTTCCCCACAAATAGTGGTCAATCATCAGATCACCAATCACTAAGATGTTTGGTTTATAATTTCGCAATCTATCCATTTTGTGCTATTGCCTCTATCCAAGCTAAATAAGATTTTATACCATCTTCCAATGCAAATCTTGGCTTGTAATCTAAAAATTCTTCACTCAAAGAGATATCAGCCTGCGTGAAAAACTGATACTGTGAAGCAAAAGGATTTGGGATATACACATCTTCTCTTTGTATGGTAAGTTCATTTTTAAGAATATTCACTATATCTTGAAAACTTCTTGCTTTTCCTGTTCCAACATTATAAATGCCACTTTTCTTAGGTTCACATGCTTTTATATTTGCTTGTATCACATCTTCTATATAGATAAAATCTCTTTTTATTGTATCACTTCTCTCAAAAAGTTTTGCTCTCTCTCCTTTTAAAAGCTGTAATCCAAATTGAAGCACCATAGAAGCTGTTTTATTTTTAAAAAACTCTCTTTGACCATAAACATTAAAATAACGAAGCCCTACTATTGAGATAGGAGCGGTTTGCATATATTTACAAGCTAAATTATCCATCATTAATTTAGAAAAGCCATAGACATTATTTGGCTTTTCATGACCAATGCTAAAGATATCACTATCTCCATAAGTTGCAGCACTTGAGGCATAAACCATATTTGCTTGCATCAAGACAGCCATGTCAAGAAGAGTTTGAAAAGCATTGACATTGGTCTGCAACATTAAAGTCTGATCGCTAACAGTAGTATCAGAAATTGCAGCTTCATGAAAAATATAATCAAACTTATATATTTTTAGTTTTTCCATATCTTCGTGTGAGTTTATATCTCCACTGATAACTTCACCACCAAAACCCAAAAGATTCCTGAAATGTCCAAAACTTTTTAAATTGCCATTGCTAAACTTCTCTTCATTTCTAAATTTATCAAAAACAACAACTCTACATGTAGGAAAATTTTTCTGAAAGTAAAAAGCGAGATTGCTTCCTATAAAACCGGCTCCACCGGTTATGAGCACACATTTATCATTAAAATCGACATTATTATATTTCATTTATGCACCTATTTTTTTATGAGATTTATTGTATCTAAAATATTTTTAACACTATATTTTGCCTCTTTACATGCGAGATTGTTTATGAAAATCGTATTAATAATGCCAGCGTTTTTTCCAGCTTTTATGTCACTAAGCTTATCTCCTAACATCCATGAAATTTTCATATCTATATCAAACTCTTTTTTTGCAAACTCAAACATAGCTATATTTGGCTTTCTACATGCACAATTATCTTCTGGAACATGGGGGCAATGATAGACTTTTGTTATTGCAATACCTTGTTTGTGAAACTCTAAAAGCATCCATGATGTAAGTTTTTCAAAATCATTTTCATCATAGTACCCTCTTGCAATTCCAGATTGATTGGTAAGAATAAAAAGTAAATATCCAAGATTTTGAAAATATTTTAGTGTCTCAAAAGTTCCATGACAAAACTCAAAATCTTCAATTTTGTAAATATACTCTTTATCAACATTGATAACTCCATCACGATCAAGAAAAATAGCCTTTTTCATTCTTACGATCCCAGCTCGTACAAGATGTCGTTGATAAACTTTGGATATTCTGGGTTAGATATGAGTTTTTTATCTTTTTCTAGGAGTTCTTCAGCCTTTTTGAGGTAGATTTGAAAATCTGTGGCATCGAAGCTTGAGTATTTGAGGATTTTTCCTATGAAATAGTTTGCGTAAAAATTGTTGGGATTATACTGTAAAACTTGTTTTAAAACTATTATAGCTTCGTGCGTTTTTGCAATTTTTTTGTAACTTTGTGCGAGCTTGAGTCCGATTTGCTCTTGTGTTGCATCTTTTGAAAAACTTGTTTGAAAAAAATCAGCAGCCATATCGTATGCCCCAAACTCAAAATACGCATCTCCTAGCTTATTCCAATCCTCCACGGTGTTGTTTTTATATGCTTTTTTTCGCAATTCCTCCATATTCAGTGCAAATCTTACTATGGGGGCTAATGAGCTTTTTTGTGTTGCCAATGCATTAAATTTATACGCACGGGAGACATATTCAAAACCCGCTTCTAGCTTACCTTTTTTAAGATAAAGGCTTGCAAGCGTTATCATACATTCAAGATTTTCTGGGTTTTTTTCAAGGATTTTTTCGATATAAGTAATCGCGCCGTTGGTGTCTAAAGTGTCGATCTTGCAAATGCCAAAAAATTCTTGTGCGTATACATTGCAACTCATAAATACTACAATAACAGAGAAAATAAATCGCAAGCCAACCCCCTTATATTTTAAAAATTATACAAAAATTCTTCTACATGTAAGGCTATAAAATATTTTTATTATGCACAATAAGTGTATTTAAAGACTGATGCGATATAATTGTGAGAAATTAATTCTAGGAGTTTGTATGAAAAAAATGTTTATAGCTGTTATGTTTGCAGGTTCAGCTCTACTAGCCGCTGATGGTGCTTCACTTTATAAAAGTTGTGCGGCTTGCCATGGTGCAAAAGCTGAGAAAAAAGCGTTAAACAAATCCCAAATTATAGCAGGATGGTCAGCAGATAACATCGTAGCTGCATTGCAAGGTTACAAAGCTGGTACTTACGGCGGAGCGCTTAAAGGAACTATGAAGGGTCAAGTTGCAAGATTGAGCGATGATGACATGAAAGTACTTGCTGAATACATCACAACTCTCAAATAATCAATCAGGCGGAGCATATCCGCCCTCTTTTTCCCTCTTTTTCTTTTCCATTAATTCATTTTTCTTTTTCTCAAGCATAATTGCATCTTGCAAAGCTTCTTCGCTATCGAGTTGCGCTCCATCTAAAAATTTTTTAGGATCATCAAACTGACCAGTTTTAAGTCCCCACAACAAAGCCCACAATCCAAATGCCCCAAGCATCAAAGAAGCACTCAACATCATAGCAATAACCCAAGCATCCATCATCGTATCCTCATAGAATTTCCCACAACCACCAGCGAACTCAAAGACATAGAAAGAGCGGCTATCAAGGGGATCACAAAACCCGCCATAGCAAGCGGAATTGTGATGATATTGTAAAGAATTGAAAAAGCAAGATTTTGCTTGATCACCCGAAATGTACTAAAAGAAATCTTAAAAACATCTCCCAATGAGCGAAAATCATCACCGATCAACACAACATCACTCACGCTTAGGGCGATATCCGCACCACTTCCTAGTGTTATAGCAACTTCACTTTTAGAGAGTGCGAGCGTGTCATTGATCCCATCTCCGACCATCACGATGTGTTTACCACCATTTTGCAACACCTCTACATGTAAGGCTTTTTCGATTGGCAAGAGCGCACTTTCAACCCTTGTAATTCCAACTTGAGTGGCTATATCCAAAGCTACTTCTTTGCGATCACCTGTAAGCATCAGCACTTCAAGCCCTAATGATTGTAAGTACGCTATCGTCTCTTTTGCACCAATTCGCGGCTTATCACGCAAACCAAAGAGAGCCACAAGTGCATCATCTTTTGCAAAATAGAGCAAACTACAGCCATCAAATCCATCGATTTGCTTACATATAACGCCCAATTCTTGCATAAATACTTCATTGCCGATGGCATATCTATGTGCCGCAAATTCTCCCACGACCCCTTTTGCTTCAACAACTCTCAAGGTATCAAACTCACAATTTTGCATCACTTCATCTTGTAAAAATACCTTAACACCCTTGCTAATTGGATGATTAGAAGCACTCACTAACGCATAAAGCAAAGATGGATCAAACGAGCTAAAATAGTGTGTATGCAGAACTTCTGGCTTACCTTGCGTGATTGTGCCTGTTTTATCCAAAACGAGAGTATCACATTTGGCGATAGTTTCCAAAAAAGTTGCCTCTTTAAAGAGTATTCCTTTTTTTGCCGCACGGGAGATGCCCACCAGCGTTGCTACAGGTGTTGCAAGCCCCAAGGCACAAGGACAAGCGATCACAATCACAGAGATACAAACAATCAAGGCTTGCTCAAATGAGCCATAGTTTATAAACCAAAAAGCAAAAGTCGCAAGTGCTAAAAATAAAATCGTACTCGAAAAATACCCAGAAATCACATTTGCAAGCTGTTCTAGTTTTGGTTTTTTATCCATCGCATCTTCAAGTAAACTCATAATTTTATACAACACAGAAGACTTATAATCTTTTATCGCTTTATAGCGAATCACACTATCAAGGCACACAGAACCGCTCAAAATTTTATCACTCTTTTTGAGCAACACAGGTACACTTTCCCCACTGAGTGATGCCATATCAAAAGAACCCTCACCTCTTGTGATAACACCGTCAATCACTACTTTATCACCGCTTTTTATCTCTATCTCATCATCTATCTCGATATTTTCAACCGGCACAAGCACTTTTTCATCCCCGCGAATGACGATAAGTTCACTCGGCAGTGCAGCGTTAAAACTATCAAGTGTATCGACCGCTTTTTTCTTTGTAAGCACTTCAAGATATTTGCCAGCAAAAACAAAAGTAACGATCATCGTCACAGAATCAAAATACACCTCTCCATGTCCGCTAAACATAGAATATATAGAAAACGCATACGCACTGCTTGCCCCGCTTGCCACAAGGATATCCATATTGACAAAGTGGTTTTTTAGCCCATAATACGCACCTTTAAAATACACTGAACCAGTATAAAAAAGTGTCGGCGTCGCGAGTATGAATTCTGCAAAATTAAGGATATTTTTAATATTTTTTTCCATGCCACTAAAATAGCCACTGTACTGTGCGATCGCAATCCACATGATATTCATCGTCGTAAATATGCCAACTAAGAGCTTCGAGTAATACTCCCTTCGTTTTGCATTGGCATGAACCTCTTGCACACTTGGATCGTACGGATAGGCGTTGTAGCCTATATTTCTAATGGTTTGTATGATTTGTGAAAGTTTGACAATCTCACCGTCGTAGACGATCTTTGCTTTATTGTTTGTATGATTTATGGAAGCTTCAATGATGCCTTGTGTTTTGTGTAACACTTTTTCATTGAGCCAAACACATGCGGCACAATGGATACCATCGATGATAAGCGAAATCTCATTGAAGCCGTCTTTTTGCTTAACATACTTACTCAAAAAACCATCCATATCAAAATGGTTTACATCTTCACCGCCCATCGATGGAGGCTGAATCGTATTTGTCCCTAGCTTATCATAAAAGCCTTCCAAGCCCTCATCGCGCAAAAGATGGTAAATTCCCTGACACCCTTTGCAGCAAAAAAATTTATCATGCTCGCAGATAAGCATCGAGGCGTCATATTCCAATTGACAGTGGTCACAGCGTCTCATTTCAGCCAAGTTAATTCCTTTTGAAAAAAACAATTATAACGAGCCTTATCAAAAAATCCTCTTACATGTAGAAAAACTCTGGCATTTCTTGACAAAAATGATGCTTTATTATAAAATTTCACTGCAAATACTTAATCACCCAAAACTACACATCGCATAAGAGCAAATCTTCATAGAGTTCCAGCTTCAAAAACGATAAAACTGCAAAAGAAGGTAATATGAGCGAAAACAACGCTAATGGCAATCAAAAAACTACACACACACCTACACATTCAAACAAATCAAGAACACATGTACCGGTTGAGGGCTATAAGATAGAAACACTGAGAAGCACAGCTCTCGATAAACTTATCGAGATAGCACTCGAACTTGAGGTGGAAAATCCCAGCGAATTAAAACGACAAGATTTGATGTTTGAAATCCTCAAAGCACAAGTAAAACAAGGTGGATTTATCCTATTTACGGGTATCTTAGAAATCATGCCTGATGGATATGGATTTTTGCGTGAACTTGATGCAAACTTTAGCGATAGCGTCAATGACTCGTATGTAAGTGCCACGCAAGTACGAAAATTTGCTCTACGAAGTGGCGATATAGTCACAGGTCAAGTGCGACCACCAAAAGATCAAGAACGCTACAATGCTCTTTTGAAAATAGAAGCTATCAATTATATGCCACTCAAAGACAGCAAAAAAAGACCATTGTTTGAAAATCTCACACCACTATATCCTACGCAATCCATCAAACTTGAGTACGATCCCTTACATGTAACAGGTCGCGTACTTGATCTTTTCACTCCTATCGGCAAGGGACAAAGAGGGCTTATCGTTGCACCTCCAAGAAGCGGTAAAACAGAAATTATGAAAGAGTTAGCACACGGCATCGCACGCAATCATCCAGAAGTAGAACTCATCGTTTTACTTGTAGATGAACGCCCAGAAGAGGTAACCGATATGCAAAGATGCGTACGAGGTGAAGTATTTAGTTCAACTTTTGACCAACCGGCAGTCAATCATGTGCGCGTTGCAAATCTTGTTATCGAAAAAGCAAAAAGAAGCGTAGAAATGGGCAAAGATGTAGTTATTTTGCTCGATTCCATCACGCGTTTGGCAAGAGCTTACAACACAGTCACCCCATCAAGTGGCAAAATTCTCACAGGTGGCGTGGATGCAAATGCCCTCCATAAACCAAAAAGATTTTTTGGCGCAGCAAGAAATATAGAATTTGGAGGCAGTCTCACTATCATATCTACAGCACTCATCGAAACAGGAAGTCGCATGGATGAGGTTATCTTTGAAGAGTTTAAAGGTACGGGCAACTCTGAGATCGTACTTGATAGAAATATCTCTGATCGCAGAATTTATCCAGCTATCAATGTTATGAAATCAGCCACAAGAAAAGAGGAATTACTTTTAAGTCCTGATAATCTCCAAAGAGTTTGGGCGCTTCGTAGTGCAATCAGTCAAATGGAAGATGTTGAAGCACTTAAATTTTTATACGCAAAAATGCTCAAAACAAAAAGCAATGAAGAGTTTTTATCCATGATGAATGAGGGCTAGCAAAAATGCGCGTTGGCGTTTTTGACAGCGGTGTTGGTGGACTGAGTGTTGTTAAGAGTTTGCTTGAACACCAACTTTTTGAAAGCATCATCTATTTTGGAGACACTGCTCGAGTTCCTTATGGCGTCAAAGATAAAAACACTATCGTTCGCTATTCACTAGAAGCTCTAGAATTTTTTAAAAATTTTGAGATAGATATGCTTATCGTTGCGTGCAATAGTGTGAGCGCTTATGCCATACAAGAGTTGCGGGTCAATGCGCCATTTAAGGTTATCGGAGTCATCGAACCAGGAGTGCTTGCGGTACAAAATGCACTCAAACATAAAGATACAAATATCCTCATTTTAGGCACTAGAGCTACGATTGCTAGCCAAAGATATGCACATTTACTCCAAAACTGCGGCTACAATAATCTCACAAGTCTTGCACCATCTTTATTTGTTCCAATCGTCGAAGAGGGAATTTTTGAAGGCGCCCTTTTGCAAAGCGCTATGGAGCATTATTTTAAAGATTTAGTAACTCCAGATGCTATTATCTTAGGCTGCACGCATTTTCCACTACTCGCATCAGCTATTCAAAATTACTTTCCAAATTCTTTATTGATCCACTCAGGAGAAGCAATAGTGGAGCATTTAAGAGTACATTGTGATTTTGCAAAGCAAAGCAATGCTACAAAATTACAACTATTTGCTTCAGAAAATCCTGAAAATCTCAAAGCAACCGCAAAAAAATGGCTAGGCGATCTTTTTTTATGATTTTCTATGCAATGGGTGCTGATAATTATTTCGCTCACATCCGCTAAAAATTGCAACAAATGATAACAATACAAGAACAGCTAAAACAATTTTTTTCATAAGATTTTTCCTTTTTTAGCTCATATTATAGTTAAAAATTGTACAATTTACAATTACATGTAAAGGCTAAATCTTGTTTGAAGTACTCGCACGAAAATACCGACCAAACTCTTTTGATAAGCTCATCGGACAAGACGCTATCACACAAACACTCAGCTTAGCGCTTGATCAAAATAGGCTTTCGCACGCCTATCTTTTTTCTGGATTGCGTGGAAGCGGAAAAACTTCTACTGCAAGGATATTTGCCAAAGCCCTCGTTTGCGACAATTCACCAACTTCAACTCCTTGCGAAGTTTGTCCAAATTGTATGATGGCAAATGAAAATAGGCACATAGACATCATCGAAATGGATGGTGCATCTAACCGCGGCATCGACGATATTCGAGATCTCGTTGAGCAAACAAAATACAGGCCAAATACTGCAAAATTCAAAATCTTTATCATCGATGAAGTGCATATGCTCACCCCACAAGCTTTCAATGCACTACTCAAAACACTTGAGGAACCGCCTGCATATGTAAAGTTTATCTTAGCCACAACAGATCCGCTCAAACTACCAGCAACGATTCTCTCAAGAACGCAGCATTTTCGCTTCAAGCAGATTTCAAAACCAGATATCATCCACCACCTTAGCCACTTGCTACACTTAGAAAAAATAGAGTATGAACCAGATGCGCTAGAGATGCTAGCACGAGCCGGTAATGGCTCATTGCGAGATACACTTACCTTGCTTGATCAAGCTATCATCTTTTCAAAAAGTTTTGTAACACCAAAAAGTGTTGCTACAATGCTTGGTTTTTTAGATCCAGCAACTGTACAATACATCTTTGAAGTGATCTTAAAAAAAGATAAAAAAGCACTCTTGCAACTGTTAAAAAAACTTGAAGAATTTGAGTGCGAAGCGATTATCGATGCACTTATCGCATATCTAAAAGATGCTTTTTATGAACAAGATAATAGATTTTCAACCCTACTTTATGAGAGATTTTTTCGCATTTTAAGTGAATCCAAAAGCCTGCTTTTTCTCAATGCAGACAATGGTTTTGTATTGGCTCTAGTCTTTTTCAAGATGATAGAAGCTATGCAAATTAAAACAATTGAAGAGCTAGTGGATTCGCTTGAGAGTGAAAAGTTTCGTGTGGTAGGCACAACAGATGCAACTGTGCAAAAAGATGCAGCAAAACCTTCACATGTAACATCCACACAAACCACAACAACACCTGCAAAAGAGATAAACTTATTTGACAAACTTATCGCTATGATTGAAGATAGAAGCTTTGAGCTAGCCGAAGTTTTCAAAAAAAATGTTTCATTTATCAGTTTTGAAGAAGATACACTCACTTGGTCTTTAAAAGCAAATGATGACGACAAGAAGAAACTCCGCCACGGCTACAATATCATCAAGCAATTTGTACAAGAGATTTATGGCATCAATACTGCGATAAAAGTGAGGCAAGAAGATGTGAACGATATCACGCCAGCAGACACTATTGCATCGCCTCAAGAACCGATCATGAGTGGTGGCGATAGTTGCATAGCAGGACGCATAGGAAAAGATGCTATAGAAGCAGAAGCAAAAGAGATCATAGAAAGTGATCTTTTCCGTAAAGCACAAGAGATGTTTCAGGTAAAAGATATTAAAATATACCCGAAAATTTAACGGGGTGTTAGCTCAGCTGGGAGAGCGCGACGCTGGCAGCGTCGAGGTCAGGGGTTCGATCCCCCTACACTCCACCATTTTTCAAACTAACTCTCATATCCTAGCACATAATATGTTTCTTTTCCATCTACTTTTTCTAAATTGATTTTGTATTTTTTCGACCATTTTTGGATTATCTCATTGACCTCATCTACTCTTTGGGCTGTGCTGGCAACATTTTTTATCTTGAGATAGTCTTTAGTTGAGGAGAGTGCTACGAAACAAAAATGTGCTTTGAGTTGATCTTGCAGCGTAATGATATGTTTCATCACATAATCAAATCCAGAAGTATTTGCTTTTATATTGTCCACTTGCGTTAAAGAACTATCTGTTGGAGTATAATCTAGTTGCACCAAAAGAGCTTCGTTTGTCATATTTTATCCTTTTATTTGCTTTGCATTGCGATCAAGACATCTTCGAGCATTTTGCTGATGTCACCATCAAGTAACGCACTTACATTTGAATAAGCGATATTACTTCTTCCATCTTTTACTTGCTGGTAAGGGGCGAGTACATAACTACGGATCTGATGTCCCCAGCCTATCTCACTTTTTTCTACACCATCTTTGATGGCTTGCTGTTTTTCAAGCTCAAATTCATACAAGCGGGATTTGAGCATTTTGAGAGCATTTGCTTTATTTTTATGTTGGCTTCTATCATTTTGACACTGCACAACGATATTTGTTGGCACATGAGTTATGCGGATTGCTGAGTCGGTTTTATTTACATGTTGCCCACCAGCACCGCTCGCTCTGTAAGTATCAATACGGATATCTTTATCTTCAATCACGATATCAATATCATCGTCTACTTCAGGACTTACCATCACGGAACTAAAAGAGGTATGTCGTTTTGCATTAGCATCAAAAGGAGAAATTCGCACAAGTCTATGGATGCCATTTTCAACTTTTAGATATCCATAAGCGTTGAGTCCTCTTATGATAAAACTCACATCTTTCAACCCCGCTTCTTCGCCCTCTTGAAAGTCCAAAACTTCCACTTTAAATCCTTGTCGTTCTGCCCAGCGGAGATACATACGATACAGCATACTTGCCCAATCTTGTGATTCAGTACCACCAGCTCCTGGATGGATAGAAATGATTGCATCGTTGCTATCATTTTCACCACTCAGCATCATAGCTACTTCAAGATCACCTACAAGTTTTTCGAGATTTGGCACTTCTTTGATGATTTGGTTTTGCATTTCCTCATCACCCTCGCCATATGCCATCTCATAGATTTCACTTGAATCATCAAGAGCATTTTTTGCCTTGAAAAAGCGTGTAAGTATTTGTGTTGTAGCTGTTTTTTCTTTGGAGATGATAGCGGCTTGTACATTGTCCAACCAAAATACTGGATCTTGTTGCATCTGTTCTATCGCTTCGAGTCGCTCTTGTAAAATTTTTGGTTTGATAATTTGTGAAATATTGTCTATTTTTATGCCAAGTTTTTTGATTACTTCGGTGTATTCGTAATTGTCCAAACGATTCCTTTTTTCGATATAATGTGCAAATATTTTACAATAAAGTGCCTAAAATGAAAATATTTACAACCATCAGTGAGTTACAATCATACCGAAAAATTCTAAATGGCGATATCGGTTTTGTTCCAACAATGGGTGCCTTGCACCAAGGGCATATCTCTTTGATCAAACAAGCAATCCAAGAAAATGAGCATACTATCGTTTCTATTTTTGTGAATCCCACGCAGTTTTTAGCTGGAGAGGATTTTGAGACATATCCAAAAAGAATTGCAGCAGATACAAAGATCTGTGAACTCGCTGGAGTTGATGCGCTTTTTATGCCAAGCGTGAGCGAGATCTATACGCCCCAAGAACCTCTCATCAAGGCACCGTTTGCCAAAAGTTACATTCTTGAGGGCTTCAATCGAGCAGGACATTTTGATGGAGTTTTGCTTGTAGTGCTAAAATTGTTACTACTTACAGATCCAACGCGTGCGTATTTTGGCAAGAAAGATGCACAACAACTCTATCTTATACAAAATATGGTAGCCGCATTATACTTACATGTAAGTATAATTCCTTGCGAAATAGTTCGTGACGAACAAGGCTTGGCACTTTCTTCAAGAAATGCGTACTTGAGTGAAATTGAAAAACAAGAAGCACTTGCCATTTCAAAATCACTCAAGATAGCGTCCAAAGAAATAATGCAAGGCAACTTACATGTAGACTCGATCATAGCCAAAATGCAAGAAGTAATGCACGCAATACAAGTGCAATATATAGCCATAACAAACAGAGATTTTGAAGTTTTACAAGAAATACAGATCAAAAATAGCATCATTTTAGTAGCCGCAAAAGTCGGTCAAACAAGACTTATCGACAATATTTGGATTTAATATGAAAAAAAAATTACACCTTGTATCTTTGGGATGCAATAAAAATTTAGTGGACTCAGAAGTGATGCTAGGAAAACTTCAAAGTTACACGCTCACAGATAACGCTGATGAGGCAGATGTACTCATAGTCAATACTTGCGGTTTCATTGGGCCTGCAAAGCAAGAGAGTTTAAATACTATTTTCTCACTCCATGAAGCAAGAAAGAAAGATTCTCTTTTGGTCGTAAGTGGGTGCTTGAGTGAACGGTACAAAGAGGAGTTACAAAAAGAACTCAAAGAAGTTGATATTTTCACAGGCGTTGGGGATTATGATAAAATCGATGAGATTATTGAAAAAAAACAAAGCCGTTTTTCGCCTACTACTTACTTACTCGATACTGAGGAGCGAATAGTTACAGGTTCAAATTCGCATGCATACATCAAACTCTCCGAGGGTTGCAATCAAACATGTAGTTTTTGTGCAATACCTAGCTTCAAGGGGAAACTCTATTCAAGAACACTTCGATCAGTTGAAAAAGAGGTACAAGCACTTGTTGCTAAAGGGTATTTTGATTTTAGTTTTATCTCACAAGATAGTAGTTCGTATCTCCGTGATTTAGGAATAAAAGATGGTTTAGTGGAACTTATAAAAGTGGTTGAAAATATTACAGGCGTGACATCTGCGAGGATTTTATATCTGTATCCAACCACAACTAGCAATCTGTTGATCCAAAGTATTATCAATTCAAAAGTCTTTCACAATTATTTTGATATGCCTATCCAACACATCAGCGATGCTATGCTCAAACGCATGAAGCGGGGAGCTGGAAGTGCGAGAATAAAAGAACTTTTAGAGATGATGAAAAATGCACCACAGAGCTTTTTGCGAACAGGGCTTATCATCGGACATCCTGGTGAAAGTGAAGCTGAATTTAACGAGTTACTAGAGTTTATGCGAGCAGGTTATTTTGACCGTGTTTCTCTTTTTCCTTATAGTGATGAAGAGGCTACGGCAGCTTTTGAAATGCCAGAGAAAATAAGTGAAAAACTCATCAACAAACGCATTGATATCATAGAAAAAATAGTACAAGACGGACTACAAAAATCCCTACAAATTGACCTCAATCAAGAGATAGAAGTCGTTATAGAAGGCGAAAGTAGCGAGCATGCATACTTTATGCGAGCAAAAAAAATTCTCTGGGATAGAGATATTGATGGAGAAATTTTGATCAATGACACGCAAGCGGGCGTTTTGGTTGTGGGCAAGTGCTACAAAGCTCTTGTAACACAGATCGCTGGAGATAAACTTGTTGCAACAGTTACCGAAGCTTTGTGATGAAAGCATAACGCTTTTGAAGCGTTGCAAAAATCTTTTAGCATATTCAGCGGGAAGCGACTCAAACGCTTTGTTTACCATCTTACAAGCGTATGGAATAGAATTTGACATCGCTATCATTAACTACAAAACAAGGATGCAGAGCGATAGTGAAGAGTCGTATGCCAAAGCATTGGCAAAAAGTCATCATAAAACTTGCTACAGCCTTACATGTAAGCTTGAACAAAGCAATTTTGAACACAATGCACGAGTAGCAAGATATGCGTTTTTTGAACAAATCATTAGAGAAAATGGTTATGACACACTCATTACAGCACACCATTTGAACGATAAATTTGAATGGTTTTTGATGCAACTCTCAAAAGGTGCTGGATTGGTTGAACTGCTAGGTTTTGAGCAAATAGAAGAACGGCAAGGCTACAAACTTATCCGCCCATTACTGATGACTACCAAAGAAAATATACTCTATTTTTTAGAACAAAATAATATCCAATATTTTTTAGACCATACAAATGAGGAGCAAACACACGAGAGAAATCGCATAAGAGCTGCTTTTGCAACACCATTTTTACACCAATATGCCAAAGGGGTACTAAAAAGTTTTACATACTTACACGAAGATGCTACAAAACTTTTGCCACAAAAGATTTATACCATCAAAGAACTCTCTTATGTGCAAAAGGATATGGATACGATTAAAAATTTACGAGCGATTGATAAGATGTGCAAAAATATGGGCTATCTTTTGAGTAAAAAACAAAGAGATGAGATCACAAAAACACAAGAGTGCATCATCGCTAGCAAGATAGCAGTAGCATGGGGATTAGAATCTATTTTTGTTTGTCCACATAGCAACGCTACTATGCCAAAAAAATTCAAAGAACTTTGTCGCACTCGCAAAATTCCCACAAAAATACGCCCCTATCTTTTTAGTGCGGACATAAATCCTAACGAGTTGCATTAATCTCATAGACACGAATCATAAAAGAAGCATCGATAGTGCTTGCATTTGATTCCATATGGATTGGAAAATCTGCTTGAATGATATTTTCAAATTTATTAAGACCTTCGAGAAAATCATAAAAATTCACAGGACTCTTTAATGCTGTTCTTACATGTAAGGCATAGGTGGTAAAATCTTGCTTATAATCCTCTTTTTCAAGTGCCTTAAGTGTTGCTGTATCAAAAAAATTTCGTGCATACTGTAAAAATCCTTCATCTGAAAATCCATGCACGAAAGCTGTAATTGCGCGTCTATTTTGCTCTTTAAGTGTTGCAAATTCTGCTTCTCTCTCTTGCAATACACTTTCTACACGCATCTTATGCGTAAGCGCTCGTTGATCGATTATTTTATTTGCACGATAAGATTTCACATTTGGAATGATAAAAAAAAGAATCATACCAAGGGTGATCACGATAAAAACCATAAGAAAAATGAGTAATTTTAAGATATCGATCTTCTCCATGCTTCTATCCATCACTGCGCCCCCATCAATTCGTTTGTGACGATTTTGTTTGTGCTTACAAAATTATACCAGCCTTTATCGCTGAGATAAAAAACTGTATCGCTCTCTTGAAAGATAGAACGCAAAGGCACTTCTAGTAAAAATTTGTAACTCTCTTTTGTTGGAGTGGTTCCATAAATGGTAAGTGAGGTTTTATCCATCATCACTTTTGAAAGCGTAATCTGATCTGGCACAAGATCAAAAAGATTTTTTATGCTTTCTTTGAGCATAAGATTGTTGGCATAAATCTCTTCAGCAAGTGTTTTTTGTTTGAGGATAAATTCGATTCTATGATCAACGGTTTGAATTTCTTGCTCCAATGCAATTCTTTGCATATCTAAAAGTGTGGCATCTTTTTTGAATTGCGTGGATCTAATAAACAAAAAAAGACCAAAAACCATCAATACTATCACAACACTAGCGATAAAGATTAGCCACACTTTTGTGAACATACTAAAAAGCGATTTTTTCTGTGGGGCTATAAAACTATATCTCATAGCCCAATCTCCTTTATAGCCAAATCGCAAACACTTTGAGATATATCAATCTTATGGATTTCAACATCCATCATCAAATCTTTTTCGATCATATCTATAAAATCACGACTCAATTCATACCCATCATAAATCACAATTTTCTCTATAAAATCGCTTGCATAGACTCTATTTTTATAATATTCTTTGATAGAAACGAGTAAATATTTGTAAGCATACATATCTCTGCCATAAATTTGTATATCATTATCATTTTTTTCACCAAATCTACCAAGCATTGTTGTTTCTTTATCCTCATCATTTTCAGATTCAAAGGCTGATTCTAAATCATGTGAACCCTCTAGTGCATTGAAAGATTCAAGATCATCAAGGGATTCTAATGATTCAAAATCCTCTGCTTCTTCCTGTTCATCGCTTAGCTCAATAATTTTTTGCGTATCATCCAAAGCCTCTTCTTCTTCCCAATTTTCAACCGCTTCATTTCCAAGCAAACCCTCATCTATCGCTGTTTTAAAAAAGGAGGCAAAAAGCAAAGTAGTATCCGCAAAAACAGCCATTGCTACATAATCTTGATGGTTGAAAATATAAAATATTGGTTGCTGTGATTTTTTACTTGTACAAATAAAATCATAAAGCAGTATAAAAGGAGAATAAATAAAATCAATGGGCGCTTGTTCAAAGATCTTCTTTGTCCAATTGATATCAATAAAAGATGCGTACAGAGACCATTTTTTTTCTACCGTTAGAGGAATGATATTTTTAAAATCAATGCTATTGTTTTCAAAATCTTGAGCACTTGTACCAAAAATTGCTCCTTGCCCCATCGAATCTAGCAAATAAGAAAGGTACATGTAGGTGTGAGTATTGTAGAGTTCTTCAAGATAATCAAGAAGTTCTTTGCTAAGCGTATCGTTACTTTGCAAGGGAAAAGATTTTGAAAATTTTCTCAAAATTTTTCCATTTTTTACAACTTTTGAGTGTAGATGCCACTCATTTGCATAACGCACAACAGACACAAAAATGTTTGTAAAATATTTTTGAATAAGTCCATTGAAACGAAATGCCATATCTTTTTATCTTCCTAAAATTTTAAATAAAGTATAGTTTAAACTATTTTTGCTTAAGTCTGCCTCTAATAACACTAAAATAACTCCTTATAGAGTTGTTTGAACTTTTCTTGCATCTTTTTTGCATTTTCAAGTAAGTTTTTATCTGTGAGTGCGGTTGGTGTGAGCATATCAAAGCTATCTATCATCACTTCACACATCATTTTTATACGAAATCGATCACCATCGCCAAGGATAGTTTTATCAGAAATTGTTGCTATTTTTTGCAAATAAAGATTGCCTTCTTGTATGTAGTTTTCATATTTTTTAGCAATCTTACTTTGTGTCAAAACTGTAAATGCCATCTTGTTGTAGCTATCGAGTTCATAAGCAATCTGTGCATGATACAAGGCTTTTTCATAATCTCCTAGAAAATAATACACACGAGATTGGGTTGAGTTTTTATACGATGAATTGCTAGAAAAGTAGAAAAAACTCCCTGCAAAAATCACAAAAACGAGTACTATAAGATACGCCTTAGAAAGCATTACGCAACAACCTCTCTTGAATAAATTTTTTTGCCGCCTCTTCGTCCATCCCATCGATATAAAATGGCTCTGAGATGTAAAAATCCAGCGTCGCAAAAGGCTTTGGAATGAAAAATTTGTCCCAACTATCAAATCTCCAACACGAAGATGGACGAACATTGAGACATACAATTGGCACAGATTTTCTCTGCGCTATTTGCACAACACCATTTGAGATAGAGTATCTAGGACCTCTTGGGCCATCTGGCGTGATGCCTATATCTCGTTTTTGATTGATTGCATTAAAAGCTGCCTTCAGGGCTTTGATACCACCTCTTGTTGAACTCCCACGGATAACACCGCCGCCAAACAAACGGATATATCGACTTGCAATCTCTCCATCGCCATGCTCACTGATGATAGAATCGATATTTTTTGATCCTCTATACGCAACATACGCAAAAGCAAGCATTAAAAGCTCCCCATGCCACAGCACAAACACACTTGGAGTTGGAGCTTTTTTCTCTTTGTTATAGTGAAAATTCTTCTTACATGTAAGGTAAAGCAAGTGATTGAGCACATAAATAATTGGTGGCGCAAGGAGTTGCAATACCTTTTTTTGGAATTTTTTAATCAACTATTTGCCCATAAAGTGAGAGTCTTTTTGGATTCGTGATCAAAACATTATGGGTTTGCCCCAAAACAGAATCACTGGCTTTTACTTGCACAAGTGCGTTATTGTCACTTCTCCCTGCTATAAATCCACTGCTTCGTAACTCTTCAAAATATACTTGCAAAATCTTATCTTGCTTACTCAAAGCAATCGCATCCAAAATTTCATCTTGTCTTTTTTGCAAACGATCAAGTCTAGCAGCAGCGATAAGTGGATCCACTTGATTATCAAAAGTGGCTGCTTTTGTAAGTGGCCTTGGCGAGTATTTGAAAGCAAAAATTTGCTCAAATTTCACCTGCTCAAGTACATCCATTGTATCTTCAAAATCAGCATCACTTTCGCCTGGAAATCCAACGATGATATCAGTGCTAATGGAAACATCATCAATCATTTCGCGCAACTTTAAAGCTCTATTTAAAAACCATTCCTTAGAGTAGCCTCGTTTCATTCCATCTAAAATCCGTGTTGAACCACTCTGCAATGGCATGTGCATCGATTTGCAAACTTTAGGATTGTTAGCAAAAGTATTTAAAAATTTGTCATCCATATGCAAAGGGTGTGGCGAAGTAAATCGAATTCTTTGCACCGCATCGATCTGGCTTATTGCATCAAGCAAATCTGAAAAATCGATTTTTTTATCACTGTTTGTTGAAAATCTTCTACCATAATTATTGACATTTTGTCCAAGTAAAAAAATCTCTTTTGCTCCGCTATTTGCTGCTTTTGTAGCTTCTGCTATGATAAGCTCAAGCGGTATAGAGATCTCTTCCCCTCTAGTGTGTGGCACAATGCAATAAGTACATTGCTTGTCACAACCTATGGAGATATTGATGTATGCTTTATATGGGGAGGCACGAAACTCACTAAAAGCAAAGTTGCTCTCATCATAATCTATAGCAACATCAATAAATTTTGGTGTATTAACAGCTTCTGAAATTTTAGATACATTGCGAGCACCCAATACAAAATCCACGCTCGGCGCTCTTTTAAATATGGCATCTCCCAAATGGCTTGCCGTACAACCACAAACGCCTATCTTTGCACCTTTTTTTTTGAGCTTCTTATACACGCCTATCTCTGAAAATAACTTTTGCACAGGCTTATCTCGTACACTACATGTGTTGATAAGGATAAGATCAGCACTCTTGGCATCATCAGTGATTTCATAATTTTCTTTACTTTGCAACTCTGCTATCATATGTTCAGAATCACGCGTGTTCATCGCACATCCCAAAGTTTCAATAAAAAGTTTTTTTACGCTACGCAACGACTCGCCTCATAAGATGTGAATCTCATACATGTAATCCTCTTCACCTAGTCCATACTTTACCTCGCGAAGATATACGCTAAACTCTTTTTCTTCAAAATGCTCAACCAAAGCTACAAGATCTTTGTGGGAATTTTCTCTATCAAAATAAAAAATTTTCTGTCCCTCTTTTTCAATGACCTCTTCAATTTTTGCAAGTTGCACACTTTTAGGTTTTGCATTGACTTGACTTCTCGCTAATTTTAATTCCATTTAGGCTTCCTTTTTTGCTTACTTTAATCGAAGATTATAACAACTTTTCAATAAATTGCGTATTAAAGAAAATAAAAGATGTCTTAAGCTATAATATCAGTCTTCTTAGCAATCTGCAAAAATCATCCCGATCTCATTGTTTTGTTTATTGCAAAAGAGTGTTTATTACAAAAGAGGAAATATGGAAAAAATTATAGATATTATCGATTCTATCGCGCATGAAAAGGGTTTGGACATCAAAGATGTACAAGAAACTGTTCGTATGGCACTTACAAAAACTGCTAAAAAAGTATATGGTGAAGAGTATGAATACAATACCGAATTAGATAAAAAAACCAAAACACTCAAACTGTATCAAAAAGTTCTTGTTGTGGATGAAAATGATCCAAAATATGATCCCAAGCTTGAAAAATATATCCTTTTAAAAGACGCCAAAGAAGTTGATCCACATGTAGAGATAGGCGATGAACTCACTTATGAATTACCACTTGATAATCTAGGCAGAACAGCGGCTGCTACTTTGCAAAGAGAACTTGAGTATCACATCCAAAGACTTATCGAAAACCAACTCTTTGAAAAGTATAAAAATATGGTCAATAAAACTATATTTGGTATGGTAAGTAGAGTTGATAATGACGAGAGTACTTTTATAGAATTTGAGGAAATTAGAGCGATTTTACCTCGAAAAAACAGAATCAAAGGTGAAAAATTTAAAGTTGGCAATGTAGTCAAAGCAGTTATCCGCAAAGTTTTTATCGATAAAGCCAATGGTATTCAAGTTGAACTTTCAAGAACATCTCCAAAGTTTTTAGAATCCCTTCTAGCGATGGAAGTTCCTGAGATAAAAGATGAGCTGATCATCATCAATGCTTCAGCAAGAATTCCCGGAGAACGAGCCAAGGTTGCACTTACTTCGCTACATCCAAATATCGATGCAGTCGGTGCAACAGTCGGCACAAGAGGCATGCGAATAAATGCTGTAAGTAAAGAGTTACACAATGAAAATATCGATTGCGTTGAGTATTCAAGTATCCCTGAAATCTTCGTAGCACGAGCGCTTGCACCAGCTGTTATCTCACATGTAAAAATTGATGGCGAGAAAGCGATCGTAACGCTTTCAAGCGATCAAAAATCCAAAGCCATAGGCAAAAGTGGCATCAACATAAGACTTGCTGCGATGCTTGTTGGCAAACAGATAGAACTTGTAGAAACTGAAGCTAAAAACACAATACTCAACGATAGCTACAAAGAAGAGCCGCGAGATCCAAACGCCCTAAAAAACCTTTTTGGTGGAATTTAACCCCTAAAATAAGGGTTAAGTTTTACAAGGATAAGATCTGCGATGATATTTCCAAGAAGTGTTAAAAAAGCAGAAATAATGAGTATGCCCATAATCACAGGATAATCTCTTGCAAGCGCACTTTGGTAAAAAAGCAAACCCATACCGTTGATAGCAAAGATAGATTCTAAAATCACGCTACCGCCTATGAGTCCTGGTAGCGAAAGTCCAAGGATTGTTATAATGGACGGTGAGATATTTGGTATTATAAAATACCGAAACAAGTTATATCCCTCAATTCCTCTGGATTTTGCAAAAAAAAGATAATCACTCTTTAACACACTGAGCGTTAAGCTGCGAATATACATACTTAAGCTCCCGATACCACCAAAAATCATCACAAATATAGGCAACACAAGATGCCAAGCAAAATCAAGATAATATCCAAAATCGCTATTTATATCAGGCGAATGCAGGCTCGAAATAGGAAAAATTTTCCACTCCACAGCTAGCACAATTACAAGCAAGAGAGCAAGATAAAATGAGGGCATAGAGTAGCTTATGAGTGAAAATTGTTTTGTAAATTTGTCAAATTTTTTTTCTTGTAAAAGTGCGGATTTTATCCCTAAAAAAAGTGCAATAACAAAGACAAAAACAAGCGTGATACAATTTATAAGTAGGGTGATCGGAAGTCTTGAAAGGATTTCATCCCGCACGGCTTTACCACTTGCAAAAGAGATGCCAAAATCAAGTTGCAACAAAGCACTTATCCATGAAAAAAACTGTACATGTAAAGGCTTGTCGAGTCCATAAACTTTTTGTAGTTGCAAAAGTGCGTCTTGCGTTATATTTGGATTGAGTTCACCTGAAGCGAAAAAAGAGTTTGGAGCTACATGGATAGCCCCAAAAGAAATAACACTGATAATAAAAAGCATAAGCACAACATAAAAGAATTTTTGGAGTGCTACACGAATCATGGATTAATCTTTTTGTTTTCTAAGATCCCAAGAAAGCTGCGTATTGCCCTCAGCATCCTCTTCTGCCATTCCCATACCCATGATACTATAGCCGTTATCTACATAATGAATTTCACCCGTTACTGCGCTTGCAAGATCACTAAGTAGATACATGCCACTGTTGCCTACTTCATCAGTTGTAACATTTCGCTTAAGCGGAGCATTAGCTTCATTCCAATTCAAAATCATTCTAAAATCGCCTATACCGCTTGCTGCTAGCGTTCTGATCGGTCCTGCACTAATGGCATTGACGCGTATCTGTCTTTTGCCACAATCAACTGCAAGGTAACGCACACTTGATTCCAAAGCTGCCTTAGCAACACCCATGACATTGTAATGCGGAACATATTTGGGGCCTCCGAGATAACTAAGCGTTAAGATAGAACCGCCATCATGCATTACAGGCAAACAAGCGTGTGTAAGCGAAACAAGTGAATATACAGAAGTTCCCATAGCGATGTCAAAAGCTTCTCTTGTTGTATCCACAAATGAACCCTCAAGTGCTTCTCTTGGAGCATACGCAACAGAATGCACTACAAAATCTATCTTTCCAAAATCTTTTTCCAAAGAGTGAGTAAGTTCTTGCAAGTGTGCTGGGTTATTGACATCGAGTTCATACACAAATTCACTACCAAACTCTTGTGCGATAGGTCTCACCCGTTTTTCTAACTGTTCATTGAGGTATGTAAAAGCGAGCTGTGCGCCTTGTGCTTTACATGCTTTTGCTATGCCATATGCGATAGATTTATTGTTTGCTATACCAACTATAAGTCCTTTTTTTCCATTCATTATCATATTTTTCTCCTCATTATTAACTGATGTTACGCACTAAAACGAACGCATCCATTTTTCTAAAGAAACTTTGTTTTGTGTCAGGGACAAAAGTTTTTATACCCTCCCAAAGCTACGAAAAAAAGATTTTTCGAGAACTACAAAGTATTTTTACGCTTTTTTGTAGAAGTGCGTAAAGTCAGTTATTGAATCATCTGTGCTAGTTTGATCATATTGCAAAAAGCCTCTTTTTGCCAACTAGCAGTACCAACCAAAACTCCATCGCAATTTGCGACACCTAAAATTTCACTTATATTTTCTACTTTTACGCTTCCACCATACAGTAGCGGAGCATCTATCTTTTCCCGTAACCTTGCATGTGTTTGTGCTATATCTTCTATGTTTGCAACCAAACCTGTTCCTATTGCCCAAACAGGCTCATAGGCTACAATCAATCTAGGATATGTTATGTCAATATCGCTAAACTGCTCCCAAAGATATTGCATCACGGCTTCTATTCCAGCCTCTCGCACGGCCAAAGGTTCACCTACACAGTAAATAATCTCTTTGTTTCTCTCTTTTGCAAAATTAAATTTTCTAGCGATGAATTCTTGAGATTCACCAAGTATATGGCGTCGCTCAGAGTGTCCTATCAAAAGCGAATCGATATCAAATTCTGCTAATTGATCAAATCCAACTTCACCCGTAAAAGAGCCGTTATCCACTGGATAAAAATTTTGTGCGCCGACCTTGCAAACACTTTGGAGTGTAAAATTATCAAATGCCGTGGCACATGGATAGATGCGAACTTGATGTTTATCGTTGCCATTGGCTATAAAATCATTCACAAAAGAGATAAACTCAGTAGTGCTTGCTCGCGTATGATTTGTTTTAAAGTTTGCCGCTACTACCATCTTAAAGCTCGTTGATGCACAAAGGTTTGATCCCTGGAAGCTCTTTTCCTTCAATAAGTTCCAAACTTGCACCACCGCCTGTTGAGATAAAAGTCATCTCATCAGCATCGCCAGATCTTGCCACAACATCAGCGGTATCACCGCCACCGACAACTGTTATCGCGTGTGTTTCAGCGATTACATGTGACATCTTAGTACTGCCTTTAGAGAATTTTTCAAATTCAAAAACACCCATCGGTCCATTCCATAAAATAGTTTGTGCATCGTTGAGTGCTTCTCTAAATAATCGAGAAGTTGCAGGTCCGATATCTAAGCCCATCCAACCTTTTGGAATCTCCTGCGTGGTGACAAATTTACTTGTTGCATCAGGAGCAAATGCTTGTGCTGCCACTACATCAACTGGCAAGTAGAGTTTTACATGTTGTTTTTTTGCTTCCTCTAGCACCACCAATGCTTCCGTCACAAGATCATCCTCAACAAGCGAATTACCCACATCCAGACCTTGCGCACGCAAAAATGTAAACGCCATACCGCCACCAATGATTAGTTTATCTATGCGTGGAATTAAGTTTTTTAAAGCCTGCAACTTACCGCTCACTTTACTTCCGCCAACAACAGCGACAAATGGTCTTGATGGCCGTTTAAGAAGATTTTGTGAAAACTCAATCTCTTTTTGCAATAAAAATCCAGCAAAACTTTTTTCCAATCCAAAACATTCAGTAATTGCCACAACAGACGCGTGCGCCCTATGACAAACACCAAAAGCATCATTGACATAGATATCTGCCAATGAGGCTAATTTTTGTGCAAATTCTGGATCATTTTTTGTTTCGCCTTTTTCAAAACGAAGATTTTCAAGTAGTAAAATCTCTCCATCTTGTAACTCTTGTGCCTTTGAAATTGCATCATTTCCCACAACATCTTCTGCAAATTTAATCTCATTATCAAGTAGGCGCGTCAATCTTTTATATACAGGTTCAAGCGAATATTTTTGCTCATACACTCCTTTTGGACGACCTAAGTGACTTGCCAAGATGATGGAACAGCCGTGATCTAAACAGTATTTGATCGTAGGCAATGCTGATTTTATGCGTCTATCGTCGGTGATATTGAGATATTCATCTAAAGGAACATTAAAATCACACCGTATAAATACTCTCTTGCCTTTTAAATCTGTATCCTTGATAGATCTAACCATGATTTTTCCTTATTTGCTTACATGTAACGCCATATCGATAAGGCGTGTAGAATATCCCCATTCATTGTCATACCATGCCATCACTTTTACCATATTGCCTGCGATAACTTGCGTCAAATCACTTGCTACGATAGTACTGAATGCACAAGTTTGAAAATCTTGAGAAACTCTTTGTTCATCATCAACAAGCAAAATGCCCTTGAGTGAATTCTGTGCTTTTTGCCTAAAAAGTGTATTGATTTCTTCAATAGTTGTATCTTTTTTTACAAGCACATTGAGATCTACCATGGAAACATCTGGAGTTGGAACACGAACACTTTGTCCGTGCAATCTACCTTGAAGTTGTGGCAGTACAAGTCCGATAGCTTTCGCAGCACCTGTTGTTGTTGGTATCATATTTACAGCGGCTGCTCTTGCGCGTCTTAGATCTTTAGAATGTTTCACATCAAGAATATTTTGATCATTTGTATAGGAGTGAATCGTAGTCATCAGCCCTTTATCAATACCAAAAGCATCATCAAGCACTTTTGCTATCGGCCCTAAACAATTTGTAGTACAACTTGCGTTAGAAATGATTGATTGTCCTGCATAAGTATCTTCATTGACGCCTAAAACAAATGTTGGTGTGTCATCTTTTGCAGGTGCCGACATTACCACTTTTTTTATGCCATTGTCTATAAAAACTTGTGCTTTTTCACGCGTGAGCAAAGCACCTGTACATTCCAAAACAACTTCAGCGCCAAAATCTGCAAAATTGAGCTCTTTTGCATCTCTTGTTGCAAACATTTTAACTTTAGATTTTCCTATCTGCATATAATCATCATCGAGACTCTTCACAACGCCACCAAAAACCCCATGAACACTATCGTATTTGAGTAATTGTTCCGTCATATCTCTGCTTGCTGTGTCATTAACACAAACAAGTTCTACATCATCTCTACTATCGATAATCCTCGCAACACATCTTCCTATCCGTCCAAAACCGTTGATTGCTACTTTTAGTGCCATAAACTTTCCTTTCGCTATAATACATTTTTGAAACATTCTAGCAAAAATGAAGTATAAAAAAGTTTAAAGGCTGAAATCTTGGATATAGCTGTTTTTGGAGGCTCTTTTGATCCTCCACATGTAGGGCATGTAAAAATAATAAAAGAGGCTATAAAAACACTTGAGGTCGAGAAAATTTTTATAGTTCCGACCTATCTCAATCCTTTTAAAACAAAATCTTATGCTGATGCACAAACTCGTTTTGAATGGCTACATGTTATTTTTAAGCCTTATAAAAATGTTGAGATTTTGGATTATGAAATTTTACAAAATAAAAAAGTGCCGACCATGGAAACGATTGAGTATCTTGATAGTATCTATGATTTAGATAAGATTTATCTCATCATGGGAGCTGATAATTTCTTACATGTAAGCAGTTGGTATAGATATGAAGCACTAAAAGAGCGAGTTATTTTTGTAATTGCCTCAAGAGATAACATAGATATACCAAAAAACTTGAAAAAATTGTCTATAAATGCTACTATCAGTTCCTCAAAACTTCGAGAAAATATGAACATAGCGTTCATACCAAAAAATATCGAAAATGAAATAAAAATGCACTATGCAAGGAAAAAAATGGAAGAGAGAATAGGAAGAATTGTTGCAATTCTTGATGAGAAAAAAGCGGAAAATATCCAAGTTTTTGATATGAGCAAAAAAGATTATTTTGTTGAACAAGTTGTACTTGCTACAACTTTGGGCGACAAACATGGTTTTGCTTTGTTAGATCATCTTAAAACACAATTAAAAGAACAAGGAGAAAATTTTCTTGGCATTGATGCTGAGGGAGAATGGGTTGTGGTTGATATGGGTGATATCTTGATTCACCTTATGACTCCAGCTTATCGCTCACGATACAATTTGGAAGATTTTTTAGCACACCGCGATGAAGAAATGAGAAAGGCAATGCCGACAGAATAAATGCTCGTTCCTCGCATAACGCTTCGGTTTCGAACCTACAAATGACACGCAGGTGTCATTTGCTTAACGGGTTTCCTTCGCGGATGCTCGTTCCTCGCATAACGCTTTGGTTTCGAACCTACAAATGACACGCAGGTGTCATTTGCTTAACGGTTCTCACATTTTGTTTTTGGCTTTTATTCCTATTAGGCTTAGGCCTACTCTTAGGCTGAGGGCTACTGTGGCGAATATTTTTAGGTATTTGTCTTCGTTTTTCTCGCCGATTACTCTGTTTTCGTTGTAAAATTTATGGAATGCAGCTGCGAGATTTTTGAGATACTCTGGAAGTTTTTGTACTTGTCTTTGATGGAAGGCTTCTTCTAAAACTTCTGGCAATAAAAGTGCGCTGTAGAGTAAATTGGTAGCATCTTCACTTAAATTTTCAAGTTTTATGCCCACAATCGCATTGCTGTCTTTACCACTTTTTGCAAACACTTGATTGATTCTAGCGTGGGCGTAATTGATGTAAAATATCGGATTTGAACTATCTTCTTGTGCAAACATATCCACATCAAATTCCAATTGCGTATCACTTTTTTTACTCAAAAACACAAAACGAAGTGCATCGCTGCCTACTTCTGCTACAACATCACTCATTAAGATAAAATTACCAGCTCGTTTGCTCATCTTGTAAGGCTCTCCACCTTTGAGAAGTGAAACCATCTGTGCTAGAATTACTTCAAGACGGCTCTCATCAAATCCTAAAAAATGAATAGCGGCCTTTACTCTTGCGATGTAACCGTGATGATCAGCGCCCCAAATATTGATGTAACGATCAAATCCTCGTTGAAATTTATCATCATGATAAATGATATCGCCAGCTAGATAGGTAGGTCGTCCATCATCCCTTATAACAACTCTATCTTTTTCATCACCAAGATCGCTTGAGCGGATCCATGTTTTGCCCTCTTGCGTGTATGTTTTTTGGGATTTTTGTAGCTTTTCAAAACTGCTGTCCCATTTATCGTACAATGATTTTTCACTGACAAAATTATCAAATTCTATGCCAACTCCAGCAAGGTTACTACGAATAAGCTGCAACATCTTATCTTTACCCCAGTTAGAGAGTTTTTCTATATTTGCCTCATCATTAAAGATTTCTAAGCCTAGTTCGTTTGAAGCCTCATGCGCCAAATCGATGATATATTCACCCCTGTAAAACTCTTGTGGCCATTGTACACTTTGGTGCAATATCTGCTCTTTTCCAGCAAGATACAAAGAAAGTCCAAGGAGATAAATCTGGTTTCCAGCATCATTGACATAGTATTCGGTTTTGATGTCATAACCCAGATGTTTGCCGATGCGATAAAGAGCATCACCGATGATAGCACCTCTTGCATGTCCTATATGCAAAGGTCCAGTAGGATTTGCGCTCACAAATTCTAAGAGTATCTTTTCGCTATAATCTGCCCTAGCAAACAGCTCTTCATGTGCGATTGCCCATGTAGCTCTTTCATCCAAAAAAGCTTCACTCAGTTTGAAATTTATATACCCACTGATTGCAGATACTTCACAAAACATTGGATTTTTTTGGAATTGTTGGCACAGATCTTGTGCGATGATTTGGGGAGATTTTCGTAGCTCTTTTGCAAGTGAAAAAGCTAATGGCGTTGCATAATGCCCGAAAGAGAGATCTTTTGGTTTTTCGAGAACAAAGTCTTTTTTAAGCACATCATATAAAGCATTTGTGACACATTTTTTCAATTCTATGCCTTATACTTTTTTAGTTTCTTCTATAATTTCAGCTGCATCTTTTTTTTCATCTTTTTTTTCTATTTTTTCAGATTCTTCACTTTTTGCTTCTTCTTCACTCATTTCACTTTTAAAGCTCTTGATGCCTTTTCCTAAACCTTTTGCAAGTTCTGGAATCTTTTTTGCTCCAAAAAGTAGCACGACGATAACTAAAACAATCAATAACTGCTGAACACTTGGACCCATAAATTCTCCTTTAATCTCATCTAAAAATGAAGCATTATACCATCTGAGTTCTTTTGAAACTCTTTAAGTCCTCACACCTCTTCGCTTGCCCATGAAGCGATAAAATTTTCCGTATCAATAGCACTTACTTTATGCCTTGAAGATTGCGCAATAGATAGAAGTTCAGTGAGGGTTTGTTCAAAATTATCATTGATGATCAGATAATCATACTCACGAATTCTTGTCATTTCAGAAACGGCATTTGAGATCCGTTTGTCTATAGTTTCTAAAGAATCTGTTCCTCGCATAGTCAATCTTTGGCGTAAAATTTCTTGATTTTGTGTTGTTAAAAAAACTGAAGTGATGATATTGCCGAACTTTTCTCTTGCGATTTTATGTCCTTGCACATCTATGTCGCACACAACAATTTTTCCAGCATGCAAAGCTTTTAGTATAGGTTTGAGCGAAGTTCCATAATAATTCTCATGCACTTTTGCCCATTCTAAAAATAAACCATTGTCGATATCGGCTTCAAACTCTTCTTTTGAAGTAAAATGATAATTCACACCATCAATCTCACCCTCTCGAATGGATCTTGTGGTGGTTGAGATGGAAAAATACACATCCTCAATCTCGAGCAATACTTTTTGCATTAACGAACTTTTTCCAGAACCGCTTGGCCCTGAAATAATAAGAATATTGCCTCGCACTTCTATAACTCGTCAAATGTGATGGAGATATTGAGTTTCATACCCTTGAGCGCATCTTTGTATTTGCTTTCTTGCAGACCGTGCGAAACGCTTTGTGAGATAATTTCCTGTAAATCAGCGCCGATATCGTCTTGTGGTTTTGCTAGCGTATCTTGTCCTTGCAACCCAAAAGCCTTCAAGATATCATCTTCTTTCAAATCATCAAGACTTGCAATTTCACTCGCAGGCTGCTCGTTTGCTTGCGTAAAATTCTCAAGTGTGGTTTCTAAATTTTCCAAAGACGCATCGGAAAAATCTTCTTGGATTTCAAGAGGCGTTTCAAATAATTCTTCCGCTACATCTTCTTCTAGCAAAGCCTTATCTTCATCAGAAACTTCTATCGCATTAAATTGCTCTTCAAACGCATCAAATGTTGTCTCTTCTTCCTTCTCTTCCTCATTGGGCGTATCTACATGTAGAGGTGCATCATCATCCAACTCTTCTTCCTTAGAAATATCAACCATAGTATCTAACGCATCTATTTTGTATTCATCCTCTACATGTAAGGCTTCATCCTCATCTTCTGCGTCCTCTTGAAATTCCAAATCATCAATATCCAAATCTTGTGCATCTTGCTGCTCATCCAAATGGAGATTTACCAAGGAAAGATCCAATTGTTCATCTTCTAAATTCTCATCTTGAACATCATCTTCAAGTTTAAAATCAATTTCTTCTATCTTTTCTGTCTCTTTTGTATCTTCTTGCAACTCTTGCTCGTCTACATCTTCAAAATCCAAAAGATGTTTGACCTCATCTATCTCGTCGCTATCTAACACATGTGCTGGCAACAAATCATCTTCTTCATTTAAGGAATGTGCATTTTCAAATTCACTTTGTGAAATAATCACATCATCAATTCCTAAATCATCGAGTTCTAAACCCTCTTTGGAATGAGCTTGCAAATCTTCTGAGTCTTCTTGTGTGCCAAACTCTTCTAAATCTAAACCGATTTCTTCTTCTGGCTCAAACTCTTGTATTTGTGGCGTCTCTAAATCTTCTAAAGAGTCTGTTGCATCGTAATTTTCAGAGTCGTGTGTGCTTTTTTGTGTGCCTATCTTTTCGACAAGTTCCATAAAGTCTGTCGGCAAAAAAGGTTTTGCAAGCATAAAATCAACACTAGACGGTTGCTCATCGCCTCTTTTTGCAAGATACACGATGTTATTTGTAATGTTGCTTTCCTTGAGTGAGCTTGATTTTTCATCATCAAAACAATCACTATCTATAAAAATAATATCATAATCAGCCAATAAAACCTCTTCAAAACTACCGACTTCATCAAAGTTATAGCCTAACTTCTCGATACTTAGTTTTGCAAGCCTTGAAACAGCTGGATTGGTGTTGATAAGAAGAATACGCATATAATAACCCCTCGATAAATGAACTTCTTGTTGCAAAACATTGTACCAAAACTATCTCAAAAATTTTCTTACAAAAAATTGCAGATAAATACATTTGTCCGAAAAACTACACAAGATATATACAAAAAACAAGCTTAGAAATGCTAATATAATTTAGTTACTTTTTAAAAAAGCAACATATACCGAAAAAAAAAGAGCAAAAATATGGAAACAAGTTCCCACAGAACTGACATAGTAATCTTCGGCGGACACGGGGATTTGGCTTTTAGAAAATTGATGCCCGCCCTTTACAACCTTCGACTTGCTGGATTTATCGATAAGCAAAGTCGCATTATCTCAATTTCTAGACGCCCGATGAATCGAGAAACACACATTGCACTTATGCAATCAAAATTAGAGGAATTTATCAGTGCTGATATTTTTGATGCAGATTTTTTTGCAGATTTTTCAGAACAATTAGAAATAGCTTATATTGACTTTCAAGATCCATCTTCCTATGCAAATCTGAAAATATTTCTTGATATGCAAACAGATCGTGAACGAATCTACTATCTCTCCACTGCTTCTGATTTTTTTGGCTCTATAGCCCAAAATTTACATACTTGCGATCTCATCACCGAACAAAGCAGAGTTGTACTCGAAAAGCCTTTAGGTAGAAGTTTGGATACTTCACGCAAAATCAATCAAGAAGTTTTGCAATACTTTAGTGAATCACAAATATTTCGCATTGATCATTATTTGGGAAAAGATACCGTACAAAACATCATGGCATTGCGATTTTCCAACCGTATATTTATGCCCGTTTGGGGTTCAAGAGATGTTGATCACATACAAATCACTGTCGCTGAAAGCGTTGGCGTAGAGGGTAGGGCTGGGTATTATGACAAATACGGAGCCATGCGTGATATGATCCAAAACCACCTAATCCAACTCTTGTGTTTAGTTGCTATGGAGCCGCCTTGTTCGCTTGATGCTAACAATGTTCGCGATGAAAAGGTTAAAGTTTTGCGTTCATTCCGCAAGATGACACCAAGCGATATCGAGGAAAAAACTGTTCGCGCGCAATACACAAAAGGATTTTCACAAGGCGAAGCAGTACCTGGATATCTTGATAGTGAAGAAATAAAGGGAAGCACTACTGAAACATTTGCGGCCATTCGTGTTGATATAGACAATTGGAGATGGAATGGAGTACCATTTTATATACGCAGTGGCAAGCGGATGCGTGAAAAAAATTCAGAGATTGTTATACATTTTAAATCCGTTCCCCATTCAATTTTTCCTCATGAGGGCAAATGTTTGAGTGAAAACAAACTCGTCATTACTTTGCAACCAAATGAGAGTATAAATCTCAAAATGATGAATAAAATCCCTGGCATTAGCTCAGATATGCGTCTGCAAGAGGTTGATTTAGAACTCAACTCACATGACACAACAAAAGTGATCAAGCATGAAGCTTATGAGCGACTTTTGCTTGATATCATCAAAAACAATCCAACTCTTTTTATGCGACTTGATGAAGTTGAAGAAGCATGGAAGTGGGCAGATGCTATCATTCAAGGTTGGCAAGCAAACCAAAGTATCATGAAAACATATCCAGCAGGTACGGATGGCCCAAGTGCCGCTGTAAGTCTCATCGCAAAAGATGGAAGAAACTGGCATGAAGATGGATGTTAATTGCCTTGAAGCACTTACATATGAGATAACTGAAAAATTGCATCTTGCCGTGCAACAGAAAGATCATGCCACTTTGGCGGTTTCTGGTGGAAAAACACCTATCAAACTTTTTCAAAAACTAGCCAAAAGTGCGATTGCATGGCAAAATGTTACTATCATTTTAGTTGATGAGAGATGTGTTGCTAGCGAAAGTAGTGACAGCAATGCACACCTTGTACGCCGATATCTCTTGCAAGAACGAGCTGCAAGTGCTACTTTTATCCCGCTTTATGATGATATGTCTATACCATCATCGCTTAAAAATGCACCAAAGATTACAGATATTGATGTGCTTATTTTGGGTATGGGCGACGATGGACACACCGCATCGCTTTTTCCAAATCATGAAAAACTACCAGAAGCGTACAACTTACAAAGTACAGATTTTTACATCCATATTACACCACAAAACACTCCATATGAGCGTATAAGCATGCGGCTCAAAACGATTTTAAACGCACAGTATATCTTCTTACATGTAGAGGGAAAAAAGAAAAAAGAGGTGCTTGAAAATGCTCTTGCAAGTGGTGATATATACAAATATCCAATCCTTAGTGTATTGCGCCAAACTCTAAAAAACATAAAGGTTTATATGATATGAATACCACAATCCAACAAGTCACTGATGCGATCATCAAAAGATCACAACAAAGTAGAACCGTATATCTTTCTCGTATGCAAGAAGCTACACAAAATGGCAAAAAAACACTCAAATGTGGCAATATAGCACACAGTGTAGCCTCTATGAATGCGGAGAAAAAAAATTCATTTGCTTTTACAAACAGTCCAAATATCGCCATAGTTTCGGCTTACAATGATATGCTCTCTGCACACGCCCCTTATAAAACTTATCCAGATCTCATCAAACAAACGCTCAAAGATCATAAAGCTACAGCACAAGTTGCCGGAGGCGTTCCTGCTATGTGTGATGGAGTCACACAATCACAAAAAGGGATGGAACTGAGTCTTTTTAGCAGAGACAATATCGCCATGGGAACTGCAATTGCGATGTCGCATAATGTTTTTGATGGAGCGATATATTTAGGAATTTGCGATAAAATTGTCCCTGGATTGCTCATGGGAGCACTTAGTTTTGGACATCTTCCAACGATCTTTATCCCAGCAGGACCTATGCCCTCAGGTATATCAAATAGTGAAAAATCAAAAATAAGACAAGAATTTGCACAAGGCAAAGTGAGCGAAACTGCCTTACTTGAAGTAGAAACAAAATCATATCATAGTTGCGGTACATGTACATTTTATGGTACTGCAAATTCAAATCAAATGCTTTTAGAAATGATGGGGTTGCAACTGCCAAATAGCTCCTTTATCAATACAAATACTCCTTTTAGAGACGCCCTCACAAAACACGCAACTCTCACATTGCTTCAAAACATACAAGCTCAAGATCCATGGCCTCTGTATAAAATAATCGATGAAAAAAGTTTTGTTAATGCTATCGTCGGACTTATGGCAACAGGAGGTTCAACCAACCATACGATCCACCTCATCGCCATGGCAAAGATGGCTGGCATCATTTTAAAGTGGGAAGATTTTGATCAAATTTCATCAGTCACACCATTGCTGTGCAAACTTTATCCAAATGGTAGCGCAGATGTAAATCACTTTCGTGACGCAGGTGGCATGGGTGTTATCATCGCACAACTTTTACAGGCTCGATTGGTACATCAAGATGTGCAAACTGTTGTTGGTTTTGGCTTGCAACGGTTTGCTTGTGAACCTATTTTGCAAGGTACGGATGTTATTTTTTCTCACGAGCAGATCTATTCAAAAGATACACAAGTTATCTCCACGATTGATACACCTTTTGATAAACAAGGTGGGATCCAAATTCTTCATGGAAATATCGGCACAAGCATAGTTAAAAGTTCAGCCTTAAAAAAAGAACAGCTCTACATCAGTGCGCCTGCTGTTGTTTTTGATTCACAAGAAGCATTGCAAAAAGCGTTTAAGGCCGGAGAACTGCACAAGGATTTCATAGCTGTTGTTCGTTATCAAGGACCAAAAGCAAATGGTATGCCTGAATTGCACGGGCTATTGCCAGCTTTAGGCACACTACAAGATCTCGGCTACAAAGTAGGACTTATCACCGATGGACGCATGTCAGGTGCCTCTGGAAAAGTGCCGAGTGCTATCCATATGAGTCCAGAAGCTGCAAATGGTGGTGTTATAGCAAAAATACAAGACGGGGATCATATTACACTTGATTTCACCAACAAAGAAGTACACTTACATGTAGAAGAAAATCTCTTACATGTAAGAAAAATTGGCACATATAAACAACAAAAATATGGCTGCGGCACAGAACTTTTCGCACCAATCCGCTCACTCGTTTCACAAGCTAGCGAAGGAGCTTGCGTATTTCAAACACCAGGAGAGGAAAGAGCATGAACGCACGAGAGATTATGAGTATATCACCGATCATACCAGTGGTAAGTCTTAGTGATAAAAATGATGCCGTTGCATTGGCACAAGCTTTATATGATGGTGGCATTCACATCTTAGAATTAACCCTTCGAACACCCTGCGCACTTGAAGCTATGGAACTCATCGCAAAAGAGGTACCTCACATGTATCTAGGTGCTGGAACTGTATGCAATGCCTTGCAATTTAGACAAGCTATCGATGCGGGAGCAAAGTTTGTTTTCTCTCCAGGAATTTCATTAGAGTTACTTGATGTCGCAGCAAAAACAGCATACCCTTTTATCCCTGGCGTTGCGAGTGCTAGCGAAATTATGCTTGCGATGAGTGCTGGGATTTATAACTGCAAACTTTTTCCGGCCTCGGCTCTAGGTGGTGTTGCTTTACTCAAGGCATTTGCTGGACCTTTTGGAGATGTAAAATTTTGCCCAACAGGGGGCGTAAAGATGGAAAATATGCACGATTTTCTAGCTCTTAGCAATGTTTTAGCCGTAGGTGGTACTTGGCTTAGTGATACAAAACTTATCGCCAACAAAGAATTTGATACCATCACAAAATTATGTAAACAATCCCTACAATCTCTCAAAAAAGGAGGCGAGTTATGATCCATTCATTTGCATCAAAGGTGGCACCAAAAGAGATCCTTGAAAATATTCCAAATCTCATCAGTGCTTATTTTACCCTCACACCAGATTGCAAAAACAAAACACAACAGGTAAGTTTTGGTACATCTGGGCACAGAGGAAATGCACTCAAAAAATCATTCAATCAAACACACATCCTAGCTATTTCACAAGCATTATGCGAATATCGTAAAGAAAACAATATAACAGGAACCCTATTTATAGGCAAAGACACACACGCACTCTCAGCTCCTGCTCAGATGAGTGCTTTGGAAGTTTTTGCAGCCAATGAGGTTACATGTAAGATTGCCTTAAACGACGGTTACACTCCAACACCGCTCATCTCTTTTACTATCCTTGAAGCTAACAAAACTTCTAAACTTACGAGTGATGGCGTTGTCATAACCCCATCACACAATCCCCCAAGTGATGGCGGTTTTAAGTACAATACCCCAAATGGTGGTCCTGCCGATACAGATGTAACCTCAATCATAGAAAAACGCGCCAATGAAATCATCGCAAACAACTTGCAAGATGTCAAAAGAGTTTCACTCCAAGAAGCAATGCAGAGCGGTTTTGTACAAGAGTTTGATTTTGTAACACCGTATGTAGCGCAATTGCCACAGATTATAAACATCGAAGCTATTAAAAATGCTGGTTTAAAATTAGCTGTTGATCCTCTAGGCGGATCTGGCATTGCAGTGTATCAAAAGATCAATGAGGTTTATGGACTTGATTTAGCTATCACCAACCAATACACCGATCCAACTTTTTCATTTATGTGCTGTGACCATGATGGTAAAATCCGCATGGATTGTTCCTCGCCATATGCGATGCATTCACTTGTGGCACTCAAAGACAACTTTGATCTTGCTTTTGCCAATGACCCTGATTTTGATAGACACGGCATAGTCACTCCAAGTGCAGGACTTATGAATCCAAACCATTATCTCAGTGTTGCTATTTGGTATCTTTTACGCACCAGAACAAAATGGAGCGCAGATAGTGCTATCGGCAAAACTTTAGTTTCAAGTTCGATGATCGATAGAGTCATAAGCGATATGGGCAGAAACCTTTACGAAGTGCCTGTGGGATTTAAATGGTTTGTAGAGGGTTTGCATAGTGGATTTTTGGGATTCGGCGGAGAAGAAAGCGCTGGAGCTTCTTTTTTACGCTTTGATGGGAGTGCGTGGTCAACTGACAAGGACGGCATCATCTTAAATCTTTTGGCCGCTGAGATCACCGCTGTAATGCAAAAAGATCCTGCACTCATCTACCAAGAATTTGAAAAGAAATTCGGCAAAGCTTTTTACGCCAGAATTGACGCCGTTGCCACAAGCGAACAAAAAGCAAAACTCAAAAATCTCAAGCCACAAGACATACAAAGCACAACACTTGCGGGTGAAAAGATAGAACATATTTTTTCAAACGCAGCAGGAAATGACGCGCCCATAGGGGGCATCAAAGTTTGTTCTCAAAATGGCTGGTTTGCAGCTAGACCATCCGGAACTGAGGATATATACAAAATCTATGCAGAAAGTTTCATCTCAAGCGAACATCTCGCACAGATTCAAAAAGAGGCACAACAGATCGTCTCACAAGCAATTTTATAAAAGGAAAACCATGAGTTATTCAAACAATTACACACCAAGACAAAGCGATGTTGAACTCCTTGAGAGTTTAAAACAGGAACAAGAACAAATCGGGTATTATCGCCTGCCTTTTGCTGATGTATCCCAGATAAAAAAGTATGCAAAACAAGTTACACAAAAATATATCGCCGTTATCGGCATTGGCGGTAGCAATCTCGGAACTTTGGCAATATATGATTTTTTACGCAAAACAAATCATTTTGAAAAAGAACTCATCTTTTTTGAATCAACCGATCCTATCGATATAAATGGCCGCATAGCAAGCATTGATCTAGCCGATACACTTTTTATCGTGATCAGCAAATCAGGCACAACAACCGAGACGGTAACGATTTTTAAATACCTCAGCACAAAAGTACATATCGACAACAAAAACTCTTTAGTTATCACAGAAAGCGATAGCAAACTCCAAATATTTGCTACAAAAAATGGTATCAACTCTTTTGAAATTCCAAAATCCGTTGGTGGAAGATTTTCTGTATTTAGCACCGTAGGACTCGTGCCTTTGGCTATTGTTGGTATCGATATAGATGACTTGCTTGCAGGCTGTAAAGATTTTTATAACACATTCTTTACGCAAGGCGAAACATTTACACCGCTCGTAAACAAAGCAAGGTTTATCGCAGAAAATTCACACGAATACAGCATCAATGTTATCTTTAGTTATTCTATACTATTTGATGGATTTAACAAATGGTTTGTGCAATTGTGGGGAGAAAGTTTAGGAAAAATCGACAGTGCCAAAAAACACAAAGGACTCACTCCAATAGGCATCCAAGGACCTGTTGATCAGCACTCCTTTTTGCAACTCATCATGGAGGGTAAGCGAGATAAGACAGTTACATTTATCAAGATAAAAGATTTTGGAGACAAAAGTGCGATACCGCACACTTCTCTTGAGGGACTCGAGGAACTTGATATGCTTAATGGCTTAGCATTTAGTGAACTCATCAATCACCAAGCAGATGCAACTATGCAAGCCATCACAGACCTCAAAGATATCCCATGCGATATGATCGTGATTGAGAAAATTGACGCATACAATCTAGCAAAATTAATGTTCAGCTTCGAAATTCTCACTTCTTTAGTAGGTAAGCTATTGGGTATCAATACCTACAACCAACCCGGCGTTGAAGCAGGAAAGATCATCTTAAAACAAAAATTGATGCGATAAAACAACCAAGGATTGCTTTACATGTAAGCTTACATGTAAAGCAATTTGATACTTTTTGTTCTTGAAGTCTCAGATTTAGCGGGTCCAACATCTTGAGAATCTTCAAAAAAATTACTTTATATTTTTACAACGCGGTGAACCTAATACTGCTTTGATATCTGCGTTGAGAACTTCAAGTTTTTGCGTGTATGGTGCAAAAGTAGGACTTTGCATGTCAAGGATTTTTCCTAACTTAATGAGTTCATTTTCAAATTTTTCCAGATCAGCAATTCCCGCTTCAATCATTGCTAAATTAAGATTGATATCTAAAGATGGCAAAGATGTATCGATGGAGAGATTGAGCTTTTTTAAAACTGGTTTGAGAAGGTTTTGTGCTTGATGTTCAAGATCTTTTACGATAGACCCCAATCCTACTTCCTTTAAAGCCTTGTAAACAAATGAACTTACACTTGACTCAATTTTATGTTCGATCATATCCGCCCCTTTGATTGCATCTGCAACTGAGACAGAGATCTCGACATGACAAGTTTTTACCCCACATGGATAAGGAGCTTTTTTTGTGCAAGTTTTTACACCACACGGATAAGATGCACCCAATTTTTTACATTTTTTTACCCCACATGGATAGGATACTTCATGATGACAAGTTTTTACCCCACATGGATAAGCTGGTTTTACTCCGATGTGTTGATTTAGAACATGTTCTAAGTCGTTGAGTGCGTGATAAAGTGGCACAAGTTTTTTATGCAAATTGAGCAATGGTGCTTCCAATTTTGCTAATTTTTCAAATTCTACACTCAAAGCGTGCAGACTTTTTTGTGGAATATGCTTGATATTATCATAAGTATTATTGATATGATTGACCTCTTTATCAATGCCCACATACACTACATATGAATGGTTTACAATACCTAAAATTGTATCATCGTGTTCACACTGCGCAACCAAACCAACTGCATCAAAATAGCGAAGACTCATTTCGCGAAATCCTGTTTCTACTTTTACAAGAGCGGAAGTTACTTTTTCAGTTTTGTGAGTAGCTTTTTGCAACGGAACAATCTTGGCATCTATTTGAGACATCTTTTTTGCCGCAGTTGCAACAGGCTTATGCACAATTGCGATATTTTTTTTGAGTATTTGAGCTTCTTCTTTAGTTTGAGGAACTAGTTCAGCTATAACGAGAACTTTTTCAATTGTTCCAAGCGCTGTATCTAAAGTAATAAGTGCTTGTGTTGTTTTATGTTCAGCATTGAGTAGCGTTTCAAAATTGATAAGAGCATGATCAATCTCTTGTGTGTTTTTCATGAGTCGTTTGGATTCAACTTGAAAAACTTTTTCTTGATCAAATAGTTTATGCACAGCTTCCAAAAAAGTAGCATCGCTTTGTGCATACGCAAAAGAGCTGATGAGGCATAAAATGCAACAGAATTTAAATATGGTTCGTTTCATCTGTTTTTCCTTTATCTATAAAATATACAAAACTGCTCCGAAGAACACCATTAAAACCCGCTTTTATCATCAAAGATATCATCCTTTGTATCATCTTTACTTTTAGAACTTTTCTCACTGCTTGTGGGAGCAACGGGCGCGATACCAGCAGAAGCAGCACCATCTGCTTTTGTAAGCGGTGCCATAACAAGTAGCTTTTCGATAAAGTACTTGTATAATTCAATCGTTTCTTGTTTGTTTAAATTGTGATTTAAAGAGAGTTCACAAACACGGTACAGAAATTCACGCGTTATAAGCACCAACGGATCGCGTCCACCTAAAGAGAGTGCGCCACCGCCGTTTGTTGCACCAACAGATTCTTGAGCACCTCCAATACCAAAACCTAGCGAAAAACCATTTTGTTTAGCACTCACAGCATCACTTTCCCGTGCGCCACAAAACTTTATCATACTGCTTGGATCTTTGATAAGACTAGTTTCTGTATCTTCAGGAAGGGTAAAAGTACTGAATCCTCCTTGTGCGTAGAGCTTTGGAGTTGGAACTTCATCGCTAGAACACCCACTGAAAAAAACAGACAAAGAAAGAAATACAAAGAGTGAAAAAAGTTTACCATACATAAAAATCCTCCTATAAATTCATAGATATATACTTCATATAATTATAGTCTGATTTTAAAAAAAATGATAAAAAAATAATTAAATATAAAATTTAAATTTAAATTGAGTAAAAATGGCGCAAGAATTCATTGTGTTTTTGATTGTTATGATAACCCACACAATCACATATCCAATGGCAACAAACTAGATAGAAACTTCAAAAACTCAAATCTTTTTCAAATACACTACGCTTAAGGCTGGCAAGTTGCATTTGAGCATATTTTTGCGACCGTGGCAGGGTTGGTTTTGGGTTTTTATGGGATCTTGGCTTATAGCTACATACCCGCCAAATTGAGTTGATTGGGAATTAAAAATCTCTTTATATTCACCTTTGGTTGGCAGTCCTAATTCGTAGCCGATATGCTCTTTGTCTGCAAAATTACACACTACGATGAGGGGTTTGTCTTTGGTTGTGCCTTTTCTGATAAATGAGATAACATTGGCGTTACAGTCATTTTCATGAATCCACTCAAAGCCGCTACTAAGGACATCGTTTTTGTGCAAACAAGGCTCATTTGCATACATGTGGTTAAGTGTTTGTATGCACTTTTGCACCCCTTTGTGGCTCTCATAATCAAGCAAATGCCAATCAAGGCTTCGATCATACGCCCACTCTGCAAATTGAGCAAATTCTGCACCCATAAACAACAGTTTTTTCCCAGGATGTGCAAACATCAAAGCAAACATTGCACGCAAATTTGCAAATTTTTTCGCATAATCACCTGGCATTTTGCCGATAAGAGAGCCTTTCATATGCACCACTTCATCATGGCTAAGTGGTAAGATGTAATTTTCATTGTACATGTAAACAAAGCTAAAGGTTAAATCATCATGGTGGTGTTGTCTTGCGATAGGCTCTTGTTTCATATATTTGAGTATGTCGTGCATCCAGCCCATATTCCATTTGTAGCCAAATCCAAGTCCGCCATCGCTTACGAGTCGGGTTACCATCGAATAGTTTGTGGATTCTTCAGCAAACATTATGATATCTTTATGTACCCCATAAGCAGCACTATTGAGTTCTTTGAGAAATTGTACAGCACCGCGGTTTACATTGCTGCCATCTTCATTTGGTATCCATTCACCCTCTTCTCTCGCATAATCAAGATACAGCATAGAAGCAACAGCGTCCACACGAATACCATCAAAATGATACATCTCAAGCCAAAATAGTGCAGAATTTATCAAAAATGCCCGCACTTCATTGCGATCATAATTAAAAATTGCACTTTTCCACTGCGGGTGATAACCCCTTTTAGGATCTTTATGTTCATATAAGCAACTGCCATCAAAATTGCTTAAACCATGCCCGTCAGTTACAAAATGCGACGGCACCCAATCAAGTATAACGCCGATGCCATTTTGGTGCAAAATATCAATAAATTCTTGCATCTGCTCAGCCGTTCCATAACGAGCGGTTGGTGCAAAATATCCCGTTGTTTGATATCCCCATGAGCCTTCAAATGGATACTCCGTGATCGGTAAAAGCTCTACATGTGTGAAGCCCATCTCTTTTGCGTAGCTACTTAATTCATACGCTATTTCAATATAATTTAAAAACCGATTATTCTCTTCTACTTTTCTTCGCCAAGAGCCTAGATGCACCTCATAAATACTGATAGGACTTTTGTGTGAATTATTTTTTTTGCGATTTTTCATCCAACTAGCATCATTCCACGCATAATTTTGCACATCCCAAACGCGTGAGCCAGAATTTGGTGCAACTTCTGCAAAAAATGCGTACGGATCAGCTTTTTGTTTTGAAGTGTGCGGATTGGGTGAATCGATAAAGTATTTATAAACCGCGCCCGCGTTTACATCGCATACAAATCCCTCCCAAATACCCGAATCATCTGCTCTTTTTTGCAAAGGATGAGCTGAAATATCAAAATGGTTAAAATCTGCGATTACCGAAACACTAGTAGCATTTGGCGCCCAAGTAGCAAAATACACGCCACTTCTTCCATCGCTTACATGTAGGTGAGCGCCTAGTTTTTCGTAAAGTTTATAATGAACACCTTGCTTAAAAAGATAGATATCAAACTCACTAAAAAGCGTTACGCCTTGTAACATTTCATATGCCACGATACACCTCCACATAATTTTTCGCCGCATCTTCCCAGCTAAAATGTGCACGCATCGCACGAGTGCGTAACTGCTCAAATGCTTCTTTATCGCCAAAATACAAATCTAAAGCCCATTTTACAGTATGGTACAGCGCATCACTTGAAGCTTCATAAAACTTAAAGCCATTGCCGCTATTGTTTTTTGCATCATAGTTTTCTATCGTATCATCAAGCCCACCCGTTGCACGCACGATCGGTAGCGTACCATAACGCAAACTATAGATTTGATTGAGTCCACATGGCTCAAAGAGAGATGGCATCAAAAACAGATCACAACCAGCTTCTATCTGATGTGCCAATTCCTCGCTATAACCTACATGTAAACCAAAATTTTCTCGATGATATGCCTCGTGTGAGAAAAATCCTTCGGCCCATTTTTCTCCAGCACCTAGCATCACAATCTGCACATCCATATCTAGCAAGCCAGATATAACCGAGGCGATAAGTCCTATGCCTTTTTGCTCTGCAAATCTGCCCACAAATCCGATAACAGGTACGCCGTATTTTTGTTTGAGTCCAAAATGTTTTTGCAATGCTCGCTTGCACACATTTTTACCCTTCATAGCATCCACATCAAAATTTTTCGCGATATATTTATCTTTTGATGGATTCCATTCGTCATAATCAACACCATTTAAAATGCCATATATTTTTTGGCTATGCGCTCTAAGATGTCCATCGAGTCCAAAGCCAAAATCTGGTGTTTGAATTTCTGCTGCATAGCCACTCGAGACCGTCGTTACAGCATCAGCGTGCATGATGCCACCTTTGAGCATATTGAGTCCACCCATACTTTCAAACTCGCAAGAATTAAAATGCTCCCAACCTATCTCAAGTAAATTCATCAAACCTTTATGAAAAATACCTTGATGCTGCATATTGTGGATCGTCAAAACTGTTTTTGCGTGTGCAAAATCATGTACAAATCTAGTTTTTGCAAGTATCGCAACGCTTGCGCTATGCCAATCATTTGCGTGAAAAATATCAGGCACAAAAGAGAGCATTTTACAAAGTTGCATCGCCGCTTTTGTAAAAAAAACAAACCGTTCACCATTGTCTGCAAAAGAGATATTGTTTTCCTCATACAATCCACTTCTGCCAAAATACTGTTCATAATCTATAAAATAAATACGCACTGTGCTATTTGGTAACATCGTAGTATAAACTGCCGCCCAAAGCTCACCCATAGATCCCATCGGCACACCAAGAGGTTCAGGTAATTTTGTAAGTTGTGTCTTGTCTATCTTATAATACCGTGGCATAATCACAATAATCTCATGCCCCAATTTTTTAAGCGCTTTTGGTAAAGCTCCTGCCACATCAGCAAGCCCACCTGTTTTAGCAAATGGCACAACCTCTGAAGCTATGAAAGCTATCTTTAATTTTTCTTGCATTTTAAACTCCCAATAATCTCGTACCCGATAAGACGGCATTTTGTATCTGTGTTTTTTTGATTGTAACTTGTTTTGCACTCACTAGCAAGGTAAAATTTGCGTATTTTTCCGATACTATTGCAAAAAGTTCACTGTCACTTGCAAAAATACCGCCACCTAGAACTAAAATCTGCGGATTAAAAAGTGTGATCACAGTTCCAACCGCATACAAAAGTGCCTCTTCAAACTGTGTATACAATGAACTTTGAGCTACTCGCAACTGCTCCAAAGTAAGATTTGCATCAAGACTCAAATATTTTTTAAATCCCAAAAGTCCAATGCCTGAAGCAAAAAGTTCGATGCAATTATCTCTGCCACAGCCACATGTAAAGGGGCTTTTTTTATAAGGAATATGACCAATTTCAGTAGCAACACCGCCAAATCCTTGCAAAAGCTTGCCACCACTAATAACGCCAAGTCCCATGCCACTGCCTAGATATAAGGCACAGATATCAGGGCTTTTATGAAAATTTGCTTCAGCTAGCACGGCACATTCGAGATCATTTTGTATAAAAAATTTCACCCCATACTTCTGTTCAAAATAGCTTTTTATATTTGCTTTATCGATTGTTATATTTGGGGAAGCGAGGATAATTCCATCTTTTACTTGACCGGCATAACCTACGGCGATAATTTGGATTTTCGGATATTGTTGAAGGATATTTTCGATCCAAAAACAGATTCCAACGCCCTCATTTTTTTCACTTTTTGCACCAATTTGCTGGTTATTTTCATAAAGTTCATAACGAAAATAAGTTCCTCCAGCATCGATACATAGTTTCACACGAGTGCCTTATAAATTTCAAAGTATGCTTTTGCACTCTTTTGAAATGAAAAATCACACGCCATATTGGCTTTTTTGAGAGCATCATCTTTTTGCAACAAAAGTGCTCTTTGCAAAGCTAAAAGAAACTGCTTTTTGGAGTATTTGGTAAATACAACGCCTCTGCCGCACTTATCTTGATCCTCAAAAACGCTATCCCTCAATCCTCCGGTTGCAAAAACGATAGGGATAACACCGTAACGCATAGCAATCATTTGCACAAGTCCACAGGGCTCAAACAAAGAGGGCATCAATACAAAATCGGCCGCCGCATAGGCTTGATGCGAAAGGCTTTCATCATAACAATTTTCAAATACAAAATTTTCATACCGCAAAGCAGCTTGTGTGAGTTGTGAAATCATATCACCCTCGCCATCTCCAAGGATGTAAAGATTGATTTTATGCGCTAAAATTTCTGGAAGTGCTTTGCAAATGAGATCAATTCCTTTTTGTGGCACTAAACGAGAAAGCACTATAAAAAGAGGTTTTCTCGGATCTTTGAGTTTGATTTTTTTTAAGAATGCAACCTTGTTTTTGCGTTTGTCTTCAAGATGATTTGCATCATAATTATAAGCTAAAAAACTATCTGTTTTTGGATCAAAAAAATCTGCATTGATACCATTTAAAATACCGTGTAATTTATATTTGTGTGCCTGTAAAAAACCATCAAGCCCACACCCAAAAGCTGGCGTGAGAATCTCTTGTGCATAACTTGGACTCACGGTTGTGAGTGCATCACAAAATGCAATGCCCGCTTTGAGAAAATTTATTTTGCCATAAAACTCTAACGCTTCCATACGAAAATAGCTATTATCAAGCCCAAGTCTTTGCAATGATTCTTTTGAAAAAATACCTTGATATGCAAGGTTATGAATCGTCAAGACACTCTTTACATGTAAGCCTTTTTCTTTGATAAAAAGTGGGGCTAAAGCACTATGCCAATCATTTACATGTAAGATATCAACACTCATCAATGTGCAAAGTTCAACGATTGCTTTTGCAAACAAACCAAAGCGGATATCGTTGGAAGCATAATCACCGAGGGCATTACCGTAGAGATTTTCAGTGCTACTCAGCAACGGTGCTTTGATGAAGTAATAATTTTGTGTATTATAAATCTCAATCTCATAGTCTATACCGCCCATCTGCAATGAAAAACTTGCAAAAACTTGCAAATCATCAGAAGAGATAAAACTATACATAGGCATTGCTACTGCTACATCTGCGTATTTTTGCAAACTTTTTGGTAATGCATCGCCGACATCTCCAAGCCCACCTGTTTTGGCGTAAGGATAGATTTCGCTAGCACAAAATAACACTTTCACGACTTGTCTCCTCGAAGTAACTTCGCGCTCTCTTCTGGACTCACACAATTTATAAACATTCCGCTAGCTAATTCAAAGCCTCCGAGTGTATAAATGCGTGGAATGATACGCAGACTAAAACGATAATTTTTGTTTATATTGGGCATAAAAATTTCATTTTCAAAGTTGCTATTTAAAGGAGCAAAAGAGAAAGCAAGATTATAATCAAACACTCCTAATTGCTGCGCTAGCATACTAAAAACTTTTTCTAGCAAAATAGCAAAATCATTCACTTGTTTTCTAGAACATTTAAAAATATGCTTTAAATTTTGCGTAGGAACTATCATCACTTCAAAAGAAAAAGCACTTGCATAAGGACAAAAAGCAACAAAATCCCCCACACTAGTGAGAATTCTTTTCTCAAAAAACAATTCATTGTGCAAAACATCTTCAAGAATTCCTCGACCATGCAAGCGGTAATAATCAGCATTTCTTTGCAAAAAAACAAGTTCATTTTTGGGCATCATCGGGAGTGCTAAAATTTGTGTATGCGGGTGTTCTTGCGTGGCTCCTGCTCTTTCTCCGACATTTTTAAAAACACTTACATAGATAAGCCTGCCATCTTTTTGTAAATCTTCTACTCTGATGATGATTGAACGCAACCAATTTTCTATCCCTGCAACGCCGAGAGACTCAAAACCGCAACTATGTTTTGGCGAATCAATTAAGATTTCATGCGCACCTAAGCCATCACGAGCTTCAAAAATCCCATTTCGTCTTGAAGCGCCATCAAGTTCTATTTGCACTGCTTTGTAGAGATTTGGCACAACTCTTGTTTTCCAGCCTTGCGTATTGGCACTATTGTCTCGTATCGCAAACACTTCAGCAGGCGTCAAATGTTCATTGCCCTCACAAAATGGGCATCTTTTTAGATTAGTAACAATCTTTTTTTTCTGAAAATCTATATTTGGTCTATAGAGTCTCTCTGGTGCAATAAGGACATGCTGGTTATGAATCTTATCATATCGTATCTCAGACATCTTGCATCTCTAGTGTGATTTGTGTGTGAAATGATGGGCTACATGTAAAGCCAAGAGTACATGCAATATGCTGTGGTGTTTTCTCAAAACCTCGCTCACTTTTTGCGATAGTATGGATGATACAAGCATTAAAATCACATGGTATTTGTGTTTTTAGCACTAACATTTTTTGTGTAAAATCGTCACATATGCGTATCTCGCTACACGCTTGCAAGCTCAAACCATCAATTAGCAATTGATCATTGATGCGAATATCTTGCATATGTGCAAAATGCAAATTAAGTTCATTTGTATAAAAAAATGTTGATTGCATCGCTGTTTCAAATGCAATATCAAGCTTGAGGCTTTTTCCCTTACAGTGGTAAGTTTTTTGCAAAAAGCTCTCAAAATTTCCTTGTAAAAATCCTTTCTTAGAAAACGAGCATTTTGCACCATCAAGCACAAAAGACTGGTCTGCAAAATCGCCAATTTCTCTAAAATCAAGCTCACTTAAACGCACAAGCGTAATCGTTTCATCGCTGAAATGATCGATAAATGAATAACGAGGAGAAATATCAAAACGAAGTTCACTCCGCAAATCCTCATCCATTTTTACACCATCATGTATAGAATCGATTTCCTCTTTTTGATCATGTTTCTCATCAAAAAGATGGTAAATCTCTTGTGTCCTTCGCATCGTATTTTGCCAATTAAAAAGTGTTTCAAAAGAACCAAATTCCATCATTTGTCCACCATACCGACTTGAAAAAACAAATGAAAGGTCGTTTGTTTTGATTTTGAGTTCATCATAGCCATCTTTATCTATATCGAACACTTGCATTTTTGCATCATCTAACTCTTTTTCAATAGCAAGCAGATAACGGTAAGCATTGTCTCGTAGATTTGGCAGATATATGCCTCCAAAAACGCCATGCCAAAAAACATCATTGGTTTGCAACTTATACAAATGCTCTTTTTGTTGTTTTGAAAATAATTTTTGTTTGCCGCTTAGGTTTAGCATTCTTTTGTGCAGATAATTGCTTTCAGCGTATTTGATAAAGAAATTTTTCCAAATCCCGCCTTTGATAAAACTTATGCCACACTCTTCAAAATATTTCTCACCCACTTGTTGCTTGAGTTCTTTAAATGCTTTTGCTTTACTTGCTGCCAAACTCCATTCGCCCATTTCGATATAAGAAGTGTTGTTGAGATATGCCAACCCTTTGGGGCGATGGTTTTGAAAAAATGTGCCATAATGTGTGGAGAGTATTCGCTCATCGCTTACAACTCGTGCGATAAATTGCTCAAGCCAACCTTGATTATAGACCCAATCATAAGTATTTGGCCACAAACCAAACTTTTCAGCATCATCAAAAAAGATAGCCGCTGCATCATCTGCACATGCGTAACTTAAAATAGTTTCGATTGCTTTATCGACACTTGCAAAAGGCAACACATAGCGAAGTTTTTTTGAAATTGGAAAGAGAGCATTTTCATCACCGCCTTCCTCACTAAGATAATAACCATCAAGCTTATCGTTTGCAAATGAGCTACTTAAAAAGTGATAATCATCAACTACACTGTATTTGATGCCACATGTAGCAAGATCAGGGATGATAGCACTCTCCCAAACTCGTTCGCTCAACCATAAACCTTGTGCTTGCACACCAAATCGTGAATGCAAAAAAGTGTTGAGTTTTTTGATCTGTCCTCTTCTGTCTTTTGATGGAATACAGCTCAAAACTGGCTCATAAAATCCAGCACTAAACCACTCGATGGATCCTTCTTGCGTAAGCTTTCGCATAAGTGCAAAAAGATCAGGATAATTTGTTTCAATCTGCTCAAGTAGCCAGCCGCTAGAATGCACGGCAAATTTAAATGCAGGATACTTTGCTGCCGTTTCAAAAAATGGCAGATAACTTTTTTGCACCGCTTCTTTTATGCAAAAGGAAAAATTGTCCACTGGTTGGTGCATGTGGATACCAAAAAGAAAAGAGACGCTTTGTGACATTATTGAGATCCTTTATACAAACCAATTATGACTATAATCATCATTGAGTGTTATTTTTAATATGCCAAATCCTGGTAGTGTTTGGATAATTTGGCCATTTTTTAGCACTTCAAAACGGATAGATATCTCAGAAGAATCTAGCTTTGTTTTTTCTATGCTAAACTCCAAACACTCCTTACATGTAGTGTGAATTGTAAGATTATCGACACGAATATCTTGCTTATCAAGGTAAATTGTGCCTTGAATTTGTTCTGGTTCTATAAAAATATTGATGGCACTAGCGAAGCATTGATCGCCGCCATCTGGTTCAAATGCAAAGTAGATTTTTTGCGCATCTTGTCCGTACAAAATTCGCTTTACTGGACCTCTCACTTTATCCATCGTGGAAAATATCCGACTTTCATCAACAACGCCACATCCAATCCACTCAAAAAAAGAATCGCGTTTGCCATCTATTCGAGGGCTGATGTCTGATTGTGGTTGGATCCAAAAATTTTGCACACTTTTGTTTTTAGCAATTGGTATGAAAAAATCGGCTGGCGGCGTTACTTGCATAAGCAGATAGATATCGATGAGATGTGAGCGAAAAAGGGCGTCAAATTCTGTGCTAAAGTCACTAAAATGATCATCTCCATACCACCAAAACCAATCAGAACATTCTGCGGCTAAAAAATGATGCGTAATCTGCTGGATAGTTTTTTCATCCAAATCATTTTTATGGTATTCATAATCCTTTTTAGCAACAAACAATAACTCCCAAGCACGCGTTTTTTCCTTGTGTCCAACCCAAGTGTTAAATTCACCATGAATCCAACTTCCAGAGGCTAAAGTATCGAGTTTTGTAGCAGGTAAAGAAAGGGCTTCATCCATCGTAATCAACTCACACCAAGAAAGTTTTTGCAAAGAAGTATACAGTGCCATAAAAAACTTATAGGCATTTTGTTCGTAGAATTCCCACGCATTTTCACCATCAAGTATCACCGAAACTAATGCTTGCGGATTTGTATCTTGTATGCGTTGTAGCCGGGACACAAAGTCATCAGCGGCAGTTTGCTCGTTTTTATATCGGTATTCAAAACCTATCAAATCACTCAAATAGTGGTCACGAAAATAGATCTTTAAGCCATTAAAATCATAAGGAACATAGATATGATTTTTATCGTTTACATGTAAGGACTTTAAGAGTATTGCCTCATCTGTTGCTATCCATTCAAGATTGCTTGAACGAAATATCTCTGCACTTTTTACATCCACAGCTCCCTCTGCTGGCCAAAATCCACGCGCCTTAAATCCAAATTTTTCTACAAAAAGCTCTTGTGCTTTTTGCACCTGCATGAGTGCATCATCTCTCAAACAGATGTGCTGTGTGGGGATATTTGTCGATGGATTTGCCGCAATGGCGTTGTTCATATCAAGCAAAAGTGGCAAAATCGGATGATTGAGAGGTGTTGTTGCAAGTGCTACAATACCCTTTACATGTAACTCTTTGTAGTATGCAAAAATCTTTGAAACAAACTGTTCTAATTCTAAAAGTAAAACGATCTTATCTTCTTGAGTAAACCCCGATGTTTTTTGGATCAATGCTTTGATGGTTGGATTTTGTGTTTTGAGATATGTTCCACACCATGCGAGCATAAAAAGCACTTCAAGTTCGATAAGTTCAGCGTTATTGTAATGCTCCATTGCGTGCAATTGCACAAATCGAGGAAGAGGATTTATCATCCGTTCGTATTGGGGAGTTTTACAAATCTTAATCAACCAATTGCGATCATCTTCTTGAAGTTGTGTAGGGTTTGCATACCACAAACTCAAAAACTTATCCTTTGTATGAGAATGTTCGTAATAGAGTTCGAGTTGTGTTATCAAAGGAGGCGTAATGTTAAAAGTAGCCTTGATGCCATCTACTTGAGCCACCATCCACGGCATATCATAATAATCTTTGATAGCATGTAAAAAAACCCATGGCATCTGCATAATTCCACTTGCATCACGGTAATCGGGCTGATGCATATGCCACAAGAAGTTGAGTTTCATATTTTTATTCTTTCATCCATTTCTCGATTTTTTGTGTGTATTTTTCATAGAGCAATGCTCCACTTTCATCATTTTTAGCTTGCATGTAGATATTTAGAAAATCTCCATACTGATCTGGAATCATAAGTATCCAATCTGTTTCATTTTCCCAAATTTTTACGCCATCTAACAAAGAAGACTTTTTGTTTTTTGCGCTTTCAAGGAACTTTCGCATCATTTTCCCTTTGAGCGATTGCACACAATCTATCTTAAAACTTTTATAGTAAAAATAATCTATCTCCTTGGCCACATCTGAAAGTTTTAAATTGTTCGCACACAGTAGTTGCATGATCTTGAGTGTTGCATAGAGTCCATCTCTTGTATAGCTAAACTCTTTAAAGCTAAAATTTCCGTCCATCGTTGCTATAAGGTCATATTGCTTGAGTTGCTCGAGTGTAAAATCTGCGTATTTACCCCGTTCGATAATGAGATTTTCAAAATAAATAATATCAGGAGCCCAAGTTGGTAAAAAGACTTTTCGTAGCTCTTTGCCTTTTGCATCAGCGTTTACAAGGCATAAAACACTATAAAGGCCTTTGATCTTATCAAGGACTTCACCATTGTCACTTACAAGAGTAATTCTTTGTATATTTGGATAGATAACAACACCTAGATTATAACCTAGCGCTACAACAATTTTTGCGATATTTTCTTGAGATCTTTTTTGTAAAGCCTTCATATTTGAAAGTTTTTGCTCATCATAATTAGTATTGAGTATGACATTTTCTATACCAAGTTCGTTGAGTATAGTTGGCAAAAGTTCTCCGCTACTTCCGTGCATTAAATCAAGTGCAACACGAAAGTTGTTGTGTTTTATGCTCGCATAATCCAGTGTTTTTTCGATCATCATTTTGTACGCACTGTATTGAGCTTGTACCGGAGATTCAAAGATTTTACCGATATTTTTATAATCTACTCTGCGAAATTTTTCAGTAAAAAAAGCTTTTTCTATAGATTTTGCCATCGAAGAGTTGATGCGAATAGCTTGATCATTGAAAAAAGTGATCTCAGAATGCGTTGTATCGATCGCTGATCTTTTAAAATGTATGCCTCCGTTAAGCGTTTCATCGTTGGCTAGCGTGTGACGCATAACAGGTTGTGGGATATTTTTTATATCAACCACATTAATACCAGCACTCAACAAACCGCCCAAAAAAGCTCGCTTGAGCATTCGTGAGTTTTTATCCTCGTCTCTACCCACGATAACAACAGTCCCAATCGGTAATTGTGCTGCAAATGCTTCACCCAATTTTGTTACCATTTCACACGAAAGCTCGATATTGCTCGTACCGATAACCGTACCGTTTTCAAATATAGAATTTTTATATCTGCTTCCTAAAACAATGTTATTGCTCACAATAGACGCTGCTTGAATTTGCTTATCAGGCCAGATCGTCACATCCCGTTCAAAAGATGCAAGCTCGCCTATCTCACAACCCTCCGCAAGAATAAGTCCTGCTTTAATTGAGACATTTTTACCGATAATATTGTTGTTACAAATGACACTATTATCAAGCGTTGTATTTTTGTCGATAGCAACATAATCCCATAGAACACTATTGCGTAATTTACAATTCTTTTTGATGGTTACATTATCACCAACAATAACATTGTTGAGTCTCACGCCATTTTCTATCGATACATTTTTGCCAAGCATAACCGTGCCTACAATCTCAATCGATTTATCAAGTTTATAGGATTCAGATGTGTACAAAACACCATCTGGATATTTGCTTTTTTCTCCATCAATGTCAAATTTTATTCTCTTATTTAAGATATCTTCATACACTTCGCGATAACTCTCAGGATTGCCGACATCCCTCCAATAGCCATTTAAAGTAAATCCCATAAGCGTCACACCATTTTTCATGAGTTTTGGAAAAAGATCCTTTCCAAAATCATAATTTTCATTTTTTGGAATATACTCTAAAATTTCTGGCTCGATGATGTAGATACCTGTGTTGATCGTATCGCTAAAGACTTCTCCCCAGCTTGGTTTTTCTAAAAATTTTTCTATGACATTGTCTTCATTGGCGATAACCACACCAAATTGTAGTGGATTTTCAACGCTAGTCAGACCAATGGAAAGTTTTGCATTTGCATTTGCATGAAAATCAAAAAGCTTTTGAAAATCAAAGTCAGTAACTAAATCGCCACTAATAATGATAAAATTTTCATTACCAATATACTCCTGAGCGAGCTTTACAGCACCCGCCGTTCCATAATCATCATCAGGAAGAACATAGGTGATCTTGATACCAAAATCACTCCCATCCTTGAAGTAATCTTTGATAATTTCGGGCTTAAAATACAACAATACAATGAACTCGCTGATACCCAAATTTTTGAGCATCATCATCGTGTGTTCCATCATCGGTTTATTCATGATTGGCAACATCGGTTTTGGTCTTGAGTGTGTGAGAGGTTGAATTCGCGTACCAAACCCCCCTGCCATTACTACAGCTTTCATTGTCTACCCCCCTTTTGGCAAGCAAAGCTCACCAAAAATTCCTCGCGACTAAAGCACAATGCTGTGCATCGTATTGTTTTCATTGTCTACCCCCCTTGTTTTTGTTTATTCACTAAACTTACACACTTTTTCAAAAAAAGTTCGTAAATACCTCTAATTTTCTCGAAAAGTATCCTTTTCGTAGCTTTAAGGGCTTGCAGACACTTTAGTCTCTGCTATAAAACGAAGCTTTTTTAGAAAAATGGACGCATTCGTTTGAGTGTGTAACATCAGTTATCAATATGTATAATCGTACATCAACTCGTAATATTCTCTTGCCATGCGACCTGAATCAAATTCAACTTCTATCTCCATCATCGCACTTCTCATAATTTGCGTCCATTTATCTGGATCTTTATAGTAAATTGGCAATATTTTTTGTTCTAAAATACACATCATATTTTTATTATCAAGCCTATCTTGCTCTTCGATTGGTAAAGTATAATCAACTTCAGGAATAGTAAAAGCATTACGGCAATCTCTGGCAAATTCTGGATGCCATCCATCATTGATTGAGCAATGCACAGAACCATTCATACTCGCAGTCATTCCGCTTGTACCGCTTGCTTCTCGAGTAATTCGTGGAGTATTGAGCCACAAATCACTACCTTGCTTCAAGAGTTTTGAGAGACTCAATTCATATCCTATCAGTACCGCTATGTTTTTATAAAGGTGACTAAGGCGAATGAGTTCATTGAAAATTGCGATAGCGCCTTCATCTTTTGGATAAGGTTTACCAGCCCAAATAATTTGCACGGGCATCTCTTGATTATTTACAAATTTTTCAAAGCGTTCAAAATCATACTTTAAAAGCCCTGGTCGTTTATACTCAGCAAATCTTCTTGCCCAAACTATCGTAAATACTTCAGGATTAAACATTTTTCCAGTTTGATCTGCTACTTCATCAAAAAGAAGCTTTTTGAGATGTTTTTTTCGTGCGATTAGTTCATAGTCTTCATGCTCATCAAGCGCTCTTGCAAGTATCTTGTCTGACCAGTATTTTTTATTTTGTGCATTCGTGATTGCTATAATTTCACATTTATCGCTCACACCTTCCCACATGTGATTAGAAACTATTTGATGGATCTTAGAAACAGCATTTGCTCTTTTTGCACAACGCAACGCTTCAACCGTGAGACTATATCTATCCCCCTCAATAAGGGAACAAAGCGAACACACATCATCATAAGATCGTTCACCAAAAAACCCCATTTGATGTAAAAAACGCGCATCATAGGTTTCATTTCCAGCCGCTTCTGGCGTATGGGTTGTAAAAACTACACGCTCTTTTACTTTCTTCATGTCTCCAAATTTTGCGTATAATTCATATACAAGCGGTATTGCATGCCCCTCATTCATATGGTAGATATCAATTTTTTGGTTGATTGCTTCAAGAATTTTCACACCGCCTACACCCAAAACGATCTCTTGTGCCACTCTTGTTCTTGCATTGGCATCATAAAGTTTATGAGTAATTGTACGGGAAAGATGGTCATTTTCATCAACATCGGTTGAAAGCAAAATCATAGGAGCTGTTCCAAAAGTATCTGGATGGAGTAAAAAAGCTTTAATCACTACATCTGTACCTTCAATTTTTACGGTGACTTTTTGTTCTAACTCTTGCAAAAAATAATAAAATTTACGAAGATGTACAGGTTTGAGCGTTCTATCTTCATGTCTAGCTTGATCATAATAACCAAAACTCCACAACATCCCAATGCCAATTACATTTTGTTTGCGATCATATGCACTTCGCATGTGTGAGCCTGCCAAAAAGCCAAGACCGCCAGAGTAGATCTTTAAAGCTTGATCTATTGCAAACTCCATAGAAAAATAAGCAACACTTGTTGCAAATTTTTTGTTAATATCATAAGTGTGTAAATGCATTGATTTCCTTTATCAAAATAACTTTTTTGTCACAAATGAATTGTAGCTAAACTATTTCAAAAAGTTTCTTAGAAATATATTATTTTTGTTTATAAACTGATCTTACGCACTTTTGTAAAAAAGTTTGCAAATACCTCTAATTTTCTTGAAAAGTACCCTTTTCGTAGCTTTTAGGGGGGGTGGTTGTAGAGAGATTTACACCTGCCACTAAAGCGAGTGGCGTTCGTTTTAATGCGTAACATCTATCATAAAGTTATTTTAGATTTGATCCAATCATCTCTTATCCTTCGTCTAAAAAAATAAGCTATAATGATGTTTATGAATTTTAAACTAATATTTTTAACAACCATAACACTATTTTTCTTATCAACAAGTTCTCTCCTTGGTAGAGCTGCATTGATACATAATTCCATAGATGCCTATAGTTTTAGCTTTTTCAGACTTTTTTTTGGTGCTTTAGTATTGCTTATAATTTTATATAGTAAAGAAAAAAAATTCAATTTAACACTTACAAAAAACTGGCATAGCTCTTTTGCACTTTTTTTATATGCCATTTGTTTTTCATATGCTTATATTAATTTAGAAGCTGGGCTTGGGGCCTTGATCCTTTTTGCTTCTGTGCAACTTACGATTATTGTTGTAGCTTTAATCAAAAAAGAGAGGCTAAACTTTATAAAATCATTAGGGATTATTGTCTCTTTTGGCGGACTTGTTTACCTTTTGTATCCTACACAAAATATTGAAATATCTATTTATCACTCTATTTTGATGATAATTTCTGGAATTGCTTGGGGCTTTTATACGATATTTGGAAGAGTCTCTTCAAATGCTGTTTTAAACACAACCGATAACTTTTGCAAATCTCTTTTTTATTTGGCGATATTTTTTATTTTATTTATTGATAATTTACATGTATCAAGTTATGGGATATTTTTAGCTTTTATTTCAGGGGGGATAACTTCCGCTATTGGGTATCTTTTATGGTACTATTTATTGCCAAATATAAAAATCACTACTTCTGGGATATTACAACTTTTAATTCCTCCTATTGCTATATTTTTAGGAGTTATATTTTTAGATGAAAATCTTACTTTGAAACTTATTTTTTCCGCAACAATCATCCTAAGTGGTATATATATTTACTTATTATCGCGCCATTAAATATGTTCAAACACTTAGCATCAAATCATCCCATTAAAAGCTGTAAGTGTTCAAGAGCGCGGATAAATTCTCTTTGAAATATAACCATAATCCCAGAAATAACCGCTATAAGAACGACAAATCCAACCATAATTTTGATAGGAAAACCTACCACCAATAGATTAAATTGTGGCATTGTTTTCATGAGCATACCAAAAACAACATCGGCAAGAAGCGACATACCTACGATAGGAAAAGAGAGGATAAAACCAAAAATAAACATATCTGTGGAAGCTTTTAAGAGGTATTTCCACACGCCATGCGATGGATAAAAAGAACCCAACGGCAATTGCGTAAGCGACTGGGTTATAAATGTGAGCATCGCATGATGACCATTGAAACCCAAAAGTACTATAAGGGCGATAAAAGTAAGTATCTGGCTGATTATGGGCAAAGAAACATTTGATTGTGGGTCGATAACACTTGCCATCGTAAATCCCATAACAAAAGAGATCTGCATACCAGCCATTTCAAGCATCGCAAAAACAAGTATCAGAAAAGTTCCTGCAATAAAACCTAGCATCATCTCTGAAAGAATTGCTAAAACTAAGCTCATCACACTCAGTTCTATGTTTGGCATACTAGCAAGCGGAAACAGAAAGATTGTTAGAAAAATAACAAGTGCTGTTTTGATACTCATAGGTATCTTCATATGAGAAAAAAATGGAAAGAAAGCGAGCAGACCGCTCAATCTTGCAAACAATAAGAGAAAAAGAATAACGCTATTTTGCCCTAAAAAATCAACTAAAGCTAACATTACTGTGGCATAAAATCATCAATGTGTAGCGTTGTATCACATCTACTTGCAAGCTGCATATCATGAGTTACTAACATCAATGCAGCATCATTTTGTGCGATATAATCAAACAAAATATCCATGACCTCGCCAGCTGTTTTTGCATCTAGATTTCCAGTTGGTTCGTCTGCAAAAAGAATTTTTGGTTTTTTTGCAAGCACTCTTGCTATGGAAACGCGCTGTTGTTGCCCGCCTGAAAGTTCGGTTACTTTTTGATCCATAAGTTGCGATATACCAATTTTTTCTAGCAATCCACCATCTAAGGAAGTGTTATTGAGTAAACACGCTAATTCTAAATTTTCTTTGGTTTTAAATCCTTTAAAAAGATAGTGTGATTGGAAAATGATACCAAGAGATTCTCTTCTAAGTTGGAGAATCTCTTGTGGGCTTTTACTATAGAGATCTTCACCAAAAAGACAAACAGAGCCACTCAACGGTTTGAGTAAAGTTGAACAGATATGTAAAAGTGTTGATTTGCCACTGCCACTAACACCGACTATGGCAAGTGATTTTTGTTTGTCAAGCGAAAATGAGATATTTTCAAAAAGAGGGTATTCAAAGGAGTGCGAAAGATTTGTTACTCTAAGCAGTGACATTTTGATCCTTCATTGTGCCAAGGAGGAGATTTCCTCCTTGGATTTTTGGGAATTTATGCTAATTGTTCAGCAACTTCTGCTGCAAAATCACATCCCTTTTTTTCTAAACCTTCGCCAAGTTCAAATCGAACATATGATACAAGTTCGATAGTTCCGCCGAGTTCTTTTGCTTTTTCAGCTACCACTTGTGCCACAGTTTTTTTGTCATCCATAACATAAAATTGACTTAAAAGTGTTTTTTGTTGATCAAGTTGTGTATTATCAGCAATAAATCTTTCCATTTGTCCAGGGATGATTTTATCCCAGATTTTTTCAGGTTTATTTTGTGCTTTGAGTTCCGCTTTGATATCTTCTTGTGCTTGTGCTAACACTGCATCATTAAGTTGTGACATGCTCACAAAAGTTGGTATTTTCTTTTCATGTTTACCAAGTCTTCTGAGTTCTTCATTTTCTTTTTCAATATCAGCTTTCATACCGATAGTTTCTTTGGCAACAAATGCAGCATCAAGTTCGCTGTAATGCAGATAAGAAGGTTTCATGGCAGCGGCATGCATACAAAGTTGTCTGATGAATTCGGCCGCAGCACTTGCTGTTTTTTCACTATCACAAGCAGCGGCGATGATAACACCTACGCGTCCATTAGAGTGTGTGTAACCATTAACTACACCATTTTGTGATGCATGAATATTCGCAAATCTTCGCAACACAAGATTTTCGCCAATAGTTGCGATTTTAGAGTTAAAATACTCTTCAAATTTTACACCGTTGTAAGTAGAAGCCATGACTTGTGAAACTTCGCAAGCTCTGCTAGCTTGAATATGCAATGTTGTATCTTTTGTAAGTCCTATAAAATTTTCATTTTTAGCAACAAAGTCTGTTTCTGAGTTTACTTCAACGATTGTAGCACTCTTACATGTAGCATCAACTTCAACATTTACAAGACCTTCACTCGCAAGTCTATCTGCTTTTTTTTCTGCTTTTCCTAAGCCTTTTTCCCTAAGAACATCAACAGCTTTTTGCATATCTCCATCTGTTTCAACGAGGGCTTTTTTACAATCCATCATACCAGCGCCAGTAGATTCTCTTAACTCTTTCACCATTTGTGCAGTAATTTCAGCCATCTATTTTTCCTCTACAAAATCTTCTTTAGAAATATCTTCCTCGCTTTTAGCTTCTTCGATTATCTCTTGTATCTCTTCTTCACTTGCTACAAGAACTTCTTCTTTTTCATTGTCTTGAGCACGCAACATTTTACCTTCATTGATAGCTTCAGCCATCTCTTTACAGAAAAGTTGAATAGATCTGATAGCATCATCATTTCCTGGAATTGGGTAGGTAACAACATCAGGATCACAGTTTGTATCAAGTGGTGCAACTACTTCGATGCCAAGCTTTATTGCTTCATTGACAGCGATTTTTTCTTTTACAGTATCGATAACAAACATCAAATCTGGAGTAGACTTCATGTCTCTGATACCAGCTAAATAATCAAGTAATTTTTCTTTCTTTCTTCGAAGCATCAATGCTTCTTTTTTAGTAAGCAAATCAATTTGTCCATCTTCTTCCATCTTTTCGATGATATCAAGTTTGCGGATTGAGAGTTTGATTGTATTGTAATTTGTAAGCATACCGCCTAGCCATCTGTGGTTTACATAAGGCATTCCACATGAAAGTGCTGCTTCTTTGATAGCACTGGTTGCTTGTTTTTTTGTACCAACAAAGAGAACTGATTTTCCCTCAGCTGCTGCATCGCGTACGATGTTGTAAGTATGCCTAAAATATCGCAAAGTCTTTTGAAGATCAATGATGTAGATATTTTTTCTTTCACCAAAAATGAATTTTTTCATCTTTGGATTCCAGCGTCTTGTTTGGTGACCGAAGTGCACACCACATTCTAGTAAATCTTTCATAGTTACCATGAACTACTCCTTGTAATGTTTTTTGGTTTTGCCTCCACACCCATCAACACAAAAGTGCAACCTAAGAAGGATTGGTGTGTGAGAAATCAAGCAGAATTTTCCGCTTGGGAGCGTGATTATAGTAAAAAAACATTTAAATACAGCTTTTGCATAGTAATACATTAAGATATTGTTTATTCAAGTTTGCTATAATTTTGTTACAATTTAACTTTAAAGGATGAAAATGGCAACTACAAAGCTCAAAGGCAACACAGTCAATCTAGCAGGCAACGAACTACAAGTAGGCGATCTTGCACCGATCGTAAAAGTGGTCGCAAAAGACCTCAGCGAACTTACAATTGGTGGCGCTAACGATAAAGCACAACTTATAGTTGTTGTTCCATCTTTGGATACACCTGTATGTGCAAGCGAAACAAGAAGATTTAACACAGAAGCTGCAAGCTATGATGGTGTTAGTGTTAGTGTTGTGTCTATGGATCTTCCATTTGCAATGGGTAGATTTTGCACCACTGAGGGTATCGAGAATTTAAGTGTTGGCAGTGATTTTAGAAACAAAGATTTTGCAAATGCTTATGGCGTTTTGATAGCTGATGGTCCTTTGGCGGGCGTTACATGTAGAGCTATATTTATCATAGGCAAAGATGGCAAAATTGCATACAAAGATATCTGTGAAGAGATCACACAAGAACCAGATTATGTTTCTGCATTAGACGCTTTGAAAGCTACTTTGAGTGAGGGATGCTGTTCATCAAGTGGTTGTTGCAATTAAGCACTAACTTTCTATCAAGAGCTCATTTGGGCTTTTGATAGAGCCATTTGGCAACATTGTAGCACTTGCATAAATTGTTCCAATGTATGTTTGTTTGTTTGCTTTTTATTTTGCAAATCAAAAAGCTCTCTTGCCAATACCTCATTTTCATACATCGCAACACCATAAGTTTTAGCAAACGCAAGGATTTTGTACAAACGAGGATCACGCAGACTTCGAGTATTTTTTTGATTTTGTATATAGTTTTTTACTGCTTTTTTATCCACTTGTTTTACGCACCTTTCAATCTTTGCAATGCAGAAAATATCTACTTTTCTTGGCTTTCAACAACAATTTTACCCCCAATACACTAATCTATCGACCGTATGAGCAAAGTGCTGGCACATAATATTGCTTTATCTTGCCGCCACATAACCATTAGTGTTGATTGGATAATCCGCATAGATTTCAATGTAATCTATTTTCATACCTGATGTTACGCACTAAAGCTACGAAAAGGATACTTTTCGAGAAAATTAGAGGTATTTACGAACTTTTTTACAAAAGTGCGTAAGGTCAGTTCATACTTGGGACTAAGCAACTTTAATTCCTTGATGCGTAAGGTAAATTATAAGTTTATTCTTTGTACAATAAAGTTCACATTAATAGTGTAGTTTTACACTTTATTTTGTTAGGAGATTCTATGGTTTTAGTAACAGGGGGAGCTGGTTATATCGGTTCACATACATGTATATCTTTACATGAGGCGGGTTTTGATTTTGTAATTTTTGATAATTTATGCAACTCCTCACAAGAGAGTTTGGCACGAGTAGAAAAAATAATTGGCAAAAAGATTCCATTTTATCGTGGTGATATACGCAATAAACAAGATTTGCAAAATGTTTTTGATACCCACAAGATTGATTCCGTCATCCATTTTGCAGGTTTAAAAGCTGTTGGTGAATCTGTTGAACAGCCTCTACATTACTATGATAACAATGTCAATGGAACTCTAGTGTTATGTCAGGTTATGCAGGAATACAACTGTAAAAAAATAGTCTTTAGCTCATCGGCTACTGTTTATGGCGACCCGCATACAACCCCAATAAAAGAAGATTTTCCACTCTCTGCTACAAATCCTTACGGCAGAACAAAACTCTTTATAGAAGAAATTTTACGTGATTTGTACATTTGCGATAATGAATGGAAGATTATACTGCTTCGCTACTTCAACCCTGTCGGCGCACACAAGTCGGGTTTAATAGGTGAAGACCCAAATGGCATACCAAACAATCTCATGCCGTTTATATCGCAAACAGCCGTACAAAAAAGAGAATTTTTAAATATTTTTGGTGATGATTATGACACGCATGACGGCACTGGCGTGAGAGACTATATTCATGTCGTAGATTTGGCTCAAGGACATGTGAAAGCTTTGCACAATATAGACAAAATACAAAATGTCCTAAGCGTCAATTTAGGAACTGGAAATGGTTACTCTGTTTTGGATATGGTACGAGCATTTGAAAAAGCATCCAACAAAAAAATTCCTTATAAAATAGCGCCAAGAAGAACCGGTGATGTGGCAAAATGTTTTGCAGACCCTAGTTATGCTTTTGAGGTTTTGGGATGGAGAGCAGAAAAAGGAATAGATGAGATGTGTGAGGACAGCTGGAGATGGCAATCACAAAATCCTAATGGGTATAGTAGGGACTAAAGTCCCTCGCAAATTATATATATGTTTGCTTTTTTAACATCTTTATACTCCAAATAAGTCATCTCATTTTCTTTATGTATCTCCCTTGCCTGAGGCTGAGAACTTAACTTACAACCTTCTTTGATCCTGAAGTGTAGCTTCAAATCTACATGTCCTTCAAAAAAGATACTTTGCGTTTTTGATTCATTTATATACTCTGTGATTTTTGCATTGGATGATACAAGATAACTGCTTTTTTTATAGCTTTTATCTTGATCTACTCGTATCAAATGTTGACTTGAGTTGTCTAAACTAATGTATGTATGATTTTCAAAATGCTTCAAACCAACTGTTGATTTAGAATTATTAAAATCAACAGATGCTCCTTTTTTTTCTATGCGAAGTGTCTTTAGCTCTTTCATGCCGCTTACGAGCCAATCATCATTTTCATTCGCTATAGAAACAATATAAAAATCCATTACCTTGGGGATATACTCAGAAGTAAATATCGGCATAACTTCCTGTTTGAGAGCCCAGTTAAATACATACTCCAAGGCCTTGAGTGAAGCCATTTTTGAACCAGAATACATATGATAGTAAATATCTATAGGCTTAAATCTTCGCGGAGAGTCGGTCAGCTTGAATGTTTGAATAACTTTCTTGAAACCCCAAAACGCTCCCAACCAGTTATTTGTATAGATATTTTCGTTCTGTGCTCCTGTATAAATCTGATAATATGCACCTCTTTGCAAGCCTAGCGGGGCTATATTTTCAAGCCAAGGGTTTTCGTTTGTAATATAGGTATCTCCGCCATTTATATTTAAGATATTATGAGAGTAAACATATGCTAAAGCTTCTTCTTGCGGCAAACAATCACCTGTCCAAAAAATTGTTTGCGCAGGGGATTTATGTGGCGGATAGAGTTGCAAGTTTATTTCATCAAGAGTTTGAGAAATTTCTCTTTCAATTGAAAAATTATAATCTTTTACTTTAAGTCTGTATTGTTCGTCTAAAGAATTATTTCTAATCTCGTTCCAAATAAATGGATGGGAAAATGTATGTGTAGCGCCTTCCACATTTTCTAAGCTGTACATCTCTTTGGCGATATTGTTTAATTTATCTGCTATTTCAGGATAAAGTCCATGCGTATCAATCTCTGCACCAATGAGAGAAGCCGAGTGCGGTATCTTATACTTTTTTAAAATTTCTTCTAAAATTATCTCTCCGGAAAAATGTTCAGAATTTCCCTCAACTCTATTCATAATCCCATCCCCATCTATATGAGAAAAAAGCAGCCTATTTCCATTTTCAGTAGTAGGGTCAGGAACTAAGATACTTTTGAGACCAAGAGCAGATTCAAAAAACTCAAAAGGATTTACAACCCATAAATAGTTATCATTAATATTTAGCATATTTGCATCTCCTAGTACATATCCTCCCCACTCAGTAATTGCCGCTGGAGTCGAAGTTGTGCCGTCCGTATTTTCATATATGAGCAGCGGTTCTTTGTTTTTTGAGTGAATTTGTACAGACGAATGCAGCAAAGGAGGATCAATCTCAAAACCCATCATTGTATGTTTGTGTAAGATTTTCTTTATTTCTTTAGTGTTTTTATCTACACTAATTCCCATAGTTTTTAAGCTATCGTCATCTATTCTTACTCCAAAATTATTAACAAATACTACTTTGATACCAGATAATGTTACACTTTTTACCCACTGCATCAATTTTTCAGGATCTTTATACGCATCATCTAGCCAGATGATAACACCAGCGTAATGGTTCATATCATCAATTTCAGGCAAACCGCTCCGTACATCATGAAGCTTTTGAATATATCCCATATACTCTAAAACCAAGGCACCGTGGCGATGTGCGCTGCTAAAGACTTTGTCAAGTTTTCCTTCATTTATTAAAGTAAAAACTTCCCGTTTGAGCGCATTTTTAGAAGACATCCCATAAGTATCAAGTTCACGCTTTGCAACATAAGGAATCATCCCTTTTAATTGTACTTTTTCTATGATAGCCGGTGCTTTATCCATATCTTTTGGGTCTAAATATTCTAAACTTATAACATCAATGCCGTACGATTTTATTTTATTTATGTGAATATCCAGCCATACTCTATCTTCATCTGAGACTTCTTTGTAAGCAAGTTTTTCACCCCCGATACCCATATAGTAAGATTCAAATAAAACTGCTTCAATCGCTTCATGAACATCCGCTATAATTTCAAAACCACGATTTATAATTAATTTTACATCGGGATACTTCTGATGGAAGAGATTGATAAAAGAGGCTAGAGCCTTTTCATTGGCTTCTCGTTCTTCTTTTGTGCTAGAAGCCAACTGATAAGAGTCCAAGGTATCAAAAAAGAAATTTTTGAAGCCCTCTTTTATTCTAGGTTCTATCATCTCTTTAAACAGATACTCTTGATACTCTTTGTTTTTTATGTCGAGTACTTCACTCATCCATGCTTTATTTTCTGCAAGTATCCAATTTTTTTGTATGTTTTGATACCCTTTTATATGCTTATCTGTCTCACCTATGCTTACATAGGCATATATTTTTTCTTTGTAAACGCTAAATCCATGACTGTTGGTGTTAATGAATGCAGGCTGTACAATAATATATTCAGCACTCCCGACCATTGGATAAGAAATATCTTTGCCATAGTAAACCATAACACTTTTATCTTTGAGCGCGCCAAAAAGCGACGAGACTAGAACTAACAACACAAATACAAATCTGTGACAACAACAATACTTCATTTAACTCTCTTTCTAATAAATCTCATACAATTTGAACCAGTCAAAATTGTATTCAGTCACTCAAGCTTTACCTTTGACTCTTTTTACGGATGGCGATACATAAACTGATATTTTAAAAATATCTCAAAAACACTACCTCCAATGCCGTTTACAGAATTGGTATACGATGCACCTATTGACATATGATCTTGATGCCATACTTTACCACCATATCCTACAATTCCGCCATAGGTATAATCTTCTAAAGGCTCATTGTAATAAGAATAAATCTCAAAATATGGTCGCCAAACGCGAGTATATGCTTCACTGTTAGCCATACCATAAGCAAAGTTTACCCCTATATTATAAAAATTTTCAGGTAAAACGAGATTGTTTTCAATTTGAAGTCTATCTATGATACCTTTTGAACCTGATGCTTCGTTGTAAGTACCTACATCATAAAATAGCCCGATTCTCATATCGGGGTAGCCGTTTCTTATTTGATGGCTAAGAGAGAGACGAGAATAATTTCCTGTACCCAAATCAACTTTATCTTGTGAGGCATAGCTATTGTTTTCATGTAAAAACTCTACAGATGTAGAATCTAAAATACTCCAAAGTAGACTTAAAGAAAGCATATCTTTTTTACCACCCAAAAGAAGCTGTGTACTCTCAAGTGCATTTGCATTTTTCGCAAAAGTTATATTTGTGCTGATATCCGTACTCCACCTGTAATGACTCAAAAGTGAAAATCCAATATAACTTTGCATAGAATCATGAAATTCTATATGCCCTTGAAGATACCCTCTGTCGTATATTTTTCTCAAACTCAAATCAGCTTCTAGCGTATGTTTAGGGACAGTTGGAAGTATTTTTTTATCCAAGGTAGTGTTGGCAAAATAATCAAATTCTGAGTATAGATAATAACCTTGCTGCAAATATGTACGATTTTGTAACTGAGTTGATTGCTGCAACAACGGGTCTCTGTTCGAGTTTGAAAGTTTTGCTTCAAACAAATCGGAGCGTTCCTTACTTAAATCTCTGTGCTGTATATAAGCATTTTGACTGTTATCATTTTTTAAGAGACTTTCAAAAGTAATTGTTTGTGAAAGTGACTTCTGTCCATCCTTATAAGAGGCTTGTGCCGCATCACCCATCGAAAGACTCTCCAAGTACAAATCCAATAAATTCTCAATTCTAGTATGGTCTTGGGCAATAGTATCATTACTCAATCTAACCCACAACTCTTTCTTATTCATTTTATGATAGATTTTAAAACTTTTCTCATATGCACCGTTAGTAACCGCCCAAGAGTAAGCTATCTCATTATAATTTTCTTCTCTTAAATATTTTTTTGCTTTATCAAGTTTTTCTTCAAATTTATCGGAATCCCACACATGCATACCAGCTCGAAGATAATTTGATAAATACTCGTCTTCTTTTTTCAAGTCCGGTCTCAGCTCTGCTTTTTCTTTTAAATCGGAGACAATTTTATACATATAGCTCATAAACGCAGGTTCATTATTTTGTATTTGATAGATATACGCTTGCAAAAATTTAAACTGGTTGAGTTCTGTTGTGGAATCATTGAGCGCAAGCAGTTTTTGCGTATAATAAGAAGCGCGATTAATATCATGAAGATAAAAATATGCCGAAGCTATAGGAAGATAAAAGCTCGAATCCAATTCTTGATCCTCTGTCATATCTGTTAAAATTATTTTGACATTTTGCGTGTCGTTGATATCCATAAAAAACCAAAGTAGCGTCAACTTAATTTGATAATTATCCGGTTCTGATTCAAGTGCTTTAAGTAAGGCGATTTTTTCTAAATCTCTTTTTTCATAATGCGCATACACTTTTGATTTGATAATCCAATATAAAGATTCTTGCAAAAACACCGCTTGCTTCGCATCAAATTCTTCAATAAGTTCATTCAAGACATCATACTGTTTGAGATTGAGAGCTTTGTTGGCAAAACTGTAAAACAAGTAAGAGAGTTTATGCTCGTTATAGGCTTTTTTAACGGCTCTTGCTGCGAGCTCTGGGTCTTTTTCCTGAAACACAAAACTCACGCGCTCATAATCCACAAAACGCGCCTTGCCTATATCCATCAAATATTTAGAAGCAGTTGCAGCACTCACATTTTCTTGCAAATACCATCCTAAATCACTTTTAAGTTGATAGTATTTTATATTCTCATGTTCATCTACTGCCTCTAGGGCATCTATATCCATCAAGCTTTTATAAGCAATTGCAATGTTATTTGTAATGTAATGATAACGCGCAATTAAAGAAGCTTCTTTTTTACTGTAGGGCTTATTTGGCTCAAGTATATTGACAAATTTCTGTATCAACTCCAAGTTGCCCATCTCAAGACTTAGCTCTAATATCTTGGCAAGCAAGAGTCTGTTGGATGTGTCTTTGTAGTACTGGGTTTCTAATACTTTGACTACTTTTTCAGGTTCGCCCATCTCTTTATAAATAAGAATCATAAGGTCAATATTTTTTTCTGTAGGCTCTCTAAGGGCTTTTTTTACCACTAAAGGTTCGATCTCTTCATATTGATAAAATGTTGAGCCGTACTCTATTAATTTTTGTTCTATGACAGGGTCATAATTCACTTCATACATAAATTTAAGATATTTCATAGATTTAGCCGAACGGTTTGTCCATTGGCTAATTTCAGCCATTTTTTGATTCCAATAGTAAGAATTTGGATTTTTCTTATAGCCCTTCGTTGCTACTACATATGCGGATTCTAAATCACTTTTTCCTAGAAAAATCTGTAGCATAAGTCTCAATTCTTCATCGTCACTTGGAACATCGTTTAAGGCTATGAATTTTTTTTCTTGTGCTATCTTTTGAACTTTTTTTGCATTTTTAATTTCTTGATTGATTTGTTCCATACTTTCTTCACGAATTGCCGACACTTTTAAATCTTTTTTGTCTTCATCAAATCTATATTTATATGTACTGGCCACCGCAGCAGCACGATATTTTTTTTGAAGTGTCTTCTTTTCTGTGTTTACCAAAGATATATTTTCAAAACAACCACATCTCACAGTAAGCATATTGCCAATTTCCATTGTCTTACAGTTTTTTGGATAGGTTCTGCCTTGCAGAACATTCAAATTTTTGCTTGAGTTGTTCATGCTTATCAACTGTACCGTGTAGCAAGTCTCTTCAGACTGCGCAAAAAGGGATATAAACGCAAAAAGTATCAAGATAACTGTTTTCATTTTTTTATCTCTCTTTGTAATATTTTTTTCGACAAAACAGCAGCCTGATCCAAATTACCCGTAGCAAGATAAATTTTGAGTAAAAATTTTCTTATCTCTATATCTTTTATATAGTTTAACTCATATTTTTTGGCTAAAGCCACGATTCTTTCCATCTCATTTCCTGCCTGCAAGGCACGCATTGCCTGAAAGAAATATTGTTTCTTCATCGTATATTCCTGTGCCATGGCAAACATTTCTAAATACATGTCAGAGGCTTTGATGTATTGCTGACGCATTAAATAAAAGTTTGCAAGCCGATTTTTCCATTCTGGTGAATCATCCACATGTGCATACAATAACTCTAGGGCTTTGTCAAAGAGTTTGTTGTTTATGAGCATATAGTATCCATCCAATACCCATTTGTCTTTTTTTTCTTTGTCATACTTAGAGAGAAGCGAAACATATTGCCAAGATTCCTCAGGCTTATGTAGTTTCACTGAAAGATAATATGCGATTTCAAGCAAGGCTACATTCGACTCTTCTTTGAGAAGTTTTTTCTTTACAAAAAGGTACATAGCTGCATCTTCTTGCAGAAAAATAGACTCATTATACCATTGCTCGATACTCTCCTCAGAATACATCTCTTTGTTTACAATATTCAGAAAAAGTTTTCTTAGGACCTCTTTTTGCACAGACTGCAAGCTCTCATCTTGTATATAATAATAGTCATCTTTTTTAAGTTCATAACTCAGCAAAGTAGCCTTGTTTCTGTACTCTTGACTCTCACTGTTGAGAAGGAGTTCAAGCAGCCTCAAAGAAAGATCTTTTTTGCCTGTTCTTAAACTTTGTTCAGCCAAAATCAACATTAAAGATTCATTTTTAGGATCATGTTCTAAAAGAGTTTTTAAGTACAACATACTCAAATCATAATTTGATTTTTCGGATAAAATTTGTTCTTTAAGTAAATCTTTTGGATATAAAACGATTAAAATAACACAAAATGCAACAAATATAAAAACAAGTTCTTGATAGGTAACGACATAATTTTTAGTATGTTCACTATCTACATAATGCATGCACAACAGCCTTTTTAGTATTTGTAAACTCGAAACTTATGTTGTTTCCACTGACGAGAGTTTTGTAGCTTTTAGGTGTTACATCGAGCGTACACGCTTGTGGAAGGTAAAAGCTTAATTTTAAATCTACATGTCCTTCAAAACTTATTGTTTGATTTTTAGGTGCATATGTATGCTCTATCGCTTTTGCATTTGATGAAACAAGATAGCTTCTCTTGTTGTAACTTTCGCTTTTGTCTATTTTTATGGTGTGTTTCACAGAATTATCTAAACTTATATATGTGTGATTTTCAAAATGTTTAAGACCCAATGCAGAAGATGATTTATCTAAATCTACTCCTGCGTTTTGTTCTTCGATTCGGAGAGTTTTGAGGTCTCTCATTCCTTCTACAAACCATGAATCATTTTCTCTAGCCATAGAAACGGTATAAAAATCCATTACTTTTGGGATATACTCTGAGGTGAAAATCGGCATCACATCTTGTTGCAGTGCCCAATCAAAAATATATTTCAAGGCGTTAAGTGAACCTGTTTTCGAACCTGAGTAATGATGATAATTGACATTTATAGGTTTATATCTGCGTGGTGAGTTTGTCAGTTGAAAGGTTTGAACAACTTTTTTAAATCCCCAGAACGGACCAAACCAATAATTTGTATAGATATTTTCATTTCGAGCACCTGTATAAATCTGATAATACTCACCTCGTTCCAAGCCCAGAGGAGACACATTTGTAAGCCATGGATTGGCATTACTTATAACCGTATAACCTCCGTTGATGTTAAGTATGTTGTTTTTATATGTGTATTCTAGTACATCTTCCATGGGGGCACAATCACCACTCCAAAAAACTGTTTTTGCTTTTCGTTTGTCGTTGCGTACCAGTTCTTGATTAATATAAGCCAAGCTTCCACCCAATTCATTGTGGAGAGAAAAATTATAATTTTTAACTTTTAGTCTATACTTTTCATCCAAATTGCCGTTTTTAATTTTGCTCCAAATAAAGGGGTGTGTAAAGGTATGTGTTGCGGCTTCTACATTTTCTAAGCTATACATTTTTTGTGTTAGAGTAATTAGCTTATCTGATATTTCAGGATAAAGCCCCTCATTCATAACTTCGGCACCGATAATAGAAACAGAATGCGGTATTTTGTAAGGTTTGAGAATCTCTTCTAAAATCATATCTCCCGAGAAGCGATTGGGATTTGATTCGACATAATTCATAATTCCATCACCGTCTATATGTGTAAAAAGTAATCTGTTTCCATTTTGGGTCGTAACATCAGGAACCGGCAATTTTTCTAGTCGTAGAGCCTCTGCAAAAAATTTAAACGGGTCAATAATCCAAATATTTTCATCATTTAATTCCAGCATAAAAGATTCAGCGATTGCATACCCGCCCCAAGGCGTTATGGCTGAGGGAACAGAACGCAATTTGTTTGTATCTTCATAGGTTAAAAGTGCTTTAGAATTGCTAGGGTTGAGATATATGCTCTGGGCACTCAAAGACGGTTCTATCTCAAAGCCTATCATTTCATCTCTTTGTATGATTGTTTTTTTATTGCTTATAGCCGTATCACCGTCATACATATCTATGCCCAATTGTTTTAACAATATGCCATCAACATTTAAGCCGAAGCTACTCGCAAACGCAACTTTGATACCTTCTTTTTGTAAAGCCAGTACCCATTCTATAAGCTTTTTTGGAGACTCATAATCTCTGCTCAACCAAATAACAACACCTGCGTAATGCTTCATGCCATCTATGTCCGGCAAGCCTTTATTGACATCATACAATTTTTGAATATAGCCAAGATACTCAAAAACTACTGCTCCGTGTTGGTGGGCGGAGAGAACACTCCTGTCATGTATACTTTCATCTATAAGTGTAAAAACTTCGCGTTTGATGGCGTTTTTTGAAGATATGCCATAGTTGTCAAAAGTATGATTTGTTACATAAGGAATCACTCCTGCATGTATCGCTTCGTTGATGTTCGCTTGAGTTGTTTCGTTTTGCATGATTGGTGCATACTCGATTTGAATGACATCCAATCCAAGAGATTTTGCTTTTTTTATTTTTTGCTTTCTTGATTTTGTATCCATCTCTACATCAAAAATGACTGCATTTATATAACTCGACACAGCATCAAAAATATCAAATTTTCCATTGACAATAAGCTTATTATGTGGATACTGCTCATGAAAAGATTTTATAAATTTTACCAATTCTTTTTTGTCAGCTGCACTCTCTTGGATGTCAAGAAAGAAATTTTCATAGCCTTCTTGCATCTGCTTTTGTGTTATTTTTTCAAGTTCATTTACATTTACAGATATGCGTGCATATATCTTATGCCTATAGACCGAAAATCCATGTGTTTTTGTATTGGTATTCTCTGGATTGATTACGATGTAGTCATGAATCCCAACCATCGGGTAAGAGATGTTTTTTGCATAATATATAATCGCGCTTTTGTCTCCCAAGGAAGCCAATAAAGAGGTTGTTAAAAAAAGTAAAAGCGTTAAAAACTTACTGCAACATAAATGTTTCATAATCCAACCTATTTACTTCATTTCTAATCACAACAAGGGCAGCCATAAAAACTATTAACAAAGATACGGTGTACCCATACCCAAACATTGCCGGTCCCATATTGATAGATATAAGCGTCAATACCGCATTTCCTACAAAAAAACTTATGCAAAGCCACATAGCAACTTTTTTTCTATCCAAATAATATAAAATGGCCAAAACCGACATAAACGCAACTTGCAGCATTGCGCCTATAGTTAAGATATAAAGTAGACCCAAATACAGCTGAGGTATATTTAAGATCTCAAAAATAGTCGGTACAGTCAAGAATAATACAATATCCAAGATACCTTGTATCATAAGAATTTCATGAATTGCATGACGAATAACATTCACCATTTCATTTCTGTATTTTTTTATAATACTCAGTGTGCCGCCGCCTCTAACTGCGTCATAATATAAATCATATTTTTCGGCAAAATCTGATTCTAGACGATAAAAAAAGATTGCCATACTAGGTAAAATCGATAAATATGCCAAAAATATTGGAATATCATAAACGATAGATGCATTAAGTTTGCCTATAATTACATGGCCTGTAGCCGGATGGTACCAAAATATAAATTTATCCACCCAAGCACCCAGATTATAAGCTAATCCTGCAATACCCAAAGTCCAATAAAAATTAGGTGCCAAAAAGAAGTGAATTTTCATAAATATAGAGGAGTTGTAACTTTTAATAATCAGCGTCATTAATGTCACAAATAAAATAGCATTTCCTCCAAAAAATATATAGATTAACATCTCTATGCTCTCACCTAAGTAATATGAAAACAATACAATCAGCGCGTAGGAGACAAAGTAGGCCAATACAACGCCATGATAATGCTTTAAGCTTGCGGCCAATATACTTGATATCCACACTCCACAAAGAATGAGAAATGTGCAAATCACACCTATTAAAAGTACGATGCTTTGACCTTGAAATACCCAGATATAAAAAGGCACAACTGTCGGTAGACCCAATGCCCACGCCATAAAAATTGCACCAAAATATGATGGTAAAATTTCATCTTCGCGTTTATTGAAAATCAAATCGGCTACATAACGCGTAAATGGAAGCTGTAAAATACCCGTGATAATAAGACTTGAGGCCAATGCTATAGCATAGGTAATAACAACTTGAAACCTAAACGCATCGCTCGCTTCTCCTACATTTGCTAAATTGATAAAACCAACAAGAACGATTGCCAAAATAGAAATTACCCAAGGTCCGGAACTTAAAATCGCAGAATATCCATACACTTTTGTCAGCGACAGTATCCTATCTTCTTTGAGCATTTTTCTAAGTTCAAAACCAATGCCGGCCATTATTTCACCTTATCTTTTCGATCAAGAGTAAATTTCTTAATGCTAAATCTTCTCAACATTACTTTTGGATAAGGCGGTTTTTTTGGTAGATAAAAAGGAAATATTTTTGTTTTTAATTCATTCCATGTTAATGGTAACGCTTGGTTATATATTTCTCTGTAATCTCGCAAGAAGAACTCTTGTCTATAATATTTTTCAACTCTTTGTAATCCTGCTTTCTGCGCTCTTTTCCAATCTCCGTTTTCAAAGTTTAAGAATCTCACATACTGCTTTGCCAATGCCCCAGGGTTTGCGATACCCGTGATGGCTCCCGCCAAACCTATAGCCAAGTCCGCTTCATCAATTCCACCTTCGATTAAATCTCGACAGCTTCCAACATCCGTCGCTACACAAGGAACTCCCGCAGCAAAACCTTCTAAAATAACCAGAGGCATACCTTCACTAATAGAGGATAAAGTTTGCAAGGCAGATTTTGGAAGAATTTTTTTAATGTCACTGTGTCCAAAGAGTTTTATTTTATCACTGCTTGCTTCTATTTCCTCTGGTGTCATATCACTTTTATTGCCATCAAATATTTGCATTTTTGATTTAAGCCCAAGTGACAAAGCCATTTGTTGGCACTCAGTTACATACTCGATATCTTCATCAACCGCACCGACGATCCAACCTTCTACCTCAGGGATAAACTGTGAGGTGATTTTGATAGCACGAATAAATGTTTTGATATCTTTAATAGGCACAACTCTTCCGATGAGGGTTATAATGGGTCTTGGAGTTTGGGTTCGGTATGCCATTGTTGCTCCAAGACCATCAACATCAACACCGTTTGGAATAACCATCGTGCGGTTTTCATTTGCACCAAAATTTATCTGAATTTTTTGGGCTCCTGAAAATAAAGAAAGAATATGATTTGAACGGTGATAACAAAAAATTCCTATCTTATCAAAGAAGCTTACCCACATCTTTTTTATGTAGTTATATTCTTCTGGCTGCTGGAGCAAACTCGGCTTTTTATATTCAATCCACTCAGCAGAGAGCATATCTATTTTTCTCTCTCGTGTATAAATTCCATGTTCTGTCAAGATAAAAGGTCTATTGGTATTATAAGAAGAAAGTGCGCCCAAGAACCCTGCGTAACCGGTCGATGGAGAGTGAAAAATCTTAGCTTGTGGCAATTTTTCTACAATCTCCGCTAAAATCCAGATTGGCTTATGAATATTTCTTAAAGTCCAAAAATAATCTACAAAAGGTACATCGGGACAATTTTTCATATATATTTTGTTGATAAATTCCCAAGAGCGTTCAGAAAATAAAAAATCTTTAAATGTTACATCTTGTGTATAAAAACTCACCTTCTGAAGCACTGCGGGTATGTCTTTGGCCTTAGCGTTTATAAATGAGTTATAGAGTGATGCAACAGCCTCAAAACCTTTTTTACTTCCTTTAATGCGGCTTGGCTTTAACGCCTCGTTTTTGTCAAAAAGGTAGTGTACTTCAAGATGCTTTAAATTTGGAGGAAACTCATAACTTATCTCCATTTTTTTGCCATCAACCATCTCTTGTGCGCCGATAAAACAAACACCAAAGGTATACTCAGGCAAACCCTTAATCAATTGCAGCAACCAAGCAGAAACACCACCTTTTACATAAGGATATGTTCCTTCTGAAAAAAGCATAATATCTACACTCTCGCTTTTTGGAAATGGCACACTCATGAAGAAACCTTCCACTGTTTTATAATTGGATAAAGAGTAGAATTCAATTCTAAATCTTTTGTATTGTTTAAAATAGCATTAACAACAGTATAATTACCTGTTAAAAAATATATCTCAGCCAAATACGGAGCGATAAACGACAACTGCTGTTCATGCAATTGCTGGGCTAAAACAAACTCGGACTTCGCACTTTCATACTCTTTTTTGCTCATATATACACGCCCCATGAGTATATACAAATTTGTACATATTTCATTGTATTTTTCAAATGTTTCATTTGCAATTTTTAGATTTTGTTTGTAATATTCTGCTGTTTGCTCATAGGGAGTTTCTTTAGAAATTTGCACCGATACAGGAATATTTTTTAGACGGATTTCATACTCTTGTATTTTACTATGGAGATTTGAAAACGCAGAAAGATAAAAACTTTTTGCTAAATTAATATATTTTATAACATCCTCTAAAAAATTATCTTTTAGACTTTCATCTGACAACTCTGTGTAAATCATTTCCCAATATAAATATGCTAATTCTTTAGCCGCAAAGGCTTTCTTCTCAGCAGTTTTTTGCTTTTCTTGATCATTTAAAATTTCTAGATAATGGTTTATTTTTATATTTAGAGCCTTTTCTGCTTTATTTATGATTGCATAACCAAACATACGAATTTCATCATCAGTACTCGACAAAGTTTGTCTAATTATTTTCAAATTTGCAGGAGAAAGGTTATCGGCAAGCGTAGATAAAGCTTTGAGCTTTTGAGTCTTGGGTGTGTATTTGTTTTTTATAAGTTTTGACATAGAGCCCTCACCAAAAGTTCTCTCAACTTTTAAAAATGAGACACCAAACTCATCAAGATTTAAAATATTTGTATTTGAAACTTTTTTCTCATAAGAAATATTTTTCAGATACCAAGCAATCCAAATAGAAAATGCATAGCCTATAACAGGTATCGTGATATTAAATAAAAACATAAACGCTATATTTGTTTTTTGATTGTTTTTATGTAAAGAAATTTGAAACAACAGTTTAAAAAACCTGCTTTGATCTACAATTTCTTCTAATCTATGTGCATCTTTTTTTTGCATCTCTTTCGTATTGATCGCAAAACGCTTGAGTGTGTATTTGGAAAGTACGATAGCCACAACAAGACTGATAAAAATATGTGCAACATACAATAAAAAAAAATATGGCTCAAGCGAATAGAGAAAATTATGCGTCATAATCCTCTCTCAAATATTTATTTAATAAACGAGTTTGAGAAAAGTCAAAGGTCATATAAGTAAAATTTTTATCTTTTTCTTCGTCTAATGCACCTAGCAAACGGTTAAGATAGCCTAATGCAGCCGCTTTGTCATGCAAAGGAAACATGAGTGTTAGATAATAAAGTTCATTCTGCTTAACAATCGTGACCATGTCAAGTGCGCGTAACATTTTGATTATTTTTTCATGAATACGCGTTGCCTGAAGTTCGTTGCTGACTCGGATAACTAAAACAATTGATGTCACTTTATATTTTTCATAAAGATACTTCAGACGCATATACTCAAATCTAAACTTCTCATCTTCAATTATGTCGATATCCCCGGAAGTACGCAAGATATCTTTATGTCTTATTTCGATAGAAAAATATTCCATCAAAATAGAAATAGATGTCAGATTTTCTTTGTTAAACGCCATGAAAGGCATTTTTTTGATAATCAGAACACTCACTACTTTATTCTCTTGTATGGCTGGTAATGCGGCTATGTAATTACTATTGACATCAGGGGTAACGGTTGGTTCTCCTTGTTTGTCCGAAATGTAGATAGAAGTCATACGACTCACTGCTTTATCTACCAAATAATTTTTAAACACATCTTCTATCGCCTCTTCTTGAACACCACTCCCAAAGACTATAGCCGCAGTTTTTTCGCTTAAAGGCTCGTCGCTTTGGTCATCTTGTTTATACATAATTATTGCGCCCTGAACATTAAAAGATTTTTTAAGCAGTACTAAAAAGTTTAAATAGTACTCTTTGTCTCTTTGTGTTGTATCATACTTTGCGTCTATCTCTATGTTTTTATTTATGATATGTTCTATGGAATTTCTAATACTCATAGGCTTGATTACATAGTTTTTTTCTAATTGATCATGAGAAATTTTCAGAGTGTAAAATGCTTTGGAAAGTTCATCAAGTTTTACACCTCTATAATCTGCATTTATTTCAGCTGTTTTTACTTTTTTTGTCCAATAATAATGAAATTCACTAAAAATCATCGTCATCATTAAAGCAACTAAAAATTCAATGTATTCAAATGTAGGGTAAAAATACCACATCACAACAGCAATAATCCCCATAGTTAAAATTCCATTTTCAAAACCATGAAAGAGGGTAATGATTGCCAACAAAATTAAAATATACGGAACTTCCCCATTAAGTATGCAAATATCATGAGGGTTTATGACATAGCCTATTGCGAGATATATCGAAACAATTACAAGTGTTTCAGCATATGCATAATCATGAATTATCTTTAGCAGAGATTCAAGAGCAGTTCTCTCTTGGATACGATTATATTTTACTTTCATTTACACAAGACTTTTATCAAATCAAAATCAATCTGACATCATTTCGCTCAGAAGATCCTGAGCGGTAGTTCCTATAGAAGCGTTGCCCCAGTCACTATCTGAACCCGTAGCACTCCAAACTAAATCTGCATTTTGTGAGTTATATAAACTGCATTGAATACTAACAGCAGGTTCTCCGTCTATTCCTGTTTTGTAGCGCCATTCACTCACGCCACCGTACATGAAGTATTTGGAGCCGTCTTCTTTAGCAATTTTTTTAGCTTTATCTATAGAAGAAACCTTATCATCCATGTGATTTATTATCGTATAACCTTTGGCAACTAAAATCCCTTCTATAATATTTGAAGCTCTCATACCTGCTTGTGGCGTATCTGTATAGTTATTTAATCTAAACAAGGCAATGCTAACATCGCGTTTTTCATTATAAGTTCCATTAACATCCCAATATGTCTTTGGTAAAGACTTTTCAGTTGTTACAATCGTTGCGGTTGAACATCCAGACAAAAATATCATTCCAATAACAAACGCAGTACTATATAACCATTTCATAGTTAACCCTTTTTTATTAATTTTAAACTTTTAAAAAGAGTGAATTCGCCCAACAAATACAACCCTTCATTGAACTATTTACAACAATCCGTCTTACTCGTCTGTATCTTTTGGTTGTGCAATAACATAATTGAGCATAAGTTTCAACGCATCACTAACACCCACAGTTAGACGATAAATCAACTTTTTTATAATCTAGAGATCTATTATATCTCAAAAAATATTAAATTTTAATACAAAAACAACAAATGAAAAATTAACTCCTAAAACAGTTATTTACTGATAAATCACTCCACAAAATCGTTTTGTTGTTTTTTCTCTTCGATAAGAAAAATAGTTCGCATCGCAATGCGTACAGACAGGTGAGTATGCAATATTTTTTTCTAACACGCCCGCATCTTTGGCTTGTTTGAGATTAAGCTTGAGTAAATCAAGATAAATTTTACCATCTTTATCATGCGTAAATTCTTCAAATCCGTGTATTACTTCATTGCCAACTTCATAGCAACAAGAACGAATCGATGGTCCTATGCTTACATGTATATTCCAAGGTTTACAAATAAATTCTTTTTGCATTCTCATGAGCGTTTTTTGCAAAATCCCCTCATAAGAGCCAATACGCCCTGCATGTACTGCCGCAATAACGCCCAAATGCTCATCCCAACACAAGATAGGATTACAATCAGCTACCACAACACACAATGCAACACCATGTTCGCAGCTTATGAGTGCGTCTGTTTTTATACTTACATGTAAAGAATTTTTATCCACAACGCTTACATGTGAGCCATGCACTTGTTGCATCGTAAAAAGCACACGATCCCCAATCTGCGTCTCTACATCTAACGCGGTATATCTATCGGTAAAAAAACTTTTTATCATTTAGTACAATGCCATCATTTTATCAACACTTGCCCAATCAAGTTTTTGTTTTCGTCCAAACATGTGGTAAATGTAACGAGCAAACATATCTGTTTCTATGTTGACTTTGCGGCCTATTTTATAGCTTGAAAAGAGTGTTTGTGCGAGCGTATGCGAGATGATAGTGAGGCGAAATTCGGCTTTGTTTACACTATTGACAGTTAAACTCACGCCATCAATTGCTATACTTCCTTTTGGGACGATAAATTTTTCAAATTCTGGTTTAATACTGATGTAAAAATCGCTTGCATTTTCATTTTTTTCGATAGATTTGATAACACCAATCGTGTCTATATGACCTTGCACTATATGTCCCTCAAGCCTCTCATCAAGTCGCATAGCTGGTTCTACATGTACAAAATCTCTCAAGTTTTCAACAGCCATAATAGCACGCGTTTCAGCTGAAAGTTCTACTTGAAAATTCCCATCTTTTATGGCAATAACCGTAAGACAAACGCCATTTATTGCTATGCTATCACCGATCTTAGGCTTGAGTGAGCTAGCAAGTTCAAGGTAATTGTTTTCATAACGAACAACACGGGCAAATTCTCGTATCAAACCTGTAAACATTTTTATCCTTCTGTCATTTAAATAAATTATAGCAAACAATATAGTATAATCCAACTTTTTAAAGTATAAATGAAAGCGATACAGATATGAAATATGATGTTATAGTAGTCGGTGGCGGTCATGCTGGCATAGAAGCCTCTTTGGCAAGTGCGAGAATGGGCAAAAAAACACTCCTTATCACGATGCTAGCCGAACAGATAGGTGCAACAAGTTGCAATCCGGCTATCGGTGGGCTTGCCAAAGGGCATTTGGTTAAAGAGATTGACGCACTCGGCGGACAAATGGGACTTACAACTGATTTAGTAGGCATACAATTTAGGGTTCTTAACGAATCAAAAGGTCCAGCTGTTAGAGGCAGCAGAGCACAAATCGATATGGATAGATACCGTGTGCATATGCGAAATCTTGTTTTAAACACTGAAAATCTTGATGTTGCACAAGAGATAGCTGAAAAGATAACTACAAAAGATGACGCCATCAGTGGCATTATTACCCATTTTAAAAATCATTATCATGCCAAAAAAATCATCCTCACAACAGGCACATTTTTACGCGGACTTATACATGTAGGCGAGATAAAACAAGACGCGGGTCGTGTCGGAGAATTTGCAGCCCACAATCTCTCAGCAAGCCTCAAAGAACTAGGGATTGAACTAGGCAGACTCAAAACAGGAACTTGCCCAAGAGTTGATGCAAAAAGTATCGATTTTTCAAAGATGGAAATCCAACATGGCGATGTGCAGCCAGCTCCTTTTAGTTTCAGAACCGACAAAAAACACTTTACACCACACCAATTACCTTGTTATATTGCTTACACAAATAAGCAAACCCACAGCATTATAGAAGGCAATTTTCACAGAGCGCCTCTTTTTACAGGACAAATTGAAGGTATTGGACCGAGATATTGTCCAAGTATCGAAGATAAAATCAACCGTTTTCGAGACAAAGATAGACACCATCTTTTTATCGAACCGCAAACCGCTAGCGCAAGCGAATACTACATCAATGGTCTTAGCACCTCCTTGCCACCAGATGCACAGCTCTCTATGCTACACTCTATAAGCGGGCTTGAGAATGCTAAAATCGTTCGCTATGGTTATGCTATAGAATATGATTTTGTAAATCCAATCCAGCTCACACACACGCTTGAATGCAAAGCGATTAGTGGTTTGTATTGTGCTGGTCAAATCAATGGCACAACAGGTTATGAAGAAGCTGCTGCACAAGGGCTTATGGCTGGTATAAATGCTGTTTTGGCTATCAATGAAATCGAACCATTCATCCTCAGACGCGATGAAGCATATATCGGGGTTTTAATAGATGACCTTGTCACTAAAGGCACGAAAGAGCCGTATCGTATGTTTACAAGTAGAGCCGAGTATAGGCTACTTTTGCGAGAAGATAACGCAGATCTCAGACTCACACCTTATGGCTATAAATTAGGGCTAATCGATGAAGTAACCCACGAAAAAGCGATACAAAAACAAGCAGGACTCAAAATAGGACTTAATTTTCTTGAAGAGAATTTTCTAACCCCTTCAAAAGAAAATGTCGCACTCCTTGAGGATATGGGTTTAGAAAAAATTACAGACAAGATCTCTTTACAAAAAATTGTTGCTAGAAAAGATTTTAAGCTACAACATCTTGATAAACTCTCACCAATATTCCACGATTTTGCACTAGAGATTAAAGAACAGATTTTGGTTGAAGCAAAATACAAAAACTATATAGAAAAGCAAAAAGATCAGATAGACCATATGAAAGAACTTATGAGCGTAAAAATTCCGCCAATGATGGATTTTACCTCTATTTCAGGGCTGAGTAATGAAGTTGTTGAAAAATTGCAACGATTCACGCCAACAACACTTTTTGCAGCAAGTCAGATCAGCGGCATCACGCCAGCCGCACTTGATATATTGCAAATTTATATCAAAATACATTGTAAGAAACAAAAGTAAATGAGAAAATACATAAGTTATTAAGAATGGTTTGGTATTGATATGGCAAAGAAACAAACAAAATTAATTCCTGAGTTTATGTTGACTGCAAAAGGGCAATATGCTAAGTTTCGTTTTTCTGCAATTCTTGGAATAAAATTCAATCATCAAAATCCTCTTGGGCACACTCTCTTGGTCCAAGTTCAAAATATCAATACTAAATTTGTTGAGAAGCATGAGATAGCTTTTGATCTTATCGGATATAGATATAAGATTGGAAAGGTCTATCAAAAAGGCAAATTGGTTAAAGATGATGAATATAAAACGCATAAATTGAAATTTGAAATAGATACTTCAAATTTAATTCAGCAGCCTATATACCAATGTCTTAGTAAAATAAATATGTCTTACATCCTTGGTGATAATACTTTTAATAGTTTTATGTTTGGTGGTAACAACTGTTACCAATATGAAACTGATGAGGCTGTTATAGTAATTCCATCATCTGCAATACTTCTATACTATTATATGAGATCATCATCTATGAAAAATGCAGTCTTAAAAGGTGATTACAGAATAATGTATGATGATGAATTGTCAGATCTGAAGAACAAAGAAGACGCAAAATTAGTTTTGAACAGAGGTTACTCGTTGCTTGATGGACCTTTTATATATCGATTTATAACTGACCACCATTCAGGAAAAGGGTTTACAGATGCATTTAATTATATCAGTGCTGTAAAATCTAAAAATGATATGTTAAAGAAAGCGACTGATATCATACCAACAAAAGCATTGTTCCCTACGAAAGAACGGTTTACTATAAAAATACGATACATAGAGTTAGCTGAAATATCAGAAAATGGAAAAAAGATATTTTATGCTCAAGAAATTTTGACAGATGCTTCGTCTTTGGATTTTGAGAAACTTACAATTAGCAAAGTTACAAGAAAAGAAGAGGATGACGATGAAGATAAAAAGCCGTTTGTTGTCAAAGGTAAGAATCCAAGAAAATTTTCCGGACAAACAAATAACAAGACACCTTCTAGAACATATTCTACAAGATATCTTCAAGAGACAGAAGAAGAGAAAAATTTAGCTTTACAAGGTAAGACGGTTCAATACAGCATAATTAAAGAGATAGATACCAGTGAGGTTCAAGGATTATCAGAACCAAGTGATAAGCGAGTTGATACAAGTTTTGTAAAAAGTGAGAATAACGGTGATGGCGATACACAAGGTTCATCGTTTGAAACTAAGCAAAAAAAAGAGAAAGATCATATTCAAAGAGAACCAAACTTTGATATATTTAAAACATGTATAGAGTATTTGGAAAATACAGGGCTAGTTTCAAATTTTGAATTTGAAGAAATTTATAAAGATATACCTTATGAAGCAATGAAAAATGGTGAACTGTATAGCAGATGTTCTATTGATGGCGAAGTAAAGCAGTTTACAACATGTTCATTTGAATATAATGACTTAAGTGTTGTTTTAGTCGAGGTAGAATCAGAAAATGCGGATTTTGCGACATGGGTATTAAGCTCTATTCATGTAATTCCTAGTAAGGATATCTGGAAAATACTAACAAAACGGTATAAACATAACACAAGAATTAATGATTTAAAAGACTCTTATAATAATTTTGAGACATTGAAGTTTGATGTAAAAAAACATCCTATAGTTGACATAGACAGTGAGATTGATGAGACAATGCTTGAGAGTTGGGCATTTACATTGTTGTCAAAAATTTAAGGGACCGTTCGGGACCGTTCAAAAATCTGTGTCAATCGGGTAAAATAATTTTTAAAAGTCTATAGTATCAATTAAATCATTCATATTAAAATTAATCAGGAATGATGTATATTGATTTTCAAAAACACTTTGAATGTATTCATTAATTTCTATATTTTCTTCATTAGCACCTTCATGGTGTTTTGAAATCATATATTTATTGTTTTTGTTAATTGAATATAAAAATAGGGTGTGAAAATACACTTTAGCAATATATTCTTTTTCCGCTTTTTCTCTAAGCTCAGTACTATTTATTTTTGATTTATGATTTTTTAAGACGGTGCTATCTAAATTAATATATATAGCTTCTAGTTTTTCTCCATCACTTGAATAGATATAAAGTATTTTACTGTAATCCATTTCAATACCATTGTCTTCTAAATTTGACCAAGATTTTATATTTGCATCATTTGGATTTTCTGAAGTAAGTATTAATTCTGGTAACCCAAACTTTTCATTTTCTTCTGCTTTTTCTTTTGGTGCTTTATCTTTTTGAGGTTCGATGATTTCCACTAAAATTAATTCTTCGAAATTTTTCTCAGGAGATGTTAGCTCAACTTTAATTTGTACTGTATCCCCTATATCTAACTCTTCATTTGGTTGTAATGATAGTTTTATTGTTCCATTTTCAGGACTTGATTTAGAAATGTCAAAACTATCACTTATATCTTTTGGTTCACCAGGTTTATCTCCACCTTCCGTTTCATTTGAATGAATAGCTACAATTGAAATATTTAATTCACCCGTATCATCATCTCTATCGAAATAGTGATTTTCGACATCTGTATCAAACTGAATTTTTTTAGATTTTCCTTTTTGGATTTTAACGGCATTAATGCCATTTTTTGAATTTGCTAGATTAAAATAAGATGGAAATCTTTGAGGAGTAAACTCTTTTTCCTCTTTTTGTTTGTGGCTTGATTTACTTTGAGATTTCTGTTTTTTTTCATCTCTTTTTTCAAGATCAAAAGTTTTATCAAGAAGCTTTAAAAGGTCATTATTTAAAGGAAGGTTTTTAGTGAAAGATTTTATTAAATCTCCAGTGTTACTACTATCTATTGATATTGCATCTTTTCTGCTTTTGTGAATGGTTTCTAATTTACTGTTTTTCAATTCTTTTGCTAATAATTCGCGTAAGTATCTATATTCTTCACCTTCTTTCAGTCTATCTCTACTTGCCATAAACAATTGGCTTCTGAAGTCATATTCCATATTTGTACAATCTACATGTATAAGCAAATGGTCTTTTAAAAGAGGAAGCTTTAATGAACGAGTTATAAACCCATTGGTTAAATGTCCTTGCACTTGTCCATTCATTGTAAATACAACATACATGCTACTTCTAAAAAATTCATTTTTTATTGTATTTCTAGAATCTTTAACATTTCTGTCACCTATTTTTGTTTTAAAAATATATGAAGTGATTTTTGCATTACCTATTTTTGAACTATCATGTTCAATAGTAAAATAATCATCTAGATATTTATTTTGTACGTCATCACCTTTTTCTAGTCTTTGTTTCAATCCAAAAGCATGTCTTTGTAAGTTTAAATCTTTTGGATACCTTTCTTTTTTATCAATAAACATTATTGGTAAAGCGGGTTCAAAAAGGTATTCATCTACTCTATCTTTTAAATCTTTAGAGATAACGGATCTTGCACCTTCTGGCAAATCATAAGAATATAATTTAATTATAGAACCAGTTTTGAACTCTCGCTCAAATAAGCCTAAATCTAAAGTATCAATATTAAATGATGGAATCTTTCCATCTATTTTAAAGTATTCATACCAAGTATTTTTTTTTGTTCTTTTATCCTCTTCACTAAAGGGATGTTTTCTAATCAGTGTAAAACCAAATTTCCCACTGCCATCATATTTTTTTGAAGCTATTAATTGATATCTATTTTTTCCACAAAAAACAATCGCTCCCGTACCGCCCATATTATACTTACCTTGCACAAACAAGATATCATTTTTATTTCCTTTTCCTATGGACAAAAATGTAGATTCGAAGTCTTTTGGATGTTGCCCTTCTCCATTGTCATAAATAATTAGCGAAGTATCATAAGGTATTTTATTGTTTCTAGCTCTTGCACCTTCTTTTCTTGTTGTACCATCTGCTATAACTTGAATATTTAAAGACTGTGTTTTTACAAAAGAAGGGTTAAGCCATTTGTATTTTTCTCCGCAAAAAACTTCAACAGCCTCTTGCATTGTTCTAGGAGCTTTTAAAGATTTTGGGTCAATGTTGTTTTCATAACATCTTTTCATTAATGTAGCATCTATAGAGTTAGTGAGTTTTTCTATAAGAGCTCCAATAGAAGACGCTTGTTGGTTTTCGATGGTAGAAAAGTTGTTTTCATTTCCACCAAGTGGGTACCAGTTTTCTTGATCTTGCAGAATTGTATTGTTATCCAATATTTTTTGAAGTTCAAGTTCATTTTCTACATTAAATAAAGATAAGAATAACTTTTGCATAAATTTATGTTTCTCCATATAGTAATAGTGAATTATTTTCATATGAAATTAATTCGTGATTTTCAAAAATAAGATACAAGATTATTTTTTCTAACATTGGAATAATAAACTCTTGTAAAAAATTTACAATTATTCCATTCTTTGATAGTTCATAATGTGTTATATGAAACTCTGTTGCTGTGTTATGAAGTATGGAATTTCTTAACTGATAAATCGTTTTAGAAAATGTATTAATTAAATTATCTATGTATTTATTTTTATCAAGCTCTCCATTACTATTAGAAACACCTATTTTTAATAAAAAACTTATTAGGTTAGTTTCATTTATATCTGATCTATTAAAAAAAGTTTCTATATTAGTTTTAATTTCATCGTGAAATGTTTGACTACCAAAATTTATATTTAATATTGACTTAAAGAGCTCACTGATTTTTTGTCCTTCATTGCTATCTATTTTTGAATAAAATCTTTTAAAATCTCTAATGCTAAATTCTTGACTAGATCTTAGCATTTGGGCAATCGGTTTGCGATACATAAAATTTTCAATAATTGTATATAGTAGAAAATACTTATTTAATAAATCATTGCTGTAGTTATATTCACTCAAAATATAAAGAATTTCATTATATTGAGAGTATTTTTTATTAGGATCACATGAAGCTTGCGAAGAGATAATTGAATCATTGAGCGTGTAATGTTTGTGAAAAGATTTTCCTTCTGATAGAAGACATAATTTTAAATACGAAATTAATTCAGTCGTATTTTGTCGATAATTATCTAGTTCAACATCCGTGCAATTTGACAGAAAAACAATACAATCATTTCCATTTCGTTTCTCATAATTCAGATTATCTAGTATTGCTTTAGCTAAATATAACATTGTTTCCACTTTAGCTGTATCATGATTGTTTAAGTGAGTAAGGTATTCTGCAAACTGATTATAAGAAGTGGAAACTATGGCTATATTATTTTCAAAAAGATATAAATTATTGATTTCGTTATTGTTAATATATAATCCATTCAATAGACTTTTTGGAATATCTATTAGTTTAAAGTTAATATCATTTGGTAATTGATCAATTTCTATATTTCCAAGCTGTTGTAAAATTAATAATAAGTTTTTTAGGAAAAACTTAACATCTTGATGATCAGACAATAAGGCATCAATAGCTGTTAAGTAATTTGAGCTAAGCATTGAATAATTATTAATAGTGATTTCTTCAGCTGCTATACTATCTCCTATTAAGACCTCGTTTACCTGACTTTGCATTATTTGATCAATTTCCTGATTGATTTTTTGAAAAATAATCTCTAGTAATTCACTCACAATCATAACTTGACCTTTTTGCCTTATTTTTGAATAAATCTTGCCAATCTATATCTGTAGTATTCTTAAAAAATAAGTGGCAAAAGACATAAAATGTTGTATTTTTAAAAGTATCACCAATGTTTAGTTTAGTAAAATCTATAGTGTTTTTAACATCTTCAAATTCATTAATTTTCAAGTTTGTTATATTTATTGTGATTTTTTGCTTGATATCATTTAGAAAATCAGTTAAGTTATTGTCTTGTTGTTTGTAATATTTTCCTAGTGCTGCAAAGATTCCAATTAACATAGTCTCTTTTCCTATCCATTCTATACCAGTTTGTCCATATTCATTAAAAAAGATAATATCTAGTTGTTTCATAAACTCTATAAATAGTTCTAGCGTCTCATTAAGGAAATAATCTTTAAGCTCTTCTAACTTTTCATCTAAATCATCTTGCAAATCACGAATAAACTTTGCATCCACTGATATTGGTTCGTGATAGTGGAAGGAAATTATGGCAGAAATAAAATGAGATAAATGTAATTCTCCAGATTGTTTTCGTTTATAAAAGAAAGATGAATTAGCATCTTTAGATCTTACAAAGTTATCTAAATACTTTGGATGAATAATATTTAAAAAAAGCAGTTCTAATTGGTGTTTGATATCCATAGGTTTATGCCCAGCATTTAACACTAACATTTTATTTATTTGTTCTTTTTGGTCTAGCGAAACCCATACTTCAAACCATTGATTAAAGTTTGCAAAAACTGTTTTTAGATCAGCTAAAGATTTATTTTCATCATAAAAAATTCTTAATATTGACCAAAGAATCGTTATGTCAGAGTTCATTTCATCTAATTGTGTTTTATACATTTTTGATAATTTATATTTTGTGATTTCTTTAAGTTCTTTTTTCTTAGAATGATTATTATCTATTTCTGATATAAATAAATTTAGAGCATAATATATAGCCTTTATTCTATAAGTTCTTTGCAGTCCATCCAATATTTTATATACTTTGATCTTGAGAATTTCACCATTAATGTCAAACTTATCAGCAATTAATACAATGGGTGGAATATACTTATTTGCTAAAATGCTTTTTGTTAATCTGTCCAAATATACATTTTTGACAATACCCCTTTGAATATCGTATTCAGTGTATCTCTCTGGAATGGATTTTACATATTCTTCTAAAGAACCTTCACATAAATAACATACACTTTTGTTGCCAGAGTTTATTTCATCTCTTGTCGATAATATTTTTAAATTTAACATTAAACCACCTGTATTTATAGTGTACACATAGTACACAGTTTGTCTTTTTCTATATCTTCAATCATTTGATCATGTTTTGACATAAATGACATTTCTTGCATCATAGTTCCATTTTTAATTGGCTGTTTCTTTTTTATCTCTTCCATTTTTTTGTAAGATTTTTTAATCCTATCTATATTTTCTGGCTTTATAAGCTCTGAAAGTGGCATGTCTTGTATCCAAGTATAACCAGACTTTTCAAATTCCATTGCTTTTTTAAATTCATTGGGTCTTTTTTCATATAACCATACCCATTCTATTTGTTTCATGAAAAAACAAAAATAACAACCCGAACGAGTCCTATTATATGTTATGTCGTACTTTGGATCATAAATTGGATCATAATACTTTGGTAGGCCTATATGAGCATCATTTAAAATTCTTTTAACATCATTCAATGTGATACCATCTTCTTTAAAAGGCATTACAGTTGTTATATTTTCTTCTGTTGGGGTTAACCCTTCTCTATTTTCATCAGCTCGAATTCCAACATAGTTATATATTGTATAATCTTGAAATTTTTTCATTTCTTTTAAAAATATTTTTAATTTCATTTCGATAGTACACCACCTTTTTTGTGGAGAAGGTAGGTATTCATTGAAGTATAGTTTTAACATATCGTTAAAAGATTGTTCAGGCTTTTTATGTTCTATTTCTATACCTAAAATAGATTCGATTTTATGTAAATAATCATAAGTGTCTTGTAATTCTTCTCCAGTATCAAAAAAAAGATATTTGAATTCTCTGTCAGGATATTTTTCTTTTAAATATACAGCCAAAGCAGCACTATCTTTTCCACCAGAAATTGATAAAACATGTAGTTCTTTATTCATTTGTAAACTCTTCATTTAACAGCTGAGATATAAGGTATAATTTTTCATCGTATGTATATTCTTTAGGTATCATTTTTTTAATTTCCAGTACTTTTAAAGTTATTGTATCTAATTTTTTTCTGTTAATAGAAATTATTTTGTTAAAATCCTTTTCTATTGACTGCAATGATACTTTTCTTACCTCATTAGTAGTGTTTGATATATCAGTCAATTCTAATTTTGATAAAATTTGATTAACAGATGATTCTAACTTCAGTTTTAAACTTTCTATATCACTATCATAACATTCATGAAGTTTTTTATTTATAAGAATAACAGAAATATTGTCTATTAGCTCAACTAAGCTATTTGAATATACAAAACTTCTGAGCATAGCTTTTGTTCTCGTATCTAACATCTCGATATCTGATAGTTTATTGGAAATTTCAACTAGTTTATCTGCATATGGAAAACTATGTGTTTGTAAATGAAAAATACTTGCTATAAAGTTTTCTAATGAACTTAACTCACTTTTATATATGAGAGCGATTTCATTAAATGCACTTTTGAATTTATGAATAAACTCAGTATTGTCAATTTTTTCTAAAGAGTTATACCCTAGAGCTGTAGGGAACAAAGTGAAAAATGCTTCAATGGGATCTTTCATTGAAATAAGAGCGCTTCTTAAAGCGATTGCTTCTTGAGAAAGTTTTTTAGTATTTTTAGCAAACTGTGGTAAAGATGAAAATTTAGTGTGTAAAACTTTGATGATAGATAGAACTTTATCTTTTGAATAACTATAATCAGATAAATCAGTTGTTATTTTGACATAAGCTGTAAAGAGAGCCTCTTGTTCTTTTGAAAGCTTTATTAATTGAAGTTCATATTTTTTTGGAGCTTTCCACATATTCATAAGTAGATCTAATGTCAGACTATAGGTATATGTATTTTCTCTTATAACATTTATGTGATCATTATTGACTATAATAAATAGTGAAATTATCAATAATGAACTGCTTGTATTAAGACCAAAAGGTTCTTTTTCCAACTTCTGGATTAAAGACTCAACTGATGTTTTAGAATTTATCGACTTTTTTATAAATTGCCATACATTTTCAAAGTTTAAATTATTGTTAGGTGATGACAACTCCCAAGCTCTTTTTGTTTGATTGTAGTTATGAATGCCTGAAGGTTTGATGACTGATAAATATAATGCTTTTTCTGGTGGAAATTTATCAATGTCTAGATTTTCTATATGACTATTTTCAAGCATTGCTTTAAATAAGTTTTTTATACTAGTTGTACTAACACCTTTATTAACAAAACTATGTGTAAAAGTGTAGTTATTTAGTATTGGACTATCTGAATAATAGTGTTCAACTATTTCACTTAGAAGTTTTTGTAGCTGCTGAGAACTATATTTGTATTTAGTCCCATTATATATTATAAAATCATTTATATAACTCTCTTCAAGAGTTTTTTCTAGTACATTAGAATAGTCATTAATCATATTACTGATTATTGTTTTGGTATTTACACTTGTAATTGAACTAAACTCTTCTTGAATCTCATTTAAAGCATATATTTTTTTTATTAAATCTTTAATTTTTTCCACATGATTAAGTTCAAAAAATATTGATTTTTTGTTTTCTTTACTTATATTTAACAGCTCTTTAGATGTACTTGTACTAAAAAAGATTTTATAATCTTGAAGAAGTGAAGTATTATCTGAAATAATATAAATTTTTTCAAAACTTTTTTTATTACCATATTCTGTAAAATATCTTTTAGCAATTACAAACTTGCTTGAGTTATACTCATTTAAAAATTTTTCATAGTCAATATTTCTGTTAGTAGATATACGATTTTTCAATTCTTTATTAATATCTATATTAGAATCTTCTAGTAATGAAAAAGATTGTGTTTGTTCTTGAAATACTAAAATATTTTTTTCTACTAACTCTTGAATATTTTTAATTATTTCAGCTGTTTCATATCTATCAACCAGCGCTAACACAAGATACTTATTATCTATTTTAATGATATTGGATAGTTTGAAAGACTGCACTAATCCAATGGTTTTTATTATGTCTTTCCTTATATCATTGCTAATTAATTCACTTTGTAATTGATGTTCTGATATGTACCACAACTCTTTATCTGGCAATAGAATGGAATAGACTTTTAATAAATAAGTCACATAATCATATAAATTACTTAATGAATACAGTATAGGTTTACTTTGTTCTTGTTCAATAAATTCTTGAAAAGCATTTGGTTCTGATGAGAATAAGAATGAAAAAACCGAACGTTGATTTTGAAAGTACTTTGTAAAAATTTCTGAGATAACAATTGCAGAAAAAGGGTGTAGCGGGACAATTTTTTCAAATAATTCTTCATATTGATGGCTAAAAATAGTATTTTCTAATGCACTACTATTACAAATATTGTGAATAATTTCTGTGCTTTGTTTTATATGTTTTGACTTTTGTGTAACTATTGTTTCTTTAAATATATTAAGCATTTCATAATAGTCATCTTTAAAGACTATAGTTTCAAAACGACCTTGGATTTTTTCCCAGTCAGTATAAGTAATTTCTTTTAAATCAGAACTTGAGTATTCACTAAAAGATTTATGAAGAGAGATAATTAACTTATAGTTGCTTTTTTTATTAATAAACTCTGATAAAGTTTGTAAATCAAATATATCATTTGTATTTAAATCATCAAATCCATACTCAATAAACTTCCCGAATTCATCAATAGAAAAGATGACATCACTATATTTGCTGTCAGAGATGTCGCTATCAAGAAAGTCTAGAGCTTTACTTAGCTGAAACTCTTTATTTTTATTAAGATATTTGTATGTTTGCTTTAACTCAGTATATTGAAGTAAACTATTTTTTATTTGTGCTTTAAATGATGTATGCTCTCCAACAAGTTTAATTTTAAAAAATGTTCTATTTAAAATAAAGTTTTTATATTGAAAAAATAGTTCATTATCAGCTTTTTGTAATGTTTCCAAACAAGTTTGAGTATCTTGATTATTTGATAAAAGAGTATTAATGTATAAGAGTAAAGATGATTTTCCACATCCAAATGGTCCAATTAAAGCAATAGAGTTATGATAGTTTGTTCTAAATAAAGTTTTTAATGTATCTTGAGTAGATTTTGTAATTATATAATAAGTACAATCTTCATTATCATACATTATATTTGTGGATTTATTAAATCTGTTATTTAAAGTAATGTATTTTTTGTATGAAAACATAGTTGTCCTTTAAGAATATATTTTTTTTAGTAACTCAGCTTTAGATAACTGTTCTACTATGTATATTTGTTTAATTCCAGCAGCCTCAGAATATGACATTTTATTATCTGTTAAACTGTTTAAGTTATGTATTTTCGAGAATAATAAATTTTCATGCATACATAAAGACTTCTGTATGCTAATAGTGCCCCTTTGAATATCATCAATTGAAATTGAGTGTATACCATTTGGATATTTGATTTCTAAATAATCATTTAAGACATATAAAAAGACATCATCAGAAAAAGAGGCTGTATTGTTAATGTTTAGATTGTATATATCATTATGTTTACTAAGAATGCGTAAATCAGAAAATAAACTCATGGTAATATTATTTTTGTTATTAAATGTATACATCTTTAGAAATACTTCTATGTCAGACTTTAATGTTGTTGGCGATATGTTAATATTGTGCTTTTGTACCCAATGAATTAATTGCTCAAGTAACTCTTGCTTTGTAAATTTGTTGAAATAAAATTTATTAAAATAAAGATTGTATAAAGTGGCTGTTTCAATTTTTTTGACTAAATTCCAATGTAAAAGCCAGATTGTATTATTATTTTCAAAAAAAGGATCTTTTTCTAAAATAATATTGCCTAGTTCTGTAAGGTTGTTATTATCAATTAAACCAATGGCTTTCATCCAATGGTTCAGTGATTTAATCATATTGACACCAAGCCCAAGTTTAGAAATGCTACTTTCAACATTTGATGGCAAAAATATTGTATTGTCTTCTTTGTAAGCTTTTAATGCTTTCGTAACCCAATCAATTTTGCAATCAAATTTATCATGCCCTGAAAATGATGTTTTAATTTTTCCCATAATTTCGTATATCCCTTTTTAAGTCTTCAATAATTATTTTATTATTTTTATTTTCAATATATATATCTAAAAAAGATTCAACCCATGCTGGCGTTTTTTTATTTTGTCTCGTTGTTCCCCATCCATTGATTGTTGAAATAGGTATATTTGAGATATTAGAAAAATCTTCCGGCGTTAAACTTGCTAGTAATAATTTTTTTTTAAACAGAGTATATTTCATATATGTATTATAGCTTATTAATATGTAATTTACAATATTAATATGTTTAATATATTTTATATATGTTATTACATAATTATTTATGTATATAACATGTCTTGTTGGAGCGCAGTTTAACTTGAATAGTTTAAGAATTTACAATATATAATAATATTAAAGGTGTAAGTATGACAAATATTCAAAATAGTATACCAAAACGAAAACTCAAAAAAACATTCAGATCAGTTACAGGGTATTTCCCAAGTATCAAGAACGATAGAAGTATGGCTTTTGAATCGTTATTGGAGAAGCAGTTGTTTTTATCTCTGGAATTTGATGATACTGTAGATAGTTATCTTGAGCAGCCTGTAAAGATCGAATATTTTGTGCAAGGTAGAAAAAGGTCATATCATCCAGATTGTCTTGTTTCATATAAAAAAGGAAAGAAAAAATTAATCGAAGTTAAGTACACAGATGATTTGGACAAAAATGTACAAGAATTTTCGGCAAGATTTGAAGCGGCGAATGAGTATGCAAAAAATCACAATATGATATTTGAAATATTCACTGAAAAAGAGATATCTCCTATAAAACTTCAAAATTTTATTTTCTTATACTCTTTTGCATCTATACAATTAACTAAGAAAGAGATTGACATAATTACTAAGATAGTTCAATCTGTTGGTATCATAAGTGTTGTGGATTTATTAAGTGAGCTAAGTATAAGTAGGTATGAGCAAGCCAAACAATTACCATTAATTTGGAAGATGATGTTTGATGGAAAGTTAAAGACCGACTTTAAAAGCAGTGAACTGACAATGAATTCAATAGTTAAAAAAGGCATCTGATGAATAAGATATCTCTAAAAATAGGTTCAATTGTTTATTTTGAAAATAAGGCATACAAAATCACAAAACCGATATCTACAAAAGAAGTCTTAGGCAAAGAACTAGATCCCCCATATGAGTTAAAAGTTCTTAAAGTTATTTATTTAAAAGCACAGCAAGAAGAACGAAAAAAAGAGATTGATATATCTATAGTAGATGATAAATCTTGGACAATAGCCAATGAACGGTTTAAAATAATAGAACCATTTGTAGGTGATTCGCTTAATACTACAGAAGATGTCAAAAAAAGAGCTGAAGAGTTTAATGTTAGCATGCCGACTCTATATCGTTGGATATCTATATATAAATCATCAGGTACAATCAGTTCACTAATCCCAAATTACAAAAGAAGAGGCGGAGTAAATAAAGGCAGGCTTGGTGAAGAAGAGGAAAGTATTATTTCTAAAGTTACGGAGGAAAAATACCTCAATCCTCAAAAATATTCCTTAAAAGTCATATACAGGGATATTGTAGAGAAGTTTTCTCAAGCTGGACTGCCAATTCCTCATATAAATACCATTCGAAACCGTGTTAAGAAAATTGATCCAAAACTTATAACTAAAAAAAGAGAATTGAAAAAGGTAAGTGATACGCGAGGACTGCCTGATAAAAATCCATATGGTACATTCCCTTTACAGCAGGTACAGATAGATCATACGAAACTAGATATTATGTTGGTAGATGACAACGAAAGAAAAAGTATAGGTAGACCTTATATAACTGTTGCTATTGATGTATTCAGCAGAATGATCGCTGGTTTTTATCTTTCTTTTGAACCGCCAGGGTTTTTTAATACAGGACAGTGCATCTTAAATATGATCCTTCCAAAAGATGATTTCCTTTTGAAAGTAAGTGTAGATGGAGAGTGGCCGATTTACGGCATACCAAATATGATAGCGACTGATAATGCTAAAGAGTTCCGCTCTATTGATTTGAAAAAGTTTTGTGATCAGTACTCAATTGAACTTGTTTGGCGTCCGGTTGGAAGAAGTTATTATGGCGGGCATGTTGAGAGAGTCATTAAAACAATTTCAAAAGAAGTACATACACTTCCTGGTACTACGTTTTCAAATATAAATGAAAGAGGCAATTACGATTCTGAAGCTAATGCGACAATGACTATTTCAGAACTTGAACAATGGCTGACAGAATACATAGTAAATGTCTATAATAAAACAGTGCATAGCGGTATTGGAATGACTCCTGAAGAAAAGTATTATGAGGGGATTTTCGGTCTTGGTAGTAAACCTGGTACGGGATTGCCTGCAATCATCGAAAATTCAAAATTATTAAAGCTTTCACTACTTCCATCTTATGAACGAACCGTTCAGAAAAATGGAATTACTATTGATCATGTGACATATTTTTCAGATGTATTACGCAAATGGATTGTACCTCAGGAAGCAAGTAAAAAAGGAGCGAGCAGACTTTTTATATGCAAGAGGGACCCAAGGGACATCAGTAAAATATATTTTTATGATCCTGATTTAAGGCAGTATTTTGATGTGCCATATCGTAATATAACTAATCCAAAAATAGATCTTTCAGAGCTAAGAGACACTATTTCAAAAATAAAAGAGGAAAAAGGACCTGGAAGATTTTCAATTGATACGAATGTTGTATTCAATGCCTATAAAAAGATGAAGAACACAGAAGAAAAAGCTGTAATTGCATCTAAAAAAATAAGGAGAAAAAAGAGTTCTAAAAAACATCTTGGCAAAAAACTAGAGGAAGAAAAAAAGATAGATATAAAACAAAAAGAGATACAGCAAGAGTATATTCAAGAATCAAGTGAAGAAGAAACTAATCAAGTCTCTCCAGAACTTTTTGGATTTGAGGTGTTTGATGATGGAGAATGATAAAATGGATAATACTGTTACAAATAATAATCTGGCACCGCAACTTTATAAATATTTACATATGAGTGATGAGAAAAGGATTGAGTTTATCCAGCGGGATAAGTGGATTGACTATCCTTTGGCAAATAAAGTATTACAAAAAATTGAAGATATATTTAATGCGCCTATTAGTATTCGTCCAAAAGGAATGTTATTGTACGGCGAAAGTTACAATGGAAAAACAGCAATACTAAAAAAATTTTGTAGAGCACACCTTCCTGGAGAATACACCGATGAAGACGGTGATATCATTAATATGATTCCTGTCGTTTATGTAGAGGCTCCTCCGTCTTCTGAAGAATCAAGAATACTGTCCGCCATACTTGCCAGTATCGGAGTTTCTGTGAAATACAATGAAAAGGTGCATAAGAAAGAGGAAGATTTACTTTATTATCTCAAATTGATGCAAACAAAACTCATCATAATAGATGAAATACATAATGTTTTGCATGGAGCTCATACTAAAATGACTCAGCTTATGGCTTCTTTGAAGTCACTAAGCAATAAAAGTGGCATACCAATGATCTTAGCAGGGACAGAAAATGCATTGGCCGCAGTTACTATAGATGCTCAGACAAAATCACGATTTAAACCTTATGAATTAAAACCATGGGAAAATGATGAAACTTTTGGAAGATTTGTAGCGACATTTGAAGCAATGTTGCCTTTGAAAAATGCTTCAAACTTGTATATGAATAAAAAGCTATTGGCAGAACTGTATGCAGCTTCTGGAGGAGCTTTAGGTGAAACACTCAATATATTACAAACGGCAGCAATAGCAGCTATCAGAAATAAAAATGAAAAAATTACTATCGAAGAGATCCAAACAGCTTTATCGTGAGCCACTTGAGTTTGTAGTACATATAAAGCCTTTGCCTAATGAACTTTTGAGTTCATGGCTGACAAGAACCGCATTTGCACATTATATGAAAACCACTACTTTTTTAAACTTATATATTATGAATCGACGCAATGCACTTGTTCGCAAAGATTTAGATTTTTACAATGATGAACATTTTTTTGGGATACTATACAAAAAATCAAAATGGGCTAAAGAGGACATTTTAGCACTTTCTATTCGTAGTGAAGAAGGTTTTTTATATGACTGTAATGACTGTTTGGTTGTTCCTCATCAGATTAGAAAACCAACTTATAAGCGTAGCAATTACGGAATGCTTTATTGTCCAAAATGTCTTGCTGAGGATAAAATACCTTATTGGCGAAAGAAATGGCGTTATTCTTACTATACTGCTTGTCCAAAACACAAAATATTTCTCACGGACAGATGTTGGGGATGTGGTGAAAGGATTAGGATAGTTAAAATGCTACTAGCAGAATCTGTAGTTTATTGTAGCAAATGTGGAAAAGATTTACGGTTAACAAGCAGCTCTAAAGTGCCTGATAAATATCAAGATGGATTAGATGCAATAAAATGGTTTGATGCAGCTTTAGAGAGAGGATATTTTGAAATTGGTAAGCAAAAAGTTTGGTCAGTGTTGTTTTTTCATATACATAACCGGTTGCAAAATTTAATGGATAGAAAAGAAGACCTTGTTTTAGAAGGGTTTGATATGATAGATGAGTATAAGCAACTATGTAGCAAACTTGAAAATTATGATTCTAAAAAAGCTTCGCCGACATATAAAGCTTTTTTTCTTAATGCTATGGTGTATTACATATTTCAAGATTTTCCAAATAATTTTATTAAATTTATAAAAAAGAATAAATTGATTCATAGAGATTTTACTCATGGTTTGAAAGAAGTACCTTTTTGGTATGAAAAGATGCTTGAAAAGTATATTCCAAAACAAAATAAAATGGGTAGAGAAATAACTAAAGAAGAAGTGCTGGGAGCTATTAAATATTTAAGAAGTTTAAATAAAAAAGTGACGCAAGAAGAGGTGGCTAAATTAGTTGGATGTCACTTTACAATTAATAAAGGATTTAAAAAAATTTATCAATCTTTAAATTTTGCTCTACATAACTAATGGATGTTTTAAAATTAATTTATGTGATTTTAAATATAAGATTGATATAATTTCGCTCCAAAAGTTAATATAAACTTAAATTAAGACTCGCTTAATATAATTTGAGTTAAGCTACTCTAATATGAATATAAAATAGGAAAAAATGAAAACACAATCTGCAAAAATCACACAAAGTAATTTCTGGGATACTGATATATCAGTTATTGAGTCATCTTTTTTACCAAAGGGTAAAAAGATAACTGATTTAGAAACTTTTTTGAATGATACTGTTGCAGAGCAAGGCAGTGTTTTACTCAACAGAGTTGTTAATGCTGACAGCATAGTAAAACCTGTTTCTACATTACAAAAATTATATCATTACTTTTTTAAATAAGCTTCACTTTTTAAAAATGCAAATATGAGTGTGCTTATGCCAGAAAATATAGAGATTTTTAAAACAAAGGACGAGTTGCTGCAAAAAGCAGGGGAACAGTCCAATAAAGTTGAAGAAAAATACAAGCAATCCATCTTTCTATATTTCATTGCCAGATATTTTGTATCGGTGCATGAAGCTAAATTCGGAACTATACCAATACAGGTTTGGAATGAATATCGCAATGCATTAGACCATTTTTTTAGAAATCTCACTAATAACGATCCTGCTCATATAGGTAAAATGGAAGGTCATATACAGCGTGCTGTTTTAGATATCTTGAAATCTATTGTCATATGGTGCAGGAAGAAGTAAAAAAGCTGAAAGAAAACTACAAGGCTGATATACTAAACCTTGTTGATAATGGCGGATTTAGTACAAAATTGATTATAGATATAAAGTCATCAGAGGATTTGTTTATTAAGGCAAAACTAAAAGATAGTACATTAGGAGAAGATTCTCGCACTAACAAAGATATTGTAAGTAATTATTTGGATGCCGTCTTTAGTTTTAATGATATATACAATTACATGGTTAGTAAGACACATGACATTGAAAGAGCGAGCATTACTTATCAAGCTATTCACGATAAAGCTGAAAAAGGCTCTTTTTATGAGCATATGAGAACGCATTATATTTTTTATATATCTTGGAGTTTTATTACTTGGATGCTGCAACTTATACTCAATAGCTTTTCAAACACCCCAAAATAAGATGCTAATATAAGCATCATGACAGTAGTCTATTTCAATTGCTCGTACAGCTCTTTCATCTTTGGATAAGAATTAGCTTTTTTTCTGTAGTCGTTACCTAGTGAGGAGACAATATGTCAAAACCGGTTTTTATTATGACAAATGCAAGAAATAATTGATGCGAACATTTATAATTGGAGCAGGTGCTTCAAAAGCTTATGACCTTTCACCAACAAATTGTACTATGCCGATAGCAAATGATTTTTTTAAAACTTTTGAAAAGTTGGACATTAGCACTGATTTACGAGTTTTAATTGGAGATATTATTAATATTGGTAAAAATGATTTTGGGATAGATTTTTATAGTTTCTTTTCATCATCATTTGATATAGAAGATTTCCATACATATATTGAGAAAAAACTTATCAAACAAATGCAAGAAGATATAATATATAAAAATATTCACTATTATAAAGCATATTTACAACTGATTTTTTTATACACTTCAATAATAAATGAAATACAAAATGGTCCAATATCTAAAGCTCATATTCAATTGATAAAATCACTTAGAAAAGATGATAGTATTATTACATTTAATTGGGATACACTCCTCGATAGAGCATTATCAGAACATACACATTGGGCGGCGGATTTTGGATATTGTTTGACGCCAGAAAAAATATATAGAGACAAATGGGTATCACCAGAGATAAAGAAAGAAGATTTCAATAAGTTAATTAAACTTCATGGATCAACAAATTGGCTAACAACATATCCTCAGCCAGATAAAGATAATCTTTTAAAACTAAATCAAAAGATCGATAATTCATGTTTTTATATATACGAGCATACAAATAGTCCTTATCATTGCTATGATGGTAGATTTGAAGGACCGTATGAACCATTTTCATATTTTTATTATCCACCTAATATACTTGACGATATTGAATTAGATACAAATAAAGATAAGGTTATGTTTAAAGCAGGAGTTTTGAATCAACCAGAATCTCAAAAACTTTATGAGGAAATGTTTGGCATAAAATTAAATATTCCAAAACGAGTAAACTTAGAACAAGGGATTGTTACAATGCCTCTTATAATTCCTCCTGTTAAAGATAAAAAATATACTTTATTTGCTAACCTTTTTATTGAATTATGGGATGTTGCAAAACAAGAAATTATAAATGCTAGTGAAATTTTTATTATTGGATATTCATTCCCAAAAACAGATACAAGAACAATTAAGTTGTTCGAAGAGGCTTTTTGTGAAAAAAAAGATTTTCCTAAAATTATAATTGTAAATCCTGAGCCAGATAATATAATTGAGCTATTTAAAATGAAGTTTGGTATACCAATGGATAATTTAACGATATACAAAGAATATTTTAATGCCGACTTTGACTTTGATAAATTCAATACTTAAAGTAGATATTTCGTTTTTATTGTTAAAATTATTAACTAATGTATATATATCTTTATTATCAAGATATTATGTAGTTATTTTTATAAACTATTGTGTAAAATTGCATAAATAATATAAAAAGGTTTTTGTTTTGAATAAATTGTTATCATTTAATTTTGTATATTACATACATAATAACAAGCATAAATAAATAAAAATAAATAAAAATAAATAAAAATAAATAAAAAATAAATAAAATTAAATAAAAAATAAATGAATTTTTAGAAAACTTGTGATAAACTCTATATCAACTTTTGACATTTGATTTAAGTCATAGTTTTTTGGAACTTCTTTAACCTATAATAGATACTCAAATTATAAATCTACAAAATGAAAGGAACAAAATGGCTGTTAAGAAAAGCAGACGAGACTTTCTTGGTATGGCATTTGGTGGCTTTGCTGCTGTTGGGGGTGTTTTGACTCTAGGAGCGATGAAACAAACTTGGGATCCACTTCCAAGTGTGCAAGCAGCTGGATTTGTTACCGTTGATCTCTCACCGCTTCAAGAGGGCGAATTGCGAACGATTACTTGGCGAGGCAAGCCTATCTTTTTACTAAAAAAGACCGCTGAGATGAAAAAAAATGAAAACAGAGATGTGGTTGTGGGAAATGCGGACTATTCTGTTATAATAGGTCTTTGCACACACCTAGGCTGCATTCCATCATGGATCCCATCAACAATGCAATTTAAATGTGCATGCCACGGCGGTGAATTTGATGCAAGTGGCATCAATACTTTTGGACCTCCTCCTAGGCCTATGGATATACCACCTTTCAAGATTGATGGTATGACTTTGGTTTTGGGCGAAGAAGGATCAGAATATAAAAAATTAGTAGCAAAAGCGTAAGGAACGGATAAATGGCACATATAAGAAAGGCTGAGGGCGTTATTGACTGGCTTGATCAGCGTTTGGCTGTTAAAAAACTTGCTAAAGTTATGATGACAGAGTATTGGATCCCAAAAGATATAAACTTTTTATGGGCAATGGGTGTGGTGCTTGTAGTGTTACTCAAGATACTCATCATTTCAGGTATATTTTTATTGATGTACTATAAACCGGATGTCAATTTGGCATTTGATAGTGTAAATTATACAATTATGCAAGAAGTTGAATACGGTTGGTTATGGAGACATTTACATGGTGTTGCTGCATCTTGTATCTTTTTAATCATCTATATCCATATGTTTACAGGTATCTATTATGGCTCTTACAAGCAAGGTAGAGAGATGATTTGGCTAACTGGCATGGCACTATTTGGTATCTTTTCTGCTGAAGCTTTTAGCGGTTACATGTTGCCATGGGGACAGATGAGTTACTGGGCAGCACAAGTTATCACAAATCTTTTTGGTGGTATTCCTTTTATAGGAAGTGATTTGGTTGTTTGGATTAGGGGCGATTTTGCGGTAGCTGATGCAACGCTCACACGATTTTTTATGCTACATGTACTGCTCTTGCCGCTTGCTATCATTACCCTTGTCGCTGTACACTTTTACGCACTTCGCATTCCACATGTAAACAATCAAGAGGCAGAAGAGTTGGATTTTGAAGCAGAAGCGAAAAAATTTCAAGAGGGCAAAAAACGAGAATCGAAAGTAGTTCCTTTTTGGCCAGTATTTTTATCTAAAGATTTCTTTGTTGTTGGTGTCTTTATGGTACTCTTTTTCTATCTTGTTTTTTATCACTATGATTTTGCAATGGATCCTATCAATTTTGAACCTGCAAATTCTATGAAAACTCCAGCACATATCTATCCTGAATGGTATTTTTTATGGAGCTATGAAGTGCTTCGAGGATTTTTCTTCCCTGTAGGGCCGATAGCTGCCATGGATATAGGCTTGGCAGCATTTGGATTTGCAAATGTTATCTTTATGATTTTTCCATTTTTAGATCGTGATCCAAAAGTTGCTCCAGCACACAGGAGACCAAGATTTAAAATCTGGTTTTGGCTGTTGTTAATCGATATGATTATTTTAACCATATTTGGTAAACTTCCTCCACTTGGAATCAATACTTACATTGGATTTGTAGCTGCGATAAGTTTTATATTACTCTTTGTGGCTCTACCATTTATCACGAAAAAAGATGCTTTGGGAGGAACAAAATGAGAGAATTTAAAATACTTGGTGTTGTAATTTTCTTTACATTGCTAGTGTATTGGGGCGTTGAGCCTTTTGCACATTCACAAATGCACCCACATGTAGCTCCTGCTGATTTTACATTTAAAGATCTAGGAACACTGCAAAAACAAGGCGATCCTAAAACAGGTGCAGACACATTTATGAATGCTGGTTGTATTGGGTGTCATGGCGTTCAATCGCAAGGTATGCCAGCACCAATGGATAATGCAAGTGCATCTGCTTCTTTTGGCGTAACTCCACCCGATCTTAGCAGTGCTGGTGCTATTTATGCTGAAAATTTCTTAGCGGCACTTATCAAAAATCCAGCACATGCACTCAAAGTTGAACATAAATTCAACGAAACAAGACAGCATCCAATGCCAGCATTTTATGGGCTTGGGGATGATTTGGATCAAGAAATTGCAGATATTGTTGCGTATCTCAAGTCTATCGCTCCGAAACAGATGAATGGAAAAGAAGTCTTTGTTGATGCGTGCCAAAGATGTCATGACATGAAGTACGATAAAATGTACACAACAAGTGATAGAGAAACACTTGCTGGCTACATGGGAATAAATCCACCTGATCTTTCGATGATGATTCGATCAAAAGGCACAGAATATCTCAATATATTTATCAACAATCCACAAAAACAGTTGGCTGGAACTTCTATGCCACGCGTTGGTCTCAATGAAGTTGCTCAAGAACAAGTCATCTCTTACATTGAAGAAACAGGTGATCGCAAAAAAAGTCAAAGAGAAGCGATAGGACCAAAAATAATTGGCTTTATGTTAATCTTCGCTGTTTTAGCATACCTATGGAAAGTTAAAATTTGGAGAGAATTGCACTAACAAATAAGAGGTAGAATGCTACCTCTTAGAGAAATTTAGAAGCTACATGTAAGGATTTCTTACATGTAGCTTCTATTCTTTATAGGCTCCTACAGAAAGAATCTTGTTGTATCTAGCATCCAATCTTTCATCTTCATTCATCGCATCTAAAGCTTCAAGCGAATTGATAAAATACTCGCCTAATGCCTTTGCAGCAGCTAATTTATCTCTGTGTGCGCCGATAAGTGGCTCATCTATAACATCATCAATAAGATTTAACTTTTTTAAATCTTCAGCGGTTATCTTCATCGCTTTTGTAGCACTTTCTTGTTTTGCTGGATCATTCCAAAGTATAGCCGCACATCCCTCAGGTGATATAACAGAAAAAACAGAATAACGCATCATAGCAACACGATCAGCTACGCCAATAGCAAGCGCACCGCCGCTTCCACCTTCTCCGATTACAACTGCGATTGTTTTTGTTTTAAGTTGACTCAACTCATAAAGATTTCTCGCTATCGCTTCGCTTTGCCCTCGCTCTTCAGCAGCAATTCCAGGATATGCACCTGGAGTATCTACTAAAAAGAGTATAGGCAGGTGAAATTTTTCAGCCATCTTGGCGATACGAAGTGCTTTTCGATATCCTTCTGGATGTGGCATACCAAAATTTCGTTTGAGTTTATTTTTTGTGCCACGACCTTTTTGTTCCCCTATAACAATCACTTTTCTTTGATTGATATATCCGATGTAAGAGATAATGGAAAGATCATCACCAAATGCTCTATCACCATGTAGCTCATACGCATCGCTCATTAAAAGACGAATATAATCTAACGCATAAGGACGATCAGGGTGTCTCGCAAGTTGAAGCTTTTGATAATCACTGAGATTTTTATATGTTTTTTGAACTTCTTTTTCTAGATCTCGCTCTAAAATTTCAACAGCATGTGTGTCTGCTTTAATTCTTGCATTTGCGATATCTTCATCAATATGCTTGATAGAATTTTCAAAATCTAAATAAGTTGCCAAAATAGAGCCTTTTATACGCGTCTAAATATAATAGAACCGTTTGTACCACCAAAGCCGAAAGAGTTACTCATAACGCAATGAAGTTCTTTTGCTAGAGCCTTATTTGGTGTATAATCAAGATAACAATCAGGATCTGGCTCATCTAAATTTATAGTTGGTGGGACGATACTATCTCGCATCGCCATTAAAGAGATAACTGCTTCGATAGCGCCGGCTGCTCCTAGACAATGACCGATTTGTCCTTTTGTTGAACTAATCAAAGGTACTTTCTCTCCAAAGAGTTCAGCTATAGCAGCTGTTTCATTTTTATCGTTTGCTTGTGTACTTGTACCATGCGCATTGATGTAGTCGATTTGCGGCATTTTTGCCATCTTGCAAGCAGCTCGCATTGCTCGAAATGGTCCATCAAGTGCTGGAGTTGTGATATGATTTGCATCGCCACTTTCACCAAAGCCAATCACTTCACCATAGATATGCGCACCTCTTGCAATTGCATCCTCATACACCTCAAGAACTAAAGCTCCAGCTCCTTCACCCATAATAAATCCATCTCTTTGTTTATCAAATGGACGGGATGCTTTTTTTGGATCATCATTGCGTGTTGAAAGTGCCTTCATAGCAGCAAAACCTCCAATGCCAACTTCACAAATAGCAGCTTCAGCTCCAACAACGAGCATCTTATCTGCGCCACCTATCATGATAGTTTTTGTGGCTTCAGCAATGGCATGTGTACCTGCTGCACAAGCGGTAACACTTGAAAGGTTTGGTCCCTTGAGACCATACTCAATAGAAACAAATCCACCAAGCATATTGATAAGAGCTGAGGGAATAAAAAATGGTGATATTCTTCTAGGGCCTCGCTCAAAATTTATGACAGAGTGTTTTTCTATCGTTGGCAGTCCGCCTATGCCAGAAGCCGAACTCACACCAAATGTTTCATGATCGTATTGTGCAATTTGTGCATCGCTCATTGCTTCTTTTGCAGCAGCAAGACCGAGCTGAATGAATCTATCAGCTTTTTTAACTTCTTTTGGATTCATAATTGTATTTGGATCAAAATCGGTGATTTCTCCAGCAATTTTCACAGAATGTTGCTCTGTATTGAATGATGAAATACTTTTAATGCCACACTCACCATTTACTATAGCCTTAAAAGAACTCTCTTTATCAATTCCCAATGAATTTATCATACCGATACCAGTTACTACAACTCTTCTCAAGAAAAACTCCTTTATTTATCTAAGTATAAAAAGCCCACAATGGGCTTTTTATCTCTATTTGTGGCTTGTAATATAATTTATTGCATCGCCAACTGTTGCTATTTTTTCAGCGTCTGTATCTGGAATTTCGATATCAAATTTTTCTTCCAAAGCCATAACTAGCTCAACAACATCTAATGAATCAGCACCTAAATCTTCAACAAATTTTGAATCTTCTTTGACTTCATCAGGGTTTACATTTAATTGCTCAACAACAACTTCTTTCACATCTTCAAATAATGCCATAAATAACTCCTTGGGTAAATTTTCGTCTCATTTTAGCAGATTAATCTTTAAAACTAGTTTTGCGTCTTTAAAATTGCGTACATGTGAACATTTACATGTACATTCCGCCATTGACTTTCAATACTTCTCCTGTGATATATGCGGCACTATCACTCAACAAAAAAGCGACCGCTTGAGCGATATCTTCTGGATTACCAAATCGTTTGAGCGGAATTTTTGCTGTGTATGCTTCTTTAACTTCATCACTGAGTTTATCTGTCATTTGTGTTGCGATAAAACCTGGAGTTACGGCATTGTATCGCACGCCTCTCGCACTTGCTTCTAGTGCGAAACTTTTAGTCATAGCAATAAGTCCGCCTTTTGAAGCGGCATAATTCACTTGTCCCGCATTGCCTGTTTCGCCCACGATCGAAGCTATATTGACAACACTTCCGAATCTTTGTTTACTCATAATTTTCAACGCTTCCCTGCAACCTACAAAAGCTGCTGTGAGATTTACATCGATTACTTTTGTAAAATCCTCTGTTTTCATACGCAATGCAAGTTTGTCATGGGTAATGCCAGCGTTATTGACAAGATATGCAAGTGTGCCATCGCTATCGATGATAGTTTTTAAACCCTCAATAAAAGCATCTTCATCACCGATATCAAAACAAATAAGTGCAGCAACGCCACCATTTTCTTCTATCTTTGCCTTGATGGCATCTGCTTCTTGCGGACGGGAGCGATAATTTATCCACACCTTTAAACCATAATTTGCCAGTGTTTGCGCTATTTGTGATCCTATACCACTCGCCGCACCTGTGATGAGAACATTTTTTCCACTAAATTGCATTGGTAAGCCTTATTTTGAAAACTAGACTAAAGGTGCATCCATCTGCGAAGGAATAGGAAGTTCCATTAGTTTTAAAATCGTTGGAGCTATATTGTTAAGCCCACCTGTTTTTACTGCTTGAATGCCTGTGCTTTTTACAAAACAGTACACATCAAAAAGGGTGTGATTTGTTAAAATTTCGCCATTTTCATTGCGCATCTGCTCGCAGTTGCCATGATCGCTTGTAAGCACAATACTATAATGCTCCCCAGCAGCTGCAAAAATGCGTCCTAATTGCTCATCAACAGCTTCAACAGCTTTGATGCCCGCTTCATACACGCCAGTGTGACCAACCATATCGCCATTTGCAAAATTGACCACGATAAAATCATACCCGCTTTGCATCCCTTGAAGTACCGCATCGCAAACCTCTTTAGCACTCATTTGCGGTTGCAAATCGTAAGTTTTTACTTTTGGACTCGGGATAAGCACACGACTTTCATTTTTCATAGGCGTTTCAATGCCACCGTTGAAAAAAAATGTTACATGTGCATATTTTTCTGTTTCGGCTACATGTAATTGTGAAAGACCCGCTTTTGCAATTACTTCACTGAGTGTATTTTCAGGTGTTTGACTTGAAAACATTATCGCAAAAGTATAGGCGCTATCATACTCACTCATAGTGATGCAACGCGCTGGAATCACTTTGCGGACAAACGCATCAAATGCCTCAACTCCAATCGCTTTTGAGAGTTCACGCATACGATCATTGCGAAAATTTGCAAAAAGCACACCGTCATCTGCGTGCATACTATACCCAAAAGAAATAGGCTCGATAAATTCATCCGTAATACCAGCATCATACATCTTTTGCATATATACAAGCGGATTTTCTTGGCACAGGGGTTCAGCATTTACAATCGCATCATAGCCTTTTTGCACGCGATCCCATCTGTTATCTCGATCCATTGCATAAAAACGGCCACCGATAGAAGCAAGTTGTATATGTTCATCACAAATCGCCAAAAGATCTTTGATGAAGTTTATACCAGAAGTTGGAGAAACATCGCGACCATCGGTTAGTGCGTGAACCAACACTTTCTTTCCTTTGCCTTTAATGATACGCGCCAAGGCAAGAATATGCTCGATATGCGAATGCACACCGCCATCACTCAAAAGTCCAATGATATGAATATCGCCCTTACATGTAAGCAAATTTAGCAAAGCTGGATTTGTTTGTATGCTGCCATCTTGAATCGCCATGGAAATTTGCACAAGATTTTGATATAAAACCCGACCGCTACCGATACACATATGTCCAACCTCTGAATTTCCCATCTGTCCCTGTGGCAAACCAACAGCCAAACCAGAAGTTTTTACAAGTGCGTAAGGAACTGTAGCAAAAAGCTTGTCATAAGTTGGTTTTTTTGCTTGAACAAAAGCATTTGCTTCCAAAGATTCATTACAACCTATGCCATCTGTGATAATCAATACTGCTTTTTTACTCAATGTGTGCCTTCTTAAATTAGGTTATAAGCAATATTTTACTAAAATATTTCTTTTAAAAAAATATAAAGAGTTTTTATTATGTTATATTGGCTTTATGAATTAAGTTCTATAAATATTCTTCAATATATTACCGTGCGTGCTGGCATCGGTTTTTTTCTCTCGTTTCTTTTTTCTATTTTTATACTGCCCCGCTTCATCAAATGGGCGATAAGTAAAAAAGCGAACCAACCTATCTACTCGCTTGCACCAAAAACGCACCAACAAAAATGCAACACCCCAACAATGGGTGGTGCTTTTTTTATATCTGCAACAATTGTAGCGTCTTTACTTTGTGTGCAATTGAACAATATTTATGTGATTTTAGGTTTGCTGAGCTTGTTTTTATTTATGCTTATCGGCATGAGTGATGATCGCTCAAAGATTTTAGGACAAAATAACCAATCTGGCTTAAGTGCGAAGAAAAAATTTCTTTTGCAAATTTTTGTCGCGTCTATCATATCTGTTGTGCTTTATCTAACAACAAATCTCAATACTGAATTGTTTGTTCCTTTTTATAAAAATCCACTTTTAAATCTGCATGGATTTGCTATAGCGTTTTGGATACTTGTGTTTGTTTCAGCTTCAAATGCAGTCAATCTCACGGATGGACTTGACGGTCTCGCTACGGTACCTTCTATATTTTCACTCATTTCACTCAGCGTATTTGTTTATATCGCTGGACACGCTGGATTGAGTAGTTATCTGCTTTTGCCAAAAGTCAGCGGTGCTGGTGAAGTTGTTATCATTGCGGCTGCCCTTATGGGTTCTTTGGTTGGATTTTTGTGGTACAACTGCTATCCAGCAGAAGTGTTTATGGGCGATAGCGGTAGCCTTTCTATAGGTGCGTTTATAGGCTATATGGCGATCATTTCGAAAAATGAAATCCTGCTCATCATCATCGGTTTTGTCTTTGTTTTGGAGGCACTTTCTGTAATTTTACAAGTAGGAAGTGTTCGCACGAGGAAAAAACGCGTTTTTCTAATGGCACCTATCCATCACCATTTTGAGGTCAAAGGTTGGGCAGAAAATAAGATCATCATTCGCTTTTGGATCATTGCTTTGATGTCAAATCTGCTTGCAATTGCGGAGATAAAACTACGATGATATCACTTTTCGGACACGGCACAACCACAAAAGCACTTGCAAAAAAAATAGCTCCATGTCAAATCTTTGATGATCATTTTTCTACATGTAGCAAAGATGAGCAAGGCAATCTTCTCTTGCCGCCTTCACATTTTGATGCAAATAAAAGTAGTCTTGAGATTCCAAGTCCAGGTTTTCCACCCCACCACCAACTCATCACAAAAGCACAAAATCTTATCAGCGAGTATGACTATTTTTGCGATATTATGCCTACTAGCGTTTGGATAACAGGAACCAATGGCAAAACCACGACCACACAAATGCTCCAGCATCTCTTGCATTTTTGTGGTGGCATAGCGGGTGGCAATATCGGTGAGCCTTTGGCAAATCTTGATACACAAGCTACTTTTTGGCTGCTTGAAACAAGTTCATTTACACTACATTACACACAAAAAGCAGTGCCAAATATCTTTGTAATCCTTCCTATAAAAGAGGATCATCTCAGCTGGCATGGCGATTTTGTAGCATACGAGAGTGCAAAACTTAGCCCCTTGAGCCGTATGAACGAGGGAAGCGTAGTTATCTTGCCTGAAATTTATAGCACATATCAGACAAAAGCGTATAAAATCACTTATAAAAATGAGCAGGATTTGGCGCAAAAAATGCACATTGACCTCTTACATGTAAACTTTTCAAGACCATTTTTACTAGATGCTTTACTTGCTTTGAGTGTGCAAAAAATCCTCTATGATACATTTGATTATCAACTTTTAAATAGCTTTCAAACAGATGCGTATAAACTTGAAGAATTTTATGACTCCGTTGGAAGATTGTGGGTAGATGATACAAAAGCTACCAATGTCGATGCAACTCTTGAGGCACTGAAACGCTATGAAGATAGAGAGATTTTACTTATCTTGGGTGGCGATGATAAGGGCGTAAGTTTAGATCCGCTTTTTGTAGCAATGCAAGGCTTACATGTAAAGATTTTTGCTATAGGCTCAAACACACAAAAGATAGTTGATTTGGCACAAAAAATAAGCAAAGAAGTACACGCCTGTTTTGAACTCTCACAAGCCGTTACGCTTATGAAAACTATGCACACACGAAACACCATTGCCCTACTCTCTCCAGCGGCTGCAAGTTTAGATCAATTTAGTTCCTACAAAGAACGAGGAGATAGCTTTAAAGCTTTTGCAAAAGTGCATTAAGTGCGTTTGCAAATGCTCTTTTTTCTTTTTCGCCTATCGCTTTTGGACCACCCGTTATCTCTCCGCCATCTCGTAGCTCTTGCATAAGATTTCGCATAGCAAGTATGCTTTTGATATTTTCTTGTGTATAAAGAGTTCCGCGAGGATCAAGTCCGATAGCACCTTTGTTTACAATGCGATCGGCTAGGGGAATATCTGCTGTGATTACTAAATCTCCAGCCTTACATGTAGCTGCTATAAAATTGTCCGCCTCATCCACTCCTTGGGGCGCAATGTGCATCGATATGAACTCTACACTTGGCAAGGCTATCTTTTTGTTTGCAACAAACTTTGTTGTAATGACGCGTTTAAGCACAAAACGCAGAAGGATATCTTTTAAAACATTAGCAAAAGCATCAGCATCTACAAAAATATCCATTATCTCTTAACTCTTTGACCTCGTCCTTGTGTGATAGGTGTTGGCTTAATGCTGAGATCTGGCTCAAATCCTTTAACACTTTCTCGCTCAAACTTTTGTTTGATGAGTTTTTCAATACCTTTGAGGTATTCAAATTCATCTACACACACAAGAGAAATCGCCTCACCATTGTTACCAGCGCGTCCTGTTCTGCCGATACGGTGTACATAATCTTCGGCGATATTTGGCAACTCAAGATTAATCACTCGTGGTAATTGGTCTATATCAAGTCCTCTTGCAGCGATGTCAGTAGCAGCCAAAACTCTAATCTCACCTGCTTTGAAATCTGCCAAAGCTTTCGTACGAGCGCCTTGACTTTTGTTGCCATGAATTGCAGAAGCGCTGATGCCTATCTTGTTAAGATATTCGGAAACTTTATTTGCGTGGTGTTTTGTACGCGTGAAAACAAGAATCTGTTGCCATTTATTTTCTTTAATAAGTTCACCCAAAAGCGCTGTTTTTCGCTTGCAATCTACAAGTATAACTCGCTGATTGACAAGTTCGCTTGAAGTATTACGGCGGGCAACTTCTATGATAGCAGGATCTTTTAGGATAGATGCACATAATTTTTTCATCTCATCAGAATAAGTAGCAGAAAAAAGAAGATTTTGCCGTTTTATAGGCAACATGGCGATGATTCTTCGGATATCTTTGATAAATCCCATATCGAGCATACGATCAGCCTCATCTAACACAAAAAAATCTATATGTTTGAGCGTAAGCGTGCCTTGCGAGAGATGGTCTAGCAATCTTCCAGGAGTTGCAACCAAGATATCAATACCATGTTTTAATGCATTGATTTGAGGATTTATACTTACGCCTCCGAAAATAATAGTGCTTTTAAAAGGTAAATATTTACCATATGTTTGAAAACTCTCGCCTACTTGAGCGGCTAGTTCACGAGTTGGAGTCAGTACAAGTACGCGTAAAAGTGGTTTGCCTTTGGCTCTTGGTTGTTCGGATAAAATCTCCAAAATAGGCAGTGCAAAACCAGCAGTTTTACCCGTACCTGTCTGTGCCCCAGCAAGTATATCCCGCCCTTGCAAGATAGCGGGTATCGCTTTTTCCTGTACAGGTGTTGGTTGCGTATAGCCCTCATCATGTACAGCTTTGAGCAAAGAGTTATTGAGATGCAAATCTAAAAATGTCAAAATAAAAGTCCTTTCAAAAGGCGAAAATATAGCCTTGTTTGATTCTATTATACCCAATATTCAAACGCTTAGAGAAAAAAGTTCTTGAAGCTCTTGTGCATTCATATCTTTAAGCCAACTCTCTCCTACATGTACGCTCAAATCACTTAACTCTTTTTTCGCTTTGATCATCTTATCTATCTTCTCTTCAAAACTATTTTTTGTGATAAAACGGTACACAAAAACATTTTTCTTTTGCCCTATACGAAAAGCGCGATCAGTTGCTTGATTTTCCACAGCTGGATTAAACCACAAATCATAATGGATGACATGATTTGCTTGTGTGAGGTTAAGTCCTACGCCACCTGCTTTGAGTGAGAGGATGAATATCTTATGCTCGCTTTTTGTTTGAAAATCTTGCACCGCCTCATCTCTTTTTTGCTTACTCATCTCGCCACTAAGATACAAAGGACTCATAAGGAGTTCTTTTTGGATGATATCACTTAAGATTTGCGCCATTTGCGTATATTGGGTGAAGATAAGCACCTTTTCATTTTTTTGCAAAATTGCTTCAAGTAGCGTGAGTAAAAGCTCTGTTTTACCCGAAAGTTCGCTCTGACTTGGACTTGTTTTATCAAAATTTCTTGGATGATTGCATATTTGTTTGAGAGATACCAATAGTTTAAAAATCGCCCCTTTCTTTTCTTGTGTTTGCAATTTATCCAACATCTCCTCAAGTGCAGCTTGATACAAACTCGCTTGTTGCGTACTCATAGTCGCATACTCATCAATAATAATCTTTTGCGGCAAATCTTTGATGATGGTTCTATCCGTTTTGAGTCGTCTGAGCATAAAAGCACTAGTAATTTTTTTGAGTTTTTTAATCTTGCTTGCATCTTTGTGGATTTCGATATCTTTTGCGTATTCTTTAGAAAAATCACTCAAGGATTTGAGATATTTTGGTATCGCAAAATCAAAAATACTCCACAGTTCACTTAGGTTATTTTCTATAGGTGTTCCGCTGAGCGCTATTTTGTATGTTGCCCGCAAAGATTTGACTGCTTTGGCGATATTTGTATCTGGATTTTTGATCTTTTGGGCTTCGTCGATGATGAGAGTATCTATCTTTTGCTTTTTCACAAATGTCATATCTCGTCGCACGACATCGTAAGTACTGAGGATGATATCTGCTTTTTGCCAGCTTCGATTTGCGCCATAAAAGCAAGAAAAACTGAGTGTTGGAGCAAATTTTTGTATTTCTGCTTCCCAGTTGCTCAAAAGTGAAGTAGGGACAATCACAAGGCTTTGCTTACATAGTTTTTGTTCTTTTAGATACAGCACAACCGCTATAGCTTGCAGCGTTTTACCAAGCCCCATATCATCTGCCAATATAATGCCAAAACCATTGAGTAGATTTTGGATACTCCATGCGATACCGCGTTTTTGATACGCTCGCAAATTTGCACGCAAGTTTGTTGGCAATGCTTCATCTTTATGGGTAAAAATTTGCGTAAATAACATTTCAAGATTTGTATCAAACACAGCCTCATCATTGAGCTTTGCTTGCAAAATTTCAAACTTGTTGAGTTTTGTTTTGCGGTTTATTTGTGCAAATATTGCCTGCAACTCTTTTGGATCAAGCAAAACAAAATGCTCAGCAAAAGCAATTAATTCTTTGCCGCCAGCGACCATTTTTTCAAACTCACTCAAGCTTACATGTAAGTCGCCTAACGCAATTTGCCAATCATACTCGAGCATATCATCAAGTGAGAAAAAAGATTTCATATTCTTATTTGTTGTTTTGACTTTAAGGATGAGTTTTGGTTTTAATATGTTTTGCAGCTCTTTTGGCAAGATGATTTGTACGCCTAGATTTGAAAGAATTTGCGATGAGTGCAAGATAAAATCTTCAAGTAACTCTTTGGACAATGTTATCTCTTCAACCTCAATCAATTGCTCAATTTGTGGCAAAAAAGTAGCTACATGTGAGACGAAAGAAACGATTTGCATATCCTTACATGTAGCTATCTTTTCGTGTAAGTTGCATATATTTTTTGTTTTTTTATCTTCCAATAACAGTGCAAGCTTGTAATCTTCTTGCGTTTTGCTTATAGCTATTTTGTAGATAAAATCGCTTTTTATAAGATCAAAAATTGCAAAATAATTCCTGATAGATCTTGCGATATTTTGCTCTTCAAAACCTGATAAATACTGCTTTGTACCAGCAAAAAAAGTGTGTGAAATTTGCGGTGGATTGTTCTTTTGTGCTTTGTGCATAAATGCAAAATAAGGCATAACATCACTGAGCATTACCATAGCCAAAAATTCACTCTCGCTAAATCCATCGAGTTTTTTACCATCGATACGCACAATATGCGGGGCAATTTCTGCGAGATTTTCAAACTGTTTTCGCACTACTTCACTACTGCAAAAAGGTTTATAAAATATCCGCAATTGCTCTTCTTGTAAAAAAACACACGGCAAAAATGCACTTTTTTGCAAAAGAATATACACAATTCGTGCTAAATAAAAAAAATATCGATACGCACTACTTCCCTCTTCTTGTTCAAAACAGATACAATAATTCATAAGCTCCATGGGACTCAAAAGTAATGAGTATTGTGCATCAAATTGTGCTGTTGTACCAAAAAATGCTCGGTTTTGTTCTTGTGCAAAAAGTGGTGAACTTATCTTAAACTTTGCATCATTCAGCGTACGCGAACCCACAAAAGAGATGGTTGCACTTTGCAAAATCTTTTCACATTTTTGCATATTTTCACTGTGTGAAGCCCAAATAATAAGGGGTAATTTTTTTGCAATAGCATCATAAAACTCGTCCAATACGAGCTTATAATCAAAAGGTGCAAACGGGGGATTTGATTCAAGCATAGAAAGGATAAACTCTTTTTGAGAGCGTATCTGGAGTATCTCACAGTTTTCCTCAGATTTTTTTTCTTGCCCATCTTCAGCAAGAAAATCAAGTACAAGCGGATAAGAAATCTGCAAATCTTTTTTGATCCCAAAATGCTCCACAAGATCCAAACCCCGAAGTGAAAAAAGTATAAAAGGATTTTTGTCGATTTCGCTCACTAACACAAAATACAATCCAGCGATATGCTTACAAGGATAGGTGCCATAAAAATCAGGACAAGTACAATCCATTTCAAAACTTTGAAAGAGATCTATCTCATTTTTTTGTAGATATTTCAAAATCTGCGGTGAAAGTTTTGCATGTATGATCTGCGCAAGCACAAGGGGATTTTTCTCGATGTACGATATGATAAATTTTTTATCTCCTCTCGCAAACTCATGAAATCGCAATTTTGTTTTATAATAAGGCTTATAATTGCCTCGCACTTTCGCACCAATGCTACTACTCGCAAGTGAGATATCATACACTTTGCCACTACTTGCATAACTCTTTCCACGAGCCAATCTACCATCATCACACCGTTGCTCAATTGAGCGTAAAAAAGCCGCACCCCATGGACTCATCCCAAAACGCATCTTTGCCATTGTTTTTACTTTGGATTATTGAAAAAAAACATTATTTTTATCATTATTTTTCACATAATAGAGTGTGTCATCTGCATTTTTTAAAAGTGTATCTAAATCTTTGGAATACAAAGAAAGTCTAAAACTTGTAATTATTTGTCTTGACATTTCAAAGTCTGTATTTGCACAAGAGCAACCCCTAGATAAAAAAATTATTTGTATGAATCAAAGGGGCATCTTAACAAAAACATACCAAAAATAATCTAAAACATCTCTACACGAGTTTTAATCTATCCAGCATTTTGAGAAAAATAATTCCTCCTTAAAGCATCAACTCCAAGCTCACGGGGCAGTGATCGCTTCCTGTGATTTCGTGATGGATTTGAGCGGAGATGATTTTATCACACAAATCTTCACTCACATAAAAATAATCAATTCTCCAGCCGACATTGTTTGTTCTGGCATTGGCACGATAACTCCACCATGAGTATCGCTCTGGCATATCGCCATGCACATGTCTAAAAGTATCAACATACCCGTGCGCCAGAAACTTGTCTATCCACGCGCGTTCCATCGGTAAAAAACCTGAAATTTTTTCATTTGCTTTTGGGCGGGCTAAATCTATCTCTTTGTGCGCCGTGTTCACATCGCCGCAGATAACTATGGATTTTCCTTCTTGACGCAGATTTTCGCAATAGCTTAAAAATCTATCATAAAATTCCATCTTATAGACAAGTCGTTCGGGTGAACTTTGCCCATTTGGAAAATAGACATTGAAAAAAGCAATATCTCCAAAATGAAATTCATTGATACGCCCCTCTTCTAAGATGTCCACCTCTCTTGCAACGCCGATTTTATCAGCTTGAAGCTTTGCATAGAGTGCAACACCAGATTGTCCTTTTTTACTAGAAGCGTTTACATGGAGACTTGCAAACTCTTTTGAAAATAGTGTTGCTGGAATCTGATGTGGCTCTGCTTTGATCTCTTGCAATCCCAAGAAATCCATATCTTGCGTATCAACCCACGCAAGGGCATTTTTCTTTTCAATCGCACGAATTCCATTGACATTCCACGATATAAATTTCACTTTTCGCAACGCTGTCTCCTCTAACTAAGATATCACATTGTAACAAATATAAGCTAACATTAAAGTTATTTGGCTATACTTTCACTTCTTTTTAGGTGGTTGGATAGCTCAGTCGGTAGAGCAGCAGACTGAAAATCTGCGTGTCGGCAGTTCGATTCTGCCTCTAACCACCACCTTTTTATCAAACTACACCCAATCACTTCTCAAACTTAACTCATCTATATCTCTTCCTATGGATTTGTGCAGATTCCAATAATAACGCACAAAATCAGCAACAGTTTTTTCAACAGGTATATACACGCCATCTTCTTTGCTTGCAAATCTATTCAAAAAGTCTTTTGCGTCTTTTTTTGCAAGATAAAACACGGCTAATTCTTCATAAGTTTTGCTATACCATTGTTTGAGTGCATCATAGTTTTGGGTATCTACATGTAAGCTTCCATCAAAATGCAAAACACCGCTTGCAAACATACCGCTAAGATGAATCAATCCCTCACAGTAGTATGGTTGCACCTCATCTGTCTTCATCCAGCCGATAAGTCCTACAGCTCGCTTAATCACATCTTGTAGGACATATTGTTTTATAGTCTCATCTTCGTTTGCAAAAAATGCCATAAGCCCGCCCATAGTAGCTTTGAACTCTTCGATATTTTTGAAAGCACCACTTGAATTCATACGATTTTCACTATCGCTATCGAGCCAAAGGATATGTCCAAATTCGTGTCCAATAGTCGTAACTTCATATACTTTATGCCAGATTTGCGGTTTTTTAAAGATGAGCTCTCGTTCCTTGTTGATAAAAGTTTCACCGAACACTTCACGACTTATCTTCAAAAATGGCTTTGCACGCAATGAATCTAAGATATTATCCGCAAAAGCAAAGATTTTTTTGCCCTCTTCTTTACTGACTCTCTCATCATTTGGCACCACTTGTGCTGAAAAAAGCCCGTTAAACTGCGCTCCATAATACAAAGCAGGTCTGCCGATGTAAAGCTGTACTCTTTGCAAATTAGCAAGCGTGAGTTCGTAGATATGCAAACTTTCTTGTCCTATCTTCTCAAATAGTTGCGTGTACATGTAAAGAATATTTTCATATACATTATTTGCGGTAATATGCTTCGGATTACTGATACGCAAGTCCCACTCAAGTGCAACGGCTTTGCGATAATGATCTTCATAATACTCCATAGGATGCCCCACTTGCAAAGGAGATTTTACCTGCATCCATGCACGATCCACACTTATCCAATCTTGCAACAGTTTGGAGCGATCAGTTTGTCCAAATGCTTGCGAAAGAGCTTTAAAATACGCGATATAAACCTCTTTTTGTCCTGTTGCATCATCGTTCAAAGTTTCAAGATCAAGCACCAAGGAATCAAGTGCATATACAACTGCCCTCACATCTTCGCCAAAGAAATTAGCATAGCTTTGTGCTTCAAAACTATCATCTTTTTGCACTAAAACAGAATAAGAACGATCAGCTTGTGTGCCATCTATATCTGCTTCAAAAAGATTATTTTCTTGCAAATACGCTATCACATCTTCGCCAAAAAGTGCTTTGAGTTTTGGGTTTATTTTGTTGATGATATGCTCATGCCACGCATCTTGCCAGTAACTCATAGCGATACCAACTTCATGAACGCCGCGTAAAAGTCGCCTGTAAAATGGATTGAAAAACTCTTTTTCTTCTACTATTTTTAAAATCTCCTCATGACTTTTGAGGTGAAAATTTTTCGCCCAAAGAAAAGCTATCCTCTTTTTTACCGCTATCTCTTTTTCGCTAAAACCTGCATTTTCAAGCGTTATCATCAGTTGCTCATCTCGCAAATTTACAAGTCTTGAAATGGCACTGAGTCTGTTTTGTTTATTGGATTCAAGTTCAAGTTCAACCAAAAGCTCATCTACAAGTTTTTGAATATGTATGTGTTCCAAACTATTATCCTCAAGGATCTCAAAATACGACCCAAGCACAACCTGTCTTTCCCCTATCAACGCATAAAATTGCATTAAATCTTGTATAAATTTTTCGCTCATCGCATCCTCTTTTAAATTTTGAGGATTATAGCTAATTGGATAAAACTTGTCCACTTTAATTTTTGCATTCTTTGAGCTATAATAATTATTTTTAAAACAAGGATTCAAAAAATATGGCACAAAATCAAGAAAATATCATCGCAAATTATCTCAATCGTGGCATTTTAGAAGCCAATATAAAATTTGCACAAAATTATGATGAATCTATGAGCGTAGCAAAATTTTACTATGTCATTGACACCGCAGATACTTTTTTCTTTAAAGACATCATGGCATTTATCCATACTTTTTTTGATTTCGCACCCATCATCCAGCAACCCAACGATACTTTTTTGATTTTACTTCGAGACTGTAAATTGCATAAAGCAAAATCACTTTTTTCTGAATTTAACAAAAAATTCAAACACAACTTCCACTTTGAAATAGAAAATATAGGCATCACGCTTCTTGATAAATTCGATGATAGTAAATCTCTGATTGAACGGCTTGATAAGTATTTTGTGATGTCAAAACTCTCGAGTAGACCAAAGATATTTTATGGCACAAAAGATTTTGATTTTTATGAAACACAAGATGAAAAGCTTGTTTTAAAAAAGATTTTTGAAAAAATCAAAACGATTCGATTACACAATTTTTATCAAGGTTTGCCAATCCTTGAAGAGGTAAAAATCGAAAGTTTTAAGGATGGACTCATCCAAATTCATATAGATCCCATCAAAATTCCATTTTATCAAAAAGAGAAATTCACACATATCCAGCACGACCTCATCCCAACAACACTCAAAGCTTCTATCATCAAAGTTGAAACTGCACGCTTTTTGATGGTACTTGGCAAACTTGAGTTTCTTGATACATCTGCGGTTGAACGAAATTATATACGGATTACGCCTCAACGGGATATATTTGCTTCTGCCATACAAGAAAATAGAAAAATTTTTGAGGGAAATATATTGAGTATTTCGCAAGATTCTGTTGTCTTACATGTAAAGATAAATGGCATCTCAAAACTCTTAGAGAATCCACTATGGAACACCGAAATCACGCTACAATTTCAGATTCCTACCCAAAAAAGTTTTCTTACTATGATCAAAACAAAAGCTATGATCTATAGCATTGTGAATGAAAAAGTGGTGTGCAATATCTTCCCAAATACAAGTTCCCTTGCTAAGATAAAAAATTATATCAGCTTGAGACAAAAGGAACTAATCGAAACACTCAAGAAAGATATAAAAAGAGCTTAGTCCACTTTGGCAAAGGTGAGATTGAATGTGCTTCCAACTCCGACACTTGATTCTAGCTTTATTTTTATGCCATACTCACGACAGACAGATTGCACGATATCAAGTCCAACACCAAAACCGCCTTGCTCTTTTGAACGCCTTGTAAATCGATCAAATACAAGCGCTTGATCCTCTTTTTTAATACCCTCGCCGCTGTCTGTTACGCTTAAGATGTGATTCGCAAGTTTTACGCGTATAGTTGTGTTTGCATAAGAGTATTTGATAGCATTTGAGAGAAGATTGTTGATGATTTTTTGAGCTCTTGAACGATCCATGCAAACACTTGTTGGCTCTAAGTCAATCTCGATATTGTTGCCTTTTACAGCCGCTATATCTTCAAAAAAACGAACACTTTGGGCTACAACTAAACGAAGGTCAAATTTTTCATCCAACACGATATCTCTATCACAAAATGCCACATATGCGAGCGAATTATAAATTTGCGAAATGAGTTTGGAACTGATAGCTATGTGATTAATCAGACGCATATCAAGCTCTTTTTTCTTTTTGAGTGCGGATACACTCATCATTAAAGCCGATATTGGCGTATTGAGATCGTGTGAACTGTCTTTGATAAAGTTGTTCAGTTGGTGCATTCTTGAGCGAATCGGCTCAAGGAGAATTTGGCTTAAAACATACCCGACAAAACCCACAAAACACAAAGAAAATGCCGCTATGATTGATATAAGTGTAAGAAGATTTATCCTACTCTTCTTGCCTTCTTGTCCTTCAACTACAATGTATTTAACCCCAAAGATAGGTATCCCAAGCGTATCTATATGAAATTCATGCGTATTATTTTTATATGCTCTTTTAGAGAGCAAAACTGTATCATTTTCAAGATTTGAGTGGATTTTTGAGCCATCCGTACCAAAAAGTCCGATGTGCAAATTTGGACTAGGAGACGCAAAGACATATTCGCTTTCTTCTAGTTGAGCATTCATCAACTCTTTTTCTACCATAAGTGCAGCATTGCTCATCTGGATGGAGCATTTATCCTCGATGGCAACTAGTTCTTTTTTATAGTACATGTAAGCGATAACACCTATGAGAATTGCCGCGGAAAGGGTATAAAATGCTAAAAAGGCAAAGAGTGATTTTTTCTCTTCATTACTCAAAACAATACCCACTTCCCCGAATAGTCGTGATGCTCTCCTTGCCTACTAAATTGCGTAAATTTTTGATATAAACACGAATAGTGGCATCGCTTGGCATTTCGTCAAATGTCCAAATATTTTGCATCAACTCTTCAGAGGATATAACGCGGTTTTTGCGAGCCACAAGATACATCAAGATCTCACACTCTTTGTGCGCTAATTGGTGCAATTTATCATACACTTTAAGTTTATTTTTATGAGGATAGAGAAAAATCCCCTCAGCGATACGCACTTGCTCCTCACTCTCGATACTGAAGCGTTTTTTGATATTTTGTATCCGCAATTCAAGCTCTTCAAGTTCAAATGGTTTTTTAATGTAATCATCACAACCATTATCAAAGCCGCTTTTCATATGTGCGGTATCGTGATATGCTGTGATAATGATAGCAGGAGTTGTGTTTTCATAGGTACGCAACTCTTTGATAACAGTAAGTCCATTTTTCTTTGGAACATTGATATCAAAGATAAACAGATCAAAATTTTGTGAGCTTGCCGCTTCCATAGCACTCTCTCCATCGCTTACATGTAAGAGTTCATACCCACAACTGCGTAAATGTGAAGAGATGATGTCCCCTAAGATGACATCATCTTCTAAAAGTAAGATTTTCATAGCACTCTTTTTGTTTTTAAATCTATTTTAGCGTTTAAAAAGAAAGTTATCAATGCTAAATTTTCCAGCTCCATGGGAAATAAAGAGCAATAAAAACAGAAGAAAGTAAAATGGAATTTCAAAGCCATTGTTTGCTGCACTAAAACCGTGCTCAAAATGCACTGTAAAAATAGCAACCAGCATAACTACAGTAAGTGGAATTGAGATCAATCGAGTGAGAAATCCAAAAGAGAGTAAAACAACTCCTAGTATTTCTGTTGTTGCTGCCATATACGCATTTATAGTTGGAAACGGGATTCCAAGAGAGCCAAACCAGCTTGCAACCGCACCTATGTTCGCCCATTTTTTCATAGCTGGTTCATAAAAACCGTATGCCAAAGTAAGCCTTGCCAATAAAAGTGATACAGAAGCTAAGTAGCTTGTTTTATCTTCAAAAAAATTATAGATTGCTTTCATACCGTACTCCTTGTTAAATTTTGCAATACACCAATACTCCAAAGCTCATTGAGCGTTGGCTCAAAAAAAGCTTTCACCGCTACTGCGTCCTCGCTAGTTTGTTCACTCATAAAAACCACCGCTTCCATGAGATTTCTCTTTTTTAATATTTTTAAAAAGAGATATAAAAGTTGTGAAATCTCACGATAAAAAACACGAGATTGAGCTCTATCGTAGTATGCTAGCAAAAAAAACTCACCATTTTGCGTATAATGAGGTGCATCAAAAACTCTATATCGCAATTTTTTTATACTGGCACTTGAACTCATCACACAAGAATGATCCCACGAAAAATCGCCCTCTTGCTGCAATTTTTTCGTTTGCATCATTAATGCCACTTCACTCCACTCAAACCACAAAAGATCATCTATAAACTTGAATTCTCGAAAATGTTTTTGTTTTTTTACAAATTTGCGAAACTCATTTGGCACTTTCCACATAACATTGGACTTTGCACCATAACGCATAAATTTATAAATAATTTTTTCAAATCTTGCTCTATTTACTAGAGTAAAAAATATCGGATACGCATTACTCAAGACTTCAAAAAATCGATAATAAACAAGAAATTTATACGCTTTTTTTCCCTTACTCTTCGCGACTTTCTCACTATCAAATGCCATGCTTAAAAGTTTTTTTTGTAGCCTATACTCTTGCATCACGAACCACCTTTTGCATCACCAAATATTCTTGATGCATCGCTTCATAATCTGGCACATAATTATCACGCTCAATCATTACAGGAACATCTATTTTTCGCAATGAATCGCCAAGCAGACTCCACACTTCATCTCGCACGCTTGTGCCATGTGAATCGATGATCAAACCCAACTCTTTATCTTCATAATGCCCCGCTACATGTATATAAGCAGCATATGTAAGATCAAGTTCTTGCAAAAATTTATGCGGCGAAAAGTCGTGATTTTTGGAATTTACATAGATGTTATTCACATCAAGCAATAATTTTGCACCACTTTGGTGCATCACCTCATTGATAAAATCCACTTCACGCATATCTGCCATCGGAACATAATAATAAGTTGCGATTTCAAGAATCAAATCGCGTTGCATAAAATCCCGCACTTCTTTGATTTTGTCGCTTACATGTAAGACCATTTTCTTTGTCATGCTTAGAGGCAATAACTCATATGATTGTGAGCCATTGAGTGCTGTAAAACTCAAATGATCTGAATAATTTTCTATACCATAACCATCCAAAAAGCGTTTCATTTTTTTAAGAAAGGCTCTATCGACAGGCTCCAAAGAACCTATCGATAGTGATAAACCGTGTGCAACAACTGGTCTGAGAGACAAAATTTCTTCGAATTTCTCTCTATAATGAAAGGGCATATCCATCCAATTTTCAGGAGCTATCTCCCACCAATCTGGCAAAAAGCCATCACTATGCACTTCGCGGAGAAATTCTCGCCTCAACCCTAAACCTAGTCCTTGAATGTTTTTCATAAGTCAAACTTGCGAATCAACCACATTTGCCAGTGCCACATTTGGCTTCTGCATCTTTGGTTACTATTTTTTCTTTAGCTTTTTCACCACCGCATTTACCTGCACCGCATTTGGCATCAGCATTTTTTTCTTTTGCTTTTTCGCCACCACACTTGCCTGCACCACATTTAGCTTCAGCATCTTTGGTTAGTACTTTTTCATCTTTTGCTTTTTCGCCACCACATTTACTTGCACCACATTTTCCATCAGCAGCTCCTGCAAATGCTGCCGTTGCTGTTATGAGCGTTGTTCCCAAAAGAATTCCCGCTAACTTGAGTGAAGTTGTATTTTTCATTTTGATCTCCTAATGTTAATTTATGTTGAAATTGTAACTATTTTATGTTTAGCCAATGTGTAGAATCTATGCTACAATACTCAAAAAATTCCAAAGTGCATAATAGATGGTAAGAAAAGCTTTTAAAAGAAAAAAAACAGCGCCAAGTAAGTTGGACACTTTTATCAAAAGATACAATATCCCACGAGAATATCTTAGCGTCAATAGAAAAATGATCACGCGCGGCTTAGCTGTTGGGATATTTTTTGGTTTTATTCCTATGCCTTTTCAAATGCTAGCAGTGCTTGCGATAACACCTTTGTTAAAATTCAATGTCCCCATTGCCATCACTATGGTTTGGCTAAGCAACCCTTTTACTATGCCATTTATGTATTACATGGAGTATACGACAGGTGCTTTTTTGCTAGATATGGATCCTTTGAATGTAGAGTTGAGTATACATTGGTTCAAACAAAATCTTGGGCTTATATTTATTCCTCTTTACTTTGGAACTGCTGTGTATGCTATAGGATTTTCACTCATCGTGTATTTTGGCGTGGATTGGCTTTGGATACATTCTGTGAAGCAAGAAAAACAAGCCAAAGACAATCAAAGACGCACATAAATGCTAGAGCGATAATGTTACCAAACTGTAATGCTTTTTTAGTAGAATTTGAGTAAAATTTACAAAAGGCTTATTCAATGCTCAATAAATACGAAGTGCAACATGAACATTTGCAGCAAATGTTCAACAATCTAGGCATAAAACTCAAAGAAGCGTCTGTTGTTTGTGAAGATGGCCTCAATACACTAGATGTTCAAAAACTCGATTCAGCGAGAGAAAAGCTCAACGGTATTGATCAAAATGCAAATCTCATAGATCAAGCAATTGTCAAAACGCTTGCTCTTTATGGGCCAGAAGCTGATCAACTTCGAGAACTTGTATCTTTTCTTAAAAGTACAAACGAACTTGTTCGCATAGCTGAAAATATCAAAAGTTTTGCAAAAAAGATGAAATCACACATCAATAACGAAGCTGATTTTGCGTCTATCTGCGAGTATGCAACACACCTTGCACACAGTGCATTTTTGGCTGTAGATTTTTGTGTAGCATCACTTGAGATTACAAACAAAGATGAAGCAAGTGAGTTGTATAGAAAAACTTCTGTGGAGGAGAGTAAAACAGATGATCTTTACTCAATTTTGGAGAAAAATATCATGGCAAATATCTGCAAAGATGTTGAAAAAGCGTCTGAATCGATTGAAATCTTAAGTACGATGCGAAAACTTGAACGAATTGCCGATCGTGCTACAAATATCACCAAGCTGATGCTTTTTGCAAGAGCTGGTGGAGTGATCAAACAATTTTGAGTAAACTTGAGATGAAAATGAACGATAGCATACTCATCATCGAAGATGAAGAAGATATCTTAGAACTCATAGAATACAATCTCCAAAAAAATGGCTTCGAAACATTTGGTTTTTTATCTACCAAAAATGTGACAAAACTCTTAGACGAAGAATCTATTGATCTGATGATTGTCGATAGAAATTTACCAAAAGTTGAGGGAAGCGAATTTGTCAAAGAATTGCGAAAAAAGGGAAACAACACGCCTGTGCTTTTTTTGAGTGCAAAAGATAAAGATGCAGATATACAAGTTGGTTTTGAACGCGGCGGCGATGATTATATGACCAAACCATTCAATATGAAAGAGTTAATACTCCGCATCAAAGCTATTCTTGCTCGAACAAAACCAAAGCTCCAAACACATATGTGCTACAGAGATATCAACCTAAATCTGCAATCTCGCAAAGTTTTTATCACAGGTAAAGAGATAGACCTCACAAAGTTAGAATTTGAACTCTTAAAAACACTCATAGAAAATAAAACTGTCGTACTTAACCGCGAATTTTTGCTCAATCATGTATGGAAGGATGAAACTTTTTTTCAAGACAAAACAGTGAATGTTGCCATCAATAGACTCAAAAAAAAGATAGATCCAGATGGAAGCAAAGAGTACATCAAATCCATTTGGGGAGTTGGCTACAGCCTCGCCTAAATTATGAAACTCCATCAACATTTCAATAAAAATTATTTTTTTATCTTTTTCTTTACAATCATTGTTGGTGGTTTTATCACTTATTTTATTCTTTACAATATTAACCAAAACACTTATGAAAATGCTCTCAAAAAGAAAATGATGCTTATAGCTCTAGAGTTACCACATGTAACAGATCTTGATGTTTTTGCAAAAAAGATAGAAAAATCCACAGGTGATAGATTTACGATCGTTGATGCAGATGGCGTTGTGTTGGCAGAGGGATTTGGCAATCCAAAAGTGCTTGAAAATCACCTCAACCGAAAAGAAATCGTGCAAGCTAGAAGAGAGGGTGAGGGATTTGCGCAACGACACTCAACTAGTGTGGACAAAGATTTGCTCTATTTTGCAAAGAGCTTTACGCTACATGATAAAGAAGTTTATCTGCGGCTCGCAACACCGCTACAATCTGTACAAAATAGTTTTTTTAATCTTCTTGTAGCGGTCTCTATTTTGATGCTCTTTTCAATGTTTATAGGATTTTTTATCACCTATAAACTTGGGCTTAAAACACGCCAAGAGATAAAAAAAATCACCAATACACTTGATGAGATAGCAAACAAAAACTATAAAGCGATTGTCAATGCCTCTTTTGCTGATGAGTTTTTATTGATTGAAACACACATCAAAAAACTTGCCACGAAATTAGAGAAAAAAGAGAAACAAAAACGAAAATATACCGCTAAAATTCGTCTCATTAGCCAACAACGAAGCGATATCATCTCCGCTATTTCACATGAATTTAAAAATCCAATAGCCTCAATCATAGGCTATGCGCAAACACTTCTTGATGATCCGAGTGCAAACATCCATATAAAAGAACGGTTTTTGGAAAAAATCGTAAAAAACTCACAAAAAATCTCAGCTATGATAGACAAAATGACACTTGCTACGAAATTTGAAAATGGGGATTTGAAAGTCAATAAAACACAATTTGATTTAGCCGTACTAGCACAAGAGGTGCTTAGTGGTTTTCAAGAAAAATACCCTGATCGCGATTTTATTTTTACTGTACAATCTGCTTTAATACATGCAGACAAAACAATGATAGAGATGGTTCTTATAAACCTCATCGACAATGCCATCAAATACTCAGAGAACAAAATTATCCTCACAAGCGATGAGCATGGCTTACATGTAATCGATTTTGGCATCGGCATAGCACCGCAAGAGCTAGACAAAGTCACCGATAAATTTTATCGCTCCAACTCCTTCACTTGGGATAATTCTATGGGACTTGGTCTCGCACTTGTCAAATATATCCTCAATTTACATGAAAGTAAACTTCAGATAAAAAGTGAACTTGCAAAAGGAAGCGATTTTTATTTTCAACTCAAATAAGCTACAATTCTGCCAATTTTATTTTCAAGGGTAAAAATATGAACAATATGGGAGAGCCCCGCATTAAGATAGTTGCAATGCCCAAAGACACAAATCCATCCGGCAATATCTTTGGTGGCTGGATTATGTCACAAATCGATATAGCAGGATCACTTGCTGCAAGAGATCTTTTCATCGAAAGAGTCGTAACCGTTGCGGTAAATTCCTTGGAATTTCGAGAACCTATTTTCATAGGAGACATAGTCAGCTGTTACGCAAAAATCTTACATGTAGGCAACAGTTCCATCAAAACAGCCGTCGAAGTAACTGCTGAACGAACACACGATGGAACCAGAAGATGCGTACATGTAACAAGTGCCATCATCACTTATGTAAGCGTCGATAACGAGGGCAAAAAAGTTCTCATAGAATGCACCCCAAACCACCGCAAAGTACTTGGAATAGACTAAAATATCCTTGCCATTTTTTCATCTTACATGTAATCAAATCGTAATGCTTTTGCGTTAATATTCTTTCCGAAATCAAATTCAAAAAAGGAAAGAAAATGAATTTTAAAAAAACAGCTATCGTTTTAGCAACACTCACAACACTTATCAGTGCTGCAAATGCGAGAGATCAGATCAAAATCGTTGGCTCTTCAACTGTTTACCCATTTACAAGTTATGTTGCTGAAGAGTTTGGTGCAACTACAGGAAATCCAACACCAGTTGTTGAATCAACAGGCACAGGTGGCGGTATGAAACTTTTCTGTGCAGGTGTTGGTTTGGATACTCCAGATTTTACAAATGCTTCACGCCCTATGAAAGCCGCAGAATTTGCAATCTGTCAAAATAATGGTGTAAAAAACATCGTTGGTATGGTTGTAGGATTTGATGGTATTTCTATCGCTCAAAGCAAAGAAAACCCAGCGCTTAACCTTTCTTTAGAGCAAGTATTTTTAGCTCTTGCAGAAGAAGTTCCAAGCAAAGACGGTAAAAGCCTAGTAAAAAACCCATACAAAAAATGGAGTGATATCGATGCAAGTCTTCCAAACAGGGAGATCAGAGTTTTAGGCGCCCCAACAACTTCAGGAACAAGAGATGCCTTTGATGAGATGGTAATGCAAAAAGCTTCTAAAAAATTTGAAGCGTATGGAAAAAATAAAGGTAAATACAAAAAAGTAAGAAATGACGGTGCATTTGTTCCAGCTGGAGAAAATGACAACCTTATCGTTCAAAAACTTGCTCAAGACAAAACAGCGCTTGGTTATTTTGGCTATAGCTTCCTCGAAGAAAACAAAGATAAAATCAGCGGTGTAAATCTTAACAACATAGAGCCTACATTTGAAAATATTTCAAGTGGCAAATATCCAGTTTCAAGAAGCCTTTATGTTTATATGAAAGCCGATCATATTGGCAAAGTAAAAGGTATACAAGAATATTTTGATCTTTACATCACAGATCAAATGATTGGTGAAAAAGGTGTTTTAAGAACTATCGGTCTTATTCCTATGCCTCAAGATATGCTCCAAAAAGTACAAAACTCAGTAAAAGCTGGCAAAACTTTGACAGCTGAGATGGCTAAAAACAACCAAGTCTTCTAATTGAATCATTTTGTTTACAGGGCTACAAGCTAGCTCTGTAAAAATTTACAAGAAAGTATAATCATGACATCACAATCTTTTTATCTTCTCTTTTTTTCAGGATTACTGCCTCTTATATTTATATCTTACTTTTTAGGTAAAAACAGGGCAATCTCGATAAAATTCAAAGGCATAAAAATACATTCTCAACCAGAACAGTATGGTTGGTTTGTGGCACTTTATACAACATTACCCGTATTGACGCTCGCAAGCGTTGGGATGTTCTTATATCTTTTTGGATTTAATGGTATTCCACCGTTGATGCTCATAAGTGCTTCATTTGCTCTTGGGGCGTTAAGCTTTTTTCTTGTTTTTAAATCTATGAATGAAAAAACAAGAGCAAGAGATAAAGTAGAAGGTGTCATTAAGGGACTTTTAATACTAGCTTCTCTTATCTCTATTCTCACTACTTTTGGTATTTTAGTTTCTATATTGTTTGAGGCATTAGAGTTTTTCAAGCGTGAGAGTATCATTGCATTTATCACAGGTACAAATTGGAATCCAGACACAGCATTCTTAGAGGGAGCTGGAAGGACTGGGGAAGATGTGGCTCAAGCTAAGTTTGGAGCAGTTCCTATTTTTGCGGGCACATTTTACATCACTGCTATTGCTATGCTTGTCGCAGTTCCTATTGGTTTGTTTTCTGCAATCTATATGAGCGAATATGCTACAACCAAAACAAGAAATCGTGTAAAACCAGCTCTTGAGATATTGGCTGGTATTCCTACTGTTGTATACGGTTTCTTTGCAGCAATCACCGTAGCACCTTTTTTAGTCAATCTTTTTGAAAACCTTGGCATTAGAGCTTCTTATGAAAGCGCACTTGGAGCAGGTGTTGTTATGGGTATTATGATTGTCCCTATCATCGCTTCACTTTCAGATGATGTTATAAGTTCTGTTCCTCAAAATATTCGAAACGGCTCACTTGCTCTTGGGATGAATAAAGCAGAAACTATCAAAAATGTTGTTCTTCCATCAGCCATGCCAGGAATCATAGCAGCAACACTCCTTGGAGTATCAAGAGCTTTGGGCGAAACCATGATTGTGGTTATGGCAGCAAGCTTACGACCAAATCTCACATGGAATCCGCTAGAAGATATGACAACGGTCACTGTCAAGATAGTGGAATCTTTGGTAGGAGATCAAGAGTTTAACAGCTCTTTAACACTCTCAGCTTTTGCACTTGGACTTGTTTTATTTGCTGTTACACTCATCATAAACATCGTTTCAGTTTATACAATCAGGGCATTCCATAAAAAATATAAAGTATCTAATCTATGAGGCACACAATGAAAAATGATAACTACTTTTATATCCCACAGCTCCAAAAAAGAAAGGTAAAAGCTAGAAGATTTGAACTTTTTGCAAAATCGGCCCTTTTTCTTTCGCTAGCTTTTTTGGTTTTCTTTTTATATGAGATGGTGCGACAAGGTTACCCAGCTTTTAATCAGGCTTATGTCAAAGTCGATATAAATTTGACACAAGATGTACAAAACAATCCATACAGTGCATTTACAAAAGATGAGATGAAAATCATCAGCCGTGCATGGATAAGAAGTCTGCCCATGATGATGAAAGATGATCCAACGCTTTTAGAAACAACTGCTACTATCTGGGCTCCAACTGCTGCAGAAGTTGATCAATATCTTAAAAATCATACAAATAAACTCACAGATGCACTCAAAGAAAAAGTCAATAAACTTAAAGATGAGGGAAAAATCCAGTCTCAATTTAGTACCATTTTCTTCTTTACGGGAGATTCTAAAATCCCTGAAAATGCTGGTTTTTATTCAGCTATCTTGGGTTCATTACTCACAATGTTAGTAACTATGGCTATCGCTGTACCACTTGGCATTATGACTGCTATCTATCTTGAAGAATTTGCAAAAGACAACAAATGGACACAAATGGTTGAGATAAACATCAACAATCTCGCAGCCATTCCTTCTATCTTATTTGGCTTATTAGGACTTGCAATTTTTATCAACTTCTTTGGAGCGCCAAGAAGCTCCCCGATAGTTGGAGGTATGACTTTGGCACTTATGAGCTTACCAGTCATCATCGTAAGTTCAAAAGCAGCCCTCAAAGCTGTCCCTGACACAATTCGCCAAGCTGGTTTTGGACTAGGACTTACAAGATGGCAGATAGTGCGTGATCATGTTTTACCTATCGCATTTCCAGGAATGCTCACAGGCTCTATCATTGCTCTTGCTCAAGCCATAGGAGAAACTGCACCACTCATCATCGTAGGTATGATTGCCTTTGTCCCAGATGCAACAACGAGCATCTTTGATGCTGCAACTGTTATGCCGGCACAAATTTATACTTGGTCAGGTATGCCTGAGAGAATGTATACAGAAAAGACAGCGGCTGGAATATTAGTGCTTTTAACCATCTTACTCTCACTTAATGCAATCGCGATTTATCTTAGAAAAAAATTTACAAAAACTTGGTAGGAAATAATATGAATAACGAAATAAAAATAAAATCAAGAGATCTGAAACTTTGGTACGGAGACAATCAAGCTCTTAAAGGAATTGATCTTGATATCATTCAAAATCAGATTACTGCTTTCATAGGGCCATCAGGTTGTGGAAAATCAACATATCTCAGATGCTTAAACCGCATGAATGATCTCATCGATGGTGTAAGGATTGCAGGAACAGTAGAGATAGATGGACACAATATCTACGCTCCAGAAGTTGACGAAGTAGCCGTGCGAAGAAAGATAGGTATGGTTTTTCAACAGCCAAACCCATTTCCAAAAAGTATCTATGACAATATCGCTTATGCTCCAATCATGCATGATATCGTTAAAAAAGGAAAAGAGTGTGATGCTCTAGTTGAAAACTCACTTAAAAATGCAGGTCTTTGGGAAGAGGTGAAAGACAAACTCAAAGAGCCAGGAACTGCACTCTCAGGAGGACAGCAACAACGACTTTGTATCGCTAGAACCATTGCGGTGCAACCAGATGTCATCTTAATGGATGAGCCAACAAGCGCGCTTGATCCTATCAGTACCCAAACGATAGAGAATCTCATGGTAGAATTAAAAGAAAAATTTACACTCATTGTCGTGACACACAATATGCAACAAGCAGCACGAGTTGCAGATATGACGGCATTTTTTCATCTTGGTGATTTGATAGAATACGGTGAAACTGAGCAGATATTTGTCAATCCTCGCGAGGAAAAAACGCAACAATACATAACAGGAAAATTTGGTTGATTTTATATCCAAAGAGCTTTTGGCTCTTTGGTATTTTTAATCTAAATTGAAGTTTTTAGGCTTTTTGATGTATTCAAAATCATCAAAATCATCATCATATCCTTCCATGTCATCATAATCTACAGTAAAGATTTTTGAATAACCTAATTTTTCCAATTCTCGATCAAGATTTTTATCTGAAACTCTATTTTTTACATTTTTAAGTATCGTTTCAATATCCTCTTCACTTACATCGTTGGCTCTCAATTCATAAATAATCGCTCTCATCTCACTCTCTTATTTTTTATAATTATTTGGAGAAATTATCAAAATTTCCCAAAATTCAAATATCGATAATTATAATAAAAAAGAAAAGAAATATCGCTAAAAAATATCTTAAGTAATTATTTTATAAAAAAATGGGGACAGGCTACTTTTTTTGATTTCATCAAAAAGTAGCCTGTCCCCATTAATTTCCTGAGCCTGAAGAAATTGCGAGTGTTTTTGCACTCAAAGCGATACTTTCACAGTTTACTTTTGAGTGTTAAATCGTGAAAAATATTCTTGTTCATGCGCACAAACAGGACAAACTTTTGGCGGCTTTTTACCATAGTGAATATGTCCGCACACTTCGCAGATCCATGCTTCATCGCCATCTTCACTCATAAATTCTTCACCACTTTCTAAACGCTTCAACAAGGCGCGATACATTTTTTCATGCTCAACTTCTACTTTACCTATGCCTCTAAAAAGTGTTGCTGCATCTTTATAACCCTCAGCTTTTGCGACCGCTTCAAAATCTGGATACATGGTAGTATTTTCATAACTTTCACCGTCGATAGCAACTTGCAAGTTTGCTTTTGTGTCGCCAAAACCATCTTGTAGAGCATAAAGCATTTTATTTTGAAGTCTTAACTCCATCTTGGCATGTTGTTTTTCATTGTTTGCGGCTCTTTGGAAATGCTCGGCTATATCTCGCAAACCCTCTTTTTGAGCTACTTTTGCAAAATATTCATACTTGTTTCTTGCTTGCGACTCACCTGCAAAAGCTTTACCAAGATTTACCGCTGTGAGATTTTCTGTGATACATTCCATGGCAACGCCACAACAAACAAGTTCCCCGCCACCTACTTTTTGTACTTCTACTACATTGCCGCATTTTGGGCATTTGTAACTTTCGTATTGTCTCATTCTTACTCCTTGCAAATTTTGTGTATTATAGCTAAATGATAAATTATTGTCAATGCAAAAATTTCTTATTTAGTGAATTTCTCTTCATATTCTTGCCAGCCTTTTGCCCGTAACATGCAAGCAGGACAGATGCCACATCCATAACCCCAATCATTCCAAGTATTGTGATCTCCATTGTAACAAGTATGGGATTGTTGCAACACAATATCTAAAATACCTGTTTCTTTTGCGAGTAAAAATGTTTGTGCTTTGCTCAAATGAATCAGTGGATAATGAAACTTGATAATCGATTCACTGCCTAGATTGAGTGCGAGTTCTAAGGATTCAATAAAATTTTGCCGACAATCAGGATACCCTGAATAATCTGTTTGGTTTATGCCTGTTATGATGTGATTTATCCCTTGTTTTTGTGCATAAGCGTGGGCGAGTGTAAAAAATACTGCATTACGATTGGGTACAAAAGAAGCGGGTAGATTTGGTTTGTGTTTATGTGCGCTAGAGATATCCATTCCACTATCTATCAATGCAGAATCGCCAAGTTGCGAGAAAGCATCAAATTTTAAAACAAAATTTTCAATTCCCAAAAGCTGTGCTATCTTTTTTGCTTGATAAATTTCAACACGGTGCTTTTGTCCATAATCAAAAGTAAGCGTTTCAACTTTTTCAAAACGACTTTTAGCCCAACCCAAACAAGTTGTACTATCTTGTCCTCCACTAAAAACCACAAGGGCATTTGACATATTTTTTCGTTCCTTACATGTAAAGCTATAAAATCAATTATAAAATTATATGACTTAAAGGCTTATTTATTTGATTTGTTGTAAAATAGCTATTCATATTTTTAGAGGTTCTATATTTGATATTATTATATTTTTCTCTATTTTTCATCTTCATATCAGCTTTTATACCGATTTTTTTTCGCAACCATATAGCTATGTCTGAAAAATTAGGCGCTCTTTTGCATATCATCGGCGCATTGTTTGGCTTAGGCTTTGTTATAAACTTTTTTCAAAACCCAATAGCCCTACATGTAACCTTTCCATTTTCTCTTTTAGGGCAAACGCTTGTCTTGCATTGCGATGCCTTGAGTGCATTTTTTCTTCTCTCGATTCTTCTCATCAGTAGCGCTAGTTGTTTGTATGGCTTGAGTTATTATTCGTATGAGCATAGAGGCGTACGGGCTTCTTGGTATTATCGTTTACTTTTTGGACTCTTTACTTTTTCTATGGTTTTATTGGTTATTTCTGATAGTTTTATGCTGTTTTTGCTCGCATGGGAGATGATGTCGCTATTAGCTTATGGACTCATCAGCATCGATGAAGATGACAAAGAAGCTAACGAAGCTGGATTTATCTACATCATCGCTACACACACAGGTGTCATTGCACTTTTGGGTGTTTTTGGTCTTTTATATACTTATTTTGGTGTGACAACGCTCAGTGCTTCTTGGCACATTATCGATCAAAACAGTAGTGTGGCGAGTATCATTTTTCTATTGGGTTTGTTTGGTTTTGGACTCAAAGCCGGCATTTTTCCACTCTATTTTTGGCTTCCATCAGCACATGCAAATGCCCCGGTTTCTGTTTCGGCTTTGCTTTCTGGCGTGATGATCAAGATGGGCATCTTTGGGATACTTCGCATCTGTCTTTTATTTGCACAACCGCCTCACTGGTGGGGATGGCTACTTTTTATCATTGGAATCATATCAGGACTTCTAGGCGTAATTTATGCTATTGCGCAACACGATATTAAACGCCTTTTGGCCTACCATAGTATCGAAAATATCGGCATTATTATGATAGGTATAGGCATGGCGATGCTAGGGCAGAGTTATGGCAATCAAAGCTTAATGCTTTTTGGAATTGCTGGGGCTGTTTTTCATGTACTCAACCATTCCTTGTTTAAACCACTTCTTTTTTACAGTGCCGGTTCTGTAATCGAAGCGTTTCATACACGAAATATTGCTGCTTTTGGAGGAATATTGCGCGTGATGCCCTACACTGCTTTGTTTTTTCTCATAGGTGCTGTAGCAATTGTGGGCATTGCGCCGCTTAATGGTTTTGCAAGCGAATGGCTTTTATATCTAGGCATGTTTAAAAATATCTTTGCAAGCCAGCAAATGATCATCCTTTTGCTTGGCATTTTAGGTCTCGCTACTATTGGCACTCTCGCACTTGCATGTTTCATAAAAGTCTTTGGTGCAACATTTTTAGGTACACCTCGGGATATCTCACTTGAGGGGATACACGAATCATCGCGTTGGATGTTGTTGCCTATGGGTGTGATTGCATTTATCTGCATAGTACTTGGATTGATGCCATTTTTAATGATGCAAATGCTCTTTAGTGTCGCTGTTTTATTTGGAGTCAGTACACCTGAAATTTCTCTGCTTGCTTTGCAAGATCTTAGTGAAGCATATCTATATATTTTGCCGCTTGCGGTGGTAGTTATCACGGTACTTTGGCTCAAACTTTCTAAAAAATCGAGTAAATGTGTTGGCACTTGGGGATGTGGCTACCACGCACCACCAAAAAGAGCACAATATACAGCAGGTTCACTTGCGCAGATGCTTTTAGAGTATTATGGATGGATGTTTAAGGGCAAACGACATCTCTTTGAGATTTCTGGTCTTTTTCCAAAATCATTGAATTTCCATCTACATTTTGATGACAAAAATATCGCTGCACTCAACTTTATGGGGCTTGCGATACAATCTTTTGCCAATCGCTTACGCGCTTTCGTACACAATGGCTACATGGGATTATATGTATTGTATATCTTAGCAACACTTATTGTGATGCTTTTATATGTGAGTTTCTTATGAATATTTTTTGGCAATATGCACTCATTTTTGCGGTCTTTATCGCACTTTCGCTTCTCAACATGGGTATCATCACTAAAGTCAAAGCTTTTTTTGGTGGGCGTAAAGGTGCGCCTGTGCTACAAAAACTCTATGACATCATCAAATTATGGCAAAAAGACATCACTTTAAGCACAACTACTTCGTGGATATTTTTTGCTGGACCTTTTTTGAGTGTTCTCGTGCCTTTGATTGCATTTGCCATGGTTCCTTTTGGCTCTGTGCATGCACTCATCTCTTTTGAGGGTGATTTTATACTTTTTCTTTACCTTTTTGCACTCTTACGATTTTTCACAGTTGCTAGTGCTCTTGACACAGGCTCAAGTTTTGAGGGTATGGGTGGGGCTAGAGAGATAACTTTTTCTGTTTTGATTGAGCCTATTTTATTTGTCTGTTTTATTATACTTGCAAAAATCTCAAACTCTCTTGCCTTAGAAAATCTCTTTGGCATCCACTCATTCACCTCATGGACACACGACAGCACTGTGCTTACTATCGTTGTTTTTTCACTTTTTGTAGTGATGCTCGCCGAGAATTCTCGTGTTCCTTTTGATGATCCAAACACACACCTTGAACTTACCATGGTACATGAGGTGATGGTGCTTGATCACAGTGGGCCATTATTGGGACTCATCACGCTCGGCTCTGCTTTAAAATTGACACTTTTTGCCCTGCTTATCAGTCATCTTTTACTGCCATTGCATACGGATATTTTTTGGCTTGATCTTGTGCTGAGTGCTTTTGTGTCGATGGGCGTAGTTGCGTGCGTGGGGATCTGTGAATCGCTCATAGCTAGATTGCGTATCGTAGCAATCAAAAATATTCTTTTAGGTACTTTTGTTATTGCACTTTTTGGAATTATCATGATCACAAGGCAATCATTATGAATATCTCACTTATGAATAGTTTTTTACTGATAACCGTTTTAATAAACATGTATGTCATGGGAAGCAATCGCATAATAAGTGCGATCCGTGCCATTGCTTTTCAAGGTGTTTTACTCGTTCTTTTAGCGTTTTTATCAAAAGAAACCAATAACACAGAAGCATTACTCTTTAGCATTATCATAGTTATCAAAGGTTTTGTAATGCCCTATTTGCTCATAAGAGTTGTGCGAAAAGTTTCCATCGATCAAGAGATGCGTCCGCTTATAGGCTATACGCCCACACTGCTCATCTATGGTTTATGCGTTATCTTCTCTTTTTATATCGCTACCACTTTACCATTGCTGAGCGAACATAAAGAGAGTATCATCGTGCCAATCTTTTTTGCAACCCTTTTAGGTGGCATGCTTTTAGTGATCGCAAGACAAAAAGCAGTGACACATGTTATCGGGTATTTGATCATGGAAAATGCGGTGTTTATCCTCAGCTCCATGCTCACGGATTCGATGACTTTTTTAACAGAAATAGGCGTTTTGCTCGATGCACTTGCTGGAGTTTTTATCATGGGTGTCGTACTCAATCATATCGCTTCTATTTTTGATGATGAAGATAGTGGCAAACTGCTTACAATGCTGAAGGAATAAAATGCTCATAGCTTTTTTTATCTGGACACTTTTAGCAATAGGCTTGAGCTATTTTGGCAAAACAAATCATCAAAGAGCTGTGATTTTAGGGATCACTGCTTTGTTACATGTAAGCATGAGCTTTGTTGTATTGCTTGGACAAAATAGTGGCATGGACGCGCTTTCGGTCTGGATTTTAGTTACACTCTCACTGCTTTTTGGAGGCATTGCTCTGCACGCTATTGGATATTTTTCACATTGTTTGAAGGATAATTCCAATCTTGTAGTTATCATCAGTTTACATCTGTTTTTATTTTTTGCAACTGGCATGATGATGGCCAAAGATCTCATTAGTATGTGGATTTTTCTCGAATCCTCCTCACTCTCGTGTGCGCCGCTCATCTACTACACAAAAAATAAAGGCTCCATCGAAGCAACTTGGAAATACCTCTTCTTAGTTTCCATCGGAATTTTACTCGCACTTATTGGGATTTTATTTTTAGCTTACTCTTCACTGATTGCAAATATCGAACATATGGATCTTGATTTTTTCACACTTTTTGCAAGAGCAGAAGAGTTTAACACAACATGGTTTCTCATCGCTTTTGTTTTCATCTTTATAGGCTTTGCAACCAAAATCGGACTTTTTCCTCTGCATCTTTGGAAAGTTGATGCTTATAGTGAAGAACCTGGATTGTTTGGGGCATTGATGGCTGGTGGCATGACAACACTTTCATGGCTTGCTATGATGCGCTTGATGCAGATCATGCACGCAGCACATCAAGAAGCTTGTATGCGTGATGCCTTGATCGTATTTGGTATTCTTTCGGTGCTTTTCGGTGCATTTTCTATGCTCAAACAAAATGACACCAAAAGACTGATGGCATATTCAAGCGTAGAACAGATGGGGCTTATCGCCATTGGCTTTGGCTTAGGCGGTGCTGGTATTTGGGCGGCTATGTACCATCTTTTTAACAATGCTTTACTTAAAGGCACTGTTTTTATCGCCCTTGGCAATGTCAAAAGAGTTTTTGGTACGCGAGATGCGAAAGGCATTTCTGGAGCAATTCGTATCATGCCATATAGTGCTTTTGCCCTGCTAATTGCTCTCTTTGCGATCGTAGGAACACCTCCTTTTGGAAGTTTTGTATCCATTTTTCATATCATTCAAGGTACATTTTCTTATTCTATCTTGCTATTTTTTGCACTCATCTTTGGTTTAGTTATCGCTTTTTTTGGTATGAGCCGCACCATCCTAGGGGTTGTTCGCGGTAAGCCGCCTACTGGTATGCAAAGGTTTCATGAACGCTCTTTTATGTTTGTGAGTCCCTTTCTTTTCTTAGGCATCGTGGCTTTTATCGGTCTTTATATGCCCTCATTCGTATCACAAGTCTTGCTTGAAGCTACACAATTATTAGGAGGTGTTTATGGAGGATTTTAAACCTTTTTTTACTAATCCATTTGCCTCACCCATAGATGCGATCCCACTTTTGAGCGAAGATCTCTTTTGGGACAAAGTTATTTTAGCCGTAAATGAGGAACAATTTCGCGTATTAAGCCTCTTTAGTGCAAGCCTAAAACAAACATGGCAAATCTGGATTGTCTTAGGCAATGATGCAACGGGACTCATTAAAGTTGGACGATTTAGAGTGGTTGATAACGCATACACATCTCGCACTGAACTTTTATCTTGCATCCATCTATTTGAGCGAGAGATTTATGAGCAAAGCGGCATTTTGCCACGGAACCATCCATGGCTCAAGCCTGTTCGCTCTCCTCATCAAAGCGCATGTTCGCAGATGGATTTTTATAGTATCGAGGGTGAAGATATCCACGAAGTAGCCGTTGGACCTGTGCATGCGGGGATTATTGAACCGGGACATTTTCGTTTTCAATGCTACGGCGAAAAAGTTGGACATCTTGAAATCTCCTTGGGATACCAACATAGAGGAGTAGAAAAAGCTTTACTCGGCATGCCAAAAGCAAATCATCTCAAACAAGTAGAAGCACTCTGTGGCGACTCTACTACTGCGCATAGCACATGTTATGCGCAAAATATGGAAGCGCTCACGGGCATCAAAATCTCTGAAAAAGAGGCGCTTATTCGAGCTATTCTTTTGGAACTTGAACGCATCGCAAATCATGTAGGTGACATCGGCGCACTTTCAGGGGATGTTGCTTTTTTAACAACCGCTTCATATTGTGGTAAATTGCGTGGGAATATCCTCAATCTCACAGCACAGATTACGGGAAATCGTTTTGGCAGAGGTGGTATCTGCATCGGTGGCACTAGATATGATATTGATTATGCACTCGCACAAACACTCAAAACACAACTCAAAGCATTGCAACCAAAAATCATGGGCGCAATAGAGCTTTTTTTTCGCTCACCGAGTGTTTTAGATCGTCTTGAAAAAACAGGTATCATTCCCCAAGAATGGGTTATGGCCTATGGTTTTACAGGTTTAGTAGCAAAAGCTTCTAATTGTTTGCGTGATGTGAGAACATCCTATCCATATGGTAGCTATATAGATCGTGATCTCAAAACTAGTTTAGAAAAAAGTGGCGATGTTTTTGCTAGAGCAAAAGTGCGTAAAGAGGAGATACTTATCTGTTTTGAACTTGTGCAAACACTCCTCAAAGAATTAGAAATGATCGCACATGTACAAATTCAAAAGCAACAAAATACAGCTTTGCCGGCAGAGTATTTTTCATTTTCGATGAGCGAGGGATGGCGTGGCGGCGTAGCACATACTATAATCACAGACGACAAGGGCGACATACAACGATATAAAGTAGTTGATCCCTCTTTTTTCAATTGGACCGCACTCTCTCTTGCAATGCGTGATGGGCAAATCTCTGATTTTCCACTCTGCAATAAAAGCTTCAATCTCTCTTATTGTGGCTTCGATCTCTAAGGAAATATAATGTTTTTTATACTCAAAGAACGCTGGATTCAAGGATACAACACAAGTGCATTTCCTAAAGTTGCACCAATACTCTCACCTCGATTTGTAGGCACTCCGCAGATTAAAGGAGCTTGTGCTACAAATTGTACTGCATGTAAAGATATCTGCCCAAGTGATGCTATAAAACTAGAAACTAAACCTATGATTGATTTAGGGCGTTGCATCTTTTGTAAAGATTGTGAAGATGTGTGCGAGGAGGGAGTAATCTCGTTTTCAAATGAATACCGCTTAGCCCAAACAAGCCGTGAAGCTTTACATGTAAGCGGTGAGATAGAACATATAGGTATGCTAGTCAAGCGAGAGATTAGAGCACTTTTTGGCAGATCCTTACAGCTAAGGCAGATAAGTGCGGGAGGATGTAATGCTTGTGAAGCCGATCTCAATGTTTTAGGAACGCCAACTTATGATCTTGCTCGCTTTGGCATTAGTTTCGCAGCATCTCCAAGACATAGCGATGGTATCATCGTTACAGGTCCCATCAATGAACATATGCGAGAGCCGTTATTGCGAACTTATGAAGCGATTAGCGAGCCAAAAATAGTCATAGCCTCAGGTGCTTGTGCGATTAGTGGCGGTATTTTTCACGCAAACGATGTTTGTTCACAAGGACTTGATACGCTCTTACATGTAGATCTCTACATTCCTGGATGTCCGCCACACCCATACACTACACTGCATGCTTTGCTTAATTATCTAGGAAAATTGTGATAATAAATCTATTCTACGCCTAAATACTTGTGCAATTGCACACTTAGTCTGAGGCGTGAATGTGCTTTGACTAATTCTATACAGTACTTGACATTTGTGGCATTGGCAGTGAGAAAATCATTTTGTGGCTGTATAAAAATCGGTTTGTTTGTTTGTAATGCCAAAATTTTGTCCACTTTACTTGCAGACGAGACGATGAATTTGTACTCATCACATCCCTTAAGCGCTATCGTATCCCAATCTTTTGGACTATAAGTTATCCAATTTGCACTTTGTATATTGGCAAATTTGAAGCCATTACTTTCAACGCAAACAAAGTATCCATATGCTTGCAAAAACTCTATAAAAGCATTGAGATTATAGATACTTGGCTCTCCGCCCGTTATTACAACTTGCTTACATGTAAAGCCCTGTATCTTTTGCAAAAGCTCCTCATTGCTAAAATGCTCAAAAGATTCCGTGTGTTTTATATCATCGCAAAAAGAACACTCTAAATTGCATCCATAAAACCGTATAAAGATGCTAGGAGTTCCCACAAAAGTCCCCTCGCCTTGCAAGGAGTAAAAAATATCTACTATCTTATTCATCAAAACCTCTATTAATTTCTTATCTGATATAATAGCAATTAAGAATAAATAAGGTGTACAATGAAGTGGAAAATAGCCAAGCAGTTTGATTTTTGTTATGGACATCGTGTTTGGTCGCAGACACTCGATGTCGAATACTCCATGGATAGCTGTTTGGCATGTCGTCATCTGCACGGTCATCAAGGCAGACTTATAGTCTATCTTAGCAGCGATAAGTTGGAACGAGGAATGGTGACAGATTTTCATCATCTCAACTGGTTTAAAATTTTTTTAGACAAAACACTTGACCATAAGTTCATCATCGATAGCAATGATCCACTTTTTTCAACTTTGCTTCCTGATTTTGCCGATAAAATAAATCTCATAGAATGTTCTGGGGGCTTTAAGAGACCCGATACTTCAGTGTTAGAAGGCAAAAATGAGGCATTATATGAATTGTATGAGGGCTATATCATCGTGGATTTTGTGCCAACAAGCGAAAATATTTCCACTTGGTTACTTGGCATTGTTCAAGAAAAAATGTCCAAAATTGGCGTACATGTATCACATATAGAATTTTTTGAAACACCAAAAAGTAGAAGTATCGTTTACAATACACAAAGCTAGAAACTAATCTAGCTTTGCCTTACTTCTGATGAGTTGCATATTTTTCATCACTCGTTGGTAGTATGGATGGTTATAGTTACCACCATTGTAGCGACTGACTGTTTTGAAGTAATTTTGATTTGTGTAATCATTGAGCCACACTAAAAATCTAACAGCCACAGTGGCGTTAAATTTGTCATCACCTAAAAGTTTATTGACAAGTTTTACATCACTCATCGCTAAAACTTCTTTCCAATCAAGTTTTTGAGCTAAAAATTTAGCCGTCTCTAATCTGACTTGCATAATTCCTAAAGAAGCTTTGAAGATATTTGGATCTTTACCTATATCGCCAACTTTAAATACACCCGCACTTGTTTCACTCAAACAAATTGCCATCGCAGTATTTGCAAAAGTTTCACCTTGTGCATTTGGATACGCAAGTGCTATCTCACGAACCATTTTTAAAGTTTCTAGTTGTTTTGGGGAGAAAACATCGGCTGTTGCGATGCTTGAGTAAAGTCCTAGAATAAGTATGCTTCTTAGGAATGAAAAAAAGAAAAAATTCTTCATTTGTATTCCTAAATTTAAAATGTCGGATATATTATCTATTTTTTAATAAATTTAAGGTTAAATTAAAAAATTATTTATTTATATATTTTATCAAGTTACAAAATGCGACAATTAATGCGATCGAGAGAGGATAAAATGGCTCAAGTAGATCACAAAAAATAAGCCAAAAAACAAGCCAAAAAATGGAAACAACGAGAGTGTATAAAATCCGAGCATCACTAAAATAAGCCAATTTTTATGTGTATCAACGATTGTCTTGGCATCTTCACTTACGCCATTTGCAAGTATATCTAAGAGTAAAAATTTGTAAAAAAGATAAAAAAACGGAATATTGAGAATAAAAAATGAAACAAAAGGTAGTAGCAAAAAAGGTAAGCACAAGACAAACAGAGCTAAAAATTTTAACAAAACAAAGCCCAAAGCACTGCTTGTTGCAAAAAAACTCTCTGGCTTTGCTGGTTGTATGTGCATATAGTGTCTTTCTCGTACTATTTTTATCACAACTGGCGTTAAAAATCCAACTACAATCATCGCGATAATAAGTGAAAGCAGTATAATTCCCAAACTTCCAAAAACACCAATAAGCGTGATGATAATCCAGTGTATCACGCTCAAAGAAAGCAAAAATGCAATTATCGGATGTGCATTTTCATCTAAAAAAGTAAAGTCACCACTTTGAGCCCCTTGTACCAAAACGGCACTAAATTCACTGCCACCATAATAAAAAAGTGAAAAAAGTAAAATCACGGGAATCAAAAAAGGAGCAAGTGAGAGAAAAAGAAATCTCTTTGAGAAAAAATCTCGCAAAGATTTAAAAAAAATAATATTTTTCAATTTTACGCTTTTTGATAGATTTTTTCTAGTTGCGCATAGAGTAAATTAGCGCCAAGAGATCCGCTCTCAAGCAACTCAATCATCACTTCATTATCCTCTTTTTGACCCCACACTTTTTTATATGTCCCCTCTTTATAGCCGTGATCTTGACGAAATTTATTGAGGATATTTTTGGCAACATAAAATTTATACAGTACATGCAAATTAACACCACACTTTAAAGCAAGTGCGAAATACTCTTTTAAAAGTCTGTCAAATACATCTACTTGCATCTTTGTAGTTTCGTGAATAAGTGACTCAACTTCATTAATGATTTCCATAAATTCAGCATTTTCTCGATCACTTGCTTCTTTAGAAAATTGCTCAAACCCATGTACATCAAGCACATCAGAAACAAGTTGATCAAGATCTCCTCTATGGTTAGTTTTATAATCCTCAAGCACCAGACTCATGATAAAATGCCAAATATCAACAAGCTCAACAGTAGCATTTTCCCAGTCTATAGCTTTATCCAAATCTTTCCAATGCTTCCAATTAAAACTGTCAATGAGTTCAGCACTTTCCATATAGATACATCGTTTCCAATTGATAATGCGGTTATTTTTTGTGTATCCATTTTCCCAGTCTATACCATTTGTCTCATCATTGAGTTTTTGCTGTAAGGCAAACATCTCTTTTATATATTCACGATTAGTCATCATTTCCTCTCTTTATGTTTTCGATAATTTTGCTCAAAGTCATGAAAATATTTTCCACAAAAGTCTTGGATTATACTATAATTTCTGTTAATTTTAGTACAAAAATATGCTATACTCACCTAAAAAAGGCTTAAGATGTGTTGCAATAGTTTTAGAATCCTTTTCCTATTTGCTTTCGTTTTTATCGCATATTTTGGCAATAATACTTTACCAAATATTCCAGTTGTACTTTGGTATCTTGTTTCTATTAATATATTTGCATTTTTTCTCACAGCCATCGACAAACTCAATGCCATCAAAAATGCAAAACGGGTAAGCGAAGCAAATTTTATCTTTTTTGCTATCGCTGGCGGAGTTTTGGGGATTTTACTCAGTATGTTTGCATTCAAACACAAAATTCAAAAAAAAGTTTTTCTCACCGTTCTTTTACTCATCGCTCTTTTTTGGTTTGTATCAATCTTCTTGGTATTACAAAATCTTGATCAAATTCAAAATGCTCTACATGCACTAACGCTATGAATTTAAAAAAGATTACTGCATTTATTGCGCAACATCATCTGCTCACTTTGGCTACATGTAAGGATAACATTCCTTATTGTGCCAACTGTTTTTATGCTTTCAAAAGTGATCCTTTTTCGTTCATAATTGCCACAGATGATGCCACAAGACATGCCAAAGAAGCCTTGCAAAATGAAAATATCGCTGGTGCAATTGCACTTGAAACAAAAGAGATCGGCAAGATACAGGGTTTGCAGTTTTGTGGTTTGATGCAAAGAGCAAATTTAGGCGAAAAGGCACTTTATCTAGCAACATTTCCTTATGCTTTAGCCCTCAATCCGACTATTTGGACCTTACATGTAAGTTATATAAAATTTACCGACAATACGCTTGGATTTGGAAAAAAACTAGAATTTAATTTTGAAGTATAAAAAAAAGGGCTTCAGCTAAGAAGCCCTAAAAGGTTTAGCAAGATGGAACATTTCCGCTATCGCTAGCAAAATTGATCAAGAAATCAGAGATATCACCCATATATTTTTTAAATTTATCACCTTTTAAAAAATCTGCAGCATTTGGAAATTCTACAGAGTAAGTTTCGATGAACTTTACACCATCACTTGCAAAAAGTTCTTTCCATTCTGCTTGTGTATGCTTTGCAGCAAACTGACCACCGTTAATGCCTGTAGACTTTTTCATATACTTAAGATAGTATTTTTGTCCCTTTGCCGCATCGGCCAAAGCAGATGTACTCATAACACCTACTAACACAAAAACTGCTAAAAGCAATCCTAAAATTTTCTTCATTCAATCTCCTTTTAAATTTGTCGCATTATTTCACAAAATCGTGAATAAATTGTAAATAAAATTTTACCCTAATTTTGATAAATCTAATTTTAAAACCTCATTATCCATGATACCTATATCTTTAGAGAGGATATTTTTTGCTATATTTTTTGCTTCGTCCAAGGAGTGCATTTTATAAGTTCCGCATTGATAAATGTTAAGTTCAGGGATATCCTCTTGTGATTTGACTTCAAGAACATCTTGCATGGAAGCTTTCCACGCATCAGCAACTCTTTGCTCATCTGGTGAGCCTATTAAACTCATGTAAAAACCTGTGCGACAACCCATAGGCGAAATATCAATGATCTCAACACCACCGCCATTGAGATGATTTCGCATAAAGCCAGCATAGAGATGTTCAAGTGTGTGAATGCCCTCACTCGAGAGCAATTCGTGATTTGGTCTGCAAAATCGCAAATCAAAAACGCTGATAGTATCTCCACTTGGAGTATGCATTTTCTTTGCCAAACGCACAGCAGGAGCTGGCATCTTTTTATGATCAACCGTAAAACTATCTAAAAGTGGCATGGTATATCCTTTTTTTAGGAGATTATATCATAGTCTTGATAAACGCTCTCATTTTTTCTTGATCTTTTTCATTGTTTTATCACAAAATTTTATGTAGAATGTACAAAATTTAAACAAGGAAAGAAAAATGCAAATCGAAAATAAAACAATATGCAACATTTGTCTCAAACCAAGTGATGCAGAAGCAAATACCGTTTACATCAAAGCCATCTGCAACGATGAAGAGATACATGTATGCACAGGCTGTATCCCACACATCATTCACGGAAGTGGTGATATCGTCAAATCAAACGAAACGGTCAAAGCACAGATATAAGTTGAGAGATTTTCTCTCAAACTTTCATCTTTTAGATATCATCTATTTTTTTCTTCATAATATCAAATTCTTCATGCGAAATTTCCCCATTTGCCAAACGCCTTTTTAAAATTTCCAGCGGCGTTTCTTTGCTATCTTTTTGCCCCCAAGAAGTTGCCCGCAGCAACAAATAAACAAAAATAAAAAAACCTAATAACATAAACATCATAGGAAATCCTATAAACCAATGTGTGCCATCATAAAACATATGTGAAGCATTAAACATTGCATCCTCCTTGTGATTATGTCAAAATTATAGACTAATGATATGGAGTTACTGTGTAAGCAGTGAAGTTAATTTTTTTTTACCCAAACCTTAAAATCCCATGCTGGGGATTTTGTAACATTGCATTCATCTACAATCGCGGCGTATTCTCTTTGTTCAATTAATTCCCATGAAGAAAAATCTATCTTTGGCAAGTACGCATCAGCCTCACCATCGTAATCCACTTGCGTAAGATACATCTTGTCCACAAATGGGAAAAGTGACGCATAAATATTTGCTCCACCAATGACAAAAAGTTCCTCTTCACCCCTTATTCTAGCAAAATCAAAAGCCTCTTGAACGCTCGTAAATACATTTACATCTTCGTGTGAAAAATTACCTCTTGAAAGTATCAGTGAAGTTCTGTCCGCAAGTGGCTTGCCTATGCTCTCAAAAGTTTTTCTTCCCATCAATATGTGATGATTTAAAGTGATTTGTTTAAAGTTTTTAAAATCTTCACGAATGTGCCATGGCATTGCATTGTTAAGCCCTATTTGCCAATTTTTTCCATATGCTACTATCATTGAAATCTTCATCATCACTCCTATACGGCCATCACGGCTTTGATTGCATCATGGCATTTATAATCTACAAGTTCAAAATCTTGCATACGAAAATCATTAATATCTTTGATATTTGGGTTGATGCGCATCTTTGGTTTTGCATAAGGTGATCTGCTAAGTTGCAACTTTACCTGCTCCATGTGGTTGGCATAAATATGAACATCTCCAAAAGTATGCACAAAATCTCCCACCTTAAGTCCACAAACTTGTGCGATCATCATGGTTAAAAGTGCGTAAGAGGCGATGTTAAAAGGAACACCCAAAAACACATCCGCACTTCTTTGATACATTTGACAAGAAAGCTTTCCTTCCGCTACAAAAAACTGAAAAAATGTGTGACAAGGGGGTAATGCCATGTGATCAATCTGAGCTACATTCCATGCACTCAAGATGATTCTTCTGCTATGTGGATTTGTTTTTATCTGCTCTATAACAGTAGCTAATTGATCAAATTTTTTTCCATCAGCCCCACTCCAAGATCGCCACTGCACGCCATAAATAGGGCCTAATTCTTTAAACAAATCTGAGTTTTTATATCCCAAAGCTTTGCCTTGTGCATCGGCATTTGCACTCCAAACCGTTTTTTTATCCATAAGATTTTCTCTACTATCACCATAGTGTATCTCAGCAAGTCTTCTCTCATCGCAACTACCCTCGATAAACCACAAAAGCTCACTAATGATAGCTTTTAAGTGCGTTTTTTTAGTAGTCACAAGCGGGAACCCCTCGCTTAGATCAAATCGCATCTGATAACCAAAAACGGATTGCGTCCCCGTATTTGTTCTATCAGCTTTTTGCACCCCTTTATCTAAAATATATTGCAATAGATCTAAATACTGTTTCACTTTTCTCTCTTTTATAAAATTTAAAACCACATTTTAGCATAAACTTCAAAAGAAATGGGGACAGGCTACTTTTCATCAAGTCCTTTTATCTGCGTTGGCACTTTTCAATCCTTTTGTGTTATAATTTATCAAATATCTAGAGCGTCGGGCTCCAAACGGCAATGAGATTGACCCCTCGGTAAGTAGCTTAATAACAAGAACTGCCCAACTTGTTACTCTAAATTAGCAAGAGCCGGTCACTCTTGCACCTCTTCAAATCGTCTTAATTTATAAGCTTCTTTTTCTATATCAATTATTTTCACTAAGCTTGTAGCAAATATCTCATCTTTATCTACTATGTTTTTAAGTGCCAATCTATAACTGTTTCCTAACTTTTTGAGCAACACATATCTGTTTTCTTTTTGGACAAATACCCTTTTGTCGCCTTGTAGCATTTCAGTTTGCCCATTTACTCCCAACTGGACAAGTGTACCTCTAATAAGATGCAATATTTATATCAGAATTATAACAATTTTCATAATTATTAGAATTACCAGTGACTGGTACACTTGTTAGTTCCAACGATTTGTTAGGATATACACTCGCTAAGTCTTCAATTATTTTTTTTGCTAAGTAATATGCCAGATTAGGGGGTACTGCATTGCCTACCATTTTATAGCCAGCAGTTACATTTTTATAATAGAATTTATGACCATCTGGGAATGTCTGTATTCTAGCACACTCTCTAACACTAAGTCTTCTATACAGATGTTCACTATGTGGAACGAATATTCTTTTATTTTGCTCTACAAATTGCATTTTAGGTGCTTGTGGATGTAGTGGTGCATGTCTTCCACCTGCTTGTATTGTAAATGATGGCTCATCCCAACCTCTAACTCTATTTCTAGACATAAACATAGATGAAAAACCACCAGTCATAAATTCATGATTTTCTATTTTACATTTATCACCATTTGTATAGTTTTTTTCTTTAGCAGGAAGTACATTATCTTTTAAATCAGAAATTACATCTTTTAAAAAGCATTTTTTTTCAAACTCTTTTGGAAATTTAAAAGTGATATTTAGGTCATCTCTAAATCCAATAAAAAATATTCTTTTTCTATCTTGAGGCACTTTGTAATCATGAGCATTCATGAGTTTAAACGATAAAGTATATCCACTGTCAATAAAATGATTTTTTATATTTTCAAGTGCTTCTTCATGTTTTGGGGCTAGCATTCCTGAAACATTTTCTGCTAAGAAAAATAGGGGCTTCTTATCTCTTAAAACACGAATGAATTCAAAAAACAGTTGTCCTCTGTGGTCATCTATTCCTCTTGATTTGCCTGCTTCACTCCAACTTTGACACGGGGGTCCACCAATAAGCCCTAAAGTTTCAGGAATTTCATCTGATGGAATTTTAGAGATACTTCTTCTATCTAATATTGTATTTGGGAAGTTTTTTTCAAATGTTTCCCAAATTTCCTTATCATATTCATTCGCCCAAATAGTTTTAAAACCTGCTTTTTCAAAACCTAAATCTAATCCACCAGCTCCAGAAAATAAAGATATTATATTCATTATTCTTCTCCTCCTCCAATAGAAAGTTTATTGGTAAATAATGAATTAGGTGCTTTTAGTAAATTTATATCAAATTTTAGTGATGGTTCAATTCTAGAACTTGCATTATGAATTCGAAAAGATAGTGTCCAATCATTATTTAATTCAACGATTAAAGTTGTTAAGGTATCTTCTTTATACGATATATTGATAATTTCAGTTGGTAAATTAACTTTTGGTGTATTAAATTTAGGATGAATATCTTTAAAAGGTAAATTTAAAGTGCCATGCAAATTATACGCTTGAATTTCAATATTCTTTTTACTTTTAATTACTTTGTAAAAATCTTTAGTTCCTATTAGGTACTCTACTAAAGTAGAAGCAACTTGAGAAGGGTTTGTATTATATATTCTTAATAATTCTGTTTTAAAGGCTTCTAATATAGGAGTGTATATTGCAAGATGATAATTGCCTAAAGAGTTCCAAGTTTTAGTTTTATTATTTTCTGTTCTCATTTTTTCAAGAGAGTCAAATATTGGTCTTATTTCATCGAAATATTGTGTTGATGATTTTATTCCAAGCCATTTTTCTCCAAAATCAATTTTACTAGAAAGTCTTGAGTGTTTTATAGCTTTATGATTATTTTTAGCTGAAATTCCTATTTCCCATTTTTGCAATAACCTTATAGCAACAACATCTCTCACATCACCGTCTTGTCCCTTGTCATCTATAAGTATTTCTAATTGTAAAATATCATTTTCATCAAAGCTGTAAGATAATCTTGGTTCTATATCAATTAAAAAGTTAACTGCAAAACTTGCATAAAGTAGAAATTCTCCTTGTTCTATTTTTTCAAAAGAATTAAAGTGCTTTTGTGCTGTAAATAATGCATTGTTTTCTAAAACCTCTACTGTCGTTGCTCTTTCTAGTTTTTCTTTAAATTCTTTTAAAATAGCATATTCAAATGCTTTACCATTCTTTGTTTGAATAGATTCTTTTTTCATTTATGTTCCATTTATTAGTATGAATATTTAAATAATAGCTAAAATTCACTTTTGAACTAATTTTAGCTATTACCCAAATATTTTTTGAACTATATAATGAAATTTCAAAAAGATAAAAAAGTATGTTAAATTGCAATATAATTTAAAGTAAGAACTGTATCCCAACTATTAGTCAATCAACATTTTAACACAAATAAAAGCAATAGTAACTAAAAAGCTGAAAATTAATAAATTAATGGGGACAGGCTAGAATGGCACTTACTTAAGCTTTTTAAGGTGACCATTTGCCCTCATTTTTTCTCTTGCTATTTTCTTAGGTTGCATCAACAAAGAAAAATCATTGTGCCATTTTTTTATAGCTCTTGGCTCAATTCTTTCTCCTCTGTTCCCTATAATTTTTTTGCCTATCAAAGATAAGTACTTGTGCAAGCAGTTGATCAAAGCTATCTATAGCCATATCTTTAATACTGTTTATAATCTTGTTTTTGCGTAGTTTTACTCTTTTTTTGTTATGATTCATATTGCTGGCTTTATGGAGTATTTCGTTTGGTTACGATACTTCCTCTAAAGCCAGTTTCATTCCACTTTTTTAGTGTACTTTTTGCTTAAGTAAGTGCCATTCGGGACAGGCTGCTTTAATTTTAGAAGTCTAGAAACGATACAGCTTTCTTTATCATCGAGGAAATTGGTGCTTGCAAAAGTTCTTCATATGTAAAGTAGCTCGCATTTTGTGGAGCATAATCCGTTGTATATAAAAAAACGCTGAGGCGGTATTTTGTATAACTATGCTTAAAACTTGCGATAAAATTCTCCTCAAGTGGCTCAACTTCTGGCAAAACAAAAAGTCCTTTATAGAGTTTTTCGCTTGATTTTACGAGGGCTAATTTTTTATTCACAAGACAAATTCCTAAAAAAATATCGAGTTTTTCATACTGAATTTTTTGTTTGCTCGTATAAATTTCAGGCTCATTTATTCCCTTACATGTAAGCATTAAAGGGCATTTAGGACAACGAGGATTTTTCGAGGTACAAAGCAGTGAACCTAAATCCATAAGTGCTAGATTGTGTTCTTTTGGGGTATCTTGGTTAAGGAATATTTCTGCTTCTTTGAGAATTTCTTTATCATTCATCTGGGCGAAATATCGCTTCAGAACTCTTTTGATATTTGTATCGATCACGGCTACTTTTTGATTGAGTGCAAAGCTGCAAACCGCGCTTGCTGTGTATCTGCCCACTCCTGGGAGTTTTTGTAGCGCCTCCATGGTTTGTGGCAAACCTGTTTTTTTGCAAAGATTGAGTGCTTTGTGTAAATTTCTAGCCCTTGAGTAATATCCAAGTCCACTCCAATCACTTAAAATCTCATCAAGGCTTGCTCTAGCAAAATGCTTCAGTGTGGGATATTTTTGCAAAAAATGTGGATAATAATACTCTGCCACGCGACTAGCTTGCGTTTGTTGCAACATCACTTCGGATAAAAAAATAGCATAAATATCATCTGTTTTTCGCCATGCAAGCCCATGACGACCGTATTGTTTAAACCAATCCAACAAGCTTACATGTACATTTTTCAAAATCCGCATCTCCAAATTTTAGCTTTGCAACCATAGCAAAAAAAGTAGTAAATATGTTACAATTTTCCCCATAAATAAAGGATAAAAATGTTTCATTTTGATAATATCATCGATCGTAGCCAAAGTTCTTGTGAAAAATGGGATAAGTATAAGGGTTTGGATGTTATACCTGCGTGGGTTGCGGATATGGATTTTCGCTCTCCGCCTTGTGTTATTGATGCGTTACAAAAACGAGTTAATGAGGGTGTTTTTGGCTACACAAGTGTTGATGCACAAACTTTTGATGCGATTATCAATTTTGTGCATAAACGCTATGGTTGGAAGATTGAGAAAGAGTGGATTTTGTTTACGCATGGAGTAGTAAGTAGCATGAATATTGCTTGCAAAAGTGTGGGCGGTGAGAGTGTACTGATGACAACGCCTATCTATCCGCATTTTACAAAAGCTCCTAAAAATATGGGGCAAAAAGTCATCGCTGCACCCATGATCGAAAAAGATGGGCGGTGGTGTATCGATTTTGATGCTCTTGAGCGGTTAAGTAAGTATTCAAGTAAGCTTTTTATGCTTTGCAACCCTTACAATCCTGGCGGCACAGTTTTTACCCAAAAGGAACTTACACAGCTTTGTGCATTTTGTCTTGAGCATAATCTCATCATCTGTAGCGATGAAATTCATGCGGATCTCATCTTAAATCCTAACGCAAAACATATCCCCATAGCCTCTTTAGATGAGCGAATAGCACAGCAATCCATAACCCTCATGGCACCTAGCAAATCGTTCAATATAGCAGGATTGCAAAGCTCTTTTGTGATCATTCCAAACCCTATATTGCGAGGGCAATTTCAAAAAACTATGGGCAATACAATCGGAGGCATCAACCTTTTGGGCATAACCGCTATGCGAGTTGCCTATGAACAAGGCGAGCCTTGGCTCGAAGCACTTTTGGTCTATCTGCGGGAAAATCTGCACATGGTAGAGCAATTTGTAACTAAAAATCCACAACTGAGGCTATTGAGTCAAGATGCCACATTTTTAGCTTGGATCGATGCTACAAGCTTACATGTAAAGAGTCCTTATGAATTTTTCTTGCAACATGGCGTAGGACTAAGCGATGGCGCACACTTTGGTGATAAAAACTTCGTTCGCTTAAACTTTGGTACAAACAAAAAAACACTTAAAACTATTTTAAAAAGAATGCAAAAAGCTATGGATTCTTTGCAATAAGAGCATAGAGTTACTTATCGTTTCGTATCGAAAGTACTTAAAATCACGATAAATTTGATATTTTAAAGGATAAAACTACAAGGTACACATTCTCGTTCCCATATCTGCCATACCTTGTCCGCATAAAGCATTTGTGATCCTAAAAGTTACACTATAAGATTCACCTCATATGAGCAAGAAACCACTACCTCATCTCTAGTAAAAAGTTCATAATTATTGAGTTCAAACATTTTACTACCTTGAAGATATTGTTGGTGCAAATGCTTTTGTACCAACTCTGACGATTTGTTCTACATGTAAATTTTTTGCTTCATTTTCGCTTACAACTACTTCCACTATTTGCTGCCCTATCGAAATGATGGCAACATAGATCACATCTATCTTTTTGATATCCAAAATCTCACCTTCAAAAGAGAATTTTTGGCTTCCACTTGTTTTGAGCAAAACATCTTTCGCACTGCCGTCTTGAATGATTTTTCCATTTTCCAAAACCACTACTCGATTAGCTAAACGGTACATTTCGCTTGGGTCGTGGCTCACCATGATAGTGGTTGTTTGAAACTCTTTATGGAGGATGAGTATCTCTTGTTGCAGTTTTGCTCTCATGAATGGATCAAGTGCGGAGAGTGGCTCATCCATGAGGAGGATTTTGGGACGATTCATCAAGGCTCGACACAAACTCACTCTTTGTTGCTGTCCACCACTGAGCGTGGAGGGGAGTCTATCTTGCAATTCCTCAAGTTCTGTAAGTTCTAAAAGATGTTTTGCAAGGGCTTTATCTTTTTGCACAAACAAAAGATTTTCTATGACGCTCATATTGGCAAAGAGTGCATAATCTTGAAAAACAAAACCTATCCCTCTTTTTTGGACACTCTTACATGTAAGCTTATCTTGCCATATCTCATCACCTACTTTTATCTCTCCGCTTGCACTCTCTAAGCCTGCTAAAATGCGAAGCAAAGTTGTTTTTCCGCTTCCACTACGCCCAGCAAGTGCAACAAAATCGCCCTGTTTTATCTTCAAGTCCACACCCAAGAGCATCTGTCCACTTGAGCCATGTAGCATTTTTTGGATATCTATATGTATCACAAGCCAACCTTTTTGACATATCTTTTGTTAAAAATATACACACTCAAAAGCACCAAAAAGCTAATACTCACCATGATAGCGCTATAGATATGTGCGCTCGTATAATCCATGATTTCCACCATCTCGTAAATCGCAACTGAAGCCACTTTTGTTTCACCAGGGATACTTCCACCCACCATCAAGACCACACCAAATTCACCAACGGTATGTGCAAAAGTGATGATGATGGCACTGAGGAGTGCTGGCTTGATATTTGGCAACGCAACTCTTAGAAGTGTTTTCAACCTACTCTTACCACTGATATAAGAAGCTTCAAGCATATTTTTGTTCAAACTCTCAAAGCCTCCTTGGAGTGGTTGCACCATAAAAGGCAAAGAGTAAAAACAACTTGCAACCACAAGTCCTGTGAAGTTAAACACGAGCTTTATCCCAAAAATTTCATCAAAAAAAGCCCCAATAGGAGAGTTGTGAGAGAGCGCCCACAAGATATAAAATCCCAAAACAGATGGGGGCAAAACGATAGGCAAAGCGGTAACAGCTTCTATAAAAGATTTGATTTTGGATTTGCTTTGAGAGAGCCACCAAGCAAGAGGAAGAGAAAGCGTAAAAAGTATAGCTGTCGTAATGCCAGCTAGTTTAAAAGAGAGGATAAATGGAGCAAATTCTAAGTTCTCAAACATCATAACACCTCTTTAATAAACACATCACTTGCCTTGATAAAAAGCACTACCGAATCACCAACTTTAAGATGCATATTTTCTAATGCTTTTTTACGCAACACAGCCTCGAGTTCATGGGTTTTAAAATCTAACTTTACACTGCACAAAAGAACCCCTTCGCTGATCTGTTTGACGGTTGCAAAAAGCTTGTTTGAAAAGCTGATAGAACCTAAAAATCTCTTGGCTATTGCGATGCTCAAAGGCTTGATGGCAAGCCTTACATGTAGACCTACATGTATCGTTGGTATCTCCAAACTCATCATATAGAGATGTTCGTTTTCCACTGCAAATTCGACGATATGAAGGCTATCACAATTTTCAATGTTACTCACTACGCCATCAAGATAATTCATGGCACCATATACCCAAATTTTCTAAAAATAACTTTTGCACTTTCTGAGAGGATAAAATCATAAAATGCCTTTGCCTCTTGGTTTTCAGTTGCATTTTTGAGTATCACTATGCCTTGGTCTATCGGAGTGTAAAGTGTGGCATCCACTTCTACCCAATGCTCATTTTGTTTGTATTGTTGCATCTTTGATGAGTATAATGATGATTTTGCAATGAAGCCTATGTCAGCGGCTGTGAGTGCATAAGCAACTGTTTGTGTAATCGACTCTGCATAAACAAATTTTTTCTCAGTCCGCTCAAGCAAGCCTTTTTTAGTGATAGCTTCAAGTGCCGCTTTTCCATAAGGAGCTGTTTGTGGATTTGCAATCGCTATTTTAGCAACAGAATCTTGCGTAATCACATCGATACCTTGTGTAAAATCAATCTTTTTGTCACTGAGCATCGCAAGGGAGCCTTGGGCATAAATAATAGGTTTTGTGATGGCTATATTTGCATCATACAAAGCTTGCGGAAATTTCATATTTGCTGATAAAAAAACTTGGTATGGAGCACCATTTTTTATCTGCGCTGTGAGCTTGCCACTACTACCAAGAGTGACTTGGACTTTCGTATCTGGATTTGATTCATTGAACTTTGATATAAGTGCATCCATCGCATAGCTCACATTTGCTGCAACTGCTATATTGATACTTCCTGCCATTACACTGCTTGCCAAAAACAATAAAACTAAAACTACTTTTTTTAACATTTTTTTTCTTATTTGCCTATGATGATATTACTTGATTTTATGAGTGTACACACTTTTAAACCAAGCTCTAAACCCAATGTCTCAACCGAACCTGTCGTGATAGTAGCAACTACAACATCATTGTCGCCAACATCCACGCTCACTTGTGAATTAACATCTCCTCTTTTGATATGGGTTATAGTTCCAATGAGTTTATTTCTTGCACTTGTTTCAAAATCAAGCACCGTTGTTATCATCACGGAACTTGCTTTGATAATAGCAACCACCTCATCACCAACCTCCAATCCCAACTCCTCTACCGCACTTTTTGTGATATTTGAAACCAACACAATACCACTTTTTAAAACTATGCTAACCTCAGCACTTACATGTGAAGTTTTGATATCATCGATTTTGCCAAATAGCTGGTTTCTTGCACTTATATGCATCGAAAGCCTCCTTATTGTTTTTATTGTTCCTTTGTCCATGTCTGCTAAGAGCATCAATTTTTTCAAAAACTTTGCCTGTTCTTTTTTGAATATCTCGTAAGTTTCTAATAGATTTTTTCCATAAGGAGTGAGTCTCGTTCCTCCACCACCGACACCACCGGTTTCTCGTATAACAATCGGTGAAGATGAGAGATTATTCATAGTATCTATCGCTTCCCAAGCACTTTTGTAGCTCATAGGAACCGCTTTGGCAGCCTTTAAAATAGACCCTTCCTGTTCTATAGCATGCAAAAGTTCAATGCGTTTTTCAAGCAAAAAAGGCTGATCTGCTTTACCTAAAATCAGGTTTGAAGAGATGTCCATCTGTAATCCTTATCGTTATTTCTTAACAAATACAACGAAAATATACCGTTATATAGCTTAAACCATAATGAAGCAAAAAGATGGAATAAAATATGTTTTTACATAGCGTTAAAGGCTCGTTGAAGTTATTGTGTCACGAGCTTAAAGTTATAAAAGTATCCTTCTTGTAGCTTTCGGGGCTTGTAGGAAAAATGTTCCTACAGTCAAAAGGATGCGTTCGTTTTAGTGCCTAACATCAGTTATAATTTGGCTAGCATTTCAGAAAGTTTTTTGGCGATAGTTTCATAGTTTCGCACTTCAAGAAGTCTTGTTTGCCCAGCATCACCGACTTCGCAAATCTTTTGTTTTGGCATGCTGATGATTTTCTCAAGTTTTTTTGCCATAGATGTGACACTAAAATCACAAAGCCACGCATTTTTTTCGTCTTCAAAAATCGTACTGTTGAGCTGATTTTCAGACATCAAAGCTGGCATTCCTGCGGTGTAATAATCCATAATTTTTAGATGGACTGAAGTATTAAAAATATTCAAATCTGGCAAGAGTGACAAACCTACATCGCATTGTGCCATAAACGCAAAAAGTTCATCTTTTGTTTTAACGCTGATGATTTGTATCTTATCAGCGATATCACCGTATGATTTGATACAATCTTGTGCATATGTAACATCATTGGTTGAGATATGCAGCGCCCAATTGTCTTTTGTAAGGGTACTAAAAGCGGCCAAAACGCTCTTAAAATCTCTTAGTTCACTAAGGGTTCCTATATAAGCAAAAATTATTTTTTCACTTATATTGCACTCTTTTTTCTGCACTCTTTGTGGATCTATTGCTGATGGAATAGTAAAAATCGGAACATTCACATCTGGATAATAAACCTCTTGCATCTGCTTGGAAGTAGGGAGAAAAATATCACACTTATTGATAAGTTTTGATTTGGTGTAGGTTTTGATTTTGTTATCAACCACTTGGAGCAAATTGGAACTTTTTTCTGCTTTTGCTTTCTCCAAACTCGCAGCAATTTTTGGAAAAGAGAGACGAAAACCCACTTTAAAATTGTATTTTTGCTTTTGATCAAGCACATATTCAAGTACATCGTGCATATTGCGAACAAGTACAAAATCATAATTTGCAGCGTCAATACCAATCTCTTGCATCGCAGCAAAGAGTTTTTTGCGATCAAATGTCGGAATGATAATACTCTTGTTTTTTCGCTCTGCGTACGATTTATAATCGGAAAAATAAACGATGTCTATGTGTGCATATAAGGGCAAATATTTTTCAAAAAGCGGTCCAATAAAATTGTGTTCGCTGTACTCTTCTCTATCAGTAACATATAAAATCTTTTTCATAAATCAACCCTCACTTTGGAAAATAATGTGCCATATTGTAACAAAAAATAAAAGCAAACATCGAAAAATACATAAATATAGATAAAATTGTAGTCATTGAGTACTTTTTTACACATTTCAATAATTTTTTAGTTACATAGTAGTAATCTTTTAAGAATTACAATAAAATGTAAAAAAATTAAGGAGATTTTTATGAAAAGACGAGATGCAATAAAGATTGCGGCTATGGCTGCTTTGGCGATAACAAGTGTGAATGCTTATGATGCAAAACTCATCACAAACACAAAAGATATGCTAGTAAAAGATCCAACAAACCCTACAGATTTTGAACTTAAACACTCTCCTGAAATCACGGTTTCACAAGCTGATGCGAAAGGATTTGTACTTGTTGAGGTCAATATCGGACAAAAAAGCGTCATCCATCCAAGTGTTGCAAACCACTGGATTTATGAGATAGAACTTTTTGGTGATGATAAAAAAATTGCAACAGTTGCACTTGAGCCTGTGACTTCAAGAGGCTATCTTGCAGCAAGAGTTGATACAAAAAATATCAAACAACTCACGGCAGTTTCTAAATGTAACCTACACGGAATCTTCACAACAACACGCAGTATATAATCATATTGGTATGGGGCTTATCCCCCATACAATCTACTATCTTCATAGCAAAATTTATCTGATGTTACGCACTAAAACGAACACATCCATTTTTTTAAAAAAACTGCGTTTTGCAAAAGTGCATACGGGCAGTTAGAATTTCTTAATTTAAGTCTTCAACCAATAAAGATATAATGTTTTATGATAATTTTAAAAACTCTTTTAAGGATTTGCTCGTGGATTATATAAAGATTTTACAAGAGATAAAAAGCGAGATTGAGCCGCTGTTATGCAAGGGTAAGGTGGCTGATTATATTCCAGCACTTGCGGAGGTAAATCCAGATAGATTCGCCATGAGCATACAACTTTTAGATGGAAGGATTTTTGAAATTGGGCAGTGTGATTGGAGATTTTCTATCCAAAGCATCTCAAAAATTTTTGCTTTTACACTTGTGTTAAAACTTTTACATCAAGACCTCTGCCCACGCATGGGGCATGAGCCATCAGGAAACCCTTTTAACTCACTTGTGCAACTTGAATATGAAAAAGGAATCCCACGAAATCCATTCATTAATGCCGGTGCCATAGTGGTTACTGACATATTAACTTCACACTACAAAGAGGAAACTTTTGAAGTCATTATGCGTTTTATACAAGAGTTGAGTGATGATAGTAGCGTGAGTTTTGATGCACAGGTCGCAAATTCGGAGGAGGAAAATGGTTTTAGAAATCTAGCACTTGTAAATATGATGAAAAGTTTTGGCAATATCAACAATTCTATTTTTGAAATTATGAGAACTTATTTTCACCAATGTTCGATATCGATGAGTTCAAAACAACTTTGTCGTGCGATGCTGTTTTTAGCAAATCACGGAAAGGATCCACTTTGCGGCAAAGAGTTCATCACAGAATCCCAATCCAAACGCATCAGCTCACTTATGCTTACATGTGGACACTATGACGCGTCGGGAGATTTTGCTTTTAGAGTAGGACTTCCCGGCAAAAGTGGCGTAGGAGGAGGCATAGTTGCCATCATCCCAAATCTTATGTCCTTATGTGTTTATTCTCCAAGACTCAATGAAAACGGCAATTCGTTAGCTGGTACTAAAGCGCTAGAACTTTTTACGACAAAAACAGGTTTTTCTATCTTCTAAAGACCTTTTTTGAGGGATAAAAATTTATTTTACTGATGTTACACACTAAAACGAACTCGTCCGTTTTAGCAGCAGAAACAAATGTCTTTGCAACCCCCTAAAACTACGAGAAGAGTACTTTTCGAGAAAAGATGATAATCAAAACTTAATCCCTTTCAAAGTGGAAAAACAATACCATTTAAAATCATAAATAACTTAAAAAGCTAGATTCATGGCTATATTCATCACAAGCCAAACGGATACAAGGAAGATAAATGACTAACATAATTTTATGCGGAGGCAATGGCACCAGATTATGGCCGATAAGTCGAACACTTATGCCAAAACAGTTTGTAAAACTCTTTGATGACAAATCACTCTTTCAACTCACAGTTGAGCGAAATAGCAAAGTATGTGAGAGTCAATTTATCGTGTCCAATGCAGAGCAATATTTTCTAGCCCTCGACCAACTCGAAGAACTCCAAAAAACAAATAACAAATATTTACTAGAACCGGTTGGAAGAAATACAGCTCCTGCTATAGCTTTGGCATGTCTCGCACTAGATCCAGATGAAATAGTCTTAGTAACCCCATCGGATCACTTAATCAAAGATGAAACTGAATATGTAAAAGTACTTCAAATCGCACAAGAATTAGCTCTAGAAAACAACTTAGTAACATTTGGCATAACGCCAACTTTTGCAGAGACGGGATTTGGATACATTCAAGCTAAGCTTGAAAATTATAAATGTTTGATGATGGATGTTGAATGCTTCAAAGAGAAACCAAACTTAAAATTAGCAGAACAATACATTGAAGAAAATTCTAAATTAAGCATTCAAAATTTACCATCAAAATATTATTGGAATTCTGGAATGTTCTGTTTCAAAGCAGGAGTATTTTTAGAAGAACTAAAAAATCATGCTCCATATATATACGAGCCTTGTGTAATTGCTTTTGAAAATAAAAAAATTGAGAATGCAACATTAAGAATTCAGCACTCTTATATGCTAGCTATCCCAGAAGATAGTATCGATTATGCCGTGATGGAAAAAAGCTCAAAAGTAAAGGTTGTTCCATCAAATATAGCGTGGAGTGATGTAGGAAGTTTTGATAGTCTTTATGATGAACTCCCCAAAGATGAAAATGGCAATTCTCAAAACTCAAATCATATAGCTATAGACAGCAAGAACAATCTAATCTATGGAAATGAAAGAAAAATCGCTACGGTTGACATAGAGGATTGTATCATCGTAGATACAGGCGATGCACTCTTGGTAAGTAAAAAAGGCTCAAGCCAAAAAGTAAAACAAGTAGTAGAAAAACTCAGAGAGCAAAAAAGTGAATTGCACAATATTCACCTCACGGGGTACAGACCATGGGGAACATACACAATACTCGAAGAATCAGAAGGGTACAAGATCAAACGCATTGAGGTAAAGTGCGGCAAGAGGCTTTCACTTCAAAAGCACTTTCATAGAAATGAGCACTGGATAGTTGTAAGTGGAACCGCAACTGTGAGGGTTGGAAGCCAAACAAGTCTAGTACGACCAAATGAGTCTATATATATAAAAATGGGTGAAGTGCATCGACTCGCAAACGAAGGAAAAATTCCTGTAGTATTGATAGAAGCACAAGTAGGAGAATATACGGGTGAAGATGATATCGTAAGAATCGATGATGATTTTAAGCGTTAAAAATAAAACAACAGAGGAAAAATAATAATATGGCACAACAAAAAGTAGCACTCATTACAGGCATCACAGGGCAGGATGGAAGTTATTTGGCTGAGTTTTTACTCAAAAAAGGGTACATTGTTCATGGCATAAAAAGAAGAGCGTCGCTGTTTAACACTGACAGAATAGACCATCTCTACCAAGACCCTCATGAAAAAAATGTCAAGCTGTTTCTTCATCATGGAGATATGACGGACTCTATGAATCTTACTCGTATCATCCAAGAAACTCAACCAGATGAGATATACAATCTTGCTGCAATGAGCCATGTGGCAGTATCTTTTGAAACACCGGAATATGTAGCAAATGCAGATGGCACCGGAACCCTTAGAATCCTTGAAGCTGTAAAACTTTTAGGCTTGTCAGAAAAAACAAAAGTCTATCAAGCAAGTACATCCGAACTTTATGGAAAAGTGCAAGAAACACCACAAAGTGAAACCACACCATTTTACCCAAGAAGCCCGTATGCGGTAGCTAAAATGTACGCTTACTGGATAACTGTAAACTATAGAGAGGCTTATGGGATGTTTGCATGTAACGGTATACTTTTCAACCATGAAAGCCCTGTAAGAGGTGAGACTTTTGTAACGAGAAAGATTACTCGTGCTGCAAGTAAAATAGCTCTTGGACTTCAAGATAAACTCTACCTCGGTAATCTTGATGCTAAAAGAGATTGGGGACATGCAAAAGATTATGTGCGTATGATGTGGATGATACTTCAAGCTCCTCAGCCAGAAGATTGGGTAATTGCTACGGGACAAACTACAGCTGTGAGAGACTTTGTGAAATTATCGTTTGCATATGCTGGAATCAATCTAAGATTTGAAGGAAAAGGTGTAGATGAAATTGGAATAATAGATAGTATCGATGAAAAAATCTATGAAGAAAGAACCAATAACAAATATACAAATACACTAATAAACCAAACAGTTGTTGCTGTAGACCCAAGATACTTCCGTCCAACAGAGGTTGATTTACTTTTAGGTGACCCTACAAAAGCTGAGCAAAAACTAGGCTGGAGCAGAGAGTACAACCTTCAAGACTTAGTAAACGACATGATGGAAAGTGACTTAAAGCTTATGACAAAAGATCAGTACCTAAAAGAGGGTGGATATAAGATTATGAGTTATTTTGAGTAATTTTGGTAAAATTAAATAGTATTTAAAAAAGGAGTCAATGATGTTAGCAATCAAAATAGATAACCCTGAAATAGAGAACAAATTTAAGCAGTATGCAAAACAGCAAAAAAAAGCTGTGGATGATTTGGTAAGTGAAGCCCTGAAAATGTTTTTAGATATACAAAGGCAAGATGATGAATTGATTTATGTTAAAAAAGACCCTATGAAACATCTTCATAAAGTAGAATATGAAGATGATGGGGAAGACTTAAACGATGTAAAGCCTTACAGTCATGTAGAAGATAGTGCTCTATATGTTCATAATCTAAGAAGAGAAAGAGAAAAATGATATTTTTAGATACCTGCATATTAATAGATTGCTCTAAAGATAAAATAGTTTTAGATTTTAAACAAAACTATTGTATTAGCTCTATCGTAAGATTGGAGTTTAAAGCAGGTGCTCTAAATAAAAGAGAACTAAAAAAGATAAACAGAATACTATCGCAAATAAAACTTGTAGATACAGACCAGTCAATTTTAAACTTAGCCGATTCGTTTATGGAAAAATATACACTCTCTCATGGTATGAGTATCTATGATTCTATCATCGCTGCTACTTGTCTAGTGTATGATTTGCCGCTATGGACATATAATAAAAAAGACTTTAAATATATTGAAGAGCTGGAGCTGACAAATGAACACAAGAATTAAAATTCAGTACAGAGAGGCACTAAATGCCGATTCGTAAAACTAGTAAAATATACATAGCAGGACATCGTGGACTTGTGGGAAGTGCCATAGTCAAAAACCTTGAGTCTAGGGGCTATACAAATCTCATCACAAAAACCCATAAAGAACTAGACCTTATAAATCAACAAGCAGTAGCAGAGTTTTTTGAGCAAGAAAAGCCAGAGTTTGTAATTCTCGCTGCTGCAAAAGTCGGTGGCATCGTTGCAAACAACACTTACAGAGCGGACTTTATCTATGAAAACTTACAAATTCAAAACAATGTTATCCACCAAAGCTTCGTTCACGGAGTAAAAAAGCTGCTCTTTTTAGGCTCTACATGTATCTATCCAAAAAATGCTCCACAGCCTATGAGTGAGGACTCTTTGCTAACAAGTCCGCTAGAGTACACAAACGAACCGTACGCTATAGCAAAGATAGCAGGGATAAAGATGTGTGAGAGTTATAATATACAGTACGGCACAAACTTCATAAGTGTGATGCCGACAAACCTCTACGGTCCAAATGACAACTTTGATTTAGAGACTTCTCATGTATTGCCTGCACTTCTGCGAAAAATACACGAAGCAAAAATAAACAATGAACCAAAAGTAGAAATCTGGGGAAGCGGAAATCCTAGAAGAGAATTTTTATACTCAGAAGACATGGCAGATGCATGCGTGTTTTTAATGCAAAACAGAGACTTTAAAGATGTAGTTGAATCGTATATTAGTGATTCGTGTACTAGTGGATGCGAACAAATAACCAACACCCACATAAACATAGGCACAGGCGAAGACATCAGCATAAAAGAGCTCGCCTACCTCATAAAAGACATAGTCGGCTATAGAGGCGAACTCTACTTCAACACAGACAAACCAGACGGCACGATGGTTAAACTCACAGACCCATCAAAACTTCACGCTCTTGGATGGAAACATAAAGTTGAGCTTGAAGATGGGATTAAAACTGTTTATGAGTGGTATTTGAACCAAACAAAGCAAGAAAATTAACCGTTTTTGTGTAGAAAAAAATATGCTAATCCCTTCTAGCAATAGTATAACTTTTTTATCATTTTTCATTAATTGATTAAGTTGTTTTTTGAGTAATCTTGTGCGTTGCAATATCGTTGAAGTTGCCAAGAGCATTATGGATTGCCGTGATGGTTAAAAACTTTGTATACATTGCAACATCTTTTCGCTTATTCTATAGCAAAACCTAGTTGCATCTGAGACGCTAAGAATGTACACAACAATTATGCTCGTGATCATTCACCATTCCACATGCTTGCATAAAAGCATATATGGTTATAGTGCCGATAAATTTGAAGCCTCTTTTCTTTAACTCTTTTGTAATAGCATCAGAAATCGGCGAAGAACATGGTGCAATTTTGTAATCCTCTACCGAATTTACGATGGGCTTTCCGCCCACAAAACCCCAAAAAAACTTTACAAGCGAGCCGTACTCTTTTTGTACATGTAAGAACAATTTTGCATTGTGAATGATAGCTTCGATTTTGGCTCGATTTTTGATGATATTCATCTGCATTATCGCATCAACTTCCCTACATGTAAAGCCAGCTACGGTAGCTATATCAAAGTTTGCAAAAGCACTGCGGTAACTTTCTCGCTTTTTTAAAACAGTCAGCCAACTCAAACCCGCCGCTTGTGTTTCCAATGAAAAAAGTTCAAACAAACCCCGCTCATTAAAAAGTGGCACCCCCCACTCTTCATCATGATACACAACATAAGTTGCGTCATTATTTTTTACCCAAGCACAGCGTTTTTTTTGCATAATCTTTCTTTGCATATTTCATTCATCACTATATTAGGGATTTAAAAAAAACCTAATACTCTTCATCTTCCTCATCATCTTCAAACTCTTCTTCCCCATCTGCATCTTCAAAATAGATATTTTCATCATTGCCTTCATAGTTATAATCGCTTCTGTAGATAGGATCATCCTCGTCTTCATCCTCGTCTTCATCTCTTTCATAATCATCTTCACGAATAAGTATCTCTTCAACAGAATCGATAAAATCCTCAAGATTTCCGCTGTAAAGCTTTTCAAAGCGAATGGCATCAGCTATAAATTCACTTGAACATCCATACTCTTTTAATTTATTACTCAAATCATCCATCTTTTACCTCTTATTTTTTGTGCAATTTTACACTAAATATTTGTGTTTTTCAACCAAAACAATTGAACACTTTTTGGACGAACATTTCAAGCATAGAGAGAACCGCGGAAGATATGGAGGAAAATTTTACATTTTGTAGATGAAATTTTTGAGAAAACACAAAAAAAGGAAGCAGATCTAAACTGCTTCCCCGTATATCAAAAGTTAGCTTACGCTTCTGCCTCATTGCCATAATCAGCTTCAGCCATTCGTTTGAGTTGTCTCCAGCGTCTTTGTGCATCTGCTTTGTTTTTTGCAAAAAGTGCATCTGCATGTTCTGGATTCGATTTTTTGAGCGCCGCATATCGTACTTCATTCATTAAGAAGTCTTGATACATGTCCCAGTTAGGCTCTTTTCCGGTGATTTTGATAGGGTTTTGACCCTCTTTTATCAATCGCGGATCGTAAGTATAAAGTGGCCAGTAACCACATTTGGTAGCAAGTTCACCTTGATTTCCAGATTTTCCCAAACCGCCTTTTATACCATGAGCAATACATGGGGAGTACGCAATAATCAACGATGGACCATCGTAAGCTTCAGCAGTTTCCATAGCTTTTACAAGTTGTGCTTGTGAGCCATTTGAATTAACCTGAGCTATAAAGATATTGCCATAAGTCATCGCAATGTAGCCTAGATCTTTTTTCTGCATAGCTTTACCAGAAGCTGCAAATTGCGCTATAGATCCTGTTCGAGATGATTTTGAACTTTGACCGCCTGTATTTGAATACACTTCGGTATCCAATACAAGCACATTTACATCTTCGCCACTTGCAAGTACATGGTCAAGACCACCAAAACCAATATCATAAGCCCAGCCATCACCACCAATAATCCATTGTGATTTTTTTACAAGATACCGTTTGATACTGAGTATATCTTTTACACCTGCAAGATCCTTGTTTGCTTCAAGAATTGGTACAAGCCTATCTCTGATCTCTTGTGTTTTCTTGCCATCAGCCTTAAATTCAATCCAATCTTTATACAAAGCTTTAAGAGAATTTGGTACAGTTTCAATAGTGTCAAGCATGATATTTTCGATGCGATGTCGCAATGTTTCATCAGCAACACGCATACCCAAACCAAACTCTGCATTGTCTTCAAATAGTGAGTTACCCCAAGCCGGACCTTCTCCATTTTGATTTTTTACATACGGAGTTGATGGAGCTGAACCACCATAGATTGAAGAACATCCAGTTGCATTTGCGATCATCATTCTCTCACCAAAGAGTTGCGTTGCAAGAGTTATATATGGAGTTTCGCCACAACCTGGGCATGCACCGTGGAATTCAAAAAGTGGTTTTGCAAATTGTGAGCCTTTAACTGTTGTTTTCGAAACAATGTCATCTTTATAGCGAACATCATTAAATAGATAATCCGCATTTTCTTGCTCGCCTGCATTGAGTTCCTCTTCAAGTGGAACCATAACAAGAGATTTTTCTGATGTTGGGCATATTTCAGTACAGAGTTCACAGCCAGTACAATCAAGATCTGAAACTTGGATTTTGTATTTAAATCCTTTCAGTTCTTTACCTTTTGCATCGAGTACATGGTTTTTCACGCCAGCTGGTGCTTTTTCCAACTCTTCATCATTGATTAAGAATGGTCTGATAACTGCATGTGGGCAAACAAATGAACATTGGTTACATTGGATACAGTTGCTTTCAATCCATTTTGGAACCATAACGCTAACACCGCGTTTTTCATACTGTGTTGTGCCATTTTCAAAAGAACCATCTTCATAATCTTTAAAAGCTGAAACAGGTAAACTATCACCTTTTGCTGCATTAATTGGTTTTGCAATTCGCTCAACAAATGCTGTTCCTACATACTTGTCTTCTACTGCAGCTGTTTGTATTGAGAGATTTGACCAAGCTGGATCTACTGGCACTTGCTCAAGTCCATTTGCACCAGTATCGATTGCCTTGTAATTCATCTCAACAATTTTTTCACCTTTTTTTATGTACGCTTTATATGCGTATTCTTTCATATAGCTTTGTGCTTCTTCAAAAGGAATAATTTGTGCTAACTTAAAGAACGCTGATTGCATAATCGTATTTGATCTATTGCCTAGTCCGATGTCTCTAGCTAATTTTGTTGCGTTAATGATATAAAATTTTGCGTCTTTATCTGCTAGTGTTTTTTTGATGTGATTTGGAATTCGTTTTACTGTTTCTTCGACTGACCAGATAGAGTTCAGTAAGAATGTTCCACCTTTTTTCAAACCGCCTATCATGTCATAAAGATCAAGGTATGCAGCAACAGAACATGCTACAAAATCTGGAGTGCTTACGAGATAAGTTGATCGAATTGGGTGTGGTCCAAAACGGAGGTGACTTCTTGTGTAACCGCCTGATTTTTTAGAGTCATATGCAAAATAAGCTTGTGCATAAAGATTTGTTTTATCACCAATAATTTTTACAGAGTTTTTATTGGCACCGACGGTACCATCAGCTCCAAGACCATAAAACAAACACTCTTTTACACCCTCTCCACCTAAAGAAACATTTTCTCCAACATCAAGTGAAGTATGCGTAACATCATCAACGATACCTACTGTAAAGTTATTTTTAGGAGCATCTTTTTTGAGTTCATCATAAATAGCAAGCATTTGTGCTGGATTCACATCTTTTGATGAAAGACCATACCGTCCGCCTACAATTACAGGAGCATTTGCCCTACCATAAAAGATACTTCTAACATCTAAATACAATGGCTCACCAACCGATCCAGCTTCTTTTGTTCTATCAAGTACGGCTACTTTTTTCACAGTATCCGGAAGAACATCAAAGAAATATTTTGCACTAAATGGTCTGTAAAGATGCACAACAAGTAATCCTACTTTTTCATCTTTTGCATTGAGATAATCAACTGTTTCACGAGTAGCCTCAACAACTGAACCCATCGCTACAATAATTCTCTCAGCATCTGGTGCACCATAATATGTAAATGGTTTATATTGGCGGCCGGTAATTTTTGAAATCTCTTTCATATAATCAGCAACAATATCAGGAAGTGCATCGTAGAATTTATTTTGTGCTTCTCTTCCTTGAAAGTAAATATCATCATTTTGAGCAGTTCCACGAGTTTTTGGCGACTCTGGGTTGAGTGATGCATCTCTAAATGCTTGTACTGCTTCATAGTCTATAAGTCTATCAAAATGTGCATAATCCATCACTTCAATTTTTTGAATTTCATGTGAAGTTCTAAAACCATCAAAGAAATGCAAAAATGGAACACGGCCTTTTATAGCGGATAGATGGGCAACTCCACTTAAGTCCATAACTTCTTGCACACTACTTGTGGCAAGCATAGCAAAACCTGTTTGACGAGTAGCATAAATATCTTGATGATCTCCAAAGATAGAAAGTGCGTGTGTAGCAAGTGTTCTTGCGCTTACATGTATAACGCCTGGAAGTAATTGACCAGCTATTTTGTACATATTTGGAATTTTAAGAAGCAACCCTTGAGAAGCTGTATAAGTTGTTGTTAAAGCGCCTGCTTGCAATGATCCGTGTACTGTACCAGCAGCTCCACCTTCACTTTGTAATTCAATTATCTTTACAGGCATTCCAAAAAGATTTTTTTTTCCTTGTGCAGCCCACATATCTGTGAAATCTGCCATTGGCGAGCTTGGAGTAATTGGATAGATACCAGCTACTTCTGTAAATGCGTAGGATACATGAGCAGCAGCTTCATTACCATCCATCGTTTTCATGACTTTTGCCATAATTTTTCCTTTTTATAAGTTTTTAAAACCGTGTCGTGATGTAAGTCACCTATTCTACTTATGATTATCTTAATATAAAATAAATAACAATACATCTCGTATTTTTTTATATTAATTTAACGCTTATTAGTCTTTTACCAATTCGCAATGATAGTAAAAAAAAATGAAAAAGACATAACAATTCAAGTGTTATCCCTGATAAAATATACCGCCTCATAAGCATCGGCGCGTATATTTTTGGTATATCTTAATAACTCTTGTCTTGAACCATAGCCACACACTACGCCAACACTTTTGATTCCAGCCTTGTTTGCAGCATCGATATCTAAAATTGTATCACCAATCATCCAAGTTTTTTGTTTTTTAGCCTTAAGTTGCTCCATGGCTTTGTAGATAGGCTCAGGATCTGGTTTTGGATGGGTTACATTTTCACGACCTATGAGTACCTTAAAATAATTTAAAATGCCCAAATGCTCCAAAAGTTCTTGAGAAAATCTTGAAGTTTTCGTCGTAACGATACCTAATTGCGCATACTGTGAAGCTGTATCTATTGCTTCTTTTGCGAAAGGCAAAAGTGTTGTTTTAGCTTTTGAGATAGTTCGATAATGCTCCTTGTATGCACGGACATAATCTGCAACATTTCCACGCATACCAAGCCTTTCAAACATAATCTCAAGTGGATAACCTACATGTTTGATGATATCTGTTTTGTTTGGAGGAATTTGTCCAAGGCTATCATAAGCCACTTCAAATCCCTCTACGATAGCATCTGTAGAATCTATAAGCGTACCATCAAGATCAAAGAGTATAGTCTTCATATATTTTTTGTATGGATAGCCATCTGCGGAAATGGTATGGATATACCTTTTTCATCAAATACAAGCTTTACTTTTTCATTTGTATCGAAGTAAACACTCCAATAATCCTCTTTTTTTACCCATGCTCTGAGGACAAAATTGACACTACTATTTGCAAGTTCACTCACTGCAACAAAAGGAGCTGGATCACTAAGTACGCGTTCATCATCACTAACTATCTGCATCAAAGTTTCTTTTGCAAGCTTGAGATCATCATCATATCCTATACCAAAAGTCATATCTACGCGTCTTGTATCATTGGCAGAAAAATTTGTAATAGTCTTTCCGATGATCCCAGAATTAGGGACAATGATCTGTTTGTTGTCTCCCGTTTTCATGATAACACTAAAAAGATTGATCTCTTCAACAGTACCAGATTCACCGCCCGCTTGTATAAAATCGTCCACCTTAAAAGGTCTAAAGAAGATGATAAGTACGCCTGCTCCAATATTTGCAACTGTATCTTTAAATGCCAAACCAACAGCCAAACCAGCTGCACCAAGAATTGCTACAAAAGAGGTTGTATTCACGCCTAGATTGCTGAGTGCTGCTAAAGAGATAACAACTAGCAACAATCCATAGACAACACTTCCTAAAAACTTACTCAGTGTTTTATCAACTTTTGATCTATCCATCAATTTTTCTGCTATATCCACAGCGTATGATGCGAGTTTTTTCCCCACGATAAAAATAGCGAGCGAAATGATAAAACGCACTCCATATAATGCAATATAAGACCAGATTATTTCTAAACTAAATTCCATAAAAACTCTTTTTACTTATCAAAATGTGCATCAACACGTCTATTCATAGCTCTTCCTGCTTCATCGTCATTGGAAGCAACAGGATTATCTTCACCGTAACTATTTGTGGTTATTTTTGCAGCTGAAATACCTTTTGATTCTAAGAGTTTTGCCATCGCATTTGCTCTTTTTAATCCTAAAGCTTGATTATATTTTTGTGAGCCTTTTGCATCAGTATGTCCATCAAGCGTTACACTAAAATCTGGATTTGCGATCATAAATTCAATGACTTCATAAATTTTTTTAAGCTCTTGCGTTTGCACTTTTGCGCTATCATAATCAAAGTTTACATGTAAGCGGATAACTTTCATACAACCATCTTGGTTTACGATTTGATTTTTCGGTGAATTTGGACATTTATCAAGCGCATTTGGCACGCCATCTTTGTCAATGTCATCATCAACCACTGGAGCTGGAACGAACACCGGTGCTGGGGCTGGGGCTGGCTGTGGTTGCACTACAGGTTGTGCTTGTATTGGTTGTTTTTTTTCACCAAATGGAATTACAAAACTTAGAGTGTAAAAAAGATTGTTATTTCCCTCAAATGTGATACCATGTCTAGCTTCTGCTTTGAGTGCAAAGTTTTCATTGATCCAATGTTTCAAACCGATACCATACTGAACAAAACTATCATCATCATTGGCAAAGAGCGGGGTTCGTATATTTTCATAACCAACTCCAGCAAGACCGTACCACGAAGTAGCTTCTGTTATTGGGTATTCTTTGATGAGATCAACAAAGAAACGATTAATAGATGTATCGCTTGTAGAATTTTTATAATCAGCTGAGTTTACTCGCTCAATTCCAAACTCTATCATGTCAAAGAATTTATCTTCAACAAAGGTACCAAAACGCAAACCAAAATTGAGCTGATTTTTAAGATCAAGATTTCCCTCTGGTTTCACACCGCCTATGGTTGCCATCATCTCTACGCTGTGATCATTTGCTGCGAACAGCAATGATGATGCAAGTGCTAAACTTAAAACTATTTTTTTCATGATTATTTATCCTTATCAAATGTGATATCTACGCGTCTATTTTGCGCTTTATTTTCTTTTGAACTATTTGGAACGAGTGGTTTTAGTTCACCGTGGGATTGTGCTTGTATATTTTCTTTGTCAACTCCCATATTTATCAGTTTTGTTGCAACTTTTGCTGCTCTTTTTCCACTCAATTTTTGGTTGTACGCTTCACTTCCATCGCTATCAGTATGTCCATCAACTGCTATGCTGAGATTTTTGTTGATTTTATAAAAATCATATGCTTCTTGAATTTGAGAAAGAAATTCATCTTTGATTTCATACTTATCAAAATCAAAATTTACTCGTAAACGGATGAGTTTCATACAGCCATCTTCATCCACAACTTTCCCTCTTGGCGTGTCTGGGCATTTGTCTGCACCATCAAGCACACCATCTCCATCGCTATCCATCGGCGCTTTTGCTCTCATATCCTCTTTGGCTTGCCTGATTATAAAACCCATTGGTCTTTTTTCATCTGGTATAGAGATCTCCTTGCTAGGACTTTCTATAGTTGCACCCTCGCCTATTTTTATCGTTTTGTATTCTGACGCATTCACTATCAGCAAAGACAGCACACTCATAAAAAAGAGTATTTTCTTCATCAAAAATCCTTTGTATTTTGAAGTAGTTGCTATTTTATCATACTTTTATTAAAACGCTGATTTTTTCCAATCAACTACATTGTGCATGATCCCGATAAGCGATGGCTGCACGCCTTTGATATCTTTACTTACGGCGGTGATAGAGTTTGGAATCACTAAAAAAAGATAAGGGTTATCATAAACTATCTCATAAAATATCTCCCTATACATTGCATCAAATGCCTCTTGATTGACTGTTTTTTCTGCTTTTTTGATGAGGGCATCTACTTTTTCATTTTTATAACCTATAAAATTAAAGCCACCTTTTTTATTTGATTCTGAATGCCAAAGACTATAAGCATCTGGCTTGAGTCCCAAAGACCAACCCATCAAAACAGCTTCAAAATTTCTCGGGTTTACCACTGTGTTTAAAAAAGCTTGCCATTCCATCACACGAAGTTTTAAAATGATGCCAGCTTTTTGCAACTGGTGTTGGAGTATTTGTGCTAGATAAGTTCCTCTAATGCCTGTGTTTGTGCTAATGGTAAATTCAAAGGGGTTATTTGCATCATATCCAGCTTTTTTTAGTAGTTTTTTTGCTTCTTGTATATCTTGTTTTGGTGATTTGATAGTGTCATTAAACGCTCTAGTTCCTGGCAAAAATGGTCCATGACAAACAGCGCCATGTCCAAAATAAAGAATATCCACAATCTCTTCTCGATCAATCGCCAAACTTAACGCTCTTCGCACTAATGGATCTTGAAATTTTGGCAACCGCAAATTAAACCCTATATAAGTGTAAGAGTGGGCGATATCTTCGATTATGTCAAATCTTTCCTTAAACGCATCATCAATCTGTCGCTCTAACTGCAATGGTGTAAGCGAGCCTATATCTAGTTTATTGGATTTAAGCATCAAAAATTGGGCAGAACTATCGGGTAAAAAATGGTAGATGATTTTGTCAATATTTGGTTTGTGGATAAAATAATTTGCATTTGCACGCAAAGTGATATCACTTGAGATAGAAAAATTCTCAAGGATATATGAACCTGTTCCGAGAGGTTTTTGATTGAACTTTGCACTCATAAGATTTTTTTCATCTTTGAGTACATGTGCTGGCAATATCTCCATCATCCAAGTTTCAAGTGCTTTAAAATAGGGATATTTGTATTTCACAAGAATAGTGTAATCGTCCAGCGCTTCAACACTCTTTACATGTACAAATCCAGAAGCATAGGGCGTGAATATATCAGGTGAGATGATAGTTTCATAAGTAAATACCACATCGCGTGCGCTAAACTTTTCTCCATCACTCCAATACACATCATCTCTGAGTGTAAATTCCAACGAAATATCATCAATAAATCGGTAACTTTTCGCAAGTTCTGGTTTTATGCTAGCATCTTTATCATAAGTAACAAGCGCATTGAAAATCCATCTTGTTATCTCAGAACTTGCCGAGTCTGTCGCAAGTATCGGATTGATACGGGCAGGACTTGCTGAAAGTGCAAGATGCAAGGTTGATGCGTTTACATGTAAGACGAGTAAGAGTATAAATAAAAATATTTTCATATGCACATTATACCAAATGGATTTATTTTGAACATAAAAAAAGCGCTCAGGGCGGGCAACCCGAGCGCTTTTTAAAAAAATTTTAGGTTCTATCTACAAAAAGGAGGTTTTTGTCTTGGTAAGTGAAAGTATAAAGTAAATGATTTAATGAAGTATTAATCTATGATAAATAAAAGTTAAATAAGAGTGAAAAACTCTTTTTTAACTGATGTTACACGCCAAAACAAACGCGTTCGTTTTTTTTAAAAATTGCATTTTATGACACGCACAGATGTCTCTACAATCCTCTAAAGCTAAGAAAAGGCTGCTTTTTGAGAAAATGAGAAGTGTATATGAATTTTTTTGTAAAAGAAGTATTTTGTAAAATTTTGTAAACATACAAAGAAAGGCGATGCCTTTCTTTGTACAGTGCAGATTATCTTTTTGAAAACTGCGGTGATTTTCTTGCTTTTTTCTTACCGAATTTTTTTCTCTCAACGACTCTTGAGTCACGAGTAAGCAATCCAAATGGCTTAAGTGTAGCTCTAAAATCATGGTCCATAGAAGCTAGAGCTTTTGAGATACCATGTCTAAGTGCGTCTGCTTGCGCAGAATAACCACCACCCATTGTAACCGCTTTTATATCAAAATTGCTCTCTTGTTTTGTGAGTGCAAGTGGCTGGCGTACTCTTTTTTTGATTGTTTCATGGCCACCGAGCCATGCTTCAACATCCATACCATTTACGATAATGCTTCCTTTGCCTGGAGCAACCCAAACTTTAGCAATCGCAGTTTTTCTTTTTCCAGTTGCATATACTTTTGCCATCTCTATTTTCCTTCTGTTTTGCTAACTTGAGCTGTGTGTGGATGTTCGCTACCTGCATAAACTTTCAATTTCTTGATCATATCTTTTGCAAGATTTGTCTTTGGTAACATTCCTCTTACTGCTAATCTGTAAAGTTTAGCTGGGTTATTTACTAAAAGGTCGCCCATCTTTTCACTTTTTACACTTCCAAAGTAACCTGAATGTCTGTGATAGAGTTTTGCATCCATTTTATTGCCACTTACTTCTACTTTTTCTGCGTTGATGATGATAACGAAATCACCGCAATCTACATTTGGAGTAAAAGAAGGCTTATGTTTACCACGCAAAAGTGTTGCAACTTGGGTAATAACTCTACCGAATTTTTTACCTGCTGCATCAACAACGATCCAATCGCGTTGCACCTCAGCTGGCTTTAATGATTTAGTCAATTTCATTTGAAGACCTTTGCCGAAATATTTTTAATCTTTACATGTAGCTTTCGAGACACATAAATTTAAGAAGTGAGATTGTATTAAAATATTTCTTATATATTGCTTAATTTTAGCTTTTTATAAGCTTATATCACTTCTACAAATTCCACACTATCCTCTTTCAGATAACACAAATATGCCTGTACTCGTTTTGGCTGGATTTGTGTGAGTGCCTTTTTATAGCCCTTTACTTGTAAAATATGTTCTTCTTGCGTATGTGCAGAACTTTTATAGTCTATGATCGTGTAGCATTCTTGTGTTTGTAAGAGCAAATCTATCTGTTTTCGCTCGCCCCCATAGGAAATTGGCTGTTCTTTATAGATTTTTGCATTGCATTGAAGTTTTTGAAAATACTCATTTGCAACAAGTCTAGATACGCGTTGCAAGATAGAATCCAAACTCTTAGCATCAAGCGTCATAGCATATCTGTTACGCATACTCTCAAATGCGTTTTGTAGTGAAGTTTGTTGAAAATTTACCATCATTTCGAGCATATAATGCAACGCAAGACCGTACTCAATTGCGGCAATTTGCAACGCTTCGTCATGCACATTTAACGCATCTTTTCCCTTCTTTTGCGACCCAAAACTACGAAAACCTCCCTGCATTGAGAGAATTTTTTTGTCGTTTTGCTCTATAGGCTTTTGCGCCTCTATCTTTCCTTTTTGCATTGCTTCCAAATCCAATGCCTCAAAAGCACTGTGCGTTTCTTTTTTGCAAATGATCAAAGATTGTGCAGCTCTAGTACATGCCACATAATGCATATTGAGCGTATCATCATAGGCTAAATTTGCCTCTCCTTCTTTTGCATTTTTATAATCTATATCAAAATATTCTCGATTTTTTGTGCGTTGATAAATACCTTGTAATGCTATGCCATCATGTTCAAAGAGCCATGGATTGGTATTTGGTTTTGGTGCTGTAAGTCTATCTACCAAGATAACATGTGCAAACTCCAACCCTTTTGATTTGTGGATCGTAAGGATTTTGATGCCATTATTGTCTTGAATTTTTGCATCATCGCTGAACTTTTGACACGCAAAAAGAAATGACTCAAGATCATCATAGCGACTTGCTACCTCTAAAAGTTTGATAAGATCAAGATCCGCATCAAAGATTTCAAATCTTCGTATAATTTCACTGATGAGTGTAAGTGGTGTTTTGTTGCTATCAAAACCACTTACAGCAACATTTTCACACCAATCTATCCCAATAGTAACTAAAAAGTTTTTCAAAAAAAGTTCTTGTTGAAAATACAAATAAGCAAGAAAATCTAAAATTCCACGGATAAGGGGAATGTTTATGAGTTTTAAAGCAGCCTCTGTTTGCACTTGAAGATTTGGAAAATGCTCACACAAAAGATCGCGAAACACTTGCGCATCCTTGTTTTGATGCACAAGCACGGCGATATCCTTGCTTGCAACACCATTTTCAAGAAGCCATGTGATACGCCCAATAAGTTCTTGGCTCATATCCTCACAACAAACTACCTCCACATAACCTTCTTGATCTACATGTGCTTTTTGAATTTCATAATCACGCATCTTTGTGCCAAAAATTGTATTTACGAATTCCACGATATTTTTGCAACTACGATAGTTTGTGTCCAAGAAATCTTTTTGCATACCAAATTGTGTCATTGTGTAGTCAAACAACTCTTTTGAGCCGCCACGAAAACGGTAAATTGATTGTTTAATATCGCCTACAAAAAAAAGCGTGCGATGTTGGTGTGCGCCGATGCCTGAAGTAATCTCTCGCATCAATGGCTCTAGAATTTTATATTGCAATATATTTGTATCTTGATATTCATCAAGCAAGATATGTTCAACCGCTCCATCAAGTCTAAAATACAAAAATTCTTGTGAGATTTCATCTTGTAAAAGCGTATAAACAAGGCTGCTCACATCGCCAAATGCTAGCAGTGAAAACTCTTTATTGTACGCCTTTCTTGATTGTTTGTAGATATTATAAAGTGCTGCTAGCTCACCTAATATATACTGCTCTCTTGCATTGATAAAAGATAACAACTCATCGCGTAGATCCGCATAGAGTTGTTTTATCTGCGGGGTCATATATTTTTTATACAATCTATTTTCTTCAAGGCTTTCATATGCTAAAAAACTTCGGCTTAAGAGTTTGGCTATATCTGGATTATTAAAACTCTCAACTCCTCTTTGACTTACACTAGCTTTTTGCAAACTTTCTTGTAGCTGGTTACAAATGTCGAGAACTTTTTGTGGATTTTTATAATCGTGTTGTTTTGCGGCACTCGCATCAAACTCGCCCTCTTTGGCATAAAAATTCTCAAGTGTTACAAAAATATCTCTGAGTTTTTTCTCTTCATTGAAACTCAATGCAACTAAAGAATCATACTTGCCCTCGCGCTTACATGTAGCTAAAAATCGCTCAAGAAAATCCTCTTCATAAAGCGATACATCGATCTTAAAATCTGGCATCAAGCCTACATGTAAAGAAAATTTTCGCAAAATTGAAGCAAAAAAAGCGTCAAGCGTACAGATGAGCAAATCTTGTGTTAAAAATTTTTGTAAAACCTCTTTTTGCAAAGCAAGAATTTGTTCTTTGCTTTTGGCAGTTTGTAAACAAATTTTCTCTAATTCTGAACTATTTTCTAAGTTTTTAAGAGTCTTATAAATTCTATTTTTCATCTCACTTGCGGCTTTGTTTGTAAAAGTAAGCGTAAGGATTTTGTTCGGATTTGCTCCTAAAAAAAGCAAAGAGATATACCGAACACTCAGTGCATAAGTTTTTCCACTCCCCGCACTCGCATGGAGTGCTAAAAATGGTTTCAATTCAGACATCCCCATTCCTCCCGCATATTGTGGCATACGCACAAAACTTACAAGGTTCTTTTGTTGCACACTTTTCAAAATCCCTAAGAGGCTCTTTGAGATCTGCCAAGATCATATCAAGTTGTGCAAGTTTTTGCTCAAATAGATCTTCAGCTTGGAGTTTGCCAATTTTAAGAGGATAATAATAAACTCCCTCAATTTCAGCTATATCTTTGCACAGCAGGTAGTAAAATTCTAATTGAAAATCTACACATTTTTCGAGCGTTTTTTCACTACATGTAGGAAGCTTCCCACTTTTATAATCGATGATAGATAGCTTTGTATCCAAAACATCAATTCTATCTATTTTTCCCTCTAGCAAAAAATCTTTATAGTGCGTTTTATACTCTTTTTCAAGAGCAAATACCTCATATCCTTGTGCATATCTTTGTACTTCATTTTCACAAAATTTTTTGAGGTATTGCATCCAGATATCTGTGTGAAATTGCCACAATAAGGAGCTATTGTACTGCATCATCTTGGAACGCAATGCAATCATAAGCTCATTTGCATCACTTGGTTTTTGCTCTTGTAGCAGCATAAACAATGTTTTATGTAAAAAAGTGCCAATGTCTGCTTCATTCATATGAGTACTTGGGATTTTTGCTTCTTTGAATTTTTGTATGTATTTGAAATAAAATTGTCGCTTACATGTAAGCACAGTTTTTAGTTTACTTGCTGAGAGTGGATATTTTTTGAGATCATAGCTTCCTTCGATTTTTTCCCTATCAAATCGCGGAAGCAAAGATTTTTGCCTAAATAAAGCTTGCATGTAAGATTTTTCATCAAATTGCTCAACCGCTTGCAAATGTAAAGCATCTAAAAATCGAGATCCACTACTTTGTTCATCAACGCAAAAACTAATCGCAACTTCTTTGGCACGACTTAAAAGTTGTGCATAAAAATAGCGTTGCAGATTTTCTCGATCTTCCCTGTTAGGCAAATGTGCAATTTTTCTTACATGTGAGCTTAAAAAGAGATCTTTTTTACTTCTTTTTGGTACAAATTCATCATTAAAATCTACAATGATAACTCCATCAAAAGCAACTCCACGGCTCTCAAGTAGCCCCATAACAGTAACCTTACCCCCTCTTACATCATCAACACTCACGCCGTCTAATCGATTTAAAAATAGCTGCATTGCTTGTTCAAAGTTTATTTCGCCGATGCGGCACATAAACTTTTCAAAACGAAACAATTGGATTTCAAACTCTTTTAGCTCTGGCAAATCATCACAAAAAACTTGCAATAAAACAACGATCTCTTGAGGGGTTAATTTTTTTCTCCACACATCTTTAAATCTTTGCACTATCTCATCTGTTATGCCAAGTCGTTGCAATCTATAAAAATGTTCGAGTTCATTTTTTCGTAAAAACTTATCAAGTGCGTGGAGTTTTTGACTTAGTGGATTGTGGCGAAAACTCTCACCCATCGCAAAATTGAGATTGTTATAATAATCAAAATTTTTCAGTACGCTTGCAAATTTTTCATCAGGCAAGATTACCGCAATTCGCTCAGGATCAATGCCTTTTGTTACAAATTCGTTGATTTTTTCTTGCACAAAAGCAGACTGTAAAAAACGCGAACCAAATCCTCGGACATCAGCATTTGTGATATTTTGACTAAAGACTTGCTTACTTTCAACCTCTTTAGTACTTAGATTGAGCGTATAGCTGTAGCCTTCTTCAAGGTCAAAATCACTAAAAAGTGTACGCATTTTTTTGTTATATACACCTACATGTAAGTATATTTTAAGGGTTGTGAGGCGTGCTATCTGACTTAAGAGAGTGAATTCAAAATGGCTTAAAAAACCCTCAAGATGGATAAAAAAACCATCACTTTGATGCAAAAAATCTTCATTGAGTTCATACACACATGGCAATGAGATTTTATCATAAAGTTGGTTTTTTTCTAGAAGTTGTAGATAATTTTCTAGTAATTGTTCAAGGACAAGTAGATGTTCTTCAAAATTTGCATAAGTATCTGCAATGTGAAGTGCCTCTATCTTCACGCCCTCATGTGCCAATTCTTCAAAAAAAGCAAACAAATAGCTTGCATTTTTTAGAAAACTGAGAAATTCTCTTTCAATCTTCAGTTGAGAAAAATTTTTAAACTTTGCTGCCTCGTGCATAAGCAAAACCCGCGTATCTTCATCTGCAAGCACCTTATTTGGCACAAATACACTGCGAGCTTCAAACTCTGCGATACTCAAAGCTTTCGGGAGAAGCTGATCGGTGTGGGCAAAAGAGGCATAAAATTCCCGCACGCACCTTGAAGTTGGAAATATTTGCGTCATTGTCTCTCTTCATTTTTAAATATGGCATTATAGCATAGGTACTAAATTTTGATAAAAAGATTACAATATGCAATACTTACATGTAAGTAAAATATGAGTTACAAAAAAGTAAATATTTTACAAAAATTTATAGCTTGAAGAGCTTAATTTGCAAAAACTTCGTACTTATTAAAAGCTTCGATTCCATCTAAACTAATTCGCGTAAGAACTTGCCAGCGGCCTGGTTTAATCGCTTGTATGCCATTAACTGAATACTTGCCATTTGTAGCTTTCTCTAGCGTAAATTCTTGGTTAAATTTATTTGTCTCAGGTCGGGAAATCATGAGTCGTATCTTAGCGTTTTCTACAACTTTGCCACTTTTATCAATAATGGAAAATATGACACTATTTTCTTGATTCATAGAAAACTTTACACTTTCATGCTTGATCGCATAATTTGCGTCAAATTTTTCTTGATTTGCATTTATTTCATTGATATTTCGCTCAACACTTTGGTGTTTCTCAAGATAAAAACTATCCATTTCAACAGGATTATCTAAAGCTATTTGTATTGTCCATGCACACGCACCTATGGTTAAAAGTATCATGGTTATTATTGCGTGTGGCCAGTAATTGCTTTCTAATTTTGAACTTTTAGACATTTTTTCTTCTCACTTTTTTTAAATAATATCCAACAATTACAAAGAGTAAAAATCCATAAATTCCTATCTTTACAATAAAAAGAATATTTCTATTTGTATTTCCCAAAGCACTTTGTAGCGAAACGCCATATGTTTTTGCGATGCGTTCAACCAAATCAGCAAATCCATTGAGTGTAGCTGCGTTATATTGGTCATTATCTTTTTTGCCTGTAAGCAAAGGGATGATAGTTCCCCTCCAAGGATAGGGACTCAAAATCGCTTCTTTGTCGTACTTTCCCTCAAGTTCTTGTGAATGAAAAATATCAACTTGATGATCATTTTTAGCAATCGTGAGCAATACAAAAGGTTTTTTCATTTGTGGAATCATTTGCTGTGCATACGCAACAATACCAACTTGTTCCAGCGTTTTTGGCGCCGCAACATAAGCACTTATGCCTGTCTGTGCGTGGAGTTCATTTGCCATTTCTTCTATTTTTGTTGTAACTTTATCGTTTAAGACATTATCATTTACTAAAACAAAATTTGCACTGAGTGTACTTGCAAGAAATAAAGAAGCTACGATGTAGAGCCAAAAGACTCTACATCGCAATACTTTTACCGTATTCATTAGCCAATATACAAATGATTTGGAGTAAGAACTGCCCAAGCTGTAACAGCTGCTAGAACAATAAGGGCTACCGTGATGATTTTATTCATATTTTGATTCATGATATCCTCCCTATTTCTTTTTCAAATCTGCATTGGCACTATCAATCATCTTAATAGCACTTGCATTTGGTATATCGTACGGTTTGTTTGCAACTGATTGTTGTGCATTGATACCTAAAACTGTCAAGACTACAAGTATCGATAGCAAAAGCACTGTTGCTATGAGCATACCACTCACGCCATTTAATCCAAAAACGCTTCTGTTTGTATTTTCCATCATCTCATCCTTACTCTACTAATGTTGTGACATATTTGCCAACAGCAAGTTTTTGTATGTCAGTGAGTCGGCCGTCATTGAATGCTGGCATATTGCCGATCATTCCTTTTTTGCCTCGATTGAGTACCTCTACGATAAATTCGCTCTTGCCATAATTACTCAGATTTGCAGACATGCCAAACATTCCCGTACCATCTTCACTATGACAACCAGCACATGTAGCCCATAATGCTTCACCCTCACTTACAAGAGTTGGATTTTTGCTTTTGCCTGTTTTGGCAATTTTCTCGACTAGATATGCAGCAACTGCTTTTGCACTTTGTGGATCTAAAAGACCAGCTGGCATTTCGCCAAGCGGATATCCAGAGCCTTTTGCACCTATCTCGATTGTTTTTACGATGTACTCTTCACTTCCCCAGAAAGTAAGATTTTGTGCTTTACCGTCCATACCATCGCCTACAACACCGTGACATGATGCACATTGTACGAAGTAAATACCTTTTCCCATATCTTGCAATGTAGCTTCATCAGCATTGCTCCACTTGCTCTCAAATCTATCGCTGTGGGCATTTACCTCTTGATTATACTCACCTATTTGGGAATATGCAGCAAGAGGATATCCTGCTAGAAAATACCAAAGTGCATATATAATTGTTCCGAAGAAAGATAGAGCCCAACCAATTGGAAGTTCATTTTTATACTCACCTATGCCGTCCCATTTTTCTTTTGCCAATTCACCCGTACTGCTATCTGTTTTCATCTGTCTAACATATTTGCCAACTACAAAAACCGTAATTACGATTACAGCTCCAATGCCAATCAGAGTAAACAGACTTATGCTATCATTTAGCCAATTCATTTAAACGCTCCTCTTTGTCTTTCTCTTGATATTCAGGTTCAATTTTCTCAACTGGAGAGTCGGTGATCTCATCATCCAATGCCATTCTTGCATATTTTTCATAATCTCTTCTACCATTTTTTTCTGATTTGTAAAGATGGTAGATATACGCATACAAAATCACAGCAAGAAAGACGGTGAAAAAAGCATAACCATACGCTTGCAACTCTCTAATTGTTTCCATATCCACTGTTTGCGCCTTATTGTAAACTATTGAGATATGCTATGATTGCTACTATCTCTTTTATCTCGCCTCGTGCAAAAGCTTCTTTTACTTGTGGATCTTTCATATCATCCACAATCAGTTGCGCTTCAGCTATAGCAGTTTTTTGTGCCTCTTCCCAAGTTCCTAATTTTGGCATATCTTCCTCATCGTAAGGAACATTGAAAACTGATTTTACTGTATAAGCTTCTGCATATGCTGTTTCTATATCAGCAGTGTTTGTAAACATATGTTTGTATGATGGCATAATCGAGCCTGGAACCATACTTGATGGCTTATACATGTGAATTTCATGCCAATTTGTTGTTCTATAATTTCCTACACGCATCAAATCTGGACCTGTTCTTTTTGAACCCCAAAGAAATGGCCTATCATACGCATACTCACCGCTCATAGAATATTTTCCATATCGATCAGTTTCAGATTTAAACGGTCTTATCATTTGAGAATGGCAAGCATTACAACTATCTTTGATGTAAACATGACGACCAGCTAGTTGCAAAACTGTATAAGGTTTTGTACCTTTGAGTGGTCGCGCACTTTCCATAAAATCAGGCAAAACTGTGACGATCCCAGCATAAGCAATCACTAAAAATACTCCTACTGCGAAAAAGAATGGATTTTTTTCTAACCAATGAAACATATTTTACTCCTTCTTTTAAGCTGCCATAGGTGAAGCATTTTGAGGTTCAAACTCAATAGCTTTACTTGCAGTCATTGTTTTATACATATTGTAAGCCCACATAAACACACCTAACAAATAGAGTGCTCCACCTACAGCTCTGAGTGTATAGTATGGATGTAAAACGGTTACCGTATCTATAAATGAATACGCTAAGTTACCGTATTGGTCAGTTGCTCTCCACATCATACCTTGCGTGATACCAGCGATCCACATACTTGTAAAGTAAAATACAATACCTGTTGTTTGAATCCAAAATTGTATCTCTATGAGTTTTTTGCTATAAATCTCTCTTTTATACATGCGAGGAGCCATGTGGAAAAGTGCGCCTATAATCATAAATCCAACCCAGCCTAGCGTTCCATCGTGTACATGTCCTGGAATCCAATCCGTAAAGTGTGCAAGCGCATTGACTGATTTGATAGCTTGGATAGGTCCTTCTATAGTGCTTAACATATAGAAAGTTGAAGCAAGCACATAAAATTTTATCAATGGATTTTCTTTGATTTGTCCCCATTCACCTTTCATGGTTAAAAGCATATTGATAGCACTACCCCATGATGGAAGAATAAGAATAATTGAGAAAAGAGATCCCATAGTTTGCACCCAATCAGGAACAGTTGAGTAAAGCAAATGGTGTCCACCGGCCCAAAGGTAAACAAACATCAATCCCCAGAAGCTCAAAAGTGAAAGTTTATAAGAAAATACAGGTTGTCCTGATTCTTTTGGTAAGAAATAATAAATCATCGCGATAATTGGAACTGTAAAAACGAATGCAACAGCATTGTGTCCGTACCACCACTGTACCATAGCATCATTGCTACCGGCATACATAGAAACAGAATGGTACCATTTACCCATTCCAGCCACAAAGTAAGTTGGAACTTCCATATTGTTAAAAAGATACAACATAGCCACACCTAAAAACGCTGCGATGTAGTACCATATTGAGATGTAAAGTGTTTTTTCTCTTCTTATACCGATGAGACCAAAAAGTCCTATACCCCAAATAACCCAAACAAGCACGATTGCTATATCAATCGGCCATTCAAACTCAGCATACTCTTTTGAAGTAGTTATACCCATAAGGAGCGAAACTACAACTGCTGCAACTCCTACGATGTAAAGCCAAAAATGGAGCTTTGCCATAAACATAAGAAATGGCGACTCTGCCAAAGAAACCTTTAAAACTCTCTGCCCTACATAGTACCATGTTGCCCAGATACCACTAAGCGTAAAACCAAATGCAACTGCATCTGTATGTAGTGGCCTCAATCTTCCAAATGTGCCATATTCTCCAGCTAAATTGTTTAGTTCTGGAAAAGCCATTTGAAAAGCTATAAGAACACCGACGCTCATGCCTATGATGCCAAAGACAATCGTCGCAATTGCAAAATACTTCGCAATTGTATAGTCATAGTTAATAACATTACTAGACTGCATCAATTCCTCCTAAAAGTAGTTTATGTCACAAGAATGTCACATAGTTATGGTAATTATAATATAAGCTAAATTTAAAAAAGCTTAACAAGATTAAATTTGTGTTAAATATTTGTTAATTATTTGTTTAATTGAGCTACATGTAGCATAACTACATGTGAAGATATGCAGTTATTCGTCTATTTTGATTTTGTAGCCAAGCCCTGGAACATTTTTAATGAACTCCTTACTTGTTTTTTCTCTGATGCGTTTTATAAATGTTCTTATCGCAGAGTCAGTAACTTTTGCATTTGTCCATACATGTTTTTTGATCTCTTCATGCAAAACAAAAACACCAAGATTTTTCACTAAAACCGTAATAAATAGTAATTCTTTCTTTGTCAATGCAATTGTGTTACCATCTTTTACAAGTACCTTGCGACTTTTATCAAAAGCAAAACCCTCTCCTAGCTGCACCAATTCATTGAGTGCAAGCTGCTCTTTTGCTATGGAAGTGATAGTTGCCATAAGTTCATCTGGATCAATTGGTTTGATGATATATTTGTCTATGCCTGTATCGATTGCTTTCAAAAGTCGTTCTTTTTCACTAAAAGCACTCAAAATCACAATAGGTGTTTCTCTTGAGAGTTTTTTGATCTCATTTGCCATCACAAGCCCATCCATGATAGGCATCATAATGTCTGTAATAACGATATCTGGTTTGAATTTTTTAAATTTTTTTAATCCATCATCACCATCTCTTGCGGTTACAAATTGTGCAAACTCATCGCCAATAGCACTTTGAAGTGCTTCTCGCAACTCTTTTTCATCTTCTACACACAAAACCGTTAAACTTGATAACTTTTTCATTGTCTCACTCCTCGATGTACATTGGTATTTTGATAAAAAAACAGACACCGCCGTTGCAATTTTTTGCTTCGATTGTGCCTTTCATACTATTTTGCACGATCATTCTACTCATATAAAGACCTATACCTGTGCCAATACTTGCATGCTTTGTTGTAAAGTAGGGTTCAAATATCTTATCAATAATATCTTCTGGAATTCCGCCTGCATTATCTTGATAAGTAATCATAGCATAATTCTTATCGATTGCCTGAATCTTTAAATTGACTCTTTTTTGTTTTATCACATTTGCGTTGAACGCATCTTTTGAATTGTTAAATAAGTTGATTAAAACTTGTGAAAATTCATTAAGATAGCCCTTAACTTTTACATTTTCTATCACATCGATACTTACTGCAATCTCATTTTTTTTGAGCGTGCCTAGCATCATTACCATCGCCTCATGCAACACATCTTCGATAAAAAAAATTTCTTTAGGGCGATGCGGATTGAAAAAATCACGAAAATCATCGATCGTATCTGACATTTTTTTAATAACTGTCTTAGCTGCATTATAATTTTCTAAAAAAAGTGGGTCATCGTCGTTGTTTTTACTCATAATTTTTTTAATTTTATATAAAATAATGCCAAGTTCGCTCAGTGGCTGCCTCCACTGATGTGCTATATTGCCGATCATTTCACCCATCGAGGCAAGCCTTGATTGTTGAAAAAGCACTCTGTCTTTTTCTCGATTTTTTTCTACCTCTTCAGCTACTCTGTTTTCAAGTGTTTGATTGAGACTCCACAGTTGAAAAGTTTGCTCTTTGACTCTTTGCTCGAGCGTGGCATTGAGGTTTTGCAACTCTTCCTCTTTGGCTCGAAGTTTTTCAGTAAGCTCGATCGTTTTGGTGACATCATGTCTTATGGCGATAAATTCTTGAATCTCACCATTTTCATCTAGCATAGGAATGATAGTAGTATTGACATAAAATGTGCTACCGTTTTTTGCTCTATTTTTAACAGTTGCTACATAAGTCTTTTTTGCATGTAGTTTTCCCCAAAGATTTTCAAAAATTTCTTTCGGCACATCAGGATGGCGCACTATGTTATGGTTGGCTCCGATTAGTTCTTCTTTACTATATCCAGAAATACGACAAAATTCATCATTTACAAAGGTAATGATGCCATTTGTGTCGGTTTTGGAAACGATATTGCTTTGCTCTATTGCGCGTTGATACTCTTCGAGTTTAATCATAGATTTACCACTGCTGTATAGCCGGTATATGACATATATAAGCCATATAAGATGATAAGAATTGAAGCTAATTTGATCATGATTTCACGAAAATTACCACTCTTCAAAAAGCCGATGATATAGCCGAAGCTGAGCAATGATGGAATGGTTGTAAGTCCAAAAATAAGCATAATAACAGCACCCCAAAAAGCGGAACCACTTGCAGCGGCAGAAATAGCAAAAAAATACACCAAGCCACATGGCAAAAAGCCGTTGAGCATACCTAATCCATAAAAACTTGCGAAAGATTTTGCGTGGATAAGTTTTGAAAAGAGAGGTTTGATAAGAGTGTTTGTTGCAAGCATAGATTCAAGTGAGGTTAAAAATTTTATCTTGCCCATAAGCGAAAGTCCCATCAAGATCATAAAAAGTCCTACTAAAAAATAGAAATATCCTGTAGAAGTTTTTGAAAATGATATAACACTGCCCAACAATCCAAAGATAACTCCCAAAAAAGTATAGGAACTCACTCGACCGAGATTATAGAAAAGATGGGAAAAAAATTGTCTTGATTTTGGTGTATTTGCATCTATTTTGACACTGCTATATGCCACTATAAAACCGCCACACATGCCTATGCAATGACCGAAACTACCAAGCAAGGCAACACCGATAATAGCTGCTAGATTAATAGTTTCTATGATTTTCTCCTATAAGCCTTTTGCAAATTCTGCAAATATATATTTACTATCATGTGGTCCTGGACTTGCCTCTGGATGATGCTGCACTGAAAAAATAGGTGCATCATTGTACCGCAATCCCTCAATCGTTCCATCAAATAAATTTACATGTGTTACTTTTGCAATTTGTGTGATAGTATCTGGAACATTGTAGTTATGATTTTGCGCTGTTATCTCAACTACTCGTGAGTCTTGATTTTTTACAGGATGGTTGCCGCCGTGCTGTCCAAATTTGAGTTTATATGTAGGATAACCATGCGCTATGCTAAGGAGTTGATGTCCTAAACATATACCAAAAAGTGGAATTTTTGCTTCAATGAGTTTTTTAATCTTTGCAATTTCCTCGCTCAAGATCAGTGGATCTCCTGGACCATTAGAGAGAAAAACGCCCGCTATCTCTTGCTTTTTAAAGCGTTGTATCAGTGTGTCTGGATCAAAACTATTGGCTTGTACCTCAACTTCCAAGCCAACTTCACATAATTCATTGAGGATATTTCGTTTTATGCCAAAATCAATAGCAACTATCTTTTTACCAAGAGATGTCTCTGCTTTTTTGTAGCACAACGAATCGCAATCCCAAGCGCCATAATTGTGTACATAAGGCTTTTTTGTACTAACTTGTTGGATATAGTTTACCTCTTCAATGCGGGGTGAGGCTTGTAATTTTGCCGCTAATTCTTGTTTATCTGCGATCTGTGTTGAGGCGATCATCATTTTAGGGCCGCCATCACGAATCATTTTTGTAAGATATCTTGTGTCTATATCACAAATACCTAGTGCTTTGTGCTGGTTTAAAAAAGCATCAAGTGAACTACCTGCACGAAAGTTTGAATGAAAAGCATTATAATTTCGTACTATCATTCCGCTAGCAAAAACTGTTGTGCTCTCCATATCTGCATCATTACATCCAACAATTCCAATCTCTGGCATTGTAAAAACTACAAATTGACCAGCGTAACTAGGATCACTTATGATTTCTTGATATCCGCTCATAGAAGTGTTAAACACGATTTCGCCAACGCGAGTACCCTCAAAACCAAAACTTTTTGCTTCTAAAAATATACCATTTTCGATATAAATCCAAACAGGAATAAGTTTACTCATAGCAACAATCCTTTTTTACGGAGCTCCTCTTCATACAATCGCTCAAAAACAAGGTCATATTCAGGCGTTCCAGGAAGAAGTTTTCTTTTATAATTATCAATCTTCTCAGCAACAATCTCTTCTACTATTTCAAAGTTTTTAAAGTATTTTTCCATAGCGTTATAGATGATATTTTTAATTCTATTTTCTGAAATACTATACTCTACAAGGTCATCTTTCCAAAGTTTTTCAAGAATTTGATGTGCCAAATCATTGTATCTATCTTCATATGAAAGTGTTACTTTATACTCAGTGGCAAGTCTTTTCTTGATAAGCCAAAACATACTTCGTCTATCAACTTGCATAAACTCCATATCGTCTTCATTTTCATCCAGAAGCTCGCTCACGCGCTCCTCGAGAGACATCTCTTTTTCAATATCTTGTGAAATAAATCCCTGAGCGATTTGAACAATAGGCTCCAAACCTTTTTTAATCGTAACTGAACCACTATTCAACAAATCAATCGCTATCTTACTTGCTATATAGGGTGCATGCGGCAATCTGATTTTCATCCATAAACCTTCATTAGAATTTCAGCAATTTTATCAAAGTTAAGGTAAATATCTGTTGAGGTGAAGATTTTATACCAAGAAGTGTCACAGAAATAGTTCCTTACATGTAAGGAACTATTGTTTGAAGAGCGAAGTTATTGTGACTGCTAAAATAATAGTTTCATTGATGCTCTTTTTCATCTAGGCTGGCATGCTGTACATTTTCCGTTTTTTTCAATCCAAGAATTTTTGCAAAAAAACCAAACACTTTTTTGATACCACGCCAAATTTTTGGAAGTAACCAGATCATCAAAACTATAAAAGCGATAAAAGCAAGTAAAAACCATACTGGGTGATTGATTGCTGCCCACAATCCTGCAAAAACGGCGATATCTTCACTGATGCTAGCTCCCCAATTGCTAAAAGGCTCGGGAGATGTGTTGATAAGCACTCTACTTCCAGACTTTGCGGCGTGTGTTGTAGCTGCTATTGAACCTCCCAAAATTGCTGCTGCAAGTTCGGCACCAGCTCCCATATCTCCAAGGATTCCAGCTGCTAGTAATGCGCCAGCTGGAATTCTTACAAAAGTGTGCAAAACATCCCAGCTCGTATCGACTCCAGGAATTTTATCAGCAAAAAATTCAACACAGTACATAAGCCCAGCAGCCCCTATCACCAAAGGATTGGCGAGTATTTCGAGTCCTGCTGGAAGTACAAAAGATCCATTTATAGCACTAAAACCTAATATAAAAAGCGTTGCGTAGAGGTTTAAGCCACTTGCCCACGATGCACCCATCGCCAAAGTGATGGTTTGCAAAACATCATTGTACTGTTCCATCTGCCTGCTCCCTTTGTATTTTTGTTGCTTCAAATGGTGGACCAATTTTTAAAAGTTGGGTTAATTTTGATGCGATTTGTGCGTCCATTTTTGTCATAATAGAGGAAACTTTTTTAGCAGGCAATAAAAATAAAATAGCGGCCGCTTCATTTTGCGGTAACGCTTCAAATATAGCAGCAGCTGAGGCGTCTTTCATCTTTTCATATGTTTTTGTGAGTTTATCATCTTTCTTGCCATCAATTGTTGCTAGTAGTTGTTTGTTCTCCTCAAGCATTTTTTTGATAGCTTCCTCTTTTTGAGTAATTTGTTCTAAACTTGTATTGATATCTTTTTTTTGCTCTTCTAAGCTTTGTTGTTGTTTTTCAAAAAGTGCGTTTGTAGCCGCCTTGAGTGCTTCAAAAGATTGTCGAGATTCATCTATCTTTTCAATTTCTTGCAATAACTCACTTTTTCGCTCTTCAAACACTTTCGTACAATCAATAGTTTCACTATAGAGTGCACCACAAAAAAATAAAACCCATACAATTATTTTCAATCTAGCCACCTTTTGCATTGGAAAAGAGCATCGTTGCGATCTCATCCATCTCTATCTTTTCTCTTTTGTTTATTTTTTTTATGCGTTCTTTATATGCCATCTGCTGCAAATAGCGTATCTTTTCTAACTCTATATTGGCATCTTTGTACGCTTTTTGAAGCTGTTCAAACTCTTGTATGAGTTTTGCAAACAGGGCTTCACACGCTGTTTTTTGCACACGCAACAATCGCAAATTTTCTACAAAAATGCTCATCAAAGAAGCCTTTCCAGCTTTTGGAACATTGCATTTTTCTATCTTTTCAAAAAGTGCCGTAAGTTCTTTTTGTGCGTCTTGTTTTTGTCGCCTTACATGTAAGAGTTGCGACTCTATTGTGTCTAGTTTTTGTTTTCTTATCTTTGCAATTTGAGAAAATGTTTGCTCCACAAGAATCCCCTAGCATAATCTATGGCTTATAAAATTATCGTATCATTTCTCTCTGGACTTGTTGATATGATACCAACTTTTGTTTGTGTCAATTCTTCAATACGCCAAATATACTCTTTTGCGGCTTCTGGTAATGACTCAAAATCGCTAATACCAACAACACTATCCCATCCCTTCATTTCTTCATAAATTGGTTTGACATTTTCAAGATCACTTGGTACAAAATCGATAATTTCACCTTTATATTCATACGCGCTACAGATCTTAATGCGTTCAAATCCATCAAGCACATCGAGTTTCATAAGAGCAAATTTATCGCATCCATTGAGCCTTGAAGCATAGCGAACACTGACCGCATCAAACCATCCACATCGTCTTATGCGTCCTGTTGTTGTACCTACTTCTTTGCCAATTTCTGCCATCATTTTGCCATCTTTTCCAAAATCCTCGCTTGGAAATGCTCCATTGCCGACACGAGTACAGTATGCTTTTACGATGCCGGTAACATCACCGATATCTTTTGGATTGAGGCCAAGTCCGCAACACGCCCCAGCACTTACCGTGTTTGAACTTGTTACATAAGGGTAAGTTCCGTGATCTATATCGAGCATTGTTCCTTGCGCACCCTCAAGCAAGATTTTTTTACCAGCATCAAGTGATTGCCAAACAAGGGTTGTAGTATTTGTAATAAAAGGTGCCAATTTATTTTTGTAGCCCTCTAACTCTTGCAGCAATTCCTCTCTTGATGGCGTTTTTATACCAAGTGCTTGGTAGAGTGTTTGCTCAAATGTAAAAGTTTGCATCAATGAATCGCAGAGTTTTTGCGGCTCCAAAAGCTCTCCCGCACGGTTACCGATTCTGTTAATCTTCGAAGCATAAGCAGGGCCTATGCCTTTACCTGTAGTTCCGATAGCATTTTCACCTTTGAGTTTTTCTCTAGCTTGATCTATGAGTGAGTGGTATGGAAGATTGAGATGTGCTTTATCGCTGATAAAAAGTCGTCCTTCAAGATCTGCAAATTGTTGCATCTCTTCTATCAAAGATTTCGGAGAGAGTACGACGCCGTTACCTATTATATTGATCGCATCTTTGTTGAGAACGCCTGATGGCATAAGGTGTAAAGCATAGCGTACACCATCAACCCAGATGGTGTGACCAGCATTGTGTCCACCTTGAGATCTGCAAACAACATCATAATTTTGTGCAAGCATATCAACTATCTTACCCTTTCCCTCATCACCCCATTGGATGCCAACTATCAAATCTGCTTTATTTTTCATGGTTCTTCCTATCTTTCATTGTTTCTATAAATGCGTCGGTGTAGATAGCGAATCCGCTTGATCGCATCCCCTCACTTTCATAACTACCGCCTTTTGCCAAAGTGATGTTTTTGTCGATAAAACGAAAAAAAAGTGCATCATAGTAACGCATTTGTGCATAATACAGTGGCGAAAGTACGATATGTTTGTATCCGCTAGCAAGTGCTAATTGCTTCATCTTGAGCAACTCTCCTTTGATATTTTGCGGTACTTTTGCTATCAATGCATCGATGTCACTAAGATTTTGCAAATGCACAAGATCTTGAATCCACGCAATATCGAGTGCGAGAATCTTTTGTAATTGTGCTTTTTCAAATATATCAAGACTTACATGTAACTCTTTTGCGATAATTCGGGGGATATTGATATTGCTTATATGCAAAAGCGGATCAAACGAAAATTTTGCAAAAATATCTTTGCAAACGCTTATACTAGAGCCTAAATCATCATTGTCTATAAATTCAGCGCCTATTTGATTGCTTTCGATTGAAGGATAACGAAATACGGGCTGGATATAAAACCATTTGTTGTGATTCGTACTACGACCAAGGCGTTTTGTGATAAGTCGTACTACATCTTGTGTGCTATCTGCTCTCAGTGAAAGCGTGTGGTTGTGTGCATCACTAAATTTTATAAGTTCTTTTGTACTTATGCTTTGATGCTGATGGTAAGAAAAAAATGGAGTCACTATCTCTTTAAAACCAGCGTTGTCTAAAAATTGACTTGCCGCAGTTTCTATCTCTCTTTTTAACTTTGCACTCGCACCAAAATACAACCTACTCCCCGAGGGGATCTCGTGTTCATCAATCATACTTCACCCTATCTCAAGCCAAAAACGGCGTTTTTTATTTACAAAAAGTGAACTCAACATCGCAAGCTCACAAAATTTTATCCAAAATATACTTTTTATTTGTTTAGCTTTATTTTTGAGAGTTTGTTTATATGGGAGTAAATTAGAGTTTTTTCACAATTTAAGACACTAGCTTGTAGGGGTATTAAAACTCTAAACTAAGTGTAGATCTAGACAAATCTATTGTATCACACACTAGCTTGTAGGGGTATTAAAACACATACAAGCACTAAAGAATAACTGCGGTAAATTGTATCACACACTAGCTTGTAGGGGTATTAAAACGGTTTACAAAATAAATGTATCTATACATATATTGTATCACACACTAGCTTGTAGGGGTATTAAAACTGGCATCACTTGAGTGTTTTTTTCCAAAAAATTGTATCACACACTAGCTTGTAGGGGTATTAAAACGAATAGGAGTTATACTTCCCACACCTCTATATTGTATCACACACTAGCTTGTAGGGGTATTAAAACCGATAAAAAAGTTGATTTTGTGTATTTTTTTTATAAAATTTGGGATTTTACCAAAATTTTTGTATAATTTTGTAGCGTTGTATCACACGCTAGTTTAATAGGGGTATTAAACTAAGGCTATCTCCAAGAGATGGCTGACTTTAGGCGGTAGTTTCGGCTATCGCCCTTTTTTAAAATAGTAACAATTGCCTTGGTTCGTTTTTCTCCTCAACAGTTGGTTCTCCAATTATTATATCCATTGCTGCAAATTGTTTATCTGTAAAAATGAGAATTCTAATGTTTCCATGTTTGATATTTTTTTTGACAAACTCTTTGATTCTCTTTTTACCATAATTTGCAGAATCAGAAGAGCTAAATATCTTTCCGTATACAGAGTATTGAAGTCTATGATAGCCCTCTTTTTCTAATTCTTTGTGAAACCAATGATATCTTTTTTTATCTTTTGCACTTTTTGTAGGCAAATCAAACATCAACATAAGCCACATGATTCTAAATGCACTCATATTTAAAAAAACCGAAGTCAATAGAAGGAAATGTCAAAGCTTCCACTTCGCCACTCATCATAATTTTTTTATACTCTCTTATAAAACTATCTACTGCTTGAGAGACAGAGGATATCCCAGCTTGAAACTTTATACACGGCATAGTTAAAAGAGAAGTTAAATCTCTTTTTATTTCTAGTTTTAGAGTATTTTCTTTTTTATATCTTGTCTCATATAGAAGCTTTACATGTAAGTCGCAAATTGGGCGAAACACTTCCATCAAATCATCCACAAGAGCAAAGGCGTTGTATCTATTTTTATGCCAGATACCAAAAACAGGCAACATTCCACTAGCACTTACACTTCTCGCAACTGAGGCTCGCAAAATCGCATAACTATAATTGAGCATGGCATTAAGTATATCTTCACTTTTTTGGTCTCGCCTAAAACCCTCTTGTTTAAAAAAAGATTTCCAATACAACCTTGCAGCCTGAGCCTCATCTTGATTTTGATCATACATCTGAACTTTTTTTGCAAGTTTTAGCAAATCTTTACATGTAGGATTTAGAAAAAACTCGAGTACAGATGCTTGATTTTGAATCTTACATGTAACTATCTTTTTCCAGATTATTGCTCGAAAATCTTGGGGGATAGAAACTTGCAAATCAGCAATTTCTCTCATCGTAGAGTGCTGATGGTAAGGGCTTAAGATAGCACAAGGGTGGAACTCCTCATCGATAAATAAAGCAGCGATATTTTTTTTAGCCAACAGTTCCAAACTAGTTCCTGTGATAGAAAAATGGGTGTTATCAAAAAGGATAAAATCTATATCACCTAGAGTCACTTTTACTTTTTGGTCATCATCATAAAAATGAACCAATAAATTTTCACTTACAACTTTTATCTTACAAGGACGGGTAAGATGCACTACTTTCCAGCCCACAGTATCAACTTTTTATATTTTTGATAAATTCTAAAACTTCACTTTGAGCTTCTCCTATGGTTGCATAGGATTTGATATTGCCCAAAATATCAAGATTTAGTTTGATAATTCCTATGGCTTTTCCAACAGAATGTTGTTTATGGCTATTTGGTTTGCCATTAAAGAAAGCCAAAAATGAATGGGGTTGATTTGAAATACTTGCAGGGAATCTTGGGTTTGAAAATGCACTTGTTTTTTTATCTTCAAGAAAACTCACTATCTTTCCGCCCTTAGTAGTTCCGTTTGGATAGATAAAAAATACCAAGTCATTTTTATAGACTTTAAAACTATTATCATTTTCTTTTTTTAATTTTTCAAAATTTGATGCATCTATCCTCTCGTATTGTAAAGTATCATTTTTTAACACCGCTTTAAAACCTATAAAAGTTTTTTCTTTGGTTGCGAGTCCCCCTCTTATCTCAAAACCTGTCAGATTTGTTTGATAAAACTTCACTTTTCGTATCTCATTGCCGTTGTTATCTATAAGTGGAGCATGAATCAAATCATCTAATTTTGTTTTGGCTTCACTCATCAATGCCTTATCTTTTGCATCAAGCTGAATAAATTCATTTAAAAGCTTAACGATTTCATCTGCTCTTTTTTGAACTATTTTACACACCACATCATTTGGATTTGTTTTATAAAGATACATTTTTGCTAAAATCTCTTTTTTGAAACTTTCCATAAAAATTTCTGCTTTAGTTGTAGGGGAGATATTGAGTGTGTTAAATTTAGCTTTGATATTTTCTCGAACGGTAAAAATACCATTTTGTTTTTTGCTGTAAATGGTATCTTTATGAATTTTTGAAACCATAGGTTTTTTTGATACCCAAAAATTGATTGTTTTTATAGTTTCAAAAATATCTTCATAAAAAATGCTCTCTACACCAAATTTATTGTATCTATCCTCTATCAATTCTATCAATTCTTTTGGTTCAATCCCTTCTATCAGTGGTATTGATTTTTTGATATTTGCTCGTGCTTCATCATCAATTTTTCCAAGATTTTCCCTAAAAGTATTTGAAAGTTTTTGCAACCAAGATTTATTTGTAAGTCCTACAAGAATGGCATCTATTGCATGGTGGATGTTGGTATCTCTTGTTTTTGTTTTTACATGTAAAAGTTTTCTTATATTTGATGTAGCTCTTCCTTGTATGTATCGTATCTCCATGGAGTTTTTAGTTTGATTTGGAAATGGATAATATCTTTTTAACGCTTGAGCAGTTAATGCCTCTATGTAACTTGTAGCTCTCAAGCTTTTACTCTCAAAAGTATCTTTAAAAATTTCTTCAAGAGTAGTGGCAAGTAAATTAATCTTCTTTTTCCAATTGATTTTATGCTGTTTAAACAAGTCTTCAACTCTATTTTTAAAATCCTCTCTATCTTTTATAAAATTCATAGGGAGTTGATTGGATTTTTGCATATTGCTATCCCTATGCACTAAAACAAAATTATGCTTTACAGAAAGTCCGCCCAAACTTTGTGGAACTATATGGTCTAAATCTACAGCATTTGTAAATATATCCTCAAACGCTATTCCCTCTCCCGTGTAAATATCTCGTCTATTTTGTTCCTCATACAACAATATTTTTCGAGCGTATTTTTGTAAATTTTTTCCATAATACTCTGCAATTTTTTGGTATTCTTTGTTGGCTACTATATCGCTTATGTCTTTTTCTAATGCCTTATTGGCTTTATCAATCTCTTTTTTTGCCTCTTCATTTAGGCTTAATTCTCTTGTGCTTTCTACTCGTATCTCATCAAAAACACCATATTTTACATGTAAATGTTTCACGAGTCGCAAAACAGCACTTACAACATATTTGACTGTATGATTATTGATAAGCAGGTTATCATCCGCTTCAAATTGCAAAAGATTGAGATATTTAATCCCTTTTTTAAAATGATCATAATCTTCATCTTCACTTATGTTTAACTCTTTTTTTATATCGCTTAAAGTACAACCTTGCTCAAAATAAGGTATAAATTTTATCATCGCATAGGATGATATGTGCAAGCTTAACCCAGTTTTATTTTTTATAAGATCTATGATAGTTTTATCATCAACTTTATTTTTTAATTTTTCATAAATACTCTTAGGAGATTTTTCAAACCCTAGCACATCAAATATCTCTTTGAGTTCTTCAAGTGGATTTTCTTTTTCAAAAGCTTTTACGATAAATCCATTATCTATTTTTGATAAGTTATTGATAAAGTGAAATTTGATGATGCTGTTTTCCTGTTTTTTACCTTTGTTAAAAGTACTATCTTCTTTGTTAAAAATTTTTACACAATCATCAAGTTTTAAAATTTTTCTAATATCTTTGTATTTTATATCGGGTACATTTTTTCCTTTTTTAATTTTCTCAAAAAAATCATCTGCTATAAGTTTTATCTGTTTTTTTGTGATTTTGTCTGTTTTTTTATCAAAAGTGATATTTGATACCGCTTGATACATTTTAAAAATATCAGCTAAGAGTGAATATTGGTGTGATACTTTATGCTCTTTATAAAACTTACAGGATGCAAATAAATTCATATCATTTGATGATTCTTTTTGATCGTCTATAGTTTTAATAATTTTTGAAGCAAATAGATCGACTTTAAAATTTTTGTCAAACAATCCAAGTTTTTCTTGAGAAGCTATGATTTTTTTTATCTCATCATTGATATTTTCTCTTCTTATCATATATTTGTAATTATCATGATTTCTAAATGTTGGATTTTTTCCCTTCATCTCTTCTTCATAGATGATAGTTGCTACTGTTTTATTTGGATAATTGATTTTAAGATTTTCTATTTTTTTAAGAGCAGATTTAATTTTTCCTTTTTCATCATCATTTTTGCTTTTTTCATCTTCAAAAGAGATATGTAATTCTGCACATAACTCTTCAAGTAAATCACTCGTATCTAAAGATTTATAGCCTCTATGCTTGGCTATAGCATAAAAAATGGTAAACAGCTCTTCAATGTTTAATTTTTCTTCAAAAGCTTTTTTTGCTCTTAATTCCCATTTATTTTTATAGACATTTTGTTTTTCTTGATATAGAAAATATTTTCTCTCTCCAAATCCAAACTCTTCAAAAAGTTTTGCTAAGTTTTTTTTTCTCTCTTTTCGCAAATTTACAAGATTTGCAGCACTCCTACATGCACTATATACAAGCTTTTTTGACTTGTCGTCTTTATCAGTAGCCTTATCAAACATACTTACACCATAATCAACTAAAGTATACCTGTCATCTTCAATTTCATTTAAAATGCTGTAGCCAATGGATGTAATACCTAGATCTAAAGAGAGTATTTTTTGTGACATATCTATTCCTTTTTGCGAAAAATAATGTACATTTTACTACATATAAAAATAAATCTGATAAAAAAATCTTTAAAGAATGATTTGTAAGCTTTTTATGAGAATCCAAAAAGTAAATAGCGGAAGCAGTAAAACTTGTACGAGAAAAATACTCGCATATAAAAAAGTGAGCGTAAGCAGGTTTTCTATCATATTGCTAGCGTTTTGTGTGAGATATTGTATCATATCTTGAAGATCGGTGGCTTTTTTTGTTAGAAAATCAACACCGTGCGTAAGAATACTAAAAGTTCCTTGTGATGGAAGTTGAATGTCTTCTATGATTTTGAGACTGTTGCTTTTAAATTCTAATGCTAAATTGGCTTGATTGATGCGTGGTTCGAAAAAATTCTTTGCTAAAAAATCATTGGCAAGTGCAGAAAATGGCAGGCATATTCGTGCCACAATAAGCAAAATAGCAAACTGGAGCATAGCTTTTTGGACTATTTTTACCCATGCAAATTCGAGTAAAGAAAGCAGTGAAATTATAATGAGCAAAATGGCTGCAAGGCTTGCAAAAAACGAGAGTGTTATCTCAAAAAGAAGCTTTTGAACTCCCAAAGAAGCGATGGAAAAAACAAGTACATTGCTCACGCGTTCGACCATATCATTGAGTGGATCTAACACCTGTCCAACCGCTAAACTCACTCCGATACCAGCTGGTTCTAACTGAAGTTTAGACTCTTGGATAATTGAAACAGTAGCATTGAGTGTTCGCACAGTTGCATACGCGATGCTCGCTTGAGTGATCGTTTGGCTAAAGTATTGATCAGCTTTTGTGTCCGCAACTGGAATGCGTAGATTGTGGGCAAAGAAGAGTGAAAATGCCAACAAAAATCCCAGAACACTACGGAAATATTTATTAGAAACAATCGATATAAAACGCATTTATACAAACATATAAAAAAGAAAAATGCCCAATAAAAATCTATAAATCACAAATGGAATCATGGAGCTTTTTGAAATAAGTCTTAAAAATAACACGATACAAAGGTACGCACTCAAGCCAGACAAAAATACCGCAGACAAAAGTTCTCCCCAATGTACTATGATTTGGGATTGCAACAACTCTAAACACTTCAAGCCGCCTGCTAGCACGATCACAGGAATGGAGAGTAAAAAGGAAAATCTTGCGGCAGCTACCCTTGAAAAACCTAAAAGCATCGCGGCACTCATTGTAATGCCTGATCTTGAAGTGCCAGGAATGAGTGCAACCGCTTGTGCTATACCTATAACAACAGCAAGGACTATCGTGATATTTTTTTCACTTTTTATACCAGCGAATTTATCGCCCAACAATAAAACTAAAGCAAAGATTATAGTACTTGAAGCAATTACCAAAGGAGAGCGAAGTTGCTCACTGATAAAATCATTAAAGATTAAACCAACAAGTCCAACAGGAATTGTTCCTATGATAACGCCCCATCCCAATGTGCTTTGCTCATAAGCTTTACGAAATTTTAAACTTTTGTACATATCAGAAAATATCTGCAAAATATCACTCTTAAAATAATATAAAACAGCCAAAAGTGTGCCTACATGTAAGGCAACATCAAATGCTAAACCTTGGTCATCCCATCCAAAAATTACAGGAACTAAGATAAGATGAGCAGAACTTGATATCGGCAAAAATTCACTAAAGCCTTGAATAAAACTCAAAAAAACAATCTCATACCACGGCATTTTTATCCTTTAATATTTTTATAAGCTTTATACATTCAAGGGGATTTGTAACGATATGCGTTGCACCATTTGTTAGCAATTCGTCTTTATCCCTAAAACCCCAAAGTACACCAATTGAACGCATTTTAGCGTTTGTAGCTGTTTGCATATCGATCTTTGTATCGCCAACAAACAAAGCCTCATTTACATCTACATGTAAGGCTTCTAAGATTTGCAAAACACTATTTGGATCAGGTTTTTTTGCAATTCCTTCACGAATCCCATAGACTGCTTCAAAATGCCAATTTTGGAGATATTTTATAGCACACATTTTTGTAAATTTATTTGGCTTATTGGAAAGAATTGCTAGTTTTATGCCATTGATTTGCAAAAAGCTCAACAATTTACCAATGTCTGCATAAAGCTTTGAATGTTGAGTAAATTGCTTTACATAATGTGTTTCAAAAATTTTCAACGCTCGTTTATGTGTCCGTTCATCACCTTGTGGTAAAATCGCCTGCATCAGTGCAAATGCACCACTACCAACTAAAAAACGATAAGCATCAATGGCTATTGGCTTTTGTGCAAATTGCTCCAACACAAAATTAGCACTCAAGGCAATATCTTCAAGTGTATCCAAAAGCGTTCCATCAAGATCAAAAATAACCGCTTTTATCATGGCGCAACTTTGTTTGTGTCTTGCTCACCAAAAGTAACATTCACAAAACGCATCTCTTGCTCTTCTACAATGAGTGCAGTAAGTTTTTGCCCATACACACATCCCGTATCAATGCCTATAGCGTGGGCGCTTAATTTTGGTTCTTTAAACCTTTGATGCCCGTAGATCACAAAACCATTTTTACCATCATATAGATCTGCCCAGAAGACTGATTTTTTATCTTCTTTTTCATAAGCGATAAACTTACCACTTTTGCTTAAGTAACGCATTTTTATAATTTTATCTTTATCTTCTTGGCTCAATGTTTGTAAATTCATACTATTTTGTAAACCACCATGCACAATAGTATAGCGGTCAATCTGAATAAAATAGGGTAAACTACGCAAAAAATCCCAGTCTTTTATACTAAGATTTCTCAAAATATTTTTTTTGTCTTGATCAAGTTTGAGGCTAGAATTGTTCTCTCTTTCATTCATAAAACGCAAAAAAATCTCTTCATTATTGCCTAAAACGCAAAAAATTCCTTTTTTGCGTAGAAATTTGAGTGTCTTAAGCGAGTTATTGCCTTTTGTGATCACATCGCCAACGCATACTTCGATATCATCATCAAGTATACCTATCTTTTTGCGAAGTGCTATGAGTTCATCAAGACATCCATGAATATCTCCATATACGATCAATCTAGCCATCAAAAATTATACTTTGCATCCTACGACATTTTGGTATGTTACACCCAACATTTCACATACTTTTTGCACTATATGCTCCGCTGTAAGTCCAAATTTTTCAAATAATAACTCAGCTGGTGCAGAGGCGCCAAATCCGCTCATACAGATAACTTCATCAGCAAATCGGTACCATTCTTGACCTCCAGCTGCTTCTATTGCAAGCACTTTTGTATTTTTATGAATTATATTTGCTATATACTCAGGGCTTTGTTGTACAAGCAGATCAAAGCATGGAACACTTATTATGTTCGCATTGACGCCTAAGTTTGCAAGTTTGCAGCCAGCTTGCAAAGCTGAAAAAACTTCACTACCGCTTGCCATAAGCGTGATATGTGCATTATCTCTTTTTGTAAGCAAGTAGCCACCATTGGCAACATCTCCATAAGCTCTATCGTCCTTAAGCACTTTGAGCCCTTGACGCGAGCAAACAAAAGCACAAGGTGCATCCATACTTAAGGCTTTTTTCCATGATTTTACATTTTCAACCGCATCGGCTGGACGGAATGTATAAAAATTTGGCAAAGCCCTATACTGACTGAGCTGTTCGACAGGTTGGTGTGTTGGTCCATCTTCACCCACACCAATACTATCGTGTGTCCACACAAAATAGTTTTTCAGCCCCATAAGAGCGCTAAGTCTTGCGGCTGGTTTTTGGTAATCTGAGAAGATAAAAAATGTTGCATTAAAAGGTATAAATAAGCCATAGAGAGCAAAAGCATTTGAAATCGCAGCCATTGCGTGTTCACGGATACCAAAATGGATATTGCGTCCGTGTGGGAAACTTCCCATATCATTCAATTCGCTCTTGTTTGAAGGTCCCAAATCAGCACTACCACCTAAAAATCCTGGAATTGCCCGTGCTATTGCATTGAGAATTTTTCCATTGCTATCTCTTGTAGCTACGCTAGCACCTACCTCAAATTCTGGCCATTGAATCTTCGTAAAATCTGGATATAAAAGTGCTTCAAATAAATCTTTTTGCTCTTGACTCAAATCATTTTGAACCATCTTTTGCCAAATAGCTTCACTAAGTTCGCCCTTTTCTACCGCACATGAAAATCTAGCTTTTACGGCTGGATCAACATAAAATTTTAAATCTGGATCGAATTTAGCTTTGATTTTAGAGTTTTTTATCTCATCTTCACCCAAAGGAGCACCATGCGCATGGTGGCTTCCCTCCATCTTGCAAGCACCTTTAGCGATCGTTGTATCTGCGATAATTAAGTAAGGTTTTGTTTGTTCGCTTGCATTTTGCAACACTGTTTGTATCTCATCAAAATTATGTCCATCTATGCGAGAAACTTGCCAACCTTGTGCTTCAAAACGAGCTTTGACATCTTCGCTCCATGCTAAATCAGTTGATCCTTCAATAGTGATTGCGTTTGAATCATAAATAACAACGAGATTATCAAGCCCAAGATGTCCAGCCAATGAACACGCTTCATAGCTTATACCCTCTTGCAAATCTCCATCCCCACACAAACAATAAACTTTGTGTGTGATCACTTTTGTATCTTGCGTGTTGAGAATATTTGCAGCATACTTTGTAGCCATCGCAAATCCAACGGCATTTGTGATGCCCTGTCCTAGAGGTCCTGTGGTCACTTCTACACCAGGTACTTCGCCGTATTCAGGATGTCCAGGAGTTTTACTGCCTAATTGCCTAAATGCTTGCAAATCTTCCAAAGAAATATCATAACCAGACAGATGCAAAAACGAATACACTAAAGCCGACGCATGTCCGCCACTAAAAATAAGCCTATCTCGATTTATCCATTTCGGGTTTTTTGGATTATGGTTGATAAATCTACTTAAAATTGTAACGATATCAGCTAAACCCATAGGCGCACCTGGATGGCCACTTTTTGCTTTTTGTACCATATCCGCAGCTAAAAACCGAATCGTATCGGCTTGTTTTTGCAATATATCTTGATCATTCATTCATTTATCCTTTAAAATATGTGTCTATTATCTGTGATAAATTTTTTGCTATATCTTCATCACAATTTTTACTATCTTCACGCAACTCATTTAAGAGTTTTTGCTTGCTCGCTATGGCTCCTTCAATACCCAAAAGATTTACAAAGGAATTTTTGTGGCTATCATTTGCAGTTGTTTTTCCAGCTTCATCCTCGCTTAAAGTGGCATCAATGATATCATCTTGAATTTGAAACAACAATCCTAGTTTCAAACCAAAAGCATACAAAATCTTTTTAGTTTGAGCATCAAGTTCACAAATAACAGCCCCCATAAGCAAAGAAGCTGCTATAAGTTTTGCAGTTTTATGTTTATGTAAAAATTCCAAGTGTTCAAGTGTGAGTTTTTTATCCTCAAATGCACAATCGATCGCTTGACCAATAATCATACCGTCTAAGCCACCATCTCTTGAGAGAATTTTCACAAGTTCCATACGAATATCGCTACTGAGTGGAGCGTGAGAGAGCATATAAAAAGCGTGTGTGTTGAGTGCATCTCCAACAAGCACAGCAGTCACTTCATCATACTTTACATGTAGCGTTGGTTGTGAACGCCTCAACGGAGCATCATCCATGCATGGCAAATCATCGTGAATAAGTGAATATGTGTGCAACATCTCAAGCCCAAGTGCTACGGGATAAGCATTTTGCAAAAGTAGCGGTCGTTTTGCCTGAACTATACTCAGTAAAAGCATCGGACGAAATCTCTTGCCACCAGCACTGAGCATTTCACTCAAAGCAACTTCAAAATGCGGATGGAAACTTGGTGCTTTTGGCAAATTTGCATGCAAATAGGATTCAAAATCATCTAAAAGTTTTTTGTTCAAAAATATTCCTTATTATTTTGTTAGAAGAAGTTTTATAAAAAACTGAAAGTTATTGCGCTCAAAAAGCATTTGTACGGTTTTCATTTTCGTTGTTGTCAAAAAATGCTTCAATTTTGCGGTATCGTTTATATCTAATCCATTGATTTGCAAAAGTTTATCGCCGATTTTAAGTCCACTTGTATCACCAAAGGAATCTTTTGTGATTTTTACAATAACAAGCGATTGGTTTAAAAATATTCCTTTTTTTTCCAAAAAAGGATCGCTCACTGAGTCACCGCCAAATCTTGAAAATACTTGCAATTCACAATTTAAGGGTGCATTATCTCGCAAAATTTCTAGTTTTATTTTTTGTTTCTCTTTTGCAAACAAGATATATTGGTTCAATGTTTTGAGTGAACTTGGTTTTTTACCATCTATTTTAACCAACTCATCGCCAAGACGCAATTCTTCACCTGCGTGCAATGGATTAAGCTGTTTGATGTAAAAATTTTGTCCTTTTTGCTCAAATAGCACTCCAATATCACCATAAAATGGATTTGTTTGTGTTAAAAATCGTTTGATATATTCACTGCCAATAAAAGTGCCTCCGCCAGTTCCCAAACCATACACTTCACAACATAAACATAGAACCATACTATTTGCATCGAGTTTGGCATTTTGCAAATAGAAACTATCCATGATATCACCCATTTGTGCAAGGTTGCCAGCATACAAAGATCGTTCATCAGCACCCGCTATCCATTCGCCAATTTTTAGATATTTTGTATCTTTGAGTTTTACGGGTTTTAGCGGTTTTTTAGACTCAAATAAGTAGAGATTTAAAAATGGGTCATGCTTGATATAAGGATGAGTTGGTTTTGTTTTCGAATATGCCACAGCCCTATGTGCATCAACTGCTATGGCCCTCAAATTGTCAAAATAGACAAAAGAATTTTTGTTTTTTTCGTAACACTGTTTAAAATCCGGATACACAAATTCCAAAGCAAATGTAACCTGAAAACACAGGACAATTCCTAGAAAAAAACGCATACACATCTCCTCAATTTTTTGGGCCCAATCCTCCAAGTCCAGCTAACATCTGAGATGCTGCGTGTTTCTTGCCATCTTCGACCATTCTAATGGCATCATTGACAGCACTCATGAGTAGAATTTGCAAGGATTCTTTATCACTAAGTAGTGAATTATCTATGCTGATATCATTCACTTCACCGCGGCCATTTATGCTCACCCGCACAAGTCCGCCACCACTTTTTGCTGTGTATTCTAAGTTTGCAGCTTCTGCGTCCATCTGCTTGGCCTGATCTTGCATTTGTTGCAACATCGCACCCATTTTTGAAAAATCCATTCCATCAAACATTATATAAAGTCTCTCAATTCAATTATATTGTTATGTTCATCAACCAAAACCACTGCTGGTTTAAAATTTTCTAACTCTTCTTCATTCATACTTGCATAGGAAATTATGATGATTTTATCGCCTACATGTGCTTTTCTTGCGGCGGCACCATTGAGACAAATATCCCGTTTTCCATAGACACCTTGGATCACATAGGTAGAAAATCGCTCACCATTATTGATATTTACTATCTCTACTTTTTGACCAACTCTCAGGTGTGCGGCTTGCATAAGTTCTTTATCTATTGTTATAGATCCCACATAATTCAAGTTCGCATCACTCACAGTTACTCTGTGAATCTTGCTGTATAACATCTCAAATGTCATGTATCAACCCTTTATCTTTACATCCACGAGGGATTCATTTTTGAACACTCAAACTGCATAAGAGTGTCTATTTTATCAATTTTTTCCTTAGCATTTGTATGTGATTGAGAAAATTTGTCGCATTTTATCGAAAAGAAATGCAATTTAGCTGAAAATTTGTAGTTAATTTGTTATTTTTCAAAGATCTTTCTTGAGTAATTCTTGCACAATCTCTCGATCATCAAAAGCAAATTTCATCCCTTGTATCTCTTGAGTAGTTTCATCGCCCTTACCCAAAATAACCACGACTTCATTCGTGCACAATTGAAGTGCTAACGCTATTGCTTTTTTTCTATCTGGCTGTACATGTAAGCCATCATTGTTTGAGATTCCTTTTTGTATATCTGCGATAATTGCTAGTGGGTCTTCGCTTCTTGGATTGTCGCTTGTTATTATGCAATATTTTGAAAATCTTTTTGCAATTTTACCCATCAAGGGGCGTTTGCTTCTATCGCGATCACCGCCGGCACCAAAAACAACAATGATTTCTTTTTCTTTGAGGGCATCTAAAACTTTTTCAATTCCATCTGGCGTATGTGCAAAATCAACAATCACAAGTGGTTCTTCACTTACAACTTCCATTCGTCCTGAAACTCCTGCAAAATTTTCTATCGCTTCACATATCTCATTTTGCGGTGCAACTTTAAGCATATCTACACCACTTAGAGCGGCTGTAAGATTGTAGACATTAAAAAGTCCGTGCATACTTGAATGAAAATGAAACATTTTATCTATGTTTTGTATGGCTACAGAGATACCATCTTTGAGTGAATATGCGGCTACTTTATAAGTTGCTGGTTTTTCCAACCCGTAAGTCATACAATTTTTTGGATTAAATTGGATTTTTGGTTCATCTTTGTTGATAAGTTTTAAAGATGTATCATCAAAAAAACTACTCTTTATCGCAACATAATTTTCAAAAGTCTTATGATAATCAAGATGGTCTTGTGAGATATTGGTAAGTATTTTTAAAGCAAATGACAAACCCTCTACTCGCTTTTGTACTATCGCATGCGAGCTTACTTCCATAACAAAGTATTCACAGCATTGCTGCGAAGCTACATGTAGATTATGCAGTGTCTGCAAAATTGGCGGAGTTGTAAGGCTTTTATCGCTCACTTTTACATCATTGATAAAAGAGCCTCTTGTGCCTTGCAGCCCGACTTTTTTTCCCAAATCAAGCAATATAGAATAGATAGCAGCTGCGGTTGTAGTTTTACCATTTGTGCCTGTAATACCTATGATTTTTATGCGTTCATCTATGCCTAAAAGTTGCTTACATGTAGCGATGCTTAAAATACCTTTGCATTTTTTAGCATCAAAATCTTTGAGGTATAAATCATTTTGTGATGTGCGTAAAAGATATGTTTGCATATCACATTCTTGTGTATTGTCACAGATAAATAGTTGTTCATTGTGTAGTGAAAATTGCAATCTCATATTTTTACTGTTTTACTTTTTCGACAAGTGACAAGAGTCTTTGATCATTTGGAAACATAGTAATGGCACTTTCAAAATAGTTCATAGAAATATCTTTATAGCCATTGTCAATAAGTTGTTCTAAAAAATCTATAAAATCATTTTTATTTTGTATGATGACTTTAGTAGAAAACATAATGTCTTCAAATGCTTCTTTAAAGCTGTTCTTGTCCGCTACAATTTTTCTAAAATCATCATAGGCTATAACATTTTCTTCATCTAGCTTCATCTCTATCTCATTTTTTAGATAAAGATTTGAAATCTCTTCAACACTGTATTCTAAAGCATCAATAATCTCTTCAATAAGTTGTTGTGAATTTTTAATCTCTGCGTGTTTTGCTATCATATAATACTCAAATAAAGCGAGGGCTTCATTTGGTTTATTTGTTCCAAGATCACTCAGCATTGCACCTATTTTAGCATCATCGCTATACTTTTCTTTAAGTGCAAATGAAAAATTCATAAGAGCAGTGTCAAATTTTTTTTCATTAAAATTTTGAATTGCTCGTTTTAAATATTTATTCATATTATCCTAATTTTTCTATCGTATGTTCTAAACCTGGCAAAATATTTATAACTTCAATTTCAGGGTGGATATCTATACGCAACTGTCTTTCAATGCCATATTTCAGTGTTTGTCCACTTGAAGCACATCCTGTACATGCACCTTGCAATTGTATAAATACTTTTCCATTTTTTATATCTAGCAGTGTCAAGCCACCTCCATCAAGAGCAAGCATAGGCTTGACTTTTTCCAAAGCTCTCTCAACTGCTGGTCTTAACTCTTCATCGGAAAAAGGGATCATTTTATCTCCTAAAAACTTTTTACTAGCTGGTTATTAAACAATATATTGGATTAAAAACGACTGAAATAATGTTTTAGATTGGGTTGGAAAGAAAGGGATCTGAATTGACCCCTTTAGTAGTTATACGAGTTCGATAAATGCCATTGGAGCGGCATCGCCTCTTCTAATTCTTGTTTTGATGATGCGTGTATAGCCACCATCTCTCTCTTTGTAATTTGGTGCGATTTCTGCAACAAGTTTTTTTGTACACTCTTTATCTTGCAATGCAGCAAAAATAGATCTATGTGCGTTAAAATCCCCAACTCTTGCTTTTGTAATTAATTTTTCTACATATCCTCTAAGCTCTTTTGCTTTTGGAAGTGTAGTTTCAATTTTTCCACTTTTTATAATCGCTATAGCCAAATTTTTTAACAATGCACCTCTGTGTGATGCCGTTCGGCCAAGCTTTCTATATCCATGCTTGTGTCTCATACTTAACCCTCGTTTGCTTCAGATTTTAAATCTGCTATTTTTTTATTTAAAACTTCAATTGTTTCACTTGAAAATTCAAAGCCGACGGGATAACCCATCTCTTCCATTGCAAGTTTTATCTCTTCCAATGATTTTTTTCCAAGGTTTTTAAGATTTTTTAGCTCCAACTCACTCATCAAAGCAAGTTCACCTGCAAATCTTATCTCTGCTCGTTCTAAACAATTAAAACTTCGTGCGCTTAAATTCATCTCTTCTACAGTTTGCAACAATTTACTCAACTCAACTTGTGTATTAACACTTGAATCACTAGAGGATGCAATGTCAATATCCAAAATGCCATTAAATACAGACATTTGAGAATACATTGATTCAAGTGAATTTTTAAATGCTTCAACAGGCGAAATAAGCCCATCAGTTTCCACAGTAAAAACTACTTTTTCATAGTTAGGATTATCTTCAACAAGAATATTTTCGATCTCATAGATTGCTTTTTTTACAGGAGTAAAGAAAGCATCTAGTGCAATATAATCGCTCTCAATTAGATCGCGGATAATCTCGCTTGGAACATACCCGATACCTTTTTCAACAATGATAGAAAAACTGATCTCAGCATCTTCACTGATTGTTGCAAGATACGCTTCTGGTGTTACAACTTCAACATCATCATTTGATAAATCACTGCCCTTGATCTCTTTTGGTCCATTAAAAGAGTAGTGAAGTACTACTTTTTCTAAACCACTTTTGATTTTAAAACGGATACTTTTCAAATTTATAATAAAGAGTGCAACATCTTCAAGCATACCACGCATACTATCAAATTCATGTGCTACACCATCAATCTTAATAGCAGTTGGTGCAAAACCTACTGTACTATTGAGCAACAATCTTCTAAGTGGATGTGCTAATGTTATACCAAATCCAGATTGAAACGGATATGCTTCAATCAAGATCTTATTTTCTGACAAATTTTTAACTTCAATCTCAGTTGGCATATAAGCTGATGTATTGATTTTTTTCATAATACTACCTCACTTATTATTTAGAGTAAAGCTCAACGATTAATCTCTCTTCAACTGGAATGATAACCTCTTCGCGCTCAGGTATTCGAGTAAAAATTCCAAATACTTTATCTTTATCGATATCTACCCACGGCACTATACCAGTTTGAGCTGTTAGTTCTAGTGATCTTACTACTTGTGGATTTGATTTAGATTTTTCACAAATTTCGATTTTTTCACCAGCATTTACTTTATATGATGGAATATCTAATTTTTGTCCGTTTACAAGAACATGACCATGTGTTACAAGTTGTCTTGCATTTCTTCTAGTTGTTGCAAAACCCATTCTATAAACTACATTATCAAGTCTTCTTTCGATAAGAAGAATAAGGTTTTCACCTGTATTGCCTTCTTTTCTTGCTGCTTGTGCAAAAAGCTTTCTAAATTGCTTTTCAGAAACACCGTACATGAACTTTGCTTTTTGCTTTTCACGCAATTGCAATCCATATTCACTTATTTTTGTTCTTCTTTGACCGTGTTGACCTGGTGCATATGGTCGTTTGTCCAAAGCACTTTTCCCTGCAAGGCGTCGTTCACCTTTTAGGGCTAAGCTGACGCCAAGTCTTCTCTCAAGCTTTTCGACTGGTCCTCTATATCTCGCCATCTTTTCTCCTAATTTATTCCATAAACCAAAAAAATTATTTCGTTATTATTGTAATTTTAACTTCGTTAAAATTAAACTCTTCTACGCTTTGGAGGTCTGCAACCATTATGTGCCAACGGGGTAATATCTTTTAGAAAAGTTACTTTAATACCCTCTGTTGATCCTACACTTTTAACAGCTGTTTCTCGTCCACTTCCTGGACCTTGAACTTTAATACCAAGTTCTTTGATACCATGTTCTTTAGCTTTATTGAGTGCATCTTCAACAGCTTGTTGTGCTGCATAAGGTGTTGATTTTTTGCTACCTTTAAAGTTTAGACTACCAGCACTACTCCAAGCTATAACATTTCCCATTTCATCAGTTACTGTAACTACGGTGTTGTTAAATGTTGCTGAGATATAAACTATACCTTTTGCAATATTTTTTTTGACTACCTTTTTACGAACTACTCTTCTTTTTGCCATTATTACTATTCCTTAGAGTGTACTATTTAGCTTTAGCGCCGACGGTTTTCTTCTTACCTTTTCTCGTACGCGCATTAGTTTTTGTTTTTTGGCCACGAACTGGAAGACCTTTTCTGTGGCGTAGGCCCCTATAACTGCCCATATCCATCAGAGCTTTAATGTCCATTGCTACATTTTTTCTTAAATCACCCTCAACGATATATTTACCTTGGATTTCATTACGAATTGCCGCAATTTCATCTTCATTTAACTCATGAACTCTCTTATCAAAAGAGATTCCTGTTGCATTCAAAATTGCTCTTGAAGTAGTTAAGCCAATACCATAAATATATGTTAAACCATACTCTAGTCTCTTCTTTTTCGGAAGGTCTACACCTGCAATCCTTGCCATGCTTATCCTTGTCTTTGTTTATGTTTTGGATTTGTACAGATAACTCTCACGATACCTTTTCGTTTGATAATCTTGCACTTTTCACACATCTTCTTTACAGAAGGTCTTACTTTCATGATCTCTCCTGGGTCGTTTTATCCACTAAATTTCACAAACTGTTGCAGGTTTAACGAAACGAGTTAAACCAATACTTGAAAAAGTAGTGGTCATTTTTTCAAATATTCTTCGTACAGTTTTATAAAAGGGGGCAAATTATACTAAAAACAAACTGTTAGTTTACTTATACCTATAAGTTATACGCCCTTTATCTAAGCTATAAGGCGTTAACTCGACTTTTACCGTGTCTCCTGGCATTATTTTTATATAATGCATTCTCATCTTTCCCGCTATGTGACATAATATCACATGGGATTTATCTTTTTGAGCGATTTCAACTTTAAAAGTTGCATTTGGCAAGGCCTCTACAACTTTACCATCAATCTCGATCACATCATCTTTTGCCATCCTAGCTCCTCATACACGCTACATGTAAGCATCAATCTTGCGATAAAATAACTGCTTTATTGTTTATAATAGCCACAGTATGTTCATAATGACTACCATTGAGTCCATCTGCTGAAACAACTGACCACTTATCTTCCAATACTTTGGCAGTACCATCTTTTTGACATACCATAGGTTCCAAACAAAAAACCATACCATTTTTAATTTTTGGACCCTGTTTTGGATTGTTACCATCAAGGTAGTTTGGTATCTCTGGTTCTTCGTGCGGTTTACGGCCTATCCCATGTCCACAATAGCTTCTTAGCGGAATATAACCGCTGCTTATGATAGACTCTTGTAAAATATAACTCAGTTCCTTAAAACGCATGCCATCTCGAATACTCTCAATTGCATGCATCAAAGTATTGTAGGAACAATCTATCAATTTTTGGTCTGCTTCGCTAATTTTACCAACACCTACTGTTATAGCAGAATCGCCATACCAGCCATCTTTTTCTACCCCAATATCAAGTCCAAGAATATCCCCCTCTTGCAAGGCATAATCGGTTGGAATTCCATGGATTATGACTTGATTGAGAGAAGTGCAAACGCCAGCTGGAAATCCATAAAGACCCTTAAATGCTGGTCTGCCTCCCTGTGCATAGATAAATTCTTCACCTAATGCATTGATTTGCTTGAGAGTTATACCTGCTTTTACCTCTTTTTTGAGATAATTGAGTGTTTTTGCAACCATATTGTTAGAGATTGAAAGTTTTTCAATCTCTTGTGCTTTCTTTAACCCAATTGCCATTACAGCCCTACCGCACTTAGTGTTTCGTATTTGTTCATGTACATCTGTGCTTCAATCTTACGCATAGTATCGAGTGCCACTTGTACAACAATTAAAACGGCAGTGCCTCCAAAGAAAAATGGGACACCCATGGTTTTAACAAGAACCCATGGAAGTGTTGAGATAAGCCCTAGATAGATGGAACCCCAAAAAGTAAGTCTGCTTGCAACTTCATTTAAAAAGTTTGCAGTACTTTCTCCAGGTCTTACTCCTGGTATAAATCCACCCTGTCGCTTAAGATTATCGCTGATATCTTTTGCATTAAAAACAATAGATGCATAAAAGTAAGCAAAAAATATAACAAAAACAAAAGTGAGTACATTGAAAAAATAGCTATTTGGATTCAAAAAGTCATTTATCTTCAATACGATCGGATTTGTACTTGCTTGCATAATAGTTGATGGAAACATCAAAATAGCACTTGCAAAAATAGGAGGAATTACACCGCTTAAATTAACTTTTATAGGAACATAATTCATAATTCTTTTATGTTGATTTTGCAACATAACTTTTCGCGAATATGAAATAGGCACCCTTCTTTCTCCCATCTCTACAAAGATGATCGAGCCTACGGTTGCTAGAATAACCACAAGTATCGCTATAACTACTAAAAAGTTTAGTTCACCTGTATTTACAAGATTGATAGTACCACCAATTGCACTTGGAATTCCTGAAACGATTCCTGCAAAAATAATCAAAGATATACCATTACCGATACCTCTTTGTGTTATTTGCTCACCAATCCACATAAGAAGCATTGTACCTGTGAGCATTGACGCTGCTGAAATTGCCATAAAAGTTGTCATATCTATCATGATCGCGCTCTCACCAGTTCTGCCGGTCATACTTTGAAGCCCCACAGAAACCCCGATTGCTTGCACTATTGTGATAGCTATAGTTGCGTAACGAATGATTTGCATATATCGCACCATACCATCTCGTTCTTTTTTCATTTTACCTAGATTTGGAAAAGTGGCAGCAAGAAGTTCCATAACGATAGATGCGGTAATATAAGGCATAATGCCTAGAGAGATGATACTGAGTCTCTCAGCAGCTTTTCCGCTAAACATATTGAAAAGGCCCAAAGCATTTGAGCTATTTGAATCAAAAAACTCTCTGATGACATCAATATTTACACCAGGAACCGGCACATAAGCCAGTATCCTGTATGCAAATAAAAAGCCTAGAGTAATAAGAATCTTTTTAATAAGATCGTTACTCATTTCTATTGTCCGCTATAAACTATATTTTCATCTTTAATTTTAGCAGCAAGCTCTTGAACGCCCGCACCGATAAGTTTCACTTTTGTGATAGTCTTTGCCATTTTATGGACGCTTCTAATGGAATCTAGTGTTATTTCATCTAAATTTGCAACAACTGTAACTTTTGTGATATTGATTACATAAGGTTTTATAACTCGAGAATAAAATCCCACTTTTGGAAGTCTTCTTTGTAGTGGTTGTTGCCCACCTTCAAAACCTCTTTTTATCTTGTAGCCAGTTCTAGATTTTTGTCCATTAGCGCCACGGCTAGCTGTTTTGCCCATACCGCTACCTTGTCCTCTACCAACTCTTTTCTTAGAGTGTGTAGAACCAGGTGCTGGTGTAAGATTGTTTAATGTCATTATAAATCCTCCTTAGCTTTTAATCATAGTAAGGGCTTTTAAAGTTGCTCTTACCACATTAGCAGCATTGTTTGAACCGAGTGATTTTGTTAAAATATCTTTAATCCCAGCAAGTTCTACAACAGGTCTTGTTGCACCACCAGCAATAATACCGGTACCTTCACTAGCTGGTTTGAGTAAAATACGGCTTGCATTAAATTTTACTTCAACATCATGTGCTATAGTTGAGCCTTTAACATTGACTCGAACAATATTTTTAAATGCGTCATCAACTGCTTTTTTGATAGCATCTGGAACTTCTTTAGCTTTTCCAAATCCATAACCTACTAAACCTTGTTTGTTACCAACAACAACGAGTGCTGTAAACCTAAAGCGTCTACCACCTTTAACGACTTTTGTTACACGGCCGATATTGACGATGACTTCTTCAAATTCTTCTTTATTATATTTTTCCATTGAATCATCTTCCTTTCGTTACAGCACTATGCCGTTTTCTCGTAGAGCATCTGCAAATGCTGCTACAACACCGTGATACAAATAGCCATTTCTATCAAATACTACAGTTGTAATTCCCTTGTCGCTCAAACTTTGAGCAAAAGTTTTTGCAAGTATAGCTGCGCCTTCTTTATTTGCTTTGCATCCCAATTTTGAACCATCAGCCGCGGCTAAAGTTGTACATGTAACATCATCGATTGCTTGAACATAAAGATATCTTGTTGACTTGTAGATAGAAACTCTTGGTCTTTGTGTTGTTCCAGAAATATCCGCTCTTACTCTTTTCTTGCGTTTAATTCGTAACGCAAGTTTTCTTTTTAAAATATTTGCTCTCATGTATTACCTTTATTTCTTAGAAGTTTTTCCAGCTTTGCGGATGATTTGCTCACCTACATACTTAACACCCTTGCCTTTATACGGTTCTGGTGGTCTGAAACCTCTAATCTCAGCAGCAACTTGTCCAACAACTTGTTTGTCATCGCCTTTAATTGTTACTACATTTTTCTCAACAGTGACCACAAGATCTTTTGGATATTCATACTTGATTGGATGTGAAAAACCGAGTTGCAATTCAAGAACATTACCATTGACTGCAGCTCTGTAACCAACACCATTTATCTCAAGTTTCTTTTCAAATCCACTTGTTAAACCTGTTACAATATTTTGAGCTAAAGAGCGATATGTTCCCCAATAAGCACTGTTTTGTCTATCTTCGCCAATTGGTGAAAAAACGACTTTATCTGCTTGGATATCTACTCCAACATTACCTTTTGTGTCCAACTCTTTTTGGACATTCCCTTTTTTAAATACGAGTACAGTTCCATCAAGTGATACTTTTATATCACCAGAAACTGCTACTGGTTGCTTTCCAATTCGTGACATCTATTTCCTTTTACTTGTCTACGATAAGACTACTTTTATGAATGGTTATCGAATACCATAAAAGAAAAGTATTTTACCAAATGCTACAAAGTACTTCGCCGCCAACGCCAGATTTGTGAGCTTCTTCGTTGCTAAGTACACCTTTTGAAGTACTAACTACTATAGTACCGTATCCATTTTTAAACCGTTGTATATCGCTACTTCCCTTATAAACACGGCGACCAGGTTTAGAAATCTTTTTGATTTCATTGATTACGCTTTTGCCATATTTATCATATTTTATAACGACTTTAATGAACTTTTTATTGCCATTTTCAATAACATTGAAACTTTCAATATATCCTTTTGATTGGAATACACCCATCACTGATTCAACAAGTTTTGAGTGCATAAGTTCTGTTACATCAAGTTTTCTCATTGATGCATTTCTAATTCTTGTTAGCGCGTCTGCTAAAAGGTCATTTATCATACTTTTTCCTTACCAGCTTGCTTTTTTGAGGCCTGGAATAAGACCTTCATTTGCCATTTTTCTAAGGCAAATTCTACAGATACCAAAATCTCTGTACACTGAATGAGGACGGCCACAGATTTGACATCTTGTATATCCTCTAACACTAAATTTTGGCTTTCTTGCAGCCTTAGCAATCATAGATTTCTTTGCCATATTACTTGCCTTTTGCGAATGGGATACCAGCTAATTCAAGAAGTCTGAAAGCTTGCTTGTCATTAGCTGCTGTTGTTACTATAGTTATATTCATCCCGTGAGTTTTCATGATACTATCATAAACAACTTCTGGAAACATCAATTGCTCATTTAAGCCAAAGTTATAGTTAGCTCTTCCATCAAAACCATTTCGTGGCAATCCTCTAAAGTCTTTTACTCGTGGAAGTGCAACGCTAATAAGCTTATCTAAAAATGCAAACATTTGTATGTTGCGCAAAGTAACTTTTATACCAACAGGATATCCTTCTCTCACTTTGAAGCCAGCAACAGATTTTTTCGCAGTTGTAATCACTGCTTTTTGTCCTGCAATCAATGAAATCGTATCTGCCATATTTTGAATGAGTTTTGTATCTTTACCGGCTTCACCAGCACCAACACTAATGATAACTTTTTCAATAGTTGGAACAAGCATTGCGTTTTGGATACCAAATTCTTCAGCGATAGCAGGTCTGATTTGTGTATTGAGTTTGTCTTTTAGTCTATTCATCACTATGCCTCTACTTTTGCCACATTTGAGATATCAATAGGCATCTCTTTATTCAAAAAACCACCATTTGGATTTTTATCACTTGGCTTGATCGCTTTTTTGGCGATTTTGCAGCCTTCAACAACAACTTGAGCATTTTTTGGAAGCATTTCAAGCACTTTCGCGATTTTGCCTTTGTCGTCGCCAGCGATAATTTTTACTGTATCGCCTTTTTTAATTTTATATTTCACAGCCATTAGAGTACCTCCGGTGCTAGGGAAACAATCTTCATAAAGTTTGCATATCGAACTTCTCTGCCCACAGGACCAAAAATACGAGTACCGATAGGCTCTCTTTTATTGTCCAAGATAACAGCTGCATTCTCATCAAATCTGATAAGTGAGCCATTTTCTCTTTGTATCTCTTTTTTTGTTCTTACAACTACTGCTTTTACCACTTGACCTTTTTTAATCTTGCCATTTGGTAATGCTTTTTTTACTGAAGCAACGATTACATCGCCTACAGTAGCGTAACGACGCTTTGAACCGCCGAGTACCTTGATACACATAATCTCTTTTGCGCCACTGTTATCAGCAACTGCTAATTTTGTAAAGCTTTGTATCATTACTCAACTCCTACTGTGAGGATTGTTTTCAATCTAAAAGATTTACTTTTAGAAAGTGGTCTGCATTCTACTGCTACCACAGTATCTCCAGCTTTCACTTCATTTTTTTCATCATGGACGAGGTATTTTTTGAAGCGTTTAACGAACTTACGATATCGTGGGTGCATAACGCGTCTTTCTACTAAAACTGTTGCTGTTTTATCACCAGTTTTTTGTACTACCACGCCCTGTATCTCTCGTTTTAAAGACATTTTTTACCCTTAATTACTTATTTTGAGACGAAATAGCCGTATTAATACGCGCGATATCTCTTCTAACTTCTCTAATTTCATTAGGATTAGTTAGTTGCATAGTTTTTAACTTTTGTTTCAGTGTAAACAAAAGAACCCTTTTTTCTTTCAACAATGCTGCTAATTCCTCAGCAGTTTTTTCGCTCAAATCAATATATTTCATGTTCACTCTCTCTTGTCACTATCTTTGTTTTGAAAGGTAGTTTGTGCATGGCAAGTGTTAATGCTTCTCGAGCAAGTTTTTCATCAACTCCTGCCATTTCAAATATAATTCTGCCAGGCTTGATATTCATAACCCATTTATCGACAGCACCTTTACCTTTACCCATCCTAGTTTCAAGTGGCTTAGCAGTAATTGGCTTATCTGGAAATACACGAATCCAAGTTTTTGCTTGTCTTTTTACATGTCTTGTATAAGAGATCCTAGCGGCTTCTATTTGACGGGAATCGATACGACCCGCTTCAATAGCTTTGAGAGCAAAGTCTCCAAATGCAATAGTGTTTCCTCTAAATGACTTACCGCGATTACGGCCTTTCATCTGTTTTCTGTATTTTGTTCTTTTAGGCATTAACATTAGTTTTTACCTCTTCTTGGTTTTCTTGGTCTTTTTTCTTCTTCTTCTTTTGGTTCAGCTTGGATTCCATTGCTCAAAACTTCACCCTTGAAGATCCATACTTTAACACCGATGATTCCATAAGTGGTATGTGCCTCTGCAAAGCCGTAATCAATTCTTGCTCTGAGTGTATGTAAAGGAACGCGTCCTTCAAGATACCATTCAGTTCTTGCCATCTCAGCACCGCCTAGACGCCCAGCTACAGATATTTTGATACCTTTAGCACCAGATTTTTGTGCACCTTGAATAACTTTTTTCATCGCTCTTCTAAAAGCAACACGGCGTTCTAATTGCATAGCAACATTCTCAGCAGCAAGTTGCGCTGAAGCCTGCGCTTTTCTCTCTTCTTTGATGTTTACATTAACATCTTTGTTGATGAGTTTATTGAGCTTAATTCTCAATTTTTCTATATCTGCACCTTTTTTACCGATGATGATACCAGGACGAGCTGCAACCACAGTAACGCGTAGTTTTTTAGCAGTTCTCTCAATGATGATTTGGCTTACACCTGCATAATAGAGTTCTTTTTTCAAATATTTTCTGATTTTATAATCTTCGCCGATATTTTCAGCCAAGTTGTCGCCGCCTGGATACCATCTTGAATCCCAGTTTCTATTGATGCCTAGTCTTAAACCAATTGGATTTACTTTTTGACCCATCTTAGTCTTCCTTCTTTGCTAACTTGCTTACTTCAACAAATACATGAGAAGTTGGTTTTCTGATTCCGCTTGCGCTTCCTCTAGCTCTAGGTCTAAATCTTTTTAAAACTGGACCCGCATCTACTCTACAAGATGATACTATAACTTCCTCAGGTTCAAAACCGCCATTTGATACTGCACTAGCGATTACTTTTGAGATAATTTTTGCACTCTTGTTTGGTGTAAATTCTAGACTTGCAAGTGCAAGTTCTGCATTCATACCTTGTACTTCTCGCGCAATCAATCTTGCTTTAGTAGGTGATAATCTGATAAATTTCAATATTGCTTTACTCATTTTTCCCTACTTACCTATTTTCTTTTGCACAGAGCCCTTGTGACCCTTAAATGTACGCGTTGGAGCAAATTCACCCATCTTGTAGCCAATATGGTTTTCGCTGATATACACAGGTATAAAATTTCTACCATTGTGTATATTAAATGTTAAACCAATCATATCAGGAGTAATAGTACTTCTTCGTGACCAAGTTTTAATCGGCTTATTTGAATTTTCTTCTTTCGCCTTTAATACTTTTTTCATTAAGTGATCATCAACAAAAGGACCTTTTTTTAGCGATCTAGCCATCTATTTTCCTTTTTTTCTAGAAATAATCAGTTTGTCGCTCGCTTTTTTATGACGAGTTTTAGCACCTTTAGTTGGTTTGCCCCATGGAGTTACAGGGTGACGACCTGAGTTACTTTTACCTTCACCACCACCGTGTGGGTGATCGATTGGGTTCATAGCAGAACCACGAGTTTGTGGTCTAATACCACGATGACGATTTCGTCCTGCTTTTCCAATAACAACATTTGCCCAGTCTCCACAACCAACTGTTCCAACTGTTGCCATACATTCAGCAAGTACTTGTCTCATTTCACCGCTTGGCAATCTTAAGATAACATATTTTTCTTCTTTACCCATCAATTGTGCGTAACCACCAGCACTTCTTGCGATCTGTCCACCTTTACCAGGTTTCATCTCTATATTGTGCAAAATAGTACCCAATGGAATGTTTTTAAGTTTCATAGCATTGCCTGGCTTGATATCAAGTCCGCTTTCAGCTGCGCTAACAGCGTCACCAACGCTCAAACCATTTGGTTGTAAGATATATCTTTTATCACCATCTGCATAAGAAATGAGTGCGATACGGCAATTTCTATTTGGATCGTATTCGATAGCTTCTACGCTACCTGGGACACCAAATTTTCTTCTTTTAAAATCTATAATTCTATAGAGTTTTTTTGCTCCAGCCTCTTTATGTCTAGATGTGATTCTTCCGTTATTGTTACGGCCACCAGAAGCAGGAACTTTTACCAAAAGGCTTGGTACGCTTGCTTTTGCGGTTATATCACTTGAGTCCAAACCTGTCATAAATCTACGGCTTGGAGTATATGGTCTATATGATTTTATTGCCATATTACGCCCCTACATTTTCAAGTTGCGCACCTTCAGGAAGTTGCACATAGAATTTTTTGAAATCGTTTCTTTTTCCTTCGATTCCTTTAAACTTTTTCACTTTACCTAGAACTCTCAATGAATTTACTTTTATTGGGGTAAAGCCAAAATACTCTCTTAAAACCTCTTTGAGACGATTTTTTGTCATTCTTGTTGAAGTCTGAATTACAACCGTACCATTCTCTTGAAGGCTCAAGCTTTTTTCAGTATAAAGTATTGCTTTTATATCTGTTATATCTGCCATGACTAAGCCTCTTTTACTATTGTTTCTAACGCACTGCGCTCTATAACGACCACATAAAATGCAGAAGCTAAATAAGCATTGAGTTCGTTTGATTCGATTAGGTATGCATTTGGAACATTTCTGAAAGCCATAAATGTTTTCTCATCAACCAAATCTTTTACGATAAGTGCATCTCTTGCACCAATTGATTTTATGATATTTGCTGCATCTTTTGTTTTACCAGATTCGACACTCAAAGAATCCAACACGAAAAGTGAATGGTGTTTTGCTTTTTGCATCAAAGCAAATTCTAGAGCCAATCTTTTTTGTTTTTTGTTTACTTTAAGATCATAATTTTTATTTGCTCTAGGTCCCATAGCGATACCGCCGCCAACCCAAACTGGACTTCTGTTACTACCAGATCTAGCTCCACCTCTACCTTTTTGACTCCATGGCTTTTTACCACCACCGCTTACTTCCGCTTTTGTTTTTGTGTTTGCAGAGTTTGCACGAAGTGATGCAAGATATGATTTAACATAAAGATGAAGATTGTGCGAATTGATTCCGTCATAACTTTCAGGAAGTGCAAACTCACCTGAATTTTCAAATTTATCATTTAGTACGATTGCACTACTCATTTTACTATCCTTACTCGTCCCATTGCGCCATTTGGACCAGCAACTGCACCTTTAAGTGCTAAGATGCCATTTTCTGCGTCATAAGAAACGACTTCATTTTTTACAGTTACTTTTACATTGCCATAGTGACCTGGCATTTTTTTGCCTTTTTGAACACGACCTGGCCATTCACAGTTACCAATTGAACCCGGGGCTCTGTGAAAACGACTACCATGTCCGCCTGGACCACCAGCAAAACCGTGGCGTTTGATAACACCAGCAAAGCCTCTACCTTTAGAGTTGAAACTTACTTTTAGTTTTTTTGCTTCACCAAGTGGCGCCATATCAAGATCGCCAACTGCATCATTTGCAACATCCATCGTTGTAAAACGGTTAAACTCAGCTGACAAAGAATATTTCTTTTGTTGTCCAGCTATTGCTTTGTTAATCTTTTTACCGCGAGAATACGCAACAAGCGCTCGCTTTGATTCGTTTACTTCGCAAACTTTAGCATCCAATACTTTTAGTAAAGTTACAGGAATGCTCGGTACTGCAATAGTTCTGCTCATTCCGATTTTTTCTACTATATATTCCATGATTACTCCCTACTTACCCATAGCTCTAACTTCAACATTCACCTCAGGCGCCAAGTCAAGTTTCATAAGTGAATCGATAGTGTCAGTCGTTGCCGATACGATGTCGATCATGCGTGAATGAATTCTCATTTCAAATTGCTCTCTTGATGTTTTGTTTACATGTGGTGATTTAAGCACTGTATAGCGCTTTATCTTTGTAGGCATAGGAATTGGGCCAATAATTTCAGCACCAGTTCGCTTAACAGCTTCTATAATAGCTGCAACAGATCTGTCTAAAACTCGATGGTCATACGCCTTGAGTTTAAGTCTAATTTTTTCCATAAATACCCCTAAAAAAGAACTCGTCACCAACTAAGGATGACTTAATAAGGAACGAGATTTTACTGAAAAAAACTTTAAAAGTCAAGTATTTGGGGCTTTTATTTGATTCTTGTTCTATTTTATTTCCTTTTAATAAGGATGATATTATAATCTTTTCAAGGAGTTTACATGCAGGATTTGGAGATACTCTATGAACATGAATATAAAAATCTTCATTTTGTTGATAGAAAATTGCGTTTAGGATTGGGTAAAATACTTCTAAAGGGTGTTAAAAAAAGTGGAAAAAGTTCCCTTATTTTTGATTTTCTTACGCAGTTTTCTAAAAAAGATTATCTTTATATTGATCTTGAAGATGTGCGAATCAACAAACAAATTGTGCTAAACTCGCTCGAGAGTTTTGTTTTAAAGCATACAATTTCACTGCTTGTTATAGAAAATTATGATCACTCCATAATGTTGCCAAACTTAGAAAATATCATCCTCACATCGCATAAAAATAGCCTACATGTAGAGGGATTTGAGGAGTTAAAACTCTATCCTCTTGATTTTGAAGAGTTTATCGCTTTTGAGAGAAGATACTCAAGCATCGAACAAATTTTCAATCAATTTACAAAAGATGGTACATTTGCATCTATCGTTTTACGCCATGAAAATGAATCCGCAAAAGCCTTGCAGGAACTTGCTAGAATACTCACTTATGAAACGCTTGAGTACCATATTTTTAAAAAATTTGCAGAATTAATAGGCAATAAAATTTCCCTTTTTCAAGTCTACAATCAACTTAAAAATTCTATGAAAGTCTCCAAAGATAAACTTTATAGTAGTGTAAACGCACTTGAAGATCGTTCGCTTATCGCTTTTGTACCAAAGTTACACTTTCCAAATGCCAATAAAAAGATTTTTCTCATTGATTTTGCTTTTCAAAGTGCATTGAGTTTTAAGAAAGATTTTCATAAAAGATTTGAAAATATGATTTTTTGTGAACTCCATAAAAAATATTCGGAGATTTTTTATAGTGATTATTTTGATTTTTATCTCCCGCAAGAAAAACTTGCTATCGTGAGTATGCCATTTTTACTGCATCAAACGCTTCAAAACAAGATAGAAAAAGCTCTCAATTTAAGCGTGGATTTGGAGATACAAAGAGTACTTATCATCTCTTTAGGCAACGAAGCACAATTTCAAATCAAAGATATAGATTGCAAACTCATCCCTTTTTGGGATTGGGCATTGAGCTAATGATTTACTTACTGATGTTACGCACTAAAGCTATGAAAAAGGTACTTTTCGCGAAAATGAGAGTTACTTACATGTAAGGAGTTTTTATGCTGTGTGGTGTAGATGAAGCTGGGCGTGGATGTTGTGCTGGACCCTTGGTTGTGGCGGCTGTTGTATTGTCGGAGGCTATCGAGGGTTTGGCTGATTCTAAAGTGTTGAGTGAAAAACGCAGAGAAAAGCTTTTTGATCAAATCATAGAAAAATCAAAACACAAAATACTTTTTTTTGATAACAATTTCATCGATAATTTTGGCTTGAGCCATGCTTTGCATGATGCACTCGTGCAGATAAGTGAGCATTTTGATGCGTATGAGATCTTGATGGATGGAAACTGCACTTTTGGGGTTGATGGGATAAAAACGATGGTTAAAGCAGATGCGAAAGTGGCTGAAGTGAGTGCTGCGAGTATTTTGGCAAAAGTCAGTAGAGACCGCTACATGTACGCCATTGCTTGCAAATATCCACAATACTCTTTTGCAAAACACAAAGGATACATCACAAGTCTACATGTAAAGCAGATTGAAGAGTTTGGCTATTCTTCAATCCACAGAAAAAGCTATAAAATCAAAGCTCTTAGTGAGCCAAAACTTTTTTAATCTCTGATGTTATGCACCAAAACGGACGCATCTGTTTTTCTAAAGAAACTTGGTTTTATGGCAAGAACAAATATCCCTAACACTCCCCTAAAGCTACGAAAAAGTACTTTTTGAGAAAATGAGAGGTATTTACGAACTTTTTTGCAAAAGTGCGTAAGGTCAGTTACTCTTCTTCAACAATTTTATAAAATTCTGCACTTTCAAGCCAGACATCTGGAGCGCTTACAAAAGAAGCTAGATTGTTCACAATATCGTGGTGCTTTTTCTCTTCATTTGCTATGAGTGTAAATACTTTTTTTGTATCAGCATCAGTAGCAATTTGTGCTTGCTCTAGGTAAAAATTATATGTTTCATCTTCAACTCTTGCCGCTTTGTTGTAAAAATCTACTTGCTCTTGATTGAAGTTATAGCGTTTATTTTGTGCTTTTATTTCAGAAAATATGTCTTTAGCAAAAAATTTATCTGAAAAATTTTCTATATCTTTCAAAGCACTTTCATTGTTTGCCATTTTTTCAAATGAACTAAAATGCCTAACCTCATCGTCTGCCAATCGAAGAAGCAGTTTTTTCATCGTGCTATCCACTGTTTGTTCTGCCATATCTCTGTAAGCTTTTTCAGCTTCTTTTTCCATCCGCATTGCTATTTGATAAGCATTCATACATTCCCCCTAAAATTACTAATTAAGTTTGAATATTAACAAGAATAAATGAAAAAAAGATGATTTTAACAATATATCTTTTGGATATGCTCCATTTTAGCTCCCATATTGAGCAAAAGCATATCAGCCAAAACGATGGCACTCATCGCTTCAGCTACAACGCTACCTCGCACTGCAATACATGGATCGTGTCTGCCTTTGAGTGCGTATTTTTGCTCTTGATTGTGGATATCAACAGTGTGCTGTTCCAAAAAGATAGAAGGTGTTGGTTTAAAATATACGCGCAACTCGATCGTTTCACCATTGCTGATGCCGCCAAGTATACCTCCGCTGTGATTGCTTGCGAAGCCATCTTCAAATATAGGATCATTATTTTGTGAGCCTCTCAGTTTTGAAGAGGAAAAGCCTTCTCCGATTTCTACAGCTTTAACGCCATTAATGCCCATCATCGCTTCAGCTAAGATAGCATCAAGTTTATAATAAATAGGCTCTCCAAGTCCTTTTGGAACATGGGACATTTGCACCAAAGCAACACCGCCCAAAGAATCATGTGCATTTTTTGCATCCATGATAGCTTGTTTTTGCATCTGTTCTACATGTGGATCAAGTGCATAGATTTCGCTTGTTTTGACATACTCAAAATCAGATTGTGTTGCCTGTATATTGCCAATTTGACAAATGCCACTTTGTACATGTACGCCAATTTGTGCGAGTAATAATTTTGCAATAGCACCAGCGGCAACTCTTGCGGCGGTTTCTCTAGCACTACTTCTGCCTCCACCTCTATAATCTCGCATACCGTATTTATAAAAATAAGTTGCGTCTGCATGTCCTGGACGAAAGATATCTTTTATGTTGTCATAATCGTGGCTTTTTTGGTTTTCATTGAAGATAACAAGCGCTATAGGTGTTCCCATGCTCAAGCCCTCAAACACTCCGCTCAGTATTTGAACCTTATCGCTCTCTTTTCTTGCAGTTGCGTATTTGTTCATTCCAGGTTTGCGTCTATCTAGCTCACTTTGAATAAACGCTTCTTCTATGAGTAGTCCAGCAGGAACACCATCGAGTATACAACCAATTGCATTGCCATGCGATTCGCCAAATGTAGTAAAGCTAAATGATCTTCCAAAAGTGTTATGGCTCATAAGCTCATCCCCTTGCTGAGTTTTTCCAATGCTATCATAGCCGCATTTTGCTGTGCCTCTTTTTTGCTTTTGCCTTTAGCTGCTGCTATGCGGATACCTCGCACATTTACGGATATTTCAAACTCTTTTTTGTGATCAGGTCCGCTCGATCGCTCCAAAATATACTCAGGCGTAACACCCTGATTGGCTTGAGTGAATTCTTGCAGTGTAGTTTTATAATCTCTAAAAATGGTTTCAAGATCGATCTTTGGATAAACTCTTTCCAAAAGACTCGTAGCAAGGGTATTGACTTTTGCCAGACCGGCTTCAAGATACAAAGCCCCCATAACCGCCTCAAAAGCGTTAGAAAGCAAAGAAGCTTTTTCCCGTCCTTTGTTGTTTTCCTCTGCTTGAGAAAGAAAGATATATTCACCCAAATGCAATTCGTTTGCCAATCGCTCAAAACCCTTTTCATTTACAAGCGATGCTCGTAGTTTTGAAAGATCACCCTCTGGTACATGTGGAAAATTTTTATATAGGTATTCAGCAACGATGAGATCCATCACCGCATCCCCTAAAAACTCCAAGCGTTCATTGTTGTATGGTTTTTTATAACTTTTGTGTGTAAGTGCCTCGATTATCAGGTTTTTTTGTGTAAACTGATAACCCAAACGCTTCTGTAATGCATCTACATTCATACGAGTTCCTTTATATTTTTAATTTTTCAGCTTCTGCTTTTGCGATGATATCGCACCGTTCATTTTCCGCATGTCCGGTATGTCCACGCACCCAAGTCGCATGTATCTTGTGTTTTTTGGCAACTTCTAAGTATCTTTGCCATAATTGTGGATTTTTTACTTTTGCGAACTTGCGTTGCACCCACGCTGCAAGCCATTCATTGATGCCTCGCACTACATAGCTTGAATCACTAATGATCTCAACTTCGCAAGGCTCTTTCAATGCGTTTAAACCCTCGATAACTGCTAAAAGCTCCATCTGGTTATTGGTGGCATCCTTTTGCGCTCCGCTGATAATTCGCTCATTATCTTTATACCGCAAGATAGCACAATACCCGCCATATCCGGGATTGCCAAGAGCAGAGCCATCACTGAAAAGAGATATTTTTTTCATGTTTTGCTGTTGTGATTATAGGGATTATCTTTGCTTTAGCGATGCTATGACAGTTTGGGCAACGATAAAAATGTATAGGAAAAGTATGCTTACATGTATCGCAGAGGTACTCAAAATTGAGTGTGGCATCGTGGTAGTTTGCTACATGCAACTTCGCCATAATCGCAAATTCTAAATAGGCAAAATTGCCGCTAAAATCTTCGGTTTTACCTTTGGCATTTTGAATCTGCTGCACAAAAATATGGTGTGCATCGTTTAGATTTATAAAATCTTCGTCCATATACCAAAGCAAATCAACACAATCTTCCAAGATGAAACTATCAAGCAAGGAAATACTGATAGGTTTATGGATAATTTGTGCGAATTCCAGCACTTTTCTCTGTAAAAATGGAACTTTTTTTGCAAGATCAACTAGAGCATCCATCTTTTTTGCATCGCTTAGTTTAAAATCATAAGTAATTTGTAACGCTTGCAAATAGGCTCTCTCGTTGGTCACTTTTGCTCCTAACTCTTCAAGGGCGTTCAGTACTTCGATCGCTTTTTCATGTTCTTTGAGTTTCTCATAACTAACACTTAAAAATTTGAGTGCCTCTTCGTTGCGTGGATGTAACCGCAAAGCTTCTAAAAAAATCTCCTCACTACGACGCAAAAAACCAGCTCGAAAGTAAGTTTTGCCAAGCTCAAGAAGCAAAAATTCTTTCTGTTTTCGCTCATTTGTTTGCTCTAATACAAGCAGATACAAACCGATAGCTTTTTCATAATCTCCACTTTTTGCATACGAATGTGCAAGCAAAGCCAAAGATTCTTTTGGGATAGTGACATCTTTCAAGAGTTTTTTATATTCATCTTGATCACTCAATATCTCAAATTTTTTGATAAACTGCTCAATGCCGTGTTTTTCTTCTTTATTTTTATAAGCACCCCACCAATAATTAGCAAATGAGATAATAAATATAACACAAAAGAGGATAATGAGTCCAAACAAAGGATCTCTATACTCGATAAAAAAATTGCCCAAAACGCTCCCTTTTTTTGATGCTTCACAAAGGCGCTTATTATAGCAAATTTAGTATAATACCTCTATGATAGATAAAAATTCAATCGAAAACTTAAAAAATAGACTAGATGTTGTAGAGGTTGTAGGCAATTTTCTTGAACTCAAAAAAAATGGTGCCAATTATAAAAGTATCTGCCCTTTTCATAGTGATACAAAGCCTAGCCTTGTTATAAGCCCGTCAAAGCAGATTTATCACTGTTTTGCCTGTGGGGCAGGAGGTGATGCCATCAATTTTGTGATGGAATATGAAAAACTTACTTATCCAGAAGCCATCGAAAAACTTGCCTCAATGTATAATTTCTCACTGACTTACGCCAACCATGAGTATAAAAACAGTGATGATAAAAAACTTCTAGAAAATCTCAATCTTTACTATAAAAAAAATCTCGACAACAATACAATAGCATTGCAATACCTCAAAGAACGGGGCATTTCTGAGGCAAGCATTGAAAAATTTGAGATAGGTTATGCACCGCACTCTGAAGCAACTTTGCAATTTTTACGATCCCATGGCTACATGATGAGTGATGCTATGGAAGTTGGCGTTGCTGGCGAGGGGGAAAATGGCAGAGCGTATGCGAGATTTATCGAACGCATCACTTTTCCAATCCGTTTAGCAAGCGCAAAAATAGTTGGCTTTGGAGGCAGAACAATCAGTGGACATCAAGCCAAATATGTCAATTCTCCCCAAACAAAACTTTTCAACAAATCCTATCTTCTTTATGGCTATCATCTTGCAAAAGAAGCCATTGCACAGGAGCGAACGATCATCATCACAGAGGGCTATTTGGATGTTATTATGCTTCATCAAGCTGGATTTAATAACGCCGTAGCAACACTTGGCACTGCTTTGACCAAAGATCATATCCCGCTAATCGCGCGCTTTGAGCCACAAGTTATCCTTGCTTATGATGGAGATGAAGCTGGAATTCATGCTGCATTTAAAGCGGCTGTTTTGCTCAGTAACCTGAAAATAAGTGGGGGTGTTGTGATCTTTGGTAAAGGCATGGATCCTGCGGATATGGTGGCAAACAAACAGATAGATGCACTGCATAAACTATTTCGTACGCCGCAAGCTTTTGTGGAATTTTGCATCGAACATATTGTTAAAAAATATGACCTTAGCGATAGCGTACTTATACAAAAAGCGCTCGAAGAAGCCACAAACTACCTTAAAACACTCCCTGAAGTGGTTGCACAAAAATACCAAGGCGTACTTGCTGCAAAACTAAATATCCACGAAAATCTTGTACAAGTTGCCAATGCAAAATCAAAACCCTTACATGTAAGGAGAACTTTTGAAGATATCTTAGAACTTACCATCATCAAAACCCTCTTGCTTAAGCCATCTTTAGTAGATACACTTTTAGATAGCATAGATGCTGCAATGTTCCAAACGCACACGCAAGCCTTGCATTGTTTATTGCAAAATGATAAAGAAAATCCACTTTTACGCAAGATCCTCATCGATGATGATATCAAAACTTTCAACGAAACAGACTTTATCAATGCTATGAAGCCATTTTTACTCAACTTTTACCAAAACGAATACAAACGCATCAAAAACTCACAAATGGATTATGAGCATAAAATCTTTGCTATCAAAAAAATCCGCGAAAAGATTTTCTTGTTGGAGAAGGGAAGACTTGTAGCGTATGAGCATCTATAATGCTCCAAAAATAACAAAAATATTTGAGAAGATCGGTTATCATCACTCAAACTTTTTCTTACTATCCACAAACTTCATAGCTCCATACAGCAATGCCACACTCAAAGCAAAACTTATTGCAACATTTGGTATAAAATAGACTAACAAAAATATAATTATATTGAGTCCCAAAGCATAAAGTGTCACTTTACTATGACTCCATCCAACTTGCGTGAGTCTTTGGTAGGCATGCTTTTTATGAGCTTGACTTAACTGCTCTGCATGTAACTTTCTTCGTATCAAAGTTAAAGTAGCATCAAACCAAAACACCCCATAGAGCGTGATCCATATCCATAGATTTGTTGGCTCTTCATTCGCATAATAAATGGTAATGATAGCTATAGTATATCCAAGAAGCGTGCTTCCGACATCTCCCATAAATATCTTTGCTTGATGCCAGTTCCAGTATAAAAAACCAAGTACAGACACCCCAAGCACTGCAAAGTGATCAGCTCCAAACAGTAGCAACCCTGCTACACTCAAAAATATAAATTTTACAGCCAGATAAGAATCAATGCCATCTATAAAATTAGTAAGATTTATATACCAAAGTATGAGCAGCATGGCTATTGTAGAAGTGATGATAGGGTTAGATATATCAAAAAGTCCTAATGTAATTATTTTTAGTCCTCCTATGATATAAAGACCGGTAATGCCAACCCATGTAAACACTATCATCCTAAACTTTGGTGATAGTTCAACTAAATCATCTATAAGACCGACCACTGCTATCACAGCACCAACGATAAGTGCATAGAAAAGCGCAGGATCTATCTGAGAGTTTATGTAAAGATATACAAGCCCGATAAACCAAGTAATAGCCACAGCTATCCCTCCACCATGTGGAGTTGGTACTGTATGGCTACTTCTCTCATTTACAGTTGCTACAAGTGATTTTTTTATGGCATACTCTTTTATGTAGTATGTAAGAGTGAAAGAGAGTAAAAATAAAATTATATAGATCAAATATCATCTCCTTTTGTCCTGTAAGAAGTACCCTTTGGATGTATCATCATTTTTATACCTTCTTCCACACTATATGGATTTTTTAGATTTAGCTTTTCTTTTGTAAGCGTATTATCAACTTCCAAACTTCCATAAAGTCGCTTATGGAATGATGGTTTAACAAGCTTTAAAACACTTTTAAAAAATGGAACTTTTAGCAAGTAAACTTTTTTACCCATACTCTGAGCGATCAGCTCAATGAGCCTAGTGGTACTCAAAGGCTCATCATCACAAGCTAAAAACACACTTGAATGTGAGACTTCAGTCGAACTTATAACAACATCAACCAAATGACAAAGATTCCCGACATAAACCATACTTCTTTTATTTTCTATGCCACCAAAAGGCAAAACAGACACTTTTTTTACCAGATTGACAAGACTTCTCATATTGCCTGGTGCATCTTTACCATAAACTATAGGTGGTCGTATGTTGCTTACATTAAAATTCTCATCTTCTAGTTTTTGAAGTTCAAGCTCTGCTTTTAGTTTACTTTTACCATATTCGCTAAGAGGATTACAATCACTTTTTTCACTCATCACACCTGTTTCTATCCCATACACCGCAACCGTACTCATAAACACAAAGTGCTTCACACCAGAGGCTTTTGCTTTTCTAGCTAATTTCAAAGTCTGAGTGACATTGACCCTCTCATACTCCTTGGCACTCGCTCCACCCATCTGATGCACTAGTGCGGAGAGATGCAAAACCACATCCACACCTTCTACATGTAGAGCTTCAAAATCATCATGTAAAAAACTAAACTTTTGAATGTCATATCTGTCTTTGTATTTCTCTATAAAATAGCTTCCGACGAAACCGTTTGAGCCGGTGATGAGTAGTTTTTTCATCTTAATAAATCCCTAATAACACTAACAATGTTAAAAATATTTTGTCTTTATTTTTTCTTCTAAAATCAAAAACATAGCTCACAAGTAGAATATTATTCAAATAACTCTTTTCTAAAATATATTTAGAAAATTGATACTTATCTTCCAAAGCTAAAACCTTGATAATTTTACTTGTTTCATCTCTATACCACGAAGAAAATACCAACTTTAACCTTTTGATTTTCGCACTAAACCCATCATTTGCACCCACTTGATTTGATATGTGTTGTCTATATCTCATACTTGGTTTTTCATCGATGTACCATTTATAACGATTTTCTCTACTGTAAGCATATATAAGCCAATCATGTAAATCTACTTGATTGATTTGTTCCCAATTTTTTAGCATAAATCTTTTTACATCGTTAGCTAGTTTTTGACTCAATACATAAGTACATCCCGGACCTGCTGCTTCAAATAAATGGTCATATTTTGTTTGTGACTGAGCTTTTTGCAAAATCATTTCTTTGCCATCTTCCCAAAATGCTAATACATTACTAGAATATGCATCTATTTGTTTTTCTTCTATAGTTTTGATAGCTCGTAAAAGTTTGTCTTCATACCAAATATCATCTTGATCAGCCAATGAAACATAGTCAAAATCTGAAAAATTAACATCTCGAATCAATCTATAACAATTCTTTGCTGCTCCGCCAAATTTATGATTAGCTTCCAAATAAACTAATCTTTTTTCATTTTTATAAATATCTCGTAGATACTCTATAGTGCCATCAGTAGATAAATCATCACTTACAAAAATTGTAACAACTACTTCTTTTTGATTTAAAATGCTATCTACTTGCTCTTTTATATATTTTACTCCATTGTATGAAGCCAGTAAAACAGCTGTTTTTTTATACATTTTTATCCTTTTTCACTATACTCTTCCCAAAACGCACAAATCTCTTCTCTATATATCTCTCAGAAAAATACGACAAAAACAAAATTACAGCAAATAAACTGATAAAAGAAACTATCGGATTAGCAGGATTTACTCCAAAATATATAGCTAGTTGAATCACTGGAAAATGCAAGATATAAAAGCTATATGAGAAATCAAAATTTATCTTTATATGTTTTACAAAATAAACCAAATAAATAACCAAAATCCCTAAAGGCAGTGGATAAATAGTAAATTTAAAATATTCAAAGTCTTTAAACAACACTATCAAAATCAAACTACCAATAGCTAAAAGATGAACATTTTTATCTTTAAATTTATCAAATAACACATAAACCAATATCCCAGCCAAAAAAAGGCGAAGCTGAGCTGGAAATTGAAATAATAATATATTGGCATGGTGTCTTGAAATAATTTCCAAGGAAACTATATAATCAATCATAAACATATAGGTAACTGACAAAATATAAAAAATATAAAAAAATTTCTTTCCAAATTTTTTATAAAAGATAAATAATAAAGGCACAATGAGATAAAAAACCACTTCATTTTTTAATGTCCAAAGACTTCCATTTATTGCATTTACTTCTAAACCACTCAAAGTAGAACCAACCGATGGAGCTAAAAAGTTTAGAAAAAATATATTTGATACAAAATACTTCACAATCTGCATAAAACTACCATCTGCAAAACCTATAAAAAATAGAGTTTGCAAAAGTATCAAAAATACATAAAGAGGAAATATCCTAAAAAATCGTTTGATATAAAAGTGCTTTTTATTTTGGTCCGCATCAAAACTCCAAAATATCAAAAATCCACTAACTATAAAAAACATATCAACAGCAAACCCACTTAGATGAAAAAGAGGATTTGATAGTTCTTGAGAAGTTAAAGTATTCCAATGGGCGAAATAAACTAAAACGGCTAAAATAAGTCTTAGAATGTCGAAGTTGTTATCTATATTATTTTTTTGCAAAAAAGTCCTTTATGATATGTCTTAAATGTTTAGCAAAAGAAAAAGCAACCAAGAATGGAAAAAAAAGTATTAGCTTTTTTTTATTGCCTACAATATTTTTATACATTTGTAGCTCACCTTTTCTCATAGCCCATTTATTTGCACTAAGTCCACCTTGACTTAATTGTGGTCTTCCCAAAGTAGTAAGAGGTAAATCCAAATAATATACATCCGTTTTCAAAGCAATTCTAAGCCATAGTTCATGATCTTCTGTATGACTCATACTTGCATCAAAATACTCACATATATCTTTTTTTATTACGATACTTGGAGTAACTGCGAAATTTTTTAATAGAAGTTTTGTAAATGAAATTTTGATTGGCTGTTTTTGGTGAAACTGCTCTTGAAAATTATTTTTCAGAGTATAACCATGTCCTATAAATTTTATTTCTTCATCTTTTAAAGCCTCCAAAACCAACTCTAGCTTTTGAGGATGCCAAGCATCATCACTATCTAAAAATGCTATATATTCTCCACTAGCCTCTTTTATTCCTCTATTTCTAACACTTGATACTCCACCATTTGGTTTATTGATAAGTTTTATACTCTTGTTTGTTTGGTTGTTCTCTATCATCTCTTCTACTATTTTTTCACATCCATCTCTTGAGCCATCATTTACAACTATTATTTCAATTGCTTCATTATAAGTTTGATTTATCACCGATTCAACGGCATTCTTTATAGTCTCTTTTGAATTGTACATTGGGATAATTATAGAAATATTCATTTAAATTACTTTTTTATTGATCTTATTTTGCTTAATTTTAAAACCTGAATTCAGGTCATATTAAAATTGGTAATGTAATTATTATTAGACTTTTCACTATTATACATTCTCCTGGTATGTATTTCCTGTTATTCCCTTAATGCCATCAAATAGCCCTAAAAAAATAGATCTAGATACTTTTTTATTTTTAAAATAAAATTTAATAACTTTCAAAATTGAATAGTTGAAATAAAAAAACATAAAAATTATATGAGTAGCAAAGTTTTTATATTTTTTACTATACAAAATCCTATTTCTAGTCATATAATAAATAACAAAAGGAGAAAGCTGTCCACCAGTAGATTTACCTTCTTTATGGTAGATAATAGAATTTGCAGAAGTAAAATTATGATAACTTAAAAGTGAAGCACGATACATCCAATCCGTTTCCTCATAGTATAGAAAATATTCTTCTGGCATCAATCCTATATCACTTATAATATCTTTTGAAAAAAATACTGAACAACCACAAATATCATCGACTTCTGTATCGTTGATTAAAAAAGAAGATGATTTATTTCTATATCTATCTACTCTTTTACCAATACAATTTCTTTTGATTCCTGAACTCTGAATCATTTCTGGTTTCGAATAATCTAAAATTTTACTTCCAATAAAGCCTATTTTCAATTTTTTTTGAAAAACATTATATGTCTTAAGAAGTTCTGCTAAACTAGTGTCATATACTTTTGTATCATTATTCAAAATCCATATAAATTTTGCATCTTTTTGCTCTAATACAAATTTTATACCAATATTATTACCCGCTGCATAACCATTGTTTTCATCTGATTGTATAAAGACTAACTTATTACCATCATAAAATGATTGAACTTGAATCCATTTTTCTAATTCATTTACAGAATCATCCGTTGATTTGTTATCAATTAAAACTATTTTGTATTCTTCTTGAATATTATTTAAACTTTCAAGGCACTCTAGTGTGTCAGATGCTCCATTGTAGTTAAGAACTATTATATAAGTCATATAACTCCACTCCCGCAAACCCCAGAAGACTCCAAAACCATCTTACTAAACCTATAATTCATATCTTCCAACCTCTTACACATATCATCCACACAAAGTGTTGCTACACCATCCCAATGTTTTTCCAAAAAAACTAACTCCACCTCAAAAATCTCTCTACCTTCTACAAAACTCAAAACCTTTGATATATCATCAACACTAGAGCAACACAATGCCACCAACACAAAATCAACATCATCTTTGCTTTCATACTGTTCAAGCAACATACCAAGCTCATTTATATATCTTTCCAATCCCAAGTCACAGTTTGAAAACTGCAATGTCATAGCCTTTTTGCTTCCCACACTAAAGGTTTTATAATTGCTTTTATAAGTAGACTGAAAACTACCACCTGCATCCAAAAGCTTTTGAATACAAGTCGTTTTGCCCCAGTTTGATAATCCTGTTATAAATTTGATTTTTTTAGTCATGTTTGTTTCCACCTGTTAATACTTTTTTATTTTATGGATAAGCTTTAAAACAAACAAATATACAAAAACTGGATTGATTGAATACTGAAGAAGTTTTTTAATTAGCATAGTTTTATTGTGAATTCTTAACTGAATAACTAAATTAACTAAGGTAGCATAAAAAGCACTTTTATAGCCTTTACTAAAAGCATAGTTTTTTTCTTCTTCTAAAAGCTGTAAGCTATCCCTGACTAGCTCAAATTTCATAGTTTTGCAAGTATTACTATCGTGCCATCGATATAATGCAACTGGTTCATCTATATAAGCAAATTTATAATCTTTAGATAACTTCAACCACATCTCCCAATCTTCAATAGTGTTTCCGCTAGTCCATGCTCCAACTTCTCTAATTTTATCAAGCTTAATAACATATGACATAGCAGGTAAATAATTACCAGCCAATAATGTTTTATAAGAACCAAACAAATTTTCATCTCTATAATCAAAATCCCTTTCGGATGCATAGTATTTTAAAAATTGCTTAGACCCTTGTTCTTTTGATGTATATTCTCCTGTTTTTCTATCTATAAAAACTTCATTGCTATTATCATCTATAAAACTTGCGTCTCCAAAAGCTACTGCATAATTTTCATCTAAACTCTCAAGTTTTTCTACAAGCAAAGAAATTTTAAAAGGAAGTAAAATATCATCACTTGCACACCCTGTGAAATATTTTCCTTCTGCCCAATCAACCATTTCATTTAAAGTGGCAGATAAGCCTTTGTTTTCTCTATGTCTAAATTCAAATCTTAAAAATCTTTGCTCACAAGCCGATATCATATGTTTTATAACTTCCACAGAGCCATCTTTTGAACCATCATCTATGACTATCAATTCTATATTTTTATATGTTTGGTTTATTACACTTTCTATAGTTTCTTTTACATATTTTTCATGGTTGTAGCAAGGCACTACTACACTCACCAATGGCAAACTCTCATCTCTTTTCACTTCATTCTCCACTCAAACACCCCTCATCTTCTTGCAAAACTTAACTGTATGTTCTATCATTGTTTCAACTTTTTCATCTTTTATTTTCTTATTATGCTCTACAAATGAGCTTTTTATCCACTCTTCATCTGCTACATCTTCTTTTGCCAGTTTATTGTTGTACTTTTCAAGAGAACCTCTTTCTAAGCTTCATTTTCGTCACTATCTCTCCAACTACTTTCATAAAAAACTCATCCTTTCTCAACCATAAAAACAGAGTATAAGCCACTGCACCTATTGCTATTTTTAATACCAACTCCAAAACACCACTGCATATACTTACAAAAACAACAACTATGTACATCACTCCGCTAGCTAGTATATAGTTAAAAGCGATTTTGAGTTGCTTGATAGGTCCAAAGTTGAACAACTTATATGGATAATAGGCATTTATAAAAAAAGCTATAAAACTAGTAGTTACCATAGCCCAAGCCAAAGCTTCTATACCAAAAGGTATGGCTATAAATAAAGCCGCTAAAGTCATTGGTAGTTTTGATAGGTCCACTTTTAAAAACAGATCCGATCTGCCCACAGCATTTAATATATTCATATTTATTGAGCTTATTGGAGTGATAGTTCTAGCTAAACTCAGTGCTACGATCAAAGGTATAGCCGCTAGCCATTCGTCTCCCAAAAATAGTTTTACAAAACTATCTGCAATAGCGGCAAACCCTACAAGTACAGGCAGAGAAAACAGCATTGTTATAGAAATAAGCTGTTTATAAATGCTTACTAGCCTCTCTTTGTCTTCTTTGACAGATGTCATGATAGGATATGTAACACCTTGTAGGGTTGAGCTTATCACTCCAGAGAGCGCATTAGTCAAGTTTACAGACTGAGTAAAATAGCCAACATTTGTGGCACTAAAATATCTACCTACCAAAGCAACATAAAGATTGTTTACAAACGTAGCTACAAATCCTGCCACCATCAAGTACGAACCAAATCCTAGTAATGATTTCAGAGAATCTCTACTAAATATAAGCTTTGGCAACCATCTGCAAAAAAACCAAAGCCCCACAGTAGTAAAAAAAGCTTTTAATAAAATCAACCAAACCAAAGCCCAATATCCATAATCCAAATACGCAAGCCAAATGGCGATAGATGAACTGAGCAGTGTTGCTATTGTACCTACAATTGTTTGGCTTTTAAAATCTATAGCTATAGTGAGTTTAGCCCTAGCTACAATACTAAGTGAATTTACAATCACTACCAAAAATAAAATACGAGAAATATCTTCTAAAACTGGCTGACGATAAAACGCTGCTATGAAAGGAGCCGATACATAAAGCACTACATACATCACCAAACCCCAGAGCATATTTACATAAAATATAGTTGAGCTATCAGCTTCTGTTAAGTCTTTACTTCTTTGTACTAATGCCTGCATAAATCCACCACTTATAACACTCTCAGCTAAAAGCATAAAAATCATAAGCATACCGATAAATCCAAAACTCTCAGGACCAATCAACCGTGCCAAATAGATGGTAACGGCTAATGATCCTAGTTGATTTATAAGTTTATCTGCAAGGCTCCATGAGAGTCCATGGATGGCTTGGGATTTTAGGGTTTTACTCAAAATTGTTTACCTATTAATCAAATTCGCAATTTGCTCTTTTGATTCAATTACATAAATAGAACTATCATCATTAAAAATAATTCTTGATTTTTCTCTTGTAGCCAATCTTGAATCTTCTACGATATTTATATTATCTGCATTGATAGATATTGATTCATCAATTTCCATCGTGCCTTGATCGTTATATCTATTTCGTGTAACTGTTATCATATATGCCATTTTTTATCCTTAAAATTATCAATATGCTTATATATTTCTCTTAGCATTTCATTGTTATACCCATAAAACTCTATACCATTTATATTTGCAGCATCAAAGTCATTTATACTATCACCTATCAAAATAGTCTCTTCTTTTTTGTATTGTTCTTTTTCAAGTAAGTTTTTTACTAAATTATTTTTAGGAGTTGGTGAGCCCTTTATACTTAAAAAAAAATCTGCTAAGTCTAAGTTTTTACAAAGATAGTTTAGCTCATGATGTTCTGAACCTGAAACTATATGAAAGTTGTAGTTTTTATGATTTGATTTAATGAAATCAACACTATCTCGAATGAGATATTTTTCATTCGTCAATTGTTCTTTCATAATAATTGTAAATTGTTCGGCATAGTCTTGTATCTGTTTTTCTGATATTTCTTTGTTTAAAAGATGATTGTAAAAATATTTGATTTTATGAAATCTTGAAAGCCCACCATTTAGTCTATGATATCTGATAAACCCTTCTACCAAATCTTCTGGATAGCTCTCAAAAATCTTTCTAAACCCATAATCTCTGATTGGCATACTATCAAGTATAACCCCATCAAAATCCCATAATATATTTTTAATTTTATTCATATATTTACGACCTTAGCTTTTATCATTGCTTCTGCTATTTTAAAATCATCTTCCCAATCAATATCAAAACCTTTAATTTTATCAAGTTCATAAAGATATGGATTATTTCCTATTCTGTCATTCAAAGTACGATAAATTTCTGCATTAGCTAAAAAAACTGCACTATTTATCTCATGTAGTGGTTCTATTGTTTGTGTTCTAGGCCATTTTTCCTTTGATCTATCATAATTTATAGGACCATTTTTATCCCACAAAAAACCATGTATCAAACTTGTTGTCATCAATGAATCAAAACCTTCTGATTTCACTTCTTCATATCTATTCATAATATCATCATAAACATCTGCATTTAAAAAGGGTGATGTTACATGAGTCCATAAAATATCACCTTCAGGAATCAATTCCAAAACATGAGAAACAAGTTCATCTGTACTTGTTTGACTCGAAGAGAGATATTCTGCTCTTTTATGCAAAACAATTCTATCTTGATTTAATGATTGGGTATATTCAAGTATTTCTTCATCGTTTGTACTTAAATAAATTTTATCAATCTTTTTACACTCTAATAACTGTTTTAATTTAATCTCTATTAAACCATTTTTGAAGCCTGCAAATGACTTGATATTTTTCTTTGGAACTCTTTGACTACCTTTTCTACAAGGTAAAAAAACATTTATACTCATTTATCATCCTCTCTAAAAATACTAGGTGTAATTAGGTTAATTTTAATTTTATTTGACAATTCTACAAGTGAATTTTTTATAATATGATTTTCTTCTTGCTGTGCTTTTATATCAGATACAATTTGATTCTCATCATAACTATAGTTTTCTACTCCAATTTTATATCCGTCTAATCCTGCTATCTCAACACTTTTGAAATTTGATTGAATAAGATAATTAATTACCACTATTGTAGAATTTGTGATAAGCACTTCATGATTTAAAACTAATTTAGAAAAATCTAAAACTGAATTTACATCTTTTTTTAGTTGAATATTGTTTGTAACAACTATTTTTTTTGCTTCTATTTTCTCATAGAATTCATCATATCTTTTTTGATTAGTAAAAAAGTAATAATCACACTCTATGCTAGGTTTATGATTTAGTCCTATAATTTGATAGTTTGGATCTTTTGCTTTTGACTCTAAGAGTTCTTTATATTCATTGACACTTTTACCTGAGGCGATAAGAAGTATATTTTTATCAAGGCTTAGTTTGAGTTCACCTTTAAGACTAGACTTTGGTTCTAATATATACTTTCTATAAAGTTTTTCTATAAGTTCTTTGTCAAATGATGATTTGTTTTCTTCTGGGAGTTTGTCTAGTATCTTTTTTATTCCTACTATATGGTTTGTATTTTTATTTACTAAATACGAAGCATAATTTGGATGGCAATTATACGAAGCTGATAAAAACTGTGCAGGTGAAAATCCCCATGAATTTTTTGCCATAAGAGAAGCTAAAAGTTCATCTATTATGTCTAAAAGAGGTAAAGTATCGTACTCTTTTTCATGAGCATTGTTTAAATAGTCTGCGATGAGTTCTGTGTTTAGATTTCCAGCACCTCGCCCTATACCGTAGATACTAGAGTCAATTATTATCTCTCTTTTGAAATTTTGAGAACACATACTAATAGCATTTGAAAATGCTAATTGCATATTGTTGTGTGAGTGATATCCTAAAGAGATAGATTCATTAAGATTGTTTTGAGCTAAGACTAAATACTTATGAAACTCATCAAGTGTCATAGAACCAAAACTATCTACTATGTAAAATGCATAAGGATTAAGCTCATTAGTTTTTTCTATAATAGATAAAAACTCTATATCTTTGTAATTTTTTGTAACCATAGGTTGAAAGTAGAGTTTATAGCCTAACTCTTTTATTTTATATGCCGTTTCAAATGCCTTATCTATATCTTTTTTGTGAAAGGCTAAACGAATGCCATCTATAGAAGTTTGTTCTTTTGGAGGTAAGTTTTTTACATCAAAATCTCCAAAGTTTATCATGATGACTTTTTCAACATCACTTTTTGATAATGAAGCAAGGACTTTATCAACTGTAACAGTAGAATCAAAAAGAGTAGAATTATTTGGCATACCCATTTTGTCATTGAGATACCCACACTCTATGATATCAACATGTGAAGCATCTAAGGCTTTTAAAATTTTTTGTATATGAGGGTTTTTAAAAGCCCAATCGTTTACATAGCCACCATCTCTTAATGTGCAGTCTAGGATTTTTATTTTATTCATTTTTGTGTGGCCTCTTTTAATTGTTCCAATATCAAAGATGAAGGATTGATTTTATCTTCTATAAATTTTACTCCTTCAATATTCTCTTCTATAATATTTTTTATAAAATTTTCTATAGCTTCACTACTATCAAGAGTATTATATTTTTTCAATAATTCTTTACCATAAGAATTTATAGCTTTTAGTTGATTTTCACCATTAAAATATAAATACCCACATGGTTTTTCTGCTAATAAATACTCATCTATAAAACTTCCACAATCATGTATCATTGAATCAGAAGTTGCAAACAGTTTAATATATTCGCCTAATTCCAACTGTGTGTAGTCACTATTTTGCCAAAAATCATAATACTCATCAGTTCTTTTTTTACCCCATTCAGGATGTAAGTATAATTTTGATTTTAAAATAGTATGTGGTTTAAATGCCCACTGAACAGAATCTTGATATTTAATAGCTAAATTTTTAATTATCTCGCCATTATGTAAAAATGTTCCTAAATGTAAATTATTTTCTAATAAAATACTTTGATGGGGAGCATAAATAATTCTTTTCTTAAATTTTATTTGTTGTTTCCAAGGATTTTTAATATTTTCTTTTAATACATGTTGAAACATTTCATGTATCAAATTCCCAGACAATTCAAGATTAGAACCTTTATTTAATGCTATTTCTTTTGCTTTATTAATTGAATACTCTGATTGTAAAAATATTTTCCAAGCTGCATTATGAAATATTTGATTATAAACTGACTCTACATCATAGTTTGAAGCTATATCGGTATAATACGGCACATAACAACTTAAATAATTCATATAAGCATCTTCATAATACTCTTTTCGAGTCAAGTTATGAGGATTTGTAAAAAATACAATATCAGGTTTTATCTCTTCTAGACTTATCCATCTATCTTCATCTTTATTGTAAGAAGAGAGTAAAGGATAACCTTTTTCTTCAAAATACTCATAAGTATCTTTCATATCTTCCCACATTCGCTCTTCTCCATAAGTAGTATATGGACAAACCAAAATAAGAGGCTCAAAATATGAATCATCAAGCATTTTTTTAAATACAGGATCTACTTTCCATACACTTTTATGGATAGCTAAAAAAACAACTTTTATTTTCTCTTTACCTTTTATTTTCTCTATGAGTTTCTTGTGTTTTTTTTGCATTTTTAAAAATAATGCTCTTTTTTTTGCATCATCATAAAACTTTTTCTTTAAAGGTCTTAGTATATCTTTTATAGGTTGTGGTATGAGTTTTTTTATTTTTGATTTCATCTATTTTATAAACCCATTAACAATTTCTACTATCTTCATAGTATCTTCCAAACTCTGAACGCCACTTATAGGCAAACTCAACACTTCATTATGTATTTGTTCACTTATAGGATAATTTTCATCATTCCACTCAGTATAAGCTTTTTGTTTATGTGATGGAATTGGGTAATGGATGAGTGTTTGGATGCCATTTACATGTAAGTAATTTTGTAATTCATCTCTATTTTTTACTCTTATAACAAACAGATGCCATACATGATTGTCTTCACTTCTTACAGTTGGTAAAATGATATTTTCATTTTTGATATTTTGTAGATAGTAATTTGTTATCTCTCTTCGTTTTTCTACTTCATTATCCAAGTATCTTAGCTTTACTCTAAGCATCGCAGCTTGCATCTCATCGAGTCTGCTGTTTATTCCTTTGTAAAGGTTTTCATACTTTTTATGGCTTCCGTAGTTTCCTAGTGCTTTTATGGTGTTTGCGAGTGTTTCATCATTTGTAGTCACTGCTCCGCCATCACCTAAAGCCCCTAGATTTTTCCCAGGGTAAAAGCTAAATCCGCTTGCATCGCCAAGATTGCCACTGCGTTTATCTCCAAAGTGTGCACCATGAGATTGAGCCGAGTCTTCTATGACTTTTAACTTGTGTTTTTTTGCTATGGCGTTTATAGCATCCATTTCACAAGTTTGCCCATAAAGATGTACTGGCATGATGGCTTTTGTTTTAGAAGTGATTTTCTCTTCTATTTTAGATGGGTCTATAAGATATGTATTTATATCTGGTTCTACTAAAACAGGCACAAGATTATTTTGCGAAATTGCTAAGATAGAGGCTATATAGGTATTTGATGGTACTATCACTTCATCACCACCGTTCATAATACCTAATTCTTTATATGCTCTTAGTATGAGTATGAGTGCATCAAGACCATTGGCAACGCCGATGGCATATTTGGTTCCACAATACTGGGCAAACTCTTTGTCAAACTCTCTGCACTCATTTCCTTGAATATACCAGCCGCTATCAATAACTCTTGTACAAGCTTCTATTAGTTCTGCTCTGTATTGAGCATTTAAACCTTTTAAATCTAAAAATGGGATCATCTTACAAATACCTCTTATATTTTTCTTTTGTTATCTCATAATCACTTTTTTCAAAATTGAAAAAATAATTTAACTCATCTTCATCTATTATTTTAGCACCAAATCTTTGATGAAAAGCTATCACTTTATTATTTCCTTTTCGTACATCAAAATGAGATTTTTCAAATCCTAAGCCATAAAATCCAAACTCATATATTTGAAGGGCTGACTCAATTGCAGTTGTTTTTGGTGCATCATCTTTTATGAGCCAACTTCCCCAGCAAAACGAGTTATCTTTAAAATCATACATGCGTACAAGTCCAAGTTTTTCTTCATCTTTTGATTCTATTACAAAATAGAACTCTTTTTTATCTTCTTCTTTTTGTTTATAGTTTTTTATCCATTCTTTTTGAGACTCTATAGAACCAGTCACTTTTGATAAGTATTTAGTTTTATTTTCATTTTGCCTCATAGTGTAGATAAACTCTGCATCATCTACTGCAACTGTTCTCATATTTATATTTTTACCATAAATAATCATGCTGCCATTAGGCAAACATAACTACTTACCCCCCCCCTTATTTCACAATCTGAACAAATCAATGTTTCATCACACTTTTGTCCACACTTACATACATAGCCTTTATGCTTTGCAGGGTTTCCATACCATAGTTCTTGAGTTCCTACATTTTTAGTTACAACACTTCCTGCACCAGTCATTGCATACTCTCCTATAGTAGTTCCACCTACAATAGTACTATTTGCACCTATTGAAGCTGATTTTTTGATAGTAGTTTTTAAAAACTCTTTTGGATACTGTTTGCTTCTTGGCAAAAAATCATTTGTAAAAGTTACATTTGGACCTATAAAAACATTATCTTCGAATGTTATCCCATCCCACACTTGCACTCCGCTTTTAACTGTTACATTATCTCCGATGATTACATCATTTTCTATAAGAACACCTGCATTTATATTACAATTACTTCCTATTTTCGCATTTTTTAGTACTACACAAAATTGCCAAATATTTGTATTCTCACCTATATTTTGAGATTGTACATCTGCTAGTTTATGAATCATTTTTCGCTTCCTCTAAAAATTTATCATAATCTCTTATATAATCACTCTCGTCATAATGCTCACTTGCAAGCACTACTAATACACAATCTTCACTAAAATCTTTCATCTCTCTCCAAATAAGTCCTTCTATAAAAAGTCCTTTGTTTGGATTATCAAGTTTTACCTCTTCTTTTTTTGTTCCATCATCAAGGACAAAAGTACAGCTACCTTTTACAGCTATTGCCATTTGTTTTAGATTTATGTGAGCATGAAAACCTCTTTCAACTCCCTCTTTTGTACCAAAGATATAGTAAACTCTTTTTATATCAAATGGAGCATTGTATCCCTCTTCAATAGCTATAAGAGAGCCTCGCTCATCTCCTAGTGTTTTAAAATCTACTAATTTATAACTTGTCATTTTCACTTCTTAATCTTTTTTATACTTCTGCTAACTTTTGCAAAGGTTTCTATGATGTTCAAGGTGGTTTCAGTCGCTGTTTTACTCTTAATGATCGTGGCTAACATATATAAGCCTTTTTCCGTGAAAACTTTTGGTGGTACTCTAGTCATATTAAACTTTGCGGTGGAAAATTTCCACCGCAAAGTTTCTAATTCATCTTTCGTAAGAGCTACAACATATCCATCTGGAAATTTATCAGGATTATTTTTTACTGCTTTATTGACATCTCTAGTTTCTACACCATATAATTGAGCTACATCACTATCTACTATTATATACTCATCATGGTGTTTTATGAGTTTATTTTCTATAGTTTCAAATTTGATAATACTCATCTATTTATCCCATATTTATTTAAATACCACGCAACAGTCTTAACAATCCCACTATCGAAGTTCTCATCTGCCATCCAACCAAGCTCATTTTCAAGTTTTGTGGCATCTATGGCGTAGCGTCTATCATGTCCTGCTCTGTCGGCTACGAAAGTGATTAAATCCTTATGGGAATTAATCTTTCTGTCATTCTGAGCAAAGGGCGAAGAATCTCTGCAGGTTGTCACACTAGATTCTTCGCTTTGCTCAGGATGACGGTTCTCTGTCGCTGCGAGCGAAGTGCGGCAGCCTATTCCCAGCTCTGCTAGTCTTGCGTACTTGGGATTTACATCGTAATAGTCGTTTGTGTTGTCAGGAAGCTTTTTAGCCAAGTGGAAGCCGATGAAGCCTGCTGTGCCTGTTATTAGTATCTTCAAATTAATTCCTCCAAATCTTCTTTAACTAACTCTTCCAGTTCTTTTGTAGTTGGCAGCGCTATCTTGTATTTTGAAACAAAAAGATTTTCATCAAGTCCTGCTGTTGCATACTCTACTTTGACATTGTTTTTTTCAGTGCAGAGTATGATTCCTACTGGTGGGTTATCGCCTTGCATGGAGATTTCATTTTTATAGTAGTTAAGATAAAAATTCATTTGTCCTACATCTGCATAACTAAAAGCTCTCACTTTAAGATCAACCAAAATATGACATTTCAGCACTCTGTGATAAAAAACCAAATCTATCCTATCATGTTCATTGTCTATAGAGATTCTTTTTTGCCTCGCTTCAAAACAAAATCCAGTACCTAATTCTAGCAAGAAATCTTCTATGTGATGAAGTATTGCACTTTCCAAATCATTTTCGCTATAACTTTCTTTGGTTTCAAGTCCGGTAAATTCTAAGATATATGGCTCTTTGATGATTGATGTTGGATTGAAAACTTCTTTTTTATTTTCTAGTGATTGGAGTAAACTCTTTTTATCTACCGATAGCCCAACTCTTTCATATAGAAGTGATTCTGCTTGTCTTTTGAGTTCTCTTACACTCCAATTGCCTTTGATAGTTTCCACTTCATAAAATGTTCTTTTGAGTTCATCATCTATCTTTATTAGCTCTATAAAATGTGTAAAACTACAAGTTCTCAAAAGCTTCTCTGTAGGCACACGCAAAGATTGGTCAGTCACTGATTGATTAATCTTGCTATCGATTTTGAATTGGTCAGTCACTGATTGACTTATTTGCGGATATGTAAGATAAAATTGTCTCATAAGCTTTAAAGCCGTAGACGACATACCTTTGATATGTGATAACTTTTGAGCCATATTTTCTATGAGTTTTGCTCCATAAGTAGCTCTATCACTTCCATTTTGTTCATACTCTACGATGTAGTATCCTATGACAAAGTTTCGCAATGTAAGATTGACACTCACACTTTGCAAAGCTTTCATTTGAAATGTTTGATGAATTCTATCTATAGTTGAAATAAGGCTTGGAAGTGTCATTGGTGACGCTGAATTATTTTTCATCATGCTGCAATCCTTTCACAAAAAGATACTGCATTGTCATATCTCTCAAGAAGTTTTTTTGCCAAGCGAAAACCTTTGAAGCTTGCTGTGCCTGTTATTAGGATTTTTTTAGATTTTGGTAATGTTTCATTGTTTTCTTGTGTCATCTATTTTTCCAATCTTTTCATATTGTTATTATTTAACAATATGCTCATTTGTTTATCCCATATTTTCTCAAATACCACGCAACAGTCTTAACAATCCCACTATCGAAGTTCTCATCTGCCCTCCAGCCAAGCTCATTTTCAAGTTTTGTAGCATCTATCGCATATCTTCTATCGTGTCCTGCTCTATCTTCTACGAAAGTGATCAAATCCCTATAGGATTTGAGTGATGAGTTGGATACAGGAATCATTTCATCGAGAATAGAGCAAATACGGTCAACGATCTGGAGGTTGGTTCTTTCGTTTCTTCCGCCTATGTTGTATGTTTCACCTTTTTTGCCGTTATGGTAAACTAAGTCAATTCCTTTGCAGTGGTCAAGAACATAAAGCCAGTCTCTTATGTTTTTCCCATCGCCGTAGATTGGGATATTCTCACCTGCAAGTGCTTTACGGATGATGGTAGGGATGAGTTTTTCATCATGTTGTTTTGGACCGTAGTTGTTTGAGCAGTTTGTGATAACTGCGTTGAGTCCAAATGTTTCACTATAAGCTCTTATGATCATATCACTTGATGCTTTAGAGGCTGAGTAAGGAGAGTTTGGAGCATATGGGGTACTTTCTGTGAAAAGGTCATTTAGTTCAAGGCTGAGCGTTCCATATACTTCATCTGTGCTTATGTGGTGAAATCTACACTCTTTGTACTCAGGTTTGCAAGTAAATGGTTTCTCCATCCAATAGTTTTTTGCCACATCAACAAGGGTATAAGTACCATTTACATTTGTTTGCACAAACACACCTGGGTTTTTGATAGAGTTATCTACATGTGATTCAGCTGCAAAGTGGATAACACCTTGGATGTCGTACTCGTTAAAGATAAACTCTACAAGTTCACGGTTGCAGATGTCCCCTTTTATAAACTTATATCTAGGATTACTTTCACACTCTTTTAAGTTTTCTAAGTTCCCTGCATAAGTGAGAAGATCAAGATTTACAAGGTTATACTCTGGGTATTTTTCTAGAAAATATAGTACAAAGTTGCTCCCTATAAACCCTGCTGCTCCTGTTAGTAGTATTGATTTATTTGTATTGTTATTGAACATTTTATTTTCCTAATTTCTTAATCGTTGAATTATTGACTAGTGATTTCATTTGAGATATTGCCATACTATTAAGCACTACTAATCTATCAGATTGGTTCATACCTTGCTTGATAAGTTCTGCATTTACACTCTCCATATTTGATAACACAATAAGCTGTTCTACACTTGCATAATCTCTTATATTTCCCTCTTGTTTTGGATTATTCTCTCGCCATTGCTTAGCGGTTAGACCAAATAATGCCATATTTAAAACATCTGCTTCATTTGCATATACAAAATCTTCTTTTGGTTTTGAGATAGTATTTGGTATGAGATGCTCTTTTATGGCATCTGTATGGATTTTATAATTAATCTTTGAGAGGCTTCTACTCAAGTTCCATTCTAATGATTTATTTTCTATCTCTTCGTTTTTGAGTCTTTGAAACTCTTTGATAAGAAAAAGTTTAAACTCAGCACTTATCCAACTAGCAAATTCAAAAGCTATATCTTTGTGAGCGAATGTTCCTCCATATCTACCAGTTTTACTTATGATTCCTATAGCATTTGTACTGTTTATCCACTGTTTTGGGGTCAGAATAAAGCTATTTACTCCTGATTTATTTTTAATTCCATCGAATTCGATGGAATTAAAATCTTCATTATTTATTTTTTCCCAAAGTCCAAGGAATTCTATAGTTTCTCTATTTCTCATCCAGTTTTGTAAGATATAATCACTTCTATCACTATCTTTGTATCTAGCTATATCTGTAAGAGATATAAAATCATCTTTTTCGTGTTGACGGATTGAGATCAGTGTTTCTTGAACTATGATTTTATTTTGTTTCACTATCTTCTCTCCCCTAATCTTCTCAAACAATCATCCAAACCATCTTTCCAATATGGTATCTCTATATTAAAGGTTGATTTTATCTTACTTTTATTGAGGAGTGAGTAATGTGGCCGTTTCGCTGGTGTTGGATACTCTTTAGTTTCTATTGGGTTGATTTGACAAGGAAGTTTTGCCATCTTCATAATCTCTTTTGCAAAATCATACCAAGAGACTATGCCCTCATTTGAGTAGTTGTATATTTGAACACCATTAGCCTCGAATGAATTCGAGGTTCCAAGTTGTGGGATTATTTCTAAGATGGCTTTTGCTAAATCTTTTGCATAAGTTGGTGTTCCTACTTGATCAAATATCACGCCTAAAGACTCTTTTTCTTTTCCGAGGCGAAGCATGGTTTTGACAAAGTTAGCACCATAAAAGCTATATACCCAAGATGTTCTGATGATGATGGCGTTTGGTGGGTTTATGGCTTGCATAGCTTTTTCGCCATCTAATTTTGTTTTTCCATAGACACTTTGAGGGTTTGTAGCATCATCTTCTGCGTATGGCTTAAAATTTGTGCCATCAAATACATAATCTGTTGAAATATGGATAAGTTTTATATCTTTCTCTTTTGCGATTTGAGCCAAGTTCTTCACGGCTAAGTGATTTATCTTATCTGCATTTTCTTTATCACTTTCTGCTCTGTCTACCGCAGTATAAGCTGCACAATTTATGATGATTTTTATTTGATTGTCTATTATGTATTTTTTAACTAAATCAAAATCTGTAATATCTAAATCTTGTGAGGTAGTGAAATAAAAATCATAATTTTGAATGTTGTGTGTTGCGTGTTGCATTAATTCTTTAATTTCACTTCCAACTTGACCGTTGCTTCCGGTGACTAATACATTCATCTTATTTCCCAATTAAAAATTAAGCATTCAAAACTAAACATTGTAGTAGTCAATTCTATGCTCAAACAGATCATTTGTATCTCTTAAAAGTGGCTGTTTAGTATCTTTAGCCGATAAGTTTAATACATCATGGCTCAACATCCAGTCGATGTTTAAACTAGCGTCATCAAACGCTATACCTCTGTCATTTTCTAAAGAGTAATAATTATCAACCTTGTAAGCAAATATAGTGTCATCTTCAAGAACTACAAAGCCGTGAGCAAAACCACGAGGCACTAGCATTTGCTTTTTATTTTCACTTGTAAGCTCCACTGCTACATGTAGACCAAATGTGGGTGAGCCTTTTCTTATGTCTACTGCTACATCCAAAACTCTTCCTTGGATTACCCTTACAAGTTTGGTTTGAGCAGCGGGATGTAGTTGATAGTGAAGTCCTCGCAAAACTCCTTTACTGGATTTGCTTTCATTGTCTTGACAAAAGTTTATCTTGTAGCCTAAAAATTCTTCAAGTTTATCTTGTCTAAAAGTTTCTACAAAGTAGCCTCTGCTATCTCCATGAATAGTTGGTTCAATAATTACTACATCAGGGATTTGTGTTCTTATAAAATTCATAAGCTACTTCATCCTTCTTGGTTGGTTGGCTCTATTGGTAAGGTATTGACCGTATTGGTTTTTCTTTAGAGGCTCGGCAAGTTCTAGTAATTTCTCCTTTGATATGTAGCCCATCTCATAAGCTATCTCTTCAAGGCATGCTACTTTTAGTGACTGACGATTTTCAATAGTTTGGATAAATTGGCTTGCTTCTAGTAAACTCTCATGAGTACCTGTATCAAGCCAAGCGTAACCACGACCCATAAGTTCTACTTTGAGTCTGCTTTCATGTAGATACATCTCATTGAGTGTCGTTATCTCTAATTCACCTCTATCTGATGGTTTTACCTCTTTTGCTTTTTGGACAACATCATTTGGATAAAAGTACAGACCTACCACGGCGTAATTTGATTTTGGATTTTTTGGTTTCTCTTCTATGCTTATCACATCGCCGCTGTCATTAAATTCAGCTACACCGTATCGCTCAGGGTCACGAACATAGTAGCCAAATACTGTGGCATTGTTCTCTTTTACATTTGCTACTGATTGTGCCAACAATTGTGTGAGTCCATGACCATAAAAGATGTTATCCCCAAGGACTAAACAAGCATCATCACCATCTAAAAACTCTTCCCCTAAGATAAATGCTTGAGCAAGACCATCTGGGCTAGGTTGCACTACATATTCAAATCTCATCCCAAGATCACTTCCATCGCCCAAAAGGTTTATAAAACTAGCTTGATCTTGCGGTGTTGTGATGATAAGCACCTCTTTGATACCTGCAAGCATAAGAATTGATAATGGATAATAAATCATCGGTTTATCATAGATCGGAACTAATTGTTTTGAGACACCTTTTGTGATCGGCGAAAGTCGAGTGCCGCTACCACCTGCTAGGATAATGCCTTTCATTTATTTTCCTCCCATTAGAATAAAGATTATCATAAAGAGCTTTTTCTTCTCTTAACTGATGTTACACACTAAAGCTACGAAAAGGGTACTTTTCGAGAAAATTAGAGGTATTTACGAATTTTTTTACAAAAGTGCTTAAGGTCAGCTCTACATCTTCTATCGGAGACTTTTTATTTTTGAGCATCTCTACTTTTTCAGGGATGATATCTAATGCTACCACCTCATTGTTTTGTGCTAAAAGTAGTCCATTTGAAAGTCCTACATATCCTGTTCCTGCTATTGCTATTTTCATTATTTACTCATACATTTATTTAGATTTGATAGATCATACATCTCTTCATACTCTTTTTTTTGTTTTTGAAGTTTATCGTATTCTTCTTTTTTAATTTCGATGAATTTATCTGTTAGGGCTATTTTTTCTTTTATTCCAGTTGGTGTTAAAAGATATTTGTATTGTACTTTACTTTTCGAATTTACAAATCTATCAGCTTTGACAAGACCTTTTTCTATGAGCTTTTTAAGGACATAATTTACTTTTCCAACACTATATCCTATCTCATTAGCAATGATTCTTTGGCTGGTTACTTTTCCAAGCAAACTTAAAACACCTAATTCAATCTCTTCTTGATGCAATTTTTTCCCTTTTGTATAAATACTGTTTTGTAATTGAACTGTACTGTGTTTAGACTTTGAATATGATTAAGTATTTTTGATTTTGATGGCTTTACATGTAAGGCTTTTTTGATAAGCTCATTTTTACATAAATTTTGTTAAGATTTCATTCTTAGATGGGGGGTATCTGACCCTGGTGGGCAGCACGGGCTTCAAACCCGATGTTTGGGCGGTTGACCGTTCGAAGGTAGGTTCGATTCCTACACCCTCTCGCCGTACTTTATAGTACATTGTCCCCTCTTTTAAGCAAATTTAATTTAAATACTATCTACCCTATATCTACCTTGAAAAACCAAATTGTATTTTTTCTAATCCCTGAATTCAAATCACATGAACTACAAAGATGGCAAAAATAAAATCCGAAATCAAGAGCACCTGAAACATCTTTATAAAAACTAGTATGTAGCAAAAAAATAAAAGCAAAATTATCAAGATAAAATTTGCGTTAGATTTAAAAAGTTTAAAAAATAGTGTATTATTTTAAAAATAAGACAAAAAACTCTTGACAATGATATTTTCATTTGATATACTTCTAAAGTTAATGTATTATTATTTGAATGATACAAAAAATACAAGGTGTATAGGTGAAAATAAAATTAAACGACACAGCAGAGATAAAAACGGGACTTGTACTCAACAGAAAAAAAGCTGATATGAGCAAAGCATCTAAGTTTTATTATAGTGTTGTATCTCTGAAATCATTTAATGAAAATGCCATTTATGCTGATACTTTTGCAGATGAGTTTATCTCAAATGAGCAAATCAAAGAGGATTATCAAGTAAAGCAAGGTGACATCCTTTTAAGGCTTCGAGAGCCGAACTTTGCAGTGTATATTGACAAAGAGTATGAAAATCTCATCTATCCATCTTTGATGGTTCGTGTCAAACTTCAAGATAGTAGATTTGATGCACATTTTGTAGCACATTATCTTAATAGCACTATTGTAAGAAGAGCTTTATCAACAGAATTGTCAGGCACTACAATATCTATGATAAAAGTTGCCGATGTAAATAAGATTGAAATACCACTTATTAACTTAGATAAACAAATCAAGATAGTAGAATACCTAAAACTTGCTCATCAAGAAAACGAGCTTTTACAAAATTTAATAAACGAAAAACAAAAGTATT